>JBHEOT010000219.1:549-826 GCA_046260675.1 Trueperaceae bacterium | reverse complement strand
AGAGGACCAGCGCCATCTTGATGAAGGCCGCCAGGAAGGTGAAGAACCGGCGCCAGAAGATGCTGCGCCCGAAGCCGAACACCAGGCCGGCGCAGAGGAACGACACGAACGGCGCCAGGATCGGCCGGACGTCGACGACCTCCACGTCACTGCCCCCAGAACGGCAGCAGGTCGAGGACCGCCGGCTCGACGAAGCTCAGCGGGATGCCGCCGAGGACGCCGAGGATCAGGCACAGGGACGCCAGCAGCAGCACCGGTCCGCGCATCGACCAGGGCG
>JBHEOT010000219.1:0-234 GCA_046260675.1 Trueperaceae bacterium | reverse complement strand
ATCGACACCGCGCCGATCGCCATCGCGGCGGAAGTCTGCGGCATCGAGCGAGCGACGCCGCGCAGGTCCGAGAGCGTCCGGAAGCCGGTCTGGTGGATGAGCGAGCCGGCGGCGAGGAAGAGGGTCGCCTTGATCAGGGCATGGTTGAACACGTGCACCGAGGCGCCGATCACCGCGTAGGGCGAGGCCAGGCCGAGCCCGAGCACGATGTAGCCGATGTTCGAGATCGTCGAG
>JBHEOT010000218.1:338-826 GCA_046260675.1 Trueperaceae bacterium | reverse complement strand
CTGTGGGAGCCCTTCTCCGAACGCGGCTGCGGTGCGTACCGCCTCGAGCGCAACCTCTACAAGAGCGTCCTCGGCGACGAGGTCGTCTTCGAGGAGATTAACCACGACCTGGGCCTCGCCTTCCGCTACGGCTGGCGCGGCAGCGCCGTCTTTGGCTTCGTGCGCACCGCCGAGCTGAGCGAGACGGCGGCCGAGCCGTGCTCGGTGGAGGTCCTCGACGGCCTGCAGAACCTCCTGCCGGCCGGCGTGACGGCGGCGATGCAGGCCGGCATGAGCAACCTCGTCGACGCCTACAAGCGCAGCGAGCTCGAGCCGGCCACCGGCCTGGGCCTCTTCTCGCTGAGCTCGATCATGACCGACCTGGCGGAGCCGAGCGAGGCGCTGCGGGCGACCACCGTCTTCGCGCTCGGGCTCGACGGCGCCCGCCTACTCACCTCGGCACAGCTGGAGCGGTTCCGGCGCGGGGAGGCCCCGGTGCCCGAGACCGA
>JBHEOT010000218.1:0-247 GCA_046260675.1 Trueperaceae bacterium | reverse complement strand
GGCGCTCCCGCGAGGCCCTCGCGGCGATCGTCGCCAGCGCCGACGGGTTCCAGTGGACCCGCGACCGGGCCACCACCGACCACCACCTCGCCAGCGTGCTCTTCAACGTCATGCGCGGCGGCGTGTTCGTCGACGACGACCGCGTCGAGCGCGCCGACCTGGTGTCCTTCGTCCGCACCCGCAACCGTTCGGTGCTCGCTGCCCACGCGGCGTTCTTCGACGCGCTGCCAGAGACCCTCGCGTACCA
>JBHEOT010000217.1:464-827 GCA_046260675.1 Trueperaceae bacterium | reverse complement strand
CGCCAGAGCGCCTGCACCGGTACCGCGAACAGCCGCTCGCCGAAGCGCACCAGCGCGTCGCCGTCGTACACGACGACCCCGGCGACGAAGTCGCTGCCTGCGGCACGCGCCAGGCGCTTCAGGCCGGCGAAGTCGCCGTCGGTGACGGTGGCCGCCCCCTTGACTTCAACGCCTGCGACGGTGCCGGCGCCCCGTTCGATGACGATGTCGACCTCGTAGTCGTCGCGGTCCCGGTAGTGGTGGAAGCGCAGGTCGTCGTCGCGCCCGCTGGCGTGGCGTCGGAGCTCCTGGAGCACGAAGGTCTCGAGGTACTGCCCGAAGGCGTGCCGGTCCTTGCTCAACCCTTCCTGCCCGAGGCCGAGC
>JBHEOT010000217.1:0-392 GCA_046260675.1 Trueperaceae bacterium | reverse complement strand
GTCAACGGTGCGCCGGAGCGCTCGACGCGGCCGATCGGGAACGACCCGTCGAGCAGGTGGTCGAGGAAGGTCGGTTCGATGCGCGCCAGCTCGGCTTGGGCCATCGGGTACAGGCGCAGCACCGCCATCCGGCCGGCGAGCGAGTCGGCGAGGCGTGGGATGGCGAACACGTTCGCCGATCCGGTCAGAAGGAAACGACCGGGTGTCCGGTCGCGGTCGACGGCGGCCTTGAGCGTCGTGAACAGCTCGGGCACGCGCTGGACCTCGTCGAGCGTCGCGGGGCCGGGAAGGTCGCGCACGAACCCGACGGGGTCCGCCGCTGCGGCGGCGCGCATCACGTCGTCGTCGAAGGTCACGTAGGTGCGGCCGGTGGCGGCGCTGACGGCGCGGAC
>JBHEOT010000216.1:608-842 GCA_046260675.1 Trueperaceae bacterium | reverse complement strand
ACGCGGGCCTGCTCGCACTGCTGCCCAAGGCGCTGGCCGATCCGTTCGGCACCGCCGAGCTCGCCGCGTGCTCCGGGATGAGCCGCAGCACGGCCCAGAAGCTGGTCTACTGCCTGCGCACGGGCGCCTGCCTCGAGGTCGTCGGCAAGGCGGGAAACGCCGTCCAGTACGCGCGTACGCGCCCCGATCGCGGCGTCCAGCCCGATCGACCCGATCGCGGCGCACAGCCCGATC
>JBHEOT010000216.1:0-473 GCA_046260675.1 Trueperaceae bacterium | reverse complement strand
ACCCGTCGCCGACGCAGGTCGATGAGGCGAGCGACCGGCCGCACGCCGCGCACCAGCTCCACCGCCCGAACGTACGTGGCCATGGCGAAGTGGTATCGCTCGGGGTCAAGCCGCCGGTCGGTCTTGTAGTCGTCGAGCCGCCACGCATCACCCGTGCGGGTCAGCCGGTCGATCACGCCCTGCCAGGTGCTGCCGCCGGCCTCGAAGGCGAAGGGAAGCTCGGCGTGCTCCTCGTCCGCGGCTCCCGGCCCGGGCAGCGCCCCCGCGTCCACCAGTTCCCAGAACCCATCCAGCAGGCCCTGGACCTCGGCGAGGATGGCCGCGCGCGACTCGGCGGGAAAGGGGAACAGCACCTCCTGACCGGCAAGTCCGGCCAGCTCATCTCCGCCGGCGCCGACGCGCGCGCGGACGCGCGCGAGGGCATCGTGCACCAGCGTGCCGACGGCGGTCCCGCGGCCGACGATACGCTCCCC
>JBHEOT010000215.1:543-856 GCA_046260675.1 Trueperaceae bacterium | reverse complement strand
CTCGTGGGCGCGGGCGAGCAGGGTCATCGCGCCGGCATCCTCGGGCGCCTCGCCCAGGGCGGTGCGCAGCGCGGCGATGGCGGCGTCCACGCGGTCGCCCTCGATCAGCCAGCCGGCGCGCATCTTGAGCGCCGCGACCTGGGCGGGGTCCTGCGCCAGCACGTCCTCGACCAGCGCGCGGGCGCCGACGCGGTTGCCGGTGGCGTCGCGCATCCGCGCCAGCATGACCATGATGTCGCGCCGCTCGTCGGAGGGGTCCATCCGCTCGACCAGCGTCTCGAGCTCCGCGATGGCGGCGTCGCGCGCGCCGAGA
>JBHEOT010000215.1:0-372 GCA_046260675.1 Trueperaceae bacterium | reverse complement strand
GCCAGCGCCGCGTCGATGGCCGCCAGCGCGCCGGTCCAGTCCTGCCTGCGGATCAGATCGTCGATCAGCACCTGCCGCGCGGCCATCAGGTCGGGATGGTCCTCGACCAGCGCGCTGGCGCGGCGCACCGCCGCCGCGGCGGTCTCGGGATCGTCACCGGCGCGCGCGTCGCGATAGGCGACGGTGGCGTTGACGGCCTGCACCAGCGGGTCGTCGGGGGCGAGCTCGGCGGCGAGGCGGCCATGGCGGCGCGCCGCGTCCCAGTCGTTGAACTCCAGCGCCATCTCGGCGAGGGCGCGCTGGCCGGTCTCGCTGTCGGGATATTGCTCGACCAGGCGCAGATACTGCCCGTAGGCCGCGCGGGTATTGCCG
>JBHEOT010000214.1:596-857 GCA_046260675.1 Trueperaceae bacterium | reverse complement strand
GTGATCGATCGAGACGACCACGTACCCCTTGCTCGCCAGGTTCTCGCCGAAGTGGGCGATCAGGAAGCGGTTGCCTGGGTAGCCGTGCGACAGCACGACGAGTGGGTAGGGACCACCGTCGACCGCGGGTTCGGCGTCCCGGACGCCGCGCCCCTTCAACTGCGCGGGCGTACCGTCGCGCGTGACGATGTCGTAGGTGCCGCCCGCGACGACCCCTTCGGGCAGCGCTGCCGGGTACCAGACCTCCAGCGTCAGCGGCCG
>JBHEOT010000214.1:0-306 GCA_046260675.1 Trueperaceae bacterium | reverse complement strand
CCCGCCGAACGCGTCGTACGTCACGCCGCCGAGGAGGCTCCCGGCGAAGCCACCGAGGCCGCCGGTCACGGCGAGGAAGAGCCCCTGCGCCACGGCTCGGCTCCCCGGTGGGGCGAGCTCACGCGCGTACGCCACGCCGGCGATCCACAGCACGCCGAACGACGGCCCGTGCAAGACCTGCACCAGCGCGAGCGCGGCGTAGTCGGTGATCACCCCCGAGAGCAGCAGCCGGAGCGCCATCGTGGCGACCGCGACGATCAGCATGCGCCTCGAGCCGACGCTCGCCAGGAGCGCGCCGCCCAGCAC
>JBHEOT010000213.1:452-857 GCA_046260675.1 Trueperaceae bacterium | reverse complement strand
GGCGGACGGGCTGGTGGCGCTGGCGGGCGGCTGAGGCCGTTGCGGCAGCGGGACGCATATCGCCCGTAGCGGAAGATGGCCGCATGCCCCTCACGTCCTCACGCATCACTGCATCACGATGCTACGATGCATCCATGCGAACCACGATCGACCTTCCCGCGGAGCTGATCGAGCGCGCCAAGGCCATCGCGCGCGACACGTCTCGCAGTCTGAGCGAGGTGGTGGCCGACCTGGTGCGTCGCGGCCTCGAGCCGAGCCTCGCGCCGCCCGTGTCCCGCAGCCAGCGGACCAGCCTCCCGGTCGTGTCCATCGGCCGCGTGGTCACCAGCGAGGACGTCCGCTCGCTCGAGGACGAGCCTCCGGCATGACGCTGCTCGACGCCAACGTGCTCATCGCCCTGGTCGT
>JBHEOT010000213.1:0-347 GCA_046260675.1 Trueperaceae bacterium | reverse complement strand
CGCGAGGGATGGCCGGGCCGCGACGCCGCCGCCGTGCTCGCCGCGCTCACCCGGCACCCCCGCCACGATTTCTGGACGGCGGATCTCGGCGCCGACGCCATCGACTGGAACCGGGTCGACGGCCACCGCCAGGTGACCGACGCCTACCTCGCCGCGCTGGCACGCGCCCGGATGGGCAGACTGGCGACCTTCGACCGCGGGCTCGCGGCCGTCCATCCGGACGTGGCGGTGTGGATCGGCGGGGCCTGAGGCCCGCGCCTCCCTACACCCCCGTCAAGCGCGGGTCCAGCACGTCGCGGATCGCGTCGCCGAGCAGGTTGAAGCCGACGACCGACAGGTAGATCGCC
>JBHEOT010000212.1:606-866 GCA_046260675.1 Trueperaceae bacterium | reverse complement strand
CCGCCGGACCGCACGGCGGCGGTTACCTGGCCGTTGATCCGCAGGGTCGCGCCCGTGTTGAGGTAGAGGTCGCCGTTGGCGTGCACCCGGCCGTCGAGGGTCATATTCGGTCCCGGAGCGATCTCGAGGTCCTTGTCGTAGAAGGCGGCGAACTGGAACAGCGGAACGAGGCGGACGCGGAAGATCATCTCGAGCAGCGCTTCGGGCCGGTCGTCGTTCGCCGGCACCGCCTCCGAGAACACCGAGTACCGGTACTGGAT
>JBHEOT010000212.1:0-363 GCA_046260675.1 Trueperaceae bacterium | reverse complement strand
GCGGCGTCCGGCGACGTGCCCGAGGGCCGGTTGTAGCCCTGGAACTCGCGCCGGATGAGCTCGCCGCGCACGTTGAGCCCGGCCTCGGCGGCGTAGAAGCCGGACGTGATGTCCGCGTTGATCCCGCTCGAGGCGATCTCGGTGCGCGTGAGCGCGAACATCGCGACCAGCAAAGCGCTCAGGACGACGGTGAGCAGGAGCGCCGTGATGACGGCGAACCCGCGGCGGGTGGAGGATGGGCGGTTCGTCATCAGGTTCACCTCGAGAGCACGTTGCGGGGGAAGTACTCGACCGTCATCTCGCGCTCGACCTGGGTGTCCCCTTGGTCGATCGCGACGACCAGCGTCACGTTCACGCTTCGGA
>JBHEOT010000211.1:0-871 GCA_046260675.1 Trueperaceae bacterium | reverse complement strand
TTCATCATCTTCTTGTTCCGGCAGTTCTTCGCGCAGATCCCGAGCGAACTGTGGGACGCAGCGCGCATGGACGGCGCCGGCCACCTGCGGTTCCTGACGACCGTGGTGGTGCCGATGAGCCAGCCGGTGCTGATCACCGCCACGCTGCTCACCTTCGTGAACGCCTGGAACGAGTTCCTCTGGCCGCTGCTGGTGACGACCAACCCCACGTGGCGGCCGCTGGCGGTCGGCCTCGCGAACTTCATCGACGACGCCGGCCCGCAGACGCACCTGCTCATGGCCGGCTCGGTCATCACGATCGTGCCCGTGCTGGTGCTGTATTTCTTCACCCAGCGGCAGTTCACCGAGGGCATCGCCACGTCGGGCCTCAAGGGGTGACGGTGAACGGTGAAGGCGGCGTGGGGCCGCGTGCTGACGACGCCATGACGGCGCCGCGTCAACCTCGTATCCTGGACCCGTCGGGCACACGGCCCGTGGTCGACCCCGATCGCCCCCCGTTCGGAAGGAGCCCCACCATGAAGCGCTTCCTCGCCCTCCTCGCCGCGCTCGTGCTCGCCGCCACGGCGTCCGCGCAGAGCGACTACGAGAACGTCGACCCCACCGGTCAGACGGTCACCTTCTGGCACCAGCACTCCGGCATCCGCCAGGACATGCTCGTCGAGATCGTGAACGACTTCAACGCGACGAACCCCTACGGCATCACCGTGATCGAGGAGAACCAGGGCGGCTACGGCGACATCTTCAACAAGATGCTCGTGCTGCTCGGGAGCGACGAGACGCCCGACCTGGTGGTCGCCTACCAGAACCAAGCCGCGACGTACCAGGTGGTCGACGGCCTGATCGACATGACGCCGCTCGTGCGCTCCGAGAC
>JBHEOT010000210.1:472-873 GCA_046260675.1 Trueperaceae bacterium | reverse complement strand
GGCTGCAGGTGTGGCACTCGACCGACACCGGGCGCGCGTACGAGATCGACCTGCGCCGGGCGCCGACCGAGGCACGCCCAGGCGACCTCGGTTGGCTCGCGTTCGAGGCCGGTCGCCCGCGGGTCCGGCTCGAGCGCGACCGGAGCCGCGTCCTCAACTGACCCGCGGCGCGGTCCCGCGCCGGCGCGTCGGCCGTACGTCACGGCGGCGCCCGCGCCGTGGGTGCATGCTTCGGTATGGACGTCGACGAGGCGCGAAGCCGCTTGGCGGTCGGGGCCGAGGCGATCGAGTGCTTCGTCGCCGACGTCGGCGACGAAGAGGCCGACTACCGTCCGAGCCCGGACGCGTGGAGCGTCCTCGACGTGCTCGGGCACCTACTCGACGAGGAGAGCGCCGATTTC
>JBHEOT010000210.1:0-356 GCA_046260675.1 Trueperaceae bacterium | reverse complement strand
ATCTGCAGCCAGACCGCTTCGAGCGCGTCGGCGGCGACGCGCAGACTGGCCGGATCGACGTCCGGATGGAGGGCGTCGAAGCGCTCGGTCGCCGCGCGCGTGGCGAGGGCGTGGCGAGCGCGGCCCGTTTCCGTCACGTGGGCCATGCGGCGACGGCGGTCGTCGGGGTCGTCTTCGACGCGCACCAACCCTTCGGCCTCCAAGTGGCCGAGGGCGCGGGCCACCGACGGGGCCGAGCGCGCCAATCGGTCCGCGATCGCGCCAGGGGAGTGGTAACCGAGCAAGACGCTGTGCAGCACCAAGAAATCATCGTGCCGGAGCTGGGCGACTTCGGCGACGTACGGATCGATCTGGCG
>JBHEOT010000021.1:0-37954 GCA_046260675.1 Trueperaceae bacterium | reverse complement strand
CTACCTGGCGCGCGACCTGCACAACAAGGGCGTCTACCCGCCGATCAACCCTGGCCCGTCGCTCTCGCGCCTGATGAACAACGGGATCGGGCCGGGCAAGACGCGCACCGACCACAAGGGCGTGGCCGACCAGCTGCAGGCGGCGTACGCCAACGGCCTCGACCTTCGGCGCCTGGTGGCGATCACCGGGGAGGACGCGCTGTCGGAGAACGACAAGCTCTACCTCAAGTTCGCCGACGATTTCGAGAAGGTCTTCATCGACCAAGGGAGCGCCAACCGCACGATCGACGAGTCGCTCGACATCGCCTGGAACACCCTCTCCAAGCTGCCCAAGAGCGAGCTCACGCGCCTCTCGAACGACCAGATCGACAAGTACTACGGCGCCAAGATGGACGAGCTCTGGGGCTCCGCGGGATCGGGCCGCTAAGCCGCGATGGCCGACAACGTCGCACCCACCCGTTCGAACCTGCTGCAGCGACGCGACCAGCTCAAGCTGGCGATCCGCGGCGCCGACCTGCTCAAGCGCAAGCGCGACGCGCTGATCGGCGAGTTCTTCAAGCTGGTGAAGGTGGCGCTGGAGGCGCGGCGCGAGCTGACCAACGTGAGCCAGGAGGCGTACCTCTCGCTGTTCCTGGCGAACGCCTGGGACGGCCCCGAGGCGGTCAAGAGCCTCTCGCTCGCCGAGTCCGGCGCGCTCGAGGTCGAGATCGCGGTGCAGAACCTGTTCGGCGTCAAGGTGCCGCAGGTCCAACCGCCGAGTTTCGAGGCCGGCGTGCTCCCGTTCTCGCCCGTGGAGGCGGGCGCCCGCACGCTCGACGCGGCCGCGCAGTTCCGCGCCCTCACCGAGGCCATCATCAAGGTCGCCGCCACCGAGACGCGCCTGCGGCGCATCGGCGAGGAGATCAAGAAGACCAGTCGGCGCGTGAACGCGCTCGAGCAGCTGGTGATCCCCAACATCGGCCGCCAGATCAAGGACATCCGCAGCGTCCTCGACCAGCGGGCGCTCGAGGAGGTCACCGTCCTCAAGCGCATCAAGTCGAAGCTCGAGGCGCGCGATGCGGAGGAGCGGGCGGCCGAGGAGGCCGCCGCGTAGGCGGCCGGCTCAGCGCACGCTCGGCCACGCGGCCGGGCCCCTCGGGGTCCGGCCGCGTTCCCGTGATGGCGGGTCGGCCCCCGGCTGCCGGTGGTGCCGAACGCCGGGCGTGCGCGCCCTCCGGTACCATGACGGCATGCATGCGCATCGCCGTCCTCGAACCGCCGGCACGCGTCGGATCGCGGCGCTCTTCGCCGTCCTCATCGCGCTCGCGGGGTGCGCCCCGAGCGCCGACGTCGCTCCGGCGGGAACCGAGCTGCGCCCCTTCCAACTCGCGCCGCTCGGCGCCGAGCAGCGCTACCTGGTCGCGGTGTACGACATCGAAACCGACCCCACGCGGGTGGACGTCGGCCTGCTGCCTGCGCGGGAGCGCGACGCGCGTCTGTTCACGGAGCTCGGCAGCGGGATCGGCGACGTCGTGACGCGTGAGCTGTTCGAACTCGACCGCTTCGCGCTGGTGGAGCGGCGCAACCTGGCCGCCATCTTCGCGGAGCAGGACTTGGGTCAGAGCGATCGCTTCGATCCCACGACGGCCGCGAACGTCGGCAGGCTCGTAGGCGCGGATCTGATCCTCGTGGGTGCGGTGACCGAGTTGTCGATCGATCGCTCGAGCGCGGTCGTGCCCGGGTTCCTCGGCGGCGCCACGGTGACGACGGTGGTGGTGGAGGTCGAACTCCGCTTCGTCGACGTCGCGACGGGCCGGATCCTCGGTCTCGGCACGGGCCGCGGGGTCGCGCGCGACGCCGAGGTGAGCATCGACGCCGTGCAGCAGGCGCTGCGCCTCCTGCGCGTGGGCACGGTGCGCCAGTCGATCGTCGCGACGTCGCTCCGCAACGCGATTCGCGAGGCGGTGGAAGCGGCCGCCGAGCGCCTCCCGCCCAAGGGGGGCTGAACGTCCGTCCGACGGAGCGTGCCGCGCTCGGCCCCGTGCCGCTGTGTACTGTCGTACGACACAGAGTGAGTGTGTGCTCAACGTGAATACACGGATCGGTTCGCGCCTTTACAAGGCTGCGTCCGGCTCGGTATGTTGACGCGAGGCCCGCATAAACGTACCCGTTCGGGCATCTCGTACCAAGAAGTAGACGCACGCACTCGACGTACGCACTCGACGAAAGGTGGACCCATGCGCAAGACCCTTCAGGTTCTTCTCGTTCTCGTAGTGGCCCTTGCCAGCACGGCGCTGGCCCAAGGCCGGCTCGCCGAGATCCAAGATCGCGGCGCCCTGCGCTGCGGCGTCAACGCAACCCTTCCCGGCTTCGGCGTCGTCGACCCCGACGGCAACTTCTCGGGCTTCGACGTCGACTTCTGCAAGGCGATCGCCGCCGCCGTGCTCGGCGACGCCGACGCCGTCGAGTACCGCCCGCTGACCGCCGGCGAGCGCTTCACCGCCGTCCAGTCGGGCGAGGTCGACGTGCTCATTCGCAACACCACCTGGACCAGCAGCCGCGACACCACCGTGGGCCTCAACTTCGCCCCCACGACCTTCTACGACGGTCAGGGCTTCATGGTGCGCCGCGACTCCGGCATCGAAGACCTCGCCGACTTCGAGGGCCGCGCGGTCTGCGTCCAGTCCGGCACCACGACCGAGCTGAACCTCGCCGACGTCATGGCCGCGCTCGACGTCCAGTACACCCCGGTCATCTTCGAGCAGGCGCCGCAGCTCGTCGCCGCCTACGACGACGGCCAGTGCGACGGCTGGACCACGGACAAGTCCGGTCTGGCATCGTTCCAGCCGAGCCTCCGGGTCCCTGGCGACCACATGATCCTCGACGCCACCATCTCCAAAGAGCCGCTCGGGCCCGCCGTGCTCCACGGCGACGACGAGTGGTTCGACGTGGTCTCGTGGACCGTCCAATCGCTGATCAACGCCGAGGAGTTCGGCATCACCCAGGCGAACGTCGACTCCGCGCGCACCGCCCCGAACCCGGACGTGCAGCGCATGCTCGGCACCGACCCCGCCAACGTCGAGGGCCTCGGGCTCGACGCCGACGCCTTCTACCGCGCGATCCTCGCGGTGGGCAACTACGGCGAGATCTACGACCGGCACATCGGCGCGGACTCGCAGTTCGACATCCCGCGTGGCCTGAACGCTCTGTACACCAACGGCGGCATCCTGTACGGGATCCCCTTCCGCTGAGTTCGACCTCGCGCGCTGGGGGCGGCGTTCGCGCCGCCCCCAGCGACCGGCGTATCTTGTTTTGATCGAGCGACCCGTATTCCTCGTCCGACTGCGTGGCCGGACGCACGCCGATCGCCGGTTCGGTGATCGAGACCCACCCCTGGACGGTGCCTTCGTGACGGAGCGTCCGTGACGTCCTCGACCGCTCCGGAGCGGATCCCGTTCTGGCGCAACGTCAAGACCATCGGCACCGTCGTGCAGGTGGTGTTCGTCCTCGCCATCGCGCTCGGCGTCGGCCTCCTCGTCTCGAACGTGTTGACCGCGCTGCGCACGGCGAACCTGCCCGCCGACTTCTCCTGGATGGGGTCGCGGGCTGGGATCCCGATCGCCGAGACCCCCATTCCGTACTCGGTGAGCGACCCGTACTGGCGGGCGCTCCTGATCGGATTCCTGAACACGCTGAAGATCGCGCTCATCGGCGTCGTGCTCGCTTCGGTGATCGGCGTGTTGGTCGGCGTCATGCGGCTCGCGACCAACTGGCTCGTGCGCACCCTTGCGACCGTGTACATCGAACTGCTCCGCAACATCCCGCTGGCCGTACAGATCGTCTTCTGGTACACCGCGGTCCTGCTGCCGATCCCGCCCCGCCTCAACAACCCGATCGAGCTTCCCGGCGGCATCCTGTTGTCGAACGTCGGGTTGGCGTTCCCGTTCCTCTACCCGAGCTACCGGTTCGGAGCTTGGGTTCCTTGGCTGCTGGCGGCGCTCGCGCTCGCGGTCGTCGTGGCCGTATGGCGCGACCGTGCGCTCAAGCGCGCCGACCGCGTGGGGCGCGTGTGGCCCTTCCCGCTCGTCGCGTTCACCGTGACCGCTGCCGTGGGGTACTTCGTGGCATCGATCGGGACGGCGGTCCCGGACACGTACGCGATCGACTTCAACGTCGAGCGCGGCCGCGGCACGGTCTTCCAAGACCTGGACGGCGACGGCGTGCGCAGCGCGGACGAGCCGGTCGCACCGTTCGCGTTGACGACCGTGCGCATCGCGAACGCGCGACTGACCACCACCACGCAGAACCTGGTCGAGTCGCGGCGCAACGTCGACGCCACCTTCCGCTTCGCGCTCATCTTCGAGGACGACGTCGACGACGTAGAGGTGGGCTTCGTGGACGAGGCGGCGGCGGAGGAGGCCGGGTACCGGGTGCACTACTTCGCCTTCCCGAGCCGCGGCCTCGTGTACGTCGACCGAGATGGCGACGGCGCCTTCACGGAAGGCGAGCAACGCGACGCCGAGACCGGCCTCGGTTTCAACGGCGTGCGCCTCGTCATGAACATCGAGGGGTACGAGCGCCCCATCGTCGCCGATCGCGACGGCCAGATCCGAACCCCGTCGTTCGCTGCGGTCGCTGGTGCCGACGGCGCGACGGAGACCGTCCCTGAGGCTGCCCCTTCGTTCAGCGTCTTCGGCGCGGTGCCGGACGCCGACGGCGACGGCGCCGGGGTGCTCGTCGCCGACGTCGAACTGCGGCCGGCGGGGCCGCTCGTCCTCTCGCGCGTCCACGTCCCGGTCGGCAGCTACGAGGGGGGCATGCGCTTCACGGTCAACTACCTGGCGCTGCTCCTGGCGCTCGTCATCTACACGTCGGCGTTCATCGGCGAGATCGTCCGCGGCGGCATCCAGGCGGTGGCCAAGGGGCAGCGGGAGGCGGCGCAGGCGCTCGGCCTCTCGGGCTATCAGATCTTCACGCTGGTCGTGTTCCCGCAGGCGCTGCGCATCGTGCTGCCGCCGGTGATCAGCCAGTTCCTCAACCTGACCAAGAACAGTTCGCTCGCGCCGCTCGCCGGGTACGCCGAGCTCTTCGTGGTCGCCGGCATCGTGGCGAACCAGACCGGCGCGTCGATCCCGATCGCGCTCCTGCTGGTCGTCTCGTACCTCGTCATCAGCCTGGTGTTCGCCTACGTGCTCAACGTGGTGAACGACCGGCTGGCCCTAGTGGAGCGCTGACGTGTTCGAGGTCATCCCCTCCCGCCCCGCGCCGGCCGACGTCATCGGCGTCCGCGCCTGGCTCCGCTCGAACCTCTTCAGCTCTCCTGCGAACACGCTGCTGACGGTCGTCGCGGGCGCGGTGGTCGGCGCCGTGCTCGTCAACCTGATCGGCTTCATCTTCTTCGACGCCCACTGGGCGCAGGTCTGGCGCAACCAGAAGCTCTTCGGCGCGTACCGCTACCCCACCGAGCTCCTGTGGCGGCCGCTGTCGATCGCGGCGGTGATGATGGGGCTGTTGGGCGCGATGTCGGGCGCCGCGCGCGAGAACGAGATCGTCCGGGGCGCCTTCTTCTGGATCAGCGGCTTCGTCGCCGTCATCGCTACCGTGGCGCTGATCTTCTGGCCCTCGGTGCGCCTGTGGTGGACGCTCGTCGTCGTCGTGGCGGCCGTCGGCTTCCTCCTGGGGCGCGCCGCGCCGCGCCCCACGCTCAAGGTACTGCCCTGGGCGTGGGCGGCGTGGCTCTTCCTCGGCTTCTTCGTCCTCTACGGCGTGCAGCCGGGCGAAGGGCTCCTGCGCGTGGTGCCCGCCCGCGACTGGGGCGGCTTCCTGCTCACGCTGATCCTCTTCACCGGCATCATCCCGAGCTTCCCGCTGGGCGTCGCGCTCGCGCTGGGGCGCCGCAGCAAGCTGCCGGCGATCAAGTACACGTGCATCGCCTTCATCGAGGTCGTGCGCGGCGCGCCGCTGATCATGTGGCTGTTCATCGCCTCGCTGCTGCTCCCGCTGCTGCTCAACACCGACCCGAACAACCTCCCCTCGATCCTGCGCGCATACGTGGCCATCACGCTGTTCTCGGCCGCTTACATGGCCGAGAACGTCCGTGGCGGCCTGCAGGCCGTCCCCGGTGGGCAGTCCGAGGCGGCGCGCGCGCTGGGCCTCAACGGCTGGCAGACCATGCGCCTGATCGTGCTGCCGCAAGCGCTCCGGGCCGTCATCCCCGCGATCGTCGGGCAGGCGATCGGCCTGTTCAAGGACACCTCGCTGGTCTTCATCGTCGGCCTCGCCGACTTCTTCCGGGTCGCCGAGCTGGTGTCCGTGCAGCCGGAGTCGCTCCTGGTCACCGGCGGCGTCAAGCTCGAGGTCTACCTGTTCGTCGCGTCCGTCTACTTCTTCTTCGCCTACCGCATGTCGGCCGCGAGCCGGCAGCTCGAGAAGCGCCTGGGGGTGGGGACGCGATGATCCGCCGAACCCCGAACGCCCTGGCCGGAGGTCCCGCATGAGCACGCAGCCCGCAACCGCCCCTGCTCCCGTTCGCGCCGACGCCCCCTCCGGTGGCGACCGGATCATCGAGATCGACGGGCTCAACAAGTGGTTCGGCGAGTTCCACGTGCTGCGCGACATCTTCCTGTCGGTGAACAGGGGCGAGGTGGTGGTGGTCATCGGGCCCTCGGGCTCGGGCAAGTCGACGCTCATCCGCTGCATCAACCACCTCGAGGAGCACCAACAGGGGCGCATCGTCGTCGACGGCACCGAGCTGACCGACGACGTCCGCAACATCGACCACGTCCGGCGTGAGACGGGCATGGTGTTCCAGTCCTTCAACCTGTTCCCGCACCTGACCGTCTTGGAGAACATCACCCTGGCCCCCATCCGCGTCCGCAAGTGGAAGAAGAGCAAGGCCGAGGAGCGCGCGCGCTACTTCCTCGAGAAGGTCGGGATCCCGGAGCAGGCGGAGAAGTTCCCGGGGCAGCTGTCGGGCGGGCAGCAGCAGCGGGTCGCCATCGCGCGGGCGCTGACGATGGGCCCCAAGGTGATGCTGTTCGACGAGCCGACGTCCGCGCTCGACCCGGAGGTCATCGGCGAGGTGCTCGACGTCATGGTCAACCTGGCCAAGGAGGGCATGACGATGATCGTCGTGACCCACGAGATGGGCTTCGCGCGCGAGGTCGGCGACCGGGTCGTGTTCATGGACATGGGGCAGATCGTCGAGGTCGGTCCGCCGGAGCACTTCTTCACCGATCCGCGCGAGGAGCGAACGAAGAACTTCTTGTCGAAGATCCTGTGAGGTACGGCGGTGCGCGGCGCCACGCGGCCCCCTTCACAGCACGGGCGCTGCGCCCCGGACTACACTGCCGCATGACCCCACTCGGTTCGGCGAAGGCGCCGCGATGAGCGATGCGCCGACCCCCCGCGGGCTCCGCATGGCCGACCTGCTCAAGGGCATGGTCGCGCGCGGCGCCAGCGACATCCACCTGCAGGCCGGCGCGGCGCCGCACCTTCGGCTCGACGGCGAGCTCGTCGCGTACGAGGGCGTGCCGATGCTCACGCCCGAACAGACCGAGCAGATCGCCCTGGCGATGATGACCGACGGTCAGCGCGAGCTGTTCCGCCATCGCCACGAGCTCGATTTCGCCTTCACCATCCCGGCGGTCGCCCGCTTCCGCTGCAACGTCTTCCGGCAGCGCGGGTCGGTCGGGATGGTCATGCGCGTCGTTGCCGACGCGATCCCGAGCTTCGAAGCGCTCGGCTTGCCGCCGGCGGTCGTCAGCGAGCTCGCGAGCCAGCCGCGCGGCCTCGTGCTCATCACCGGACCGACCGGTTCGGGCAAGTCGACGACGCTCGCGGCGATGGTCGATTTCATCAACCGCCGCTACCCCAAGAACGTGATCACGATCGAGGACCCGATCGAGTTCCTCCACCAGAACCGGCAGTCGCTGGTCATCCAGCGCGAGATCGGCCTCGACACGAGCGACTTCGTCGACGCCCTGAAGTACGCCATGCGTCAGGACCCCGACGTGATCATGGTCGGTGAGATGCGCGACAAGGCCACCGTCGAGGCGGCGCTGACCGCCGCCCAGACCGGGCACCTGGTCCTCTCGACGCTGCACACCCTCGACGCGATCCGCACCGTCAACCGCGTCATCGACTTCTTCCCGCCGCACGAGCGCCAGCAGATCCGCATCCTGCTCGCGGAGTCGCTGCTCGGCATCCTCTCGCAGCGCCTGCTGCCGCGGGCGGACGGGCCGGGTCGCCAGCTGGCGAACGAGGTGCTGGTCAACACCCCGCTCGTCCGCGACTACATCAAGGACGATACCAAGACGGCGCTGATCAAGGACGCGCTGATGCAGGACAACCTGCGCGGCATGCAGACCTTCGACCAGCACCTGGTCGAGCTCTACCTGTCGGGCGCGATCACGCTCGAAGACGCCGTGTACGCGTCCACGAGCCCGCACGAGTTGCGTCTGATGATCACGCAGCGCTCCGGCGGTCGCGAAGAGGTGCCCGAGGTCGAGTTCGAGAGGATCGCCATGCGGCGCGGACCGGTGCGCGGCTAGCGCCCCGGGGGTCTCTGCGCGTCAGCGGCCGGGGTGCGCCGGCGCGACGCCCCACGTGGGGACGTTCGGGCGCCAGGGCACCACCCGGGTCGCGACCGCGTGCAGGTCGTAGGCGTCCGCGGCGGTGACGCGCGCCTCGACCACGTCGCCGATCGCGACGGTGCCGTCGGTCTCGAGCAGCACCCGGCCGTCGATGTCGGGGGCGTCGGCGTGGGTGCGGCCGATCATCGCCCCGGGCAGGTCGCCGACGTCGTCGATGATGACCTGGAGCGTGCGCCCGACCTTGGCCGCTTGCAGCGCGGCCGACACGGCCTGCTGCGCCTCCATGACGCGCGCGTAGCGCGCGCGCTTGACCTCCTCGGGGACGGCGCCGGGGAGGGCGTTCGCGGTCGCGCCCGGCACTTCCGAGTAGGTGAACGCACCGACGCGGTCGAGCCGCGCTTCGCGCAGGAAGTCGACGAGCAGGTCGACGTCGGCCTCGGTCTCGCCCGGGAAGCCGACGATGAAGGTCGAGCGGATGGCGAGGTCGGGGCAGATCGCGCGCCAACCCTGGATGGTACGCAGGTGGCTCTCGGCGCCGCCCGGGCGTCGCATGGCGCGCAGCACGCTCGGCGATGCGTGCTGCAGCGGCACGTCGAGGTAGGGGAGCAGCGCCCCCTCCGCCATCAACGGGATCAGCTCGCGCACGTGCGGGTACGGGTAGACGTAGTGCAGCCGAACCCAGGCGCCCAGCGCCGCGAGCTCGCGCACGAGCGGCACCAGGTGCGCGGCCACGGGGTGGCCTTGGAAGTCGCTGGTGCGGTGGCGCAGGTCGGTCCCGTACGCGCTGGTGTCCTGGGAGATCACGACGAGCTCCTTGGTGCCCGTCGCGACCAACCGGGTCGCCTCGAACAGCACGTCGGCCGCGTCGCGGCTGGCCTGCAGCCCGCGCATCTGCGGGATGATGCAGAAGCTGCACTGGTGGTCGCACCCCTCGGCGATCTTGAGGTAGCTGTAGTGGCGCGGCGTGAGCTTGACGCCGCGCGTCAGCGCGCCGCCGCGGCCGTCGCCGACGACGGGCAGCAGTCCCGCGAAGGGGCGCGCGTCCAGCGGCAGCGCTTCGCGCACCGCCGCCATCACGCCGGCGACGTCGGCCTGGCCGGTGACGGCCAGCACGCTGGGGTGGCGCGCCATGATCTCCTCGGGGCGCTCGCCCAGGCAGCCGGTGACGACGACGCGGCCGTTGCGGTCGAGTGCTTCACCGATCGCCGCGAGTGACTCCTCGACCGCCGGGGTGATGAAGCCGCAGGTGTTGACCACGACGACGTCGGCCTCGTCGTACGTGCGCACGAGCTCGTAGCCCTCCGCCCGCAGTTCGGTGAGGATGCGCTCGCTGTCCACGAGCGCCTTGGGGCAACCTAAGCTGACGAACCCGACGCGTCCCATCGACCCCCGAGCTTAGCACCCGCAGTGGCGGCCGCAGTGGCGGCCGCAGTGGCGGCCTCGGCGCCGTCGCCGGCGACGGACGCGGAGACCGAGCGCGCCCGCAGCCAGGGCCGCACGCGCCCCGCGAGGTGCAGCGACCCGGCGACCACCACCGGTGCCCCGAGCGCCTCGGCGCGCGCGACCGCCGCCGCCAGCGCCTTTTCGGGATCGGCGTACGCGGCGCCATCGGCGCTGGCGTACCAGGGTTCTTCCGCGTCGGCCACGGTGTGGAGCACGAGCGCCGCGCGCGCGCGCAGTGGCGCCAGCGTCGCGGCCGCCTGCTTTCGCGCCAGCGCACCGTACACGAGCACGAACCCCACGGGCAGCTCCGCGGCCAGGCGCGCCGCGGCGGCGGGGTCGTGGGCACCATCGAGCACCACCATCACCGGGCCGTGGGCGCCGGGCACGACGAAGCGTTCGAAGCGCGCCGGCGGCGGCGGTGCAGCGAGCCCGGCGGCGAGGGCCGCTTCGGGCCAACCGAGCGTGCGTCCGAGCGCGACCGCGAGGCGCGCGGTCTCGTGGCGCGTCGACGGCCACCCGGCCAGTGCGGCCGGTGCGCCCACGGGCCAGGCCGCGAGCGGCGAGGCTGCGTCGATGGCGATCAGGGGCGCACCGACCGCGGCGGCCTCGGCGGCCACGATTTCGAGCGCCACGCCGCGCGCGCCGGTGACCAGCGGCACGCCGACGCGCGCGACCGCCGCCTTGTCGCGCGCGACGTCCTCGAGGGTGGGGCCCAGCGTCTCGACGTGGTCGAGGTCTACGTTCGTCAGGACCGTGCCGATCACGTTCGGCAGGGCGCGGGTGGCGTCGCGACGAGCGCCGACCCCCGCCTCGACGACGGCCAGATCGACGCCGGCGTCGGCGAACGCCTCGACGGCCCAGACGAGCGTCCACTCGAAGAAGCCGATCCCGGGCGCGGTCAGGGTACGGGCGCGGTCGACGAAGCGCACGACGTCCGCCCGCGTCGGGGGGACGCCGTCGATCGCGACGCGCTCGCGCAGGTCCTCGACGTGCGGCGACGTGAAGCGGCCGGTGCGGTGGCCCGCCGCCTGCGCCATCGCGGCCAGCAGGTGCGTCGCCGTCCCCTTGCCGTTGGTACCGACGACGTGCACGACGGCCGGGGGCAACGGCTTCCGCCAGCGCGCGAGCAGCTCGGCCGCGACCGCTGGATCGCGCGGTCGGCCGTCGCGGCGTTGGCGGATGAGCCAGTCCACCGCGGCGACGTAGGCGTCTCCGTCCGCCTCCGCGCTCCGGGGGTGCGCGTGGGCCGCGTCAGCCACGACCGCGGCTGCGCCGCCGCCGCCGGGGGCGCTTGCGCCCTCCAGCCTTGCCCGCGTCGCGCGTCGCCGGTTCGTCCTGGAGCCCCGCCATCGTCGGTTCCTCGCCGACCTCGACGAGCAGCGCCTCCAGGACCCCTTCGGGCAGCCGCTGGACCAACCGGAGCGGCGCGTGCGGAGGGGCGCGGTCGATCGCGACGACGCTGCCTCCTGGATGGAGCACGAAGCCGAGCGCCGACCGCGGACCCCCGGGTACGTCGACCGTCAGGTCGACCACGCGGGCGACGACGACGTCCTTGCCGAGCATCGGCACGCGCCACGGTGCGGTCGGTGCGGCGGCGCCCGCGGCGAGCCGGGCGGCGAGCGCGCGCAGCTCGCGCACGAGCGACAGCGGGTCGCGGTAGGCGACGAGGTAGGGGGCCGTGGCGCTGTCGTGGCGTCCGATCGTCGCGTGCACCAGCCCCGCGTCGGCATCGAAGCGCACCTCGAAGGGGCGGCCGTCGCCGCGCCCCTCGGTGGCTTCGTTCCAGTTCAGGCTGTGGTGCTTGTGCGCATGGCTGCGGCTCGTCTGGGTGACGGTAGCGGCGCCCAACGCCCCCTGGAGCTGCATGCGCGCCTCGACGACCGCGATCCGACCCCGCTCGCCGCTGCGGACGAGCAGGCGACCGGCAGGTTTGCCGCGGTGCGTGAGGCGGTAGGTGAGCGCTTCGACCATCGTGGTCGACAGGCTACCACCCGCCCGATCCGGCTTTGAGCCCGGACCGGGCGCGGACCCGCGCGTCGGTGGCGGCGGTAGACTCGGAGCCATGCTCGAACTCCGCACCCTGCGCGACCAGGCCGACGCCGTCCGCCGAGCGATCCGTGCCAAACAGCTACCCGAGGCCCTCGCGTCGTTCGAGGCGCTGTTGCTCGCCGACGAGGCGCGCCGCGTCCTGCGGTTGGAGCTCGAGGCCAAGCAGGCCGAGCGCAACACCCGCAGCCGCGAGATCGGCGAGCGCAAGCGCCGCGGGGAAAGCGCCGACGACCTGATGCGCGACGTCGGGCAGCTCGCCAGTGACGTCAAGGCCCTCGAGGAGCGCGACCGCAGCGTCGCGGCGCAGATCGACGCGCTCCTGCTCGAGATCCCGAACCTACCGCACGCGTCCGTGCCCTACGGAGCGAGCGAACACGACAACGTGGTCGTCCACGAGCGCGGCGAGCGGCGCACCGGGGCAGGGTTGAAGCCCCATTGGGAGCTGGGCGAGGAGCGCGGCTGGTTCGACCTCGCCGCCGGCGTCACCCTCACGGGCGCGGGCTTCCCGGTGTTCAAGGGGCAGGGTGCGCGCTTGGTGCGCGGGCTCGCCGGGTACTTCCTCGATCGGCTGACCGCGGCCGGCTACGTCGAGATCGCCCCACCGCTGCTGGTGAACGAAGCCTCGGCCACCGCCACGGGGCAGCTGCCCGACAAGGAGGGGCAGATGTACCAGGTCGCGGATGGCGCGTACCTGATCCCCACCTCCGAGGTCTCCGTCACCAACCTGCACCGCGGTCAGATCCTCGACGAAGACGCGCTCCCGATCCGGTACTGCGCCTACACGCCCTGTTTCCGACGCGAGGCGGGCAGTTACGGCAAGGACGTCCGCGGGCTCAACCGGGTGCACCAGTTCGACAAGGTCGAGATGGTGCACTTCACGCGGCCCGAACACAGCTACGCGGCGCTCGAGGCGATGACCGAACTGGCCGAGGGGTTGCTCGAGGAGCTCGGCTTGGCGTACCGGCGGCTGTTGATGTGCACCGGCGACATGGGCTTCACGCAGGCGAAGAAGTACGACTTGGAGGTCTGGAGCCCCGGTCAAGAGCGGTGGCTCGAGGTCTCGTCGCTCTCCAACCTCGAGGCCTTCCAAGCCGTGCGGCTATCGACCCGTGCGCGTCCGGGCGGCGCCGCCGGCACCGGCAAACCGCGCTACGTGCACACCCTGAACGGGTCGGCGCTCGCGTTCCCGCGCACGATCGCGGCGCTCTTGGAGACCTACCAGACCGACGACGGTCGGGTCGCGCTGCCCGAGCCGCTCGTGCCGTACGTGGGCCGTACGCACCTCGACTGAGCAGCTGTCTTGATGGTCGAGCGGGAGACGGTGGCGATGCCCGACGTCGGGGAGGCGTCCTCCGCGACGCTTCGGTAACCTTGCAATCTGAAAGCGCGACTTTTGATTTGCAAGTTTACCGAAGCGTCGCGCAGAGGCTCGCCCCCGGGGCCGGCTCGCCCTGGTCGGCCCGCACGACCGCGGGTAGAGGGGGTTCCAGCGAAGCCGTTCAGGCGTCCGCGTCGACCGTGCGCGGCACCACGACGCGCTCCTCGCGGAGCTCGACCGCCGCATCGAGCGCCGACGGTGAGGACGGCGCGCGGGCGGCGGGTTCGTCGGGCCGCAACTCGCCGACGCTCAGCGGCGCCCCGTCGTGCGCAGGGTGGCGGAGCGGCTCGATGGAGGGGTCGTCGAACCCCGCCAGACGGTCGACGTAGCCGAGGATCTTCTCGAGGTCGGCGCGCAGCGCGGTGCGGCGCGCCGGGTCGAGGTCGAGGTCGAGTCGCGCGAGCGCGGCGAGGTGGTCGAGGTCGGCGTCGTCCAGGTGCGGCACCCGGTCAGGGTACCGCGACGCGGCCGGCGCGGGGCACCGCGACCTCGCGGACCGGTCAGGCGCCGGCTTCCTCGCGCGCCGTCGCGCTGCCCTCGCCCCGGTTGGAGGTGAGGACGAGGACGGTGACGACCGCGCCCGCCACCAGGGGCACGCCGATGAGCCACAGGAGCCAGGTCGTGAGCCCACGCGGTCCGACCTGCGTCGGCGGGAGGACGAAGGGAAGGACCCCCAGCGTTCGGTCGTCGACGACCACGACCACCGATGCGGTGGCCTCCTCCCACTGGAACGTCTGGTCGCGCACCCGCACCTGGTAGCTGCCCGGACTCGGGAGGTCGATCTCGGCCGTGTACACGGCCGGTGCCGTCTCGATCAGCCGCACGTCGCGGAGCGGCGGCGGCAGCTCGGCGCCGTCCGGGAGCGATGCGTCGCTCCCGGTGAGCGGCCGGAACTCGAGCGAGACGATGGCGTCTTCGACCGGGGTCAAGGTCGGGTCCTCGAGCGCCATCGAGACCACGAACGCGGTGCCCGGGACGATCGGGTCGGGCGCGAAGACCAGCTCGCCGAACACCAGCGTGGCGTGCGCGGTCGCGTGACCGAGCAAGACGGCGACGGCCAAGGCGCAGAGCGACCGGGTCACGGGACCGCGCGCTCGGCGGGAGGGTGCTCGAGGTGGAGCCATGCCCGGAAGGGTACCGCCTCGGTCGCCCGTCCGTTCGCGCGGCCGGCGACGTCGACGGCGGCGGCGTAGCGGGCGGCGACGTCGCGCCCGACCCAGCGCAGGTGCCAGGGCTCGTAGTCGTAGCAGGCGGTGGCGAGCGCGTCGCGCGGGTACGAGACGACGAAGCCGAAGGCGAGGGCGTGCTCGGCCACCCACGCGCCCTCGGGGGTGGCCGCCCAATCGTCCAGGTCCCAGGCCGGTGGGCCGTCGGCGCTGCGCAGGTCGACCGCGGTGCCGAGCTGGTGTTCGCTGTGGCCAGGCCGCGCGCTGACGAGCGCCGCGCGCTCGGCCCCGAGCGAGGTACGCCAGCCTTCGTGGACGCGCGCCTGATAGGCCTCGCTCCGGTAGCCCGACTGCACCGCCAGGAACACCCCCTGGGCCTGCGCCGCCTCGCGCAGTGCGCGCAGATCGTCGACGACCGCCATGCGCACCCGGTGCTCGCCCGCGAAGCCCGCCGCCGCGACGTCGACCAGGTCGCTCGGGGCGTACCCCGCCGGCAAGCGCCACTCGAGGTCGAGCAGGAGCGTCGCCGCGTCCGCATCGGGATCGGCGTCCAGCACCCGGTCGGCCACCATGCAGGCCGGTGGCCGAGGCAGAGCCGTGGGCGCGTCCTGCGCACCGGCGGACGGGGCGAGCCAAGCGATCAGGATCGCGGTCACGGCGTGAGCGGCGCTCGCCCTCACATCGGACCCAGGAGCGTCCCGCGCATCTCCATCGGCAGACCGAGCACGAGCACCTGCAGCGCGGCTACGGCGAGGACGAACGCGCCCATCGGCCACATCGCCAGGGCCCCGCGGCGACCGAAATCGCGCAGCGCGATCCGCGCCGTCGCGGCCAGCGCGAGCGCGGTCGCGGCCGAGACCAGCGCCGCGCCGATCGGGAACAGCCACCGCGTCGGCACCAGCTGCGCCAGGCGCCAGTTCGGATCGACGTCGACGCCGCGGTACGCGAAGAAGTGCTCGAACACCGGCACGATCGACGCCGCGCCGGTGAGGAAGTGGAACAGGTAGTGCGCCGCCCAGAAGCCGACGCCCAGGATGACGACCACGATCGCCCACCGGTCGAAGGCGGCGCCGAGGCCGCGGCGGACGCCGCCGGCGCGGTCGGCGAGCCACGCGGCCGCCACCGTCGCGACGCCCCCCACCAGCGTGACCCCCGTGAACAGGACGGCCAACACCAGACCCTCCGAGCGGGTTCCGAGCGCCCCGGCCACCGCGTCGGCGGCGGCGAAGAACGGTGGCACCATCGCGAACGCGTTCAGCATCCCCCACCAGGCGAGCGCGACGCCCATCGCCAGGACCGATCGTCCGCCGCGGTGGCGCCAACCGTCGCGCACGACCTCGAACCACGGGGGGCGCATCCGGACCGCCACGTTGTCGTACGGGCAGGCGCGCACGCAGTTCAGGCACAAGGTGCAGTCCATCGTCGACGTCATCGCCGGCACGAACAACCCGGTCTCGCAGCCGGGGAAGCGGCCGGTCCCGTTCGGGGCGGTGACGTCGGCGAGCGGCACGAACGCTGCCTTCCTGGGGCCGTCCACCGCGCCGCGCAGCACCCCGGCCGCATCGCGCCAGCTCGGTTCGCGCTCGGCGGCGTCGGTGATGCGGCCGTGCAGGCAGGGCTTGTGCACGCAGCGATCGCACACGTCCGGATCGACGGTCGTGATCTGGGTCGGCGACACCGAAGCGAGGGCGAAGTTGAAGTTCCCCAGCGGGCATACGTACCGGCAGAAGGTGCCGGCGGGGAAGAGGACGTCGACGGCGAGCGCGGCGAGGAAGTACCCGATCACGAGCCACGCGGTGAGCCAGGGGCTGGCCCACAGGTCGAACGCCTCGTACGCGTAGAAGAAGGCGAAGAGCAGCGCCACGACCAGCCACTTCGAGCGCAGCAGCCGCGGCCACCGCAGGTCGACGCGCAGCAGGCCCTTGAGGAAGCGCGCCGGCCCGCGGGTGAGCATCAGCGGGCACGCCGCGCAGAACAGGTTGCCGACGACGAGCAGCGCGATCACGACCAGCCCGCGATAGTGGAGCCAGACGGTGGTCGTCGCGAGGTTCCGGGGCGCGAGCTGGCGCCCGGTGAAGCCATCGACGACGATGAGCAGCGCCAGGAGGAGAAGAGGCAGCTGGAGGGCGAGGCGGGCGTGACGCCAGCGGGCGAACCGGCGCAGGCCGGGGAGGCGGAGCAGGTCGGGGCCGGTCGGTCGCGCGTCGGCAGGCCGTGCATCGGAGCCGGAGGCCATCGGGAGGTCGATCATCGAGACGATGGTACCGCGACGCCGAAGACCGGATCGGCCTCCCCGACGCGGTCCGGGACGCTAGATCCGCTGCCCCGTGACCCAGAACACGATGTGCTCGTTGACGTTCTCGAGGTGGTCGCCGCAGCGCTCGAGGTACCGCGCGACCGCGAGCAGCTTGGTCGCGGCGTTGATCGTGTGCGGGTCGGCCATCATGTACGTCAGGAGCTCGCGTTGGACCTGCTCGTAGAGCTCGTCGATCTCCTCATCCATCTCCAGCGCGTGCCGGGCGGCGACGGCGTCGCCCTCGGCCATCGCGCGCATGGTGCCCTCGAGCATCTCGTCGAGGATGGAGAGGATGCGCGCCATGTCCAGGTACTTCTTGAGCGGCGGGGCGGTGGCCAACTCGGCCCCGGCGCGCGCGACGTGCACCGCGTAGTCGCCCGCCCGTTCGATGTCGGCGAGGGCTTGGACGATCGCGCCCAAAAAGCGCAGATCGCGCGCAGCCGGCTGACGGCGCGCGATGATCGTCAGGCACTGCGTCTCGAGCTCGCGCTGCAGGGCGTCGACCGCGCGGTCGCCGGCCACGCAGCGCTCGGTCGCGGCTGGGTCGGCGTCGACCAGCGCGCTGCGCGCGAGCTGCACCGATTCGCGCACCATCGAGAGCATCCGCACCGTGGTCGCGTTGACCTGCTGCAGTTCCTGCTCGAGCACGTTCATGCCTTGATGTACCATGCTCGTCATCGTGCTGCAGGGACGTCAAGGCAGGGTCAGGGGTCGGCGACGGGTCCGGCGCCGCAGCCCTGACCGCTCCATGACGAACGCCCCGCTATCCTGCGCGCATGGTGGTCGGAGCGCGCGCAGGTGGCTAGCGGCACGGTTCTGGTGGTCGAGGACGACGCGACCGTGCGCGAGCTCGTGGCGTTCCATCTGTCGCGCGCCGGGTTCGACGTGGTGGAGGCTCCAGACGCGACGAGCGCTTGGCAGCGGCTCGAGGGCGTTGACGCGGTCGTCCTCGATCGGATGCTTCCCGACCTCTCGGGCGTGGCTTGGCTCCGCCGCCTGCGCGCCGGCCCACAGGCGGCGCTTCCGGTGCTGATGCTCACCGCTCGTGCCTCCGAGGTCGATCGGGTCGAAGGGCTCGAGGCCGGCGCCGACGACTACCTGGTCAAGCCGTTCAGCGCCGCCGAACTGGTCGCGCGGGTGCGGGCGCTGCTGCGCCGCGTTCGCCCGGCGCAGCGCCTCAGCTTCGGCGACCTGAGCATCGACCTCGAAGGGGCGCGGGTCGCGGTCGGCGGCCGCGAGCTGACTCTGACGCGTCGGGAGTACGAACTCCTCGCTTGCCTCGCCAGCCACCCCGGCCGCGCCTTCACTCGAAGCGAACTCCTCGATCGCGTCTGGGGTGAGGACTTCGTCGGTACGGAGCGGACCGTCGATCAGCACGTCGCGCAGCTGCGCGCGCGGCTCGGCGCGGAGCGCATCGAGACCGTGCGCGGGCGCGGCTACCGCTTCGTCGCGGGCTGACGTGGCGCTCCCGAGCTGGTCCTACGCGCTCGCCGACGGCGTCGTCTTGGTCGATGGTGCGCAGGTCGTGGCGGTGAACGCCGCGGCCGCGAACATGCTCCAAGTCGATCCGGAGCGGGCGGTCGGCGCGGCGCTGATCGCGGTGGTCCGCGACCACCGGTTGGAGGCCCTGCGGCCCGAGGACGGCCCGCGCGAGTTCGTGACGCGGGGGCGGCACCTCGAGGCGCTCGCCTTCGCGGGCGGGTTGCGCCTGCGCGACGTCACCGATCAGCGGCGCGCGCAAGAGGACGCTCGGCAGCTGCTCGCGGTGCTGTCGCACGAGCTGCGGACGCCGGTGACGACCATCCGCTCGGCCCTCGAGGCGCTCGCCTTCGACGTGCCGCCCGCGCAGCGCGAGCGCTTCCTCGCCCACGCTCAGGCCGAGGCCGAGCGCTTGGTCCGGCTGCTCGACGACCTGACGATCGACGTCGCGCCCCCGCACGCGCGCAGCGTGCCGCTGAACGAGGTGGGCGCGCGCGTCGCGGCGCTGCTCGGGCGCACGTTCGCCGAGCGGCGGGTGCACGTGCGCTTCGACCTGCCGGGGGGCTCGGCGTGGGCCGACCCGGACAAGCTGCTGCAAGCCTTGCTCAACCTGGTCGA
Organism: Trueperaceae bacterium; assembly: GCA_046260675.1. Classification (GTDB taxonomy): domain Bacteria; phylum Deinococcota; class Deinococci; order Deinococcales; family Trueperaceae; genus JAABTL01. The sequence goes on along the minus strand of JBHEOT010000021.1, from coordinate 18,952 downwards.
GAACGCCGCGGTGCACGGTCCGCCGGACGCCGAGGTGCGCTGCCTGGCCGAGCTCGACGCCGAGCGCCCGGGCTGGTGGCGCGTGGAGGTCCTGGACGGCGGCATCGAGGTGCCGCAGGAGGAGATGGAGTCGTGGTTCGCGCCGCACGCGCGCGGCGACGAGGCGACCGCTCGCGGCACCGGCCTCGGGCTCTACGTGGTGCGGTCGATCGCCGAACGCTGGGGTGGCGTCGCGTGGGGGCGCCGCTGGGCGAAGGGGAACGCCTTCGGCTTCAGCGTGCCGCGGGAGCGTTCGGCGACCGCACCGCCGGGGTGAGCGGCGCGTCCAGGGTGGGGCCGAAGGGCGCAGCGTCGAGATCGGCGTGCACGAAGCGGCGGCGGACCTCGGCCCACGTCGCCCGGTGGTCGGGGTCGCGCGCCGCGAGCCCGGCCAGGGCGGCGTAGCCGGCCACCCCCCACCGGTGGGCGGCTCGCAGCCATCGCGGCCTGTGGCGACGCGTGAGCGCGTAGCCCCCGCGAAGCCCCTCCACGAGGAAGCGGCCGTCGGGCGGGGTCGCGGCGCCGCCCACGTGGAGCACCTCCGTCGCGACCAGCACGCAGCGATCGCCTCCGTCGCGGAAGCGCTGAGCCCACTCGACGTCCTCGTTGAAGAAGCGCAGAGCACCGTCCATCCCACCGAACCGGGCCACCGCATCGCGGCGCACCACCATGAGGCAGCCGGAGAGCCACGGCACGGAGACGGCCGCCACGGGCGCCGCGGGCGCCGTGCTCTGAGCGCGTCGGGAGGCCCAGCGCAGGCGAGCGACGTGCCACCGGTAGGGGATCCCTTGGTCCTGGAGCCCGCCCTCGGGGGTGCGCGCCAGCGGTCCGGTGAGGGCGACCGAGGCGTCTTCGAAGGGAGCGATCAGGTCGAGCAGGGTGCGGGCACGGACCTCGACGTCGGCGTTCATCACGGCGATCAGCGGCGCTCGGGTGCGCTTCAGCCCGACGTTCACGGCGTGCGCGTACGAGTGGTTCGCCGCCGGACACCACCGGAGCGAGGGGTGCGCGCCGTCGAGCTGCTGGGGGAGGCTCGGATCGAGCGCCGTGTCGACGACGAGGACCGGCGCGTCGGGGCGATGCGCCGCGAGCGATTCCAACGTGCGGGCGAGCAGGGTGGGGGTGCGGTGGTGCACGACCACCACCTCGAGCGCGGGAACGGCCACGCCCGAGCATGGCACGCGCGGCCCGGCTCGGAGCGGCTGAGCGCCGCTCTCATCGCGCGCCTACCCGCCGGGGCCGCTCCCGGGGGTACGGTGCCGTGTGTTCGAATCCAATAAAGGGGCGCGGAGCGTCCCGTACGACCGCAGTCCCATCGATCCCACACCGTCCGATCCCGAGGCCGCGCCCGAGGCGCCGGACCGCGGTGGGCGGGTCCAGCGACCGCGCGTCGGGGTGGCCCTCGGCGGCGGCAGCGCTCGTGGCTACGCGCACATCGGCGTCCTCGCCGCCCTCGAGCGTCGCGACCTGGCGCCCGACGTCCTCGTCGGCACCTCGTTCGGCGCCGTGATCGGCGCGCTGTACGCGCTGGGTCACGATCCGGCGCGGCTGCGCGCCGACGCGGAGCGGCTGCGGCGTCGGGACGTGCTGCCCCGGATCGTCGACGTCGGCGCGCGGAGGGGTGCCCTGTTCGCGGGCGTACGCCTCGGTGCGTACTTCGAGAGCCTGGTGGGCGACGCCCGGATCGAGGCGCTGCCGCGCACCCTCGCGGTCGTCGCCACCGACCTCGACACCGGTGAGCGCGTCGTGCTCCGCGAAGGGCCGCTCGCGCTCGCGCTCCGGGCGTCGGCGTCGCTGCCCGGGTTGTTCGCGCCGGTGCCCTGGGAGGGGCGGCGGTTGATCGACGGTGGCATCGGGGCACCGGTCCCGCTCGAGACCCTCGCCGGTTTCGACGTCGACCTCGCCATCGGGGTCGGTGCCGGCATCGAGGCGCGCGATTCGCGGACGCTGCGGGCGGCGCGCCGCGCTGCGTCGTCGCGCGCCGGTCGCTGGACGAGCCGCGCGTTGCGCGGTCGGCGGCCCGTCGAGGACCCGCGTGGGCAGCGCCCCTGGCGCACCCTCGGGCGCGCGCTGGCGCTGACGTTCGACGCCTGGGGCGACCAAGCGGACGCCCTGCCCGAAGGCGACGGTGGCGTGCACCTCCAGACGCGTCCGCCGATCCACTGGCTCGGCTTCGATCGGGCCGCCGAGGCGATCGTCGCCGGCGACGCGGCGTTCGAGCGCGCGTGGCCGCGCTTCGGCGCCTGGCTGGCCGATTGGCGCGACCCCGTGGCGCCGGGCGCCACGATCGCGGTGGAGCGAAGCTAGAGGATCGTGCGCCCGAACAGGCTGGCGGCGAGTTCGACCATCACTTGCGCGCTCCGATTGCCCTCGTCCAGGATCGGGTTGACCTCGACGAGGTCGACCGACGCGACGCGGCCGGACGCAGCCAACAGCTCCATCAACAGGTGCGCCTCGCGGTAGCCGAGGCCGCCGGGAACGGGTGTGCCGACGCCGGGGGCCACGGCGGGATCGAGCACGTCGGCGTCGAACGAGACGTGGAGGTGGTCGACGTGGGCCAACGTGGCGAGCGCCGCCTCGGCGGCGGCCGCGACGCCGTGGCGATCCAGGTCGCTCATCGTCCACGCGGCCAGATCGTGGGCGTGGACGAAGGCGCGCTCCTCCGGGTCGACCGATCGCAGGCCGACGAACGCGACGTCGGACGCGTGCAGCGCGGTGCCGCCGATCGCGGCGAGCAGGCGCGGGTCTCCGTGGCCCAGCAGGTGGGCGAGCGGCATGCCGTGGACGTTGCCCGAAGGGCTCGTCGCCGGCGTGTTGAGGTCTGCGTGGGCGTCGATCCAAAGCACCCCGACGCGCTGCCCCGCCGCCCGCCTCATGACCCCCGCCACCGAACCCATCGAGACCGCGTGATCGCCCCCGAGCACGATCGGCACCGCGTCGATCGCGATGGCCGCGACCGCGTCCGCGAGCCGTCGGGTGACGTCGGTGATCGAGTCGACGAAGCGCGCCGACGTCTCGCCCGGAGCCGCCGTGGCCTCCGCGATCGGCACGTCGACGTTGCCGAGGTCGTCGACGCGGTGGCCGAGCGCGGCCAGGGTGGGCCCCAGACGCGCGAGGCGCAGCGCCGACGGGCCCATGTCGACGCCGCGGCGCCCGGCGCCGAGGTCCATGGGCGCGCCGATGAGGTGCAGGTGGGCCATGCCGGACGCTAGCACGCGGTGCGCCGGATGCCGCGCTCAGTCCTCGTCCGGACCGGGTCGGTACCAGTGGCGGCCGTCGGCCTCGAGGAGCGCGTCGGCTTCTTCGGGCCCCAGCGTGCCCGCGGCGTACGGGACCGGCTCGGTGTCGCGCTCGGCGGCGAGCAGCGGTGCGACGACGCGCCACTGCGCCTCCACCTCGTCCGCGCGCATGAACAGCGTCGCGTCGCCTTCGATCACGTCGAGGAGGAGCGTCTCGTACGCGTCCGGGTTGGGCCGGCGGTAGCGCCCGTGGTACGCGAAGTCGAGGCTCACGCGGTCGACCTCGAGGTCCTGACCCGGGCGCTTGGCGTTGAAGACCAAGCGGATGCCCTCGTCGGGCACGATCCGGAGCACCAGCCGGTCGGCCCTCGGCGGGGAAGGCAGGTCGAAGGGCACGTACGGAGGCGCCTTCAACCGCAGGACGATCTCGGACGCCTTGCGTTCGAGGCGCTTGCCGGCCCGCACGTAGAAGGGGACGCCTGCCCAGCGCCAGTTGCGCACCTCGAAGGCAGCGGCCGCGTACGTCGCCGTGCGCGAGTCGTCGGCCACATCGGGCTCGTCGCGGTAGCCCACGTGGCCGTTGGCGGCGACGTACCGACCGAGCACGGAGCGTCCGGGGTCGGCGCAGCGCAGCGCGCGGAACACCTTGACCTTCTCGTCGCGCACCGATTGAGCGTCGTACCGCGCGGGCGGCTCCATCGCCACGAGCGCGAGCAGCTGCAGGAGGTGGTTCTGGAAGACGTCGCGCAGCACGCCGGCGGCGTCGTAGAAGGCGCCGCGCCCCTCCATGCCCATCGGCTCGGCCATGGTGATCTGCACGTGGTCGATGGTGCGGTTCGACCACATCGGTTCGAACAGCGTGTTGGCGAAGCGCAACACCGCCAGGTTCTGCGCCGTCTCCTTCGCCAGGTAGTGGTCGATCCGGTAGATCTGGCGCTCCGCGAAGCGCTCCAGCAGGTGGGCGTTGAGCTCGCGCGCGCTCTCCAAGTCGACGCCGAACGGCTTCTCGACGACCAGCCGGCGGAACCCGGCACCCTCGTCCGCCAGGCCCGCGCCGTCGAGGCCGGCGGCGATCGGCGCGTACGTCTCGGGGGGCGTCGCGGTGTAGTAGACGTGGTCGTCGAGGCCGAGCGCCTCGAGCCGCTGCGCGAGCCGCGCGAACGCCTCGGGGGCGTCGTAGTCGCCGCGCACGTAGTGCACGCGCGCCACGAGCGCCGCCCAGGCGTCGGGGTCGAGGTCGTCGACGTAGCGCTCCGCAGCCTCCGTGAGGCGCTCGCGCAGCGCTTCGTCGTCCAGATCGGAGCGGGCGAAGCCGACGACCACGGTGTCGGGATGCAGCGCGCCGCGCACGACGAGCGCGTACAGCGCCGGGAGCAGCTTGCGGGCGGCGAGGTCGCCCGTGACGCCGAAGATGACGATGGCGGACGGGGCCGATGGGTCGGGGGCACGTTCGGGCACGCTCGACGCTAGCACTCGATCGCTCGGCCGACCGTCGGCAGCGCAGACGACGACCGTCGGCAGCGCCGAGGACGACCGTCGGCAGCGCGCGGGTGCCGTGGTAGATTCGCGCGTTCGGCGGCGGCCGCGCCGCCGCCCCGCCGGAGGCACCTGTGCAGACCATCGATCCCGTCCCCGCCGCGCTCGAGCGACTGCTCCGCGGCGCCGAACACGTCGTCCCGGAGGGCGAGCTGGAGGCCAAGCTGCGGCGCGCCGCTGCGGAGGGGCGCCGGCTGCGCGTCAAGCTCGGTGTCGATCCGTCCTCTTCCGACCTCCACGTGGGCCACGCGGTGGTGCTCCGGAAACTGCGCCAGTTCCAGGACCTCGGGCATCTCGTGGTGCTGATCGTCGGCGACTTCACCGCCACGATCGGCGACCCGTCCGGCAAGTCGAAGACGCGCCCGCAGCTGACCCTCGACCAGACCCGCGCCCACGGCGCGACCTACGTCGCGCAAGCGGTGAAGGTCCTCGATCCCGACCCGGAGCGGCTCGAGATCCGCCACAACTCGGAGTGGCTCGAGGGCCTCGGGTTCGGGGAGCTCGTGCGCCTCGCGAGCACCTACACGGTCGCGCGCATGCTCGAGCGCGACGACTTCACCAAGCGCTACCGGGCAGGCACGCCGATCAGCGTCCACGAGTTCTTGTACCCGTTAGCGCAGGCCTACGACTCGGTCGCCGTCCATGCCGACGTCGAGCTCGGCGGTACCGATCAGCTGTTCAACCTGCTCGTGGGGCGCGACGTGCAGCGCGCCTACGGGCTGGAGGCGCAGGTGGCTTTGACGGTGCCGCTCCTCGAGGGCACCGATGGCGTCGAGAAGATGTCGAAGTCGCTGGGTAACTACATCGGCATCGCCGAACCCCCCGAGGTGATGTTCACCAAGGCGATGCAGGTGCCCGACGCGCGGCTCGTCAAGTACGCGACCCTGTGCAGCGACCTCGACGTCGAGGTCCTCGCGAGCGAGCTCGACGCCGATCCCGTCGCTGCGCACCGCACGTTCGCGCGCGAGCTCGTCCGGCAGTACCACGGTGCGGAACCGGTGGCTGCCGCCGAGCGCCGCTACGACGACGTCGCGCGCGGCGGGATGCCCTCCGAGATCGCCGAGTTCGCCGTGGACGTCGGGCTCGCGCCCGAGGGCGTGATCGAGGCCGCGGCGCTGGCGGTGGCGGTCGGGTTCACGAAGAGCAAGGGCGAGGCGCGCCGGCTCATCGACAACCGCGGCCTCAAGGTCGACGGCGCCGCGCTCGGCGACCGGACCGCGACGCTCGACGTGCGCGCCGCGGGCACGCTGGTGCTGCAGGCGGGCCGCAACGCGTTCGTGCGGGTCGTGTGGCGCGGGTGAAGCAGCGCGCGACCGCGGTGCTAGAGCGCCAGCACCTGCGCGATCTCGACGAGCTCCCAGTCGATCTCCTTGGCGTTCTCCCAGACCGCCTGGAGCGGCACGGTCGTGGTGCCGCGCTTGTCGACGCCCACCATGACGCCGTGGACGCCCTGCATCAGGGTCCGAACGGCGCTGAACCCGAGTCGTGAAGCCAGGACGCGGTCGCGCGTGCTCGGCGTGCCGCCGCGCTGGATGTGGCCCAGGATCGAGGTGCGCGCCTCGTAGCCGGCGCGCTCGGCGAGCACCTGCTGGAGCGCCAACGCGCCCCCTTCGAACGCCCCCTCGGCGACCACGATCACCGAGGACGACTTGCCGCGCCGCTGCGCCGCGGTGAGCGCGTCGGCGACCTTGTTCACGTCGCTCGGGACCTCGGGGATGAGGATCGCCTCGGCGCCGCCCGCCACGCCCACGTAGAGGGCGATGGCGCCGCTGTGCCGCCCCATCACCTCGACCAGGAACAGCCGATCGTGGCTCGCCGCCGTGTCGCGCAGGCGGTCCACCGCGTCGAGCGCGACGTTGATCGCGGTGTTGAAGCCGATCGAGACGTCGGTGCCGTAGATGTCGTTGTCGATGGTGCCCGGGATGCCGACGACCGCGATGCCGTGCTCCTCGAAGAGCTTGGCGGCGCCGCGGTACGAGCCGTCGCCGCCGATGACGGCCAATGCGTCGATGCCGTGGGCGCGGAGCTGGGCAGCCGCTTCGGCGCGCCCCTCCGGCGTGTAGAAGGCCTGGCAACGCGCGGTGCGCAGGATCGTGCCGCCGCGCTGGATGATGTTGGCGACGCTTCGGGGGCCCATCTCGACGATGTCGCCGTCGATCAGGCCTTGGTACCCGCGGTAGATGCCCGAGACCCGCAAGTTGGAATGGTTGGCCGTGCGCACGACGGCGCGGATGGCGGCGTTCATGCCGGGCGCGTCGCCGCCGGAGGTGAGGACACCAAGGTGTTGCATCGGCGGCCACGATAACAAGGCCGCGTCGTCGCCCGCGGGGACGTGCGTCGGGGCTACCGTCCTCGTGCGCGTGTGCGACCATGGCCCATGGTCGTCACCTGCCTGCCGTCCCCACCGCCGGAGCGTCGCCTCGCCCTCGTCCCCGTCGCGATCGAGAAGCTCGTCAAGCTCGGTCACACGGTGCGCCTTCCCAGCGGCTACGGCGCCCCGCTGCACCTCAGCGACGCCGATCTGGAGCGCGCGGGCGCCGAAGTGGTCGCCGCCGCCGAGGCCGCCGCGACCGCCGATGCGGTGCTGGTGGTCACGCCGCCGGCCCCGAAGGCGCTCGCCACCCTGAAGGAGGGCGCGACCGTCGTCGGGTTCCTCGACCCGTTCTTCGCGCTCCCGACGGTGCGCGCCCTGGTCGAGCGCAAGCTGCGGGCTCTGTGCGTCGAGCTGATGCCGCGCACGACCTACGCGCAGAAGATGGACGCGCTCTCCTCGCAGGCCAGCCTCGCCGGCTACGTGGCCGTGCTCGTCGCGGCGGAGCGGATCGACAAGGTGCTGCCCATGATGTCGACGCCGGCAGGCACGATCTCGCCGGCGCGCGTGTTCGTGCTCGGCGTCGGGGTCGCCGGCCTCCAGGCGATCGCCACGGCCAAACGGCTGGGCGCCCGCGTCGACGCGTACGACACCCGGCCGGTCGTGGCCGAGCAGGTGCGCTCGCTGGGCGCGCGCTTCGTCGAGTTCGATCTCGGCGGCGACCAGGGGCAGACCGCGCAGGGGTACGCGCAGGCGCTCACCGACGAGCAGCTCGCGCGTCAGCGCGAGCAGATGGCCAAGGTCGTCGCCCAGAGCGACGTCGTCATCACCACCGCGCAGGTGTTCGGGCGGGCTGCGCCGCAGCTGCTCTCGGCCGCCGCGATCGCGGGCATGAAGCCAGGGTCGGTCGTCGTGGACCTCGCGGCGTCGACCGGTGGGAACGTCGAGGGCACGGTCGCCGGCGAAGAGGTCGTGACCGAGGAGGGCGTGCGGCTCATCGGGCTGCATCCGCTGCCGGCCTCCGTCGCTCGCGACGCGAGCGCCATGTACGCCGCCAACCTGGTCCACCTGATCGCCCACGCCTGGGTCGACGATTCGCTCAAACCCGTCGACGACGAGATCGTCGCCGGCGTGCTGCTGACCGCCGACGGGGTCGTGCGCCACGACGCCGTCCGCGAACGCTTGGAGGCTGCTAAGTGAACCCGCTGCTGCTCTTCGTCTTCGTCCTCGCCATCTACCTGGGCGTCTACCTGATCAACAAGGTCCCCTCGCAGCTGCACACGCCGCTCATGTCGGGCTCCAACGCGATCTCCGGGATCACCATCGTGGGGGCCATGATCGCTGCCGGCCACGAGGACGGCGGTCTGGTCGTCACCGTGCTCGGCACGATCGCGGTGACCGCGGCGACGGTCAACGTGATCGGCGGCTACCTGGTGACCGAGCGGATGCTCGGCATGTTCAAGTCCGGCAAGGGGAACTGACCCGTGGAGGCGCTCCAAACCTTCGCGTACATCGGCGCCTCGGTGCTGTTCATCATCGGCTTGCAGATGCTGGGCAAGGCCGAGACGGCCAAGCGCGGCAACCGCATCTCGGCGCTCGGCATGCTCGTCGCCATCGTGGCGACGCTGTACTTCGAGACCGGGCTCGACTTCACGTGGATCGTCGTCGGCCTCGTCGTGGGCGGGACGATCGGCGCCATCGCGGCCCGCCGCGTCCAGATGACCGGCATGCCCGAGATGGTGGCGCTGCTCAACGGGTCGGGCGGTCTGGCCTCGCTCCTCGTCGGCTCGGCGGAGTACGCGCGCGCCGACGTCATCGAGCCGTTCCCGGCCTTCGCCATCGTGCTCACGGTGTTGATCGGCGGCCTGGCGGCGAGCGGATCGATCATCGCGTTCGGCAAGCTCAGCGGGCGCATGGACGGGAAGCCGCTGCTGTTCGCCGGCCAGAAGGTCGTCAACGCCGGGGTGTTGGGCTTGGCGCTCGCCGCCGGCGCCGTGCTGGTCGTCGACGCGTTGCTGCCGGCCGGCTTGGCCGCCGCGCTCGTGGTGTTCGCGTTCGCGGTGCTCGTCGTCGCCGCCCTGGTCCTGGGCGTGATGTCGGTGCTTCCGATCGGCGGCGCCGACATGCCGATCGTCGTGTCGCTCCTGAACAGCTACTCCGGCATCGCTGCGGCGGCGGCCGGCTTCGTGATCGACAACAACGTGCTCGTGGTCGCCGGCTCGCTCGTCGGCGCTTCGGGGCTGATCCTCACGCAGATCATGTGCAAGGCGATGAACCGCTCGCTCGCGAACGTCCTGTTCAGCGGCTTCGGTGCGGCGGTCAGCAGCAGCGGCGCGGTCGTGGAGGGCGAGGTCAAGCCCCTCACCCCCGACGACGCGTACTACATCCTCGAGGCGGCGAGCTCCGTGGTCGTGGTGCCCGGGTACGGAATGGCCGTTGCCCAAGCGCAGCACGCCGTCAAGGAGCTCGCGGACCAGCTCACCAAGGCGGGCGCCGAGGTGCGTTACGCCATCCACCCGGTCGCCGGCCGCATGCCGGGGCACATGAACGTGCTGCTGGCCGAGGCGAACGTCCCGTACGAGCAGCTGGTCGAGCCCGACGACGTCAACCCGACCATGGAGACCGTCGACGTCGCGATCGTGATCGGTGCCAACGACGTCGTGAACCCCGCCGCGAAGGAAGACTCGAGCAGCCCGCTGTTCGGCATGCCGATCATCGAGGTCGACCGCGCGCGCACCTGCTTCGTCCTCAAGCGCTCGATGAACCCGGGCTTCTCGGGCGTGGACAACTCGCTGTTCCTCAAGGACAACACCCGCATGATCTTCGGCGACGCCAAGGCGACGCTGACCGCGATGGTGGCGGCGTTCAAGGAGGCCTGAGCCGCGCTGCGCTTGTAAGGCAGGAAACTTGACAAGGGTGGACTCAAGTCCTAGGCTGCTCGCATGGACGCGAACCGCCTTACCGAGACGACGCTGCAGCTGGTGGCGAGCGCGCAGCAGATCGCGCAGACGCGCCACCACGGCCAAGTCGGGGCGCTGCACGTCGCGCGCGCGCTGCTCGCCGACGCGCAGCAACCCCCTGCGCGCGTGCTCGTGCGCGCAGGAGGCGAGCTGCCCCAGGTCCACGCCGCCCTCGACGCCGCGCTGGAGCGTTTGCCCCGCGTCGGCGGCGACGCTCAGGCGTACGTCGCGGCCGAGGTCGGGCGCGCGTTCGAGGAGGCCGAGCGCGTCGCCCAAGCGTGGGGCGACGCCTTCGTGGCCGCCGACGCGCTGTTGGTCGCGCTGCGGCGCGTGGCCGGGACCGCGCTCGACGCGCTGCCGCCCGCCGACGCCCTCGAGGCCGCCGCCAAGGAGGTGCGCGCCGGGGCGACCGTGGACTCGCGCACCGCCGAGTCGCGCTTCGAGGCGCTCGAGAAGTACGGCATCGACCTCACCGCCCGGGCCGCCGACGGCAAGCTCGATCCGGTGATCGGCCGCGACGAGGAGATCCGCCGCGCCATCCAGATCTTGCTGCGCCGCACCAAGAACAACCCCGTCTTGATCGGCGAGCCCGGGGTCGGCAAGACGGCGATCGCCGAGGGCTTGGCGCAGCGCATCGTCAACAAGGACGTCCCCGAGGGGCTGCAGGGCAAGCGCGTGGTGCAGCTCGACATGGGGAGCCTGCTCGCGGGCGCCAAGTACCGCGGGGAGTTCGAGGAGCGGCTCAAGGGCGTGGTCGAGGAGACGACCCGCTCGGCCGGCGAAGTCGTGCTGTTCATCGACGAGCTGCACACCATCGTGGGTGCGGGCAAGGCCGAGGGCGCCGTCGACGCCGGCAACATGCTCAAGCCCGCGCTCGCCCGCGGTGAGCTGCGCATGATCGGCGCGACCACGCTCGACGAGTACCGGCAGATCGAGAAGGACGCCGCGCTGGAGCGCCGCTTCCAGCCGATCCTCGTCGACGAGCCCTCCGTCGAGGAGACGGTCAGCATCCTCCGCGGGCTCAAGGAGAAGTACGAGGTCCACCACGGCGTGGCCATCACCGACCCGGCCGTCATCGCCGCGGCGACGTTCGCGCACCGCTACGTGAGCGACCGCCGGTTGCCGGACTCGGCGATCGACCTGATCGACGAGGCGGCGAGCCGCATCCGGGTGCAACTCGAGAGCCTGCCCGAAGAGATCGACGGGCAGCGGCGGCGCAAGCTGCAGCTCGAGGTCGAGCTCCAGGCCCTCAAGGTCGAGGGGGACGCCGAGTCCGCGCAACGTCGGGTGCGCCTGGAAGAGGAGTTGCGTGCGCTGCAGGACCGCATGGACCAAGCGACCAGCGCCTGGGAGGCCGAGCGCCGCGACCTCGACGCGCTGCGCGCGGTTCAAGAAGAGCTCGATCGGGCGCGGACCGGCATCGAGACCGCCGAGCGCGCGTACGACCTCGAGACCGCCGCCAAGCTCCGGTACGGCGAGCTGCCGCGCCTCGAGTCGGAGGTCCGGCGCCTCACCACCGAGCTCGACGCGGCGACCTACGTGCGCCTCGAGGTGGGCGAGGACGAGATCGCGGCGGTCGTCAGCCGCGCCACCGGCATCCCCGTGGCGCGCCTCGTGGAGGGGGAGCGCGACAAGCTGCTGCGCCTCGAGGAGGAGTTGCACCGCCGCGTCGTCGGCCAGGACGAGGCGCTGACCGCGGTCGCGGACGCGATCCGGCGCGCGCGCGCCGGGCTCTCCGACCCCCAGCGCCCGGTCGGTTCGTTCATCTTCCTCGGGCCCACCGGTGTCGGGAAGACCGAGACCGCCAAGGCGCTCGCGGCGCTGCTGTTCGACGACGAGGAGCGCATGGTGCGCATCGACATGTCCGAGTACATGGAGAAGCACGCCGTCGCGCGGCTGATCGGGGCGCCGCCCGGCTACGTCGGCTTCGAGGAGGGGGGGCAGTTGACCGAGGCGGTGCGCCGGCAACCCTACGCCGTCCTCCTGTTCGACGAGATCGAGAAGGCGCACCCCGACGTCTTCAACGTCCTGCTGCAGCTCCTGGACGACGGACGCCTGACCGACGCCCACGGGCGGACGGTCGACTTCCGCAACGTCGTCGTCATCATGACGAGCAACGTCGGCAGCCCCCAGATCCTCGAGGCGACGCGGGCGGGGCGTCCGACCGAGGAGGTCCGCGAGGGCGTGCTCGCGCTGCTCCAGCAGCAGTTCCGCCCCGAGTTCCTCAACCGCGTCGACGACGTCATCGTCTTCCACGCGCTCGACGAGGCGCAGGTGGCGCGGATCGCCGACCTGCAGCTCGACCGGCTGCGGGAGCGCCTGGCGGAGCGGCGCGTGCGGCTCGACGTGTCGCCGGCGGCGCTCGCGCACCTGGCCCGGCTCGGCTTCGATCCGGTGTTCGGCGCGCGGCCGCTCAAGCGGGCGGTCCAGCATCGCCTCGAGACGCCGCTCGCGCGGCTCATCCTGGCCGGCGAGGTGCCCGACGGCGCGACGGTCGAAGTGAGCCCGGGTGCGGACGGCTTCGCGTTCGCCGTCCACCTGCCCGAAGCCGCGCCCGAGGCGGGCGTGAACTGAGGCCGAGGGCGGTTCGGGCGCGTGATAGCGTGCGTGCGTGAGGACGCGCGGTGCCAGGAACGACGTGCTCGAGCCGGCCCACACGGCTTTGGCGGAGGGTCGCTACGAGGCTGCGTTCGCCATGCTCGAGGGGGCGGCTCGGCGCCATGGCGCGCGCGCCGCGGGCGCGCGGTACTGGCTGCACCTCGCCGCCTGTTACGCGCTCTACGGTTCCGATGGCCTCGAGGGGGGCGTGCCCGCCCTGCGGGCCGCCATCGCCGCCGAGCCCAACCTGGGCGACGACCCGCTGTACCAAGCGCTCTACTGGGAGTTCGAGGCTTACCGCGGCGGCGCGGCGTCCGACGTCAAGCGCGGTCTGCGCACGGGCGGTCCGGCCGAGACGCCCCCGGTGGCGGCGTACCACGCTGCCGCCGCCCTCCTGACCGTCGGCGCGGCCAAGAGCGCGCTGCGGCGGCTCGAGGCCCTGGACCCGGCGACGCTGCCCGCCTACCTCGGATGGCGCCACGCCTCGTTGATCGGTCAGGCGCAGGAGGAGATGGGGGAGTGGGCCATGGCGGCCGAGGCCTACGCTGCGGCCGCAGCGTCGGCGCCCACGGGGGAGCGCGAGCCCGAACGCCTCGCCTACGCGAGCTGCCTGCTCGAGCTGGGCCGTGCCGGCGAGGTCCTCGCTGTGCTCGACGAGGTCGACGAGAGCGGCCTGGACGACGCCGACCGCGCGATGATGCGGTACGTCGAGGGACGCGCCCACCTCGACGCCGGCAACCCGAACCGCGCGCTGGGGCTCTTCGTCGAGGCGCGCGCGCTCGAGGACGGCGCCGAGCCGGGGTTCTCGCTCGCGTACGCCACCGGCCAAGCGCTCGTGGCGCTGCAGCGCTACGAGGCCGCGGTCGTAGCCCTCCGTGAAGCCATCGAGGCCGCCCCTGCGGACCACCGGGCCTACGCGCAACACGAGGCGGCCGTCGCGCTGCTCGAGAGCGAACGCTACGACGAGGCCGAGGAGCTGCTCGGTTCCGTCGTGTCCGACCCGCAGTACCCGCACCGCGGTGAGGCGCTCGCCGACCTCGCCGACGTCCGTTTGCGCTCCGGCGACTTCGACGTGGCGCAAGCGCACGCCGAGCAGGCGCTCGAGCTCGGCGCCACCGCGCCCGCGTGCCTGGTGCTCGGTGGGCTCGCGTTCGAGTACTTCCACCTGGACGAGGCGGTGCGTTGGTACGAGCAGGCGCTCGCCGCCAGCCAGGCGGGCGACCCGACGTGGGTGGCGGCGCACCAGATGCTCGCCGACGTCCACGCGCAACGCGGCGAAGGGGCGGCGGAGCGGGTGCTGCGCCACGCGAGCGCGGCCCTCGAGCACACCGACGCCGGCTCGGAATGGCGCCTCCCGCTCGAACGGCACGTCGGTTGGGCGCGCGGCTTGCTCGGCGGCCACGACCGGGTGCTCAACTGATGCTGCGCGACGCGCGATCCGGGCGGCGCTGACCCGTGGAGGGGCTGCGCCTGGCGGCCGCGCTGCGGCCGCTCAGCGAACGCCTGCCGAGCGAGCGGTTGCCGTGGCGCTTCCCGGACGCCGATACGCTCGTGCTGCCGCTCGTCCCGAAGGGTGCCTTGTGGGTCGACCTGCGGCTGCCGCGCCCACGGCTCGCGCTCCGCGAGGAGGCGCCGCCCCCCGCCGCCCCCGCGACCCCGTTCCAGGCCCTGCTCGCTGCCCGCGCCGTCGGCCCGCTGTTCGCGGTGGAGCAGGCCGCGCTCGACCGGCGCGTGGCCCTGCAGTTCGGTGCCGATACGGGGTTCGTGCCCGCGCCGGCCGTGCAGCTCGTGCTCGAGCTCACCGGCCGCCATGGCAACGCCATCCTCGTCGACGTCGCCGGCCGCGTGCTCGGCGCCTGGCGCGAGGTCGGCGCGGACGTCAACCGCTACCGGCAGGTGCGTGCGGGGCTCGATTACGTGCCGCCTCCGCCGTACGAGAAGCTCGACCCGCGGGAGGCCGACGCTGCGGTGGTGCGGTCCGTGCTGCGGGGGCGCCCGCTGTCGCAGGTGCATCGGCGCATCGACGGCGTGGGTAAGGAGGTGACCGCGACCTGGGCGGCGCGCGCCGCGGTCGACCCCGGCGAACCGCTCGAGGGGGAGGCGCTCGACGCGGTCCTCGCCGCGCTGCCCGACCTGGTGGCGCGCCCGGAGGGGGAGGCCACCCCCGTCGACCTCGCGGCCGCCCGAGGCGTCGCCCGGCGCGCCGCGTGGACGCAGCGGGTCGAGAAGGCGCTCTCGGCGCGCGCGACGCTCATGGAGCGCCGCCTGGAGGACGCGGCGCGTGCCGAGGAAGCCGACGTCGAGGCCGCGCGCCTGCGCGCCGAGGCCGACCTGCTGCTGGCGCACGCCCGCACGGTGCCGCGCGGCGCGGATCGGGTCGACCTGCCCGGCTTCGATGGCGCCCCGGTCGAGCTGGCGCTCGACCCCGCGCTGAGCGCGGCGGCGAACGCGGAGAAGCGCTACGATCGCGCGCGCCGGCGCGCAGCCCGTGCGGCTCGAGCCCGTGCGCAACGCGCGGAGGTCGCCAGCGAGGCGGCCGACCTGGCCGAACGCCGATCCTCGCTGGAGGGCCTCGACGACGGCGCGTTGGAGGCGCTCGCGGAGCGACTCGACCCGCCGCGGGCCAAGGTGGCGCGCAAGCTGCCCGGTTTGCGCGTGTTCGGGCCCCACGGCTTCGAGGTGGTCATCGGCCGGAACGCACGCGAGAACGACGACGTCACCTTCCGCGTCGCCCGCTCGCTCGACGTGTGGCTGCACGCCCAGGGCGTGCACGGGGCGCACGTCGTCGTGCGCAGCGGCGGTCGCGAGGTGCCGGCCGAGACGCTGCGCTTCGCCGCCGAGCTCGCCGCGGGGCACGCCGAGGTGGGCGACGAGGACCTGGTGCTCGTCGATCACACGCTGCGCAAGCACGTCTGGAAGGTGAAGGGGATGCCGGCGGGGGCGGTCCACTACGCCCACCAGCGGACGCTGGCCGTGCGCCCGCGCCGGCGCTCGGAGGTCGAGGACGCGCCCAGCCCTAGATAGACGGGCGCAGGCGCTCGGCGTCGCCCGCCGCCTCATCGGCGCTCGCGTGCGGCGGTAGACTCCCCGCCATGGTTCCCGCCGCGCGCGTCACCGCCGGCAGCGCGATCGGCCTCTCTGGGCTCCTCGTCGCCGTCCACGCCACCAACGACGCCTTCACCTCCATGCTCGCCGCGCTGCTGCCCACGCTTCAGGTCCGCTTCGGCCTGACCGAGACGCTGCTCGCGGTCCTCGTCGCTACCCTTTCGTTCAGCTCGTCGGTCACCCAGCCGCTGTTCGGAGGCGTCGCCGATCGCTACGGGCGGCGCTTGATGGCGTCGCTCGGGGTCGCGACGTCGTCGGTGGTGCTGAGCCTGATGGCGGTGGCGCCGTCGCCGGTGTGGCTCTTCGTGCTGCTCCTGTTCGGCGGCTTGGGTTCGGCGGCGTTCCATCCCGCCGGCACCGCGCTCGCCCGCGGGCTCGGCGGCTCACGCAAGGGGCTCGCGGTCAGCCTGTTCAGCAGCGGCGGAACGCTCGGGATGGCGCTCGGACCGCTGGCGATCGGGTCGCTGGCCATGGCGGGGCGGCTCGACCTCAGCCCGTGGCTGATGGTCCCGGGCGTCGTGGGCGCGGTGGCGCTCTACCTGGTGATGCCGGCCCAACCGCGCCCGCCGCGGACCCAACGCCCCAAGCTGTTCGACGTGGCGCTCCTGCGCGGACCGGTGGGGCTCTTGGCGCTGGCGGGCATCCTGCGCTCGATCTCGTTCGTCACCTTCGCGAACGCGATGCCGCTGTGGTTGGTGGGCCCGCGCGGCTTCGCGCCGGACGCCGCGATCGTGTTCTGGACCTTGGCGACGTTCACGTCCGCCGCGGGGGCGGGCGGCATCATCTCGGGCGCGTTGGAGCGCCGCTTGCCGCGGCAGTTCCTGATCACCGGCAGCATGCTCGGCGCCCTCGTCCCGCTGGGGCTGCTGTTCGTCGTGCCCGTCGGTTCGGTCGGCTACTTCGCCTGCGTCGCGCTCGCGGGCGCGCTCGTCAACGGTGGCCTGCCGCTCATGATCGTGGCGGCCCAAGACCTGGCGCCGCACGCGGTCGGGGCCGCCTCGGGACTGATGATGGGCTTCACGTGGGGCGTGGCGGGGGTGTTGTACATCGGCATCGGCGCGCTCCAGGAGGTGCTCGGCGTGCAGACGGCGATGGTGCTGTCGTTCCTGACGCTGATCCCGGGCGCGATCCTCGCCTACGCCGTGCTGCAACGCAACCGCGCCGCGATCGACGCCGCGAACTGAGCGCGCCGCAGGCGTCGGGGCCCGCAGGGCCCCACGCCGTCCGCGGCGCGCTTAGGCTTGCCCCGCGCTCCCGAAGACCTTCATGCGTTCGGCCACGACCTCGCGCATGAGGTCGCGAGCGGGGCCGAGGATCTTGCGCGGATCGAACTCCTTGGGTTTGGCGCCGAGCACCTCGCGGACCGCCACCGAGAACGCGAGGCGCAGGTCGGTGTCGGTGTTGATCTTCGCGATGCCGTGGGCGACGGCTTTACGCACGTCGTCCTCGTGGATCCCGGCGGCATCGGCGAGCTCGCCTCCGGCCGCGTTGAAGCGCTCGACGAGCTCGGTCGGCACCCCGGAGGCGCCGTGCATGACGAGCGGTTGCGGCAGCAGAGCCGCGATCGCCTCGATGCGCGCGTGGTCGATGAACGGACGCCCCTTGCCCTTGTTGGCGCCGTGGCTGGTGCCGATCGCGACGGCGAGGTAGTCGGCGCCCGAGGCGGCCATGAAGCGCTCCGCCTCGTCGGGCTTGGTCAGCGTCGCGTCTTCGGCGGCGACGACCACGTGCTCTTCGATGCCGCCCAGGCGGCCGATCTCGGCCTCCACGGTGACGCCCACCGCGTGGGCGGCCTCGACGACCCGACGCGTCTCACGCACGTTGGTGGCTTCGTCCTCGTGCGACTGGTCGATCATGACCGAGGTGAAGCCGAGGCGGATGGCCTGCAGGCAGCTCGCGTACGACGAGCCGTGGTCGAGATGGATCGCGACGGGGACCGTGGACTCCATCGCCATGCCGTGGACCAGGTCGACGAGCGGTTTGCCGCCGTACTTCAGGCCACCTTCGGACAGCGCGACCAGGACCGGGCTGCGGGTGGCTTCGGCGGCTTCCAGGATCGCCTGGGTGATCTCGAGGTCGTTCGTGTTGAAGGCGCCGACGCCGTAGCGTCCGTCGCGCGCTGCGCGGAGGATGTCGAGTCCGGTGACCAAAGGCATGTGGGGAGCGTAGCACGCACCCTGTGGGCGCTCCCGACGAGATGGGCACACCGACCGGCGTTCAGCCGGCGGCGCCCCAGCGCGGGTCTGCGGCGAGCGCGTCGAGCGCCCGCAAGCCGATGTCGCGCGCCACGCGCACGGCGCCGCGCAGGTTCCAGTTCGCCTTGTCGCGCTCGCCGACCACGTTCGACACGGCGCGCACCTCGGCGAACGCGATCCCCAGGGCCAGCGCCGTCTGGGCGGCCGCGGCCCCCTCCATGCTCTCCACCGACACGTCGAAGGCGGCCTGCATGGCGGTGCCCAGGTGCACGTCGTGGGTGACGGCGTCCAGCGTCGCGAAGCGACCCTGGGGCAGCCCGGTCGCCGCCGCGATGGCGTCCGTCAGCGCGCGGTCGGTGGGGACCGCGACCACCCGGACGGGCGCCGAACCGCGATCGCCGGCGTCGGCCACCAGCACGTCGGGGCTGCGTGGCCGAAGCGGGAAGCCGAGCGCCCCCCAGTCGGCCCAGCCCTCGGGACGGCGGAGCCCTAGGTCGAGCTGCACGTCCTCGGTGGCGAGCATCGCCATCCCCACGCTCAGGAAGCTGCCGACGTACGCGCCGCCGATGCCGACCTGGAGCACGGCCGCCGGACGCAGCTCGGCGATGGCGATCGCCAGCCCGGCCGCGGTGTTCGCCTTGCCCAAGCCCAGCGCCTGCACGACCACCGGCGCGCCGGCGCGGAACCCGCGCCGGTCGGGCCCCCAAGCGGTCGCCGCCGCTGTATCGGCGTCGAGTCCGGCGGCGATGCCGTCGAGCTCGAGGTCGGTCGCGCCGATGACGAGCATTGGGCGTCGGGCGTCTGCGTCGATGGCGTTCACGCCGCTTGCGGCGCCTCGAGGCCGAGGAGCGCCTTGACGTACGCCGCCGCGTCGTACGGCTGCAGGTCGTCGGCCTGCTCGCCGACGCCGACGAACTTGATCGGCACGCCGAGCTCGCGGGCGATCGGCAGCAGGATGCCGCCCTTGCC
>JBHEOT010000209.1:536-875 GCA_046260675.1 Trueperaceae bacterium | reverse complement strand
GTGTACGAGCGCGGCAAAGGGGCGCTCGGTGCCCGCGTCGGACGCGGGCAACTGGGCGCCGCTTCTCGCGCCGGGCTCGGGTTCGACGCGCTTTATCGCGCGACCGTCGTCGGTCCCGTCGAGGGCGTCGCATCCGGCCTCGCCATCGGCGACCGCGACCTGCTCGACCGGGGCATCGGTGCCGGCGTGGCCAGCGCCACGTGGTTCGGGCGCCTCGCGGCCGCCTGGCAATCCGGGCACGTCCGCATGTACGCCCTCGCCATGCTGGTGGGCCTGGCGGCCATCGTCGTCGCCGTCGCCGCCACCGTCGCCACCGTGGGAGGTCGCGCGTGATCGCAG
>JBHEOT010000209.1:0-372 GCA_046260675.1 Trueperaceae bacterium | reverse complement strand
ACGGGCGCCGGCGGTGCCCTGCTCCGCATCGCAGCGCTGGTCATGCTGCCCACGGTCCTGTGGGCGGGCATGCGCGTCGAGCGCCACACCCACCGCTTCCTGGCCGCGTTGCTCGCGACGCTCGCCGGGGTCGCCGGCATCTTCCTCGCCCGTGACCTCGTCCTCTTCTACGTCTTCTGGGACCTCACGCTGCTGCCCGGCCTCGCGATGCTCGGCGGTTGGGGCCTGACGCATCGCCGCGCCGCGCTCGTGAAGTACCTGATGTACGCGGTCGCCGGCTCCTTCGTCATGCTGCTCGGGATCCTGGCGCTGCCCCCGCTCTCGGGCGCTGCCGGGTACCGGTTCGAGGAGCTGCTCGCCGTGACGCCGCAG
>JBHEOT010000208.1:564-875 GCA_046260675.1 Trueperaceae bacterium | reverse complement strand
CAAGGACCTCGCCCCACACGGCATCCGCGTGAACGCCATCTCGCCTGCCTACATGGGCCCGGGCTTCATGTGGACACGTCAGGTTGAACTGCAAGCGGAGGCCGGCAGTCAGTACTTCGACCGCGATCCCGCCATCGTCGCCGAGCAGATGATCGGATCGGTACCGATGCGCCGCTACGGCAGCATCGAGGAGATCCCGGCAGCCGTAGCGTTCCTCCTGGGCGACGGGGCGAGTTACATCACGGGCATCAACGTCCCGATCGCCGGAGGAATTCTTTAGCCCGGATCATTCGTCACAGTCACGGCTGGTT
>JBHEOT010000208.1:0-322 GCA_046260675.1 Trueperaceae bacterium | reverse complement strand
CTGCTGCTGCTGCCACGGCCGTGGTAGCGTCTCCAACGCGCCGCTACCGCGCCCAAGGACCGTGACCCCAACCGAACCTCCCCTCCGACGCAGCCGCCTGATCGACCGCTCGCCGTTCTTCTACGGCTGGATCGTGCTGGTGGTCGCCACCGTCGGCATGATGATGACGCTCCCGGGCCAGACGGTCGGGGTGTCGATCTTCCTCGACGGGATCATCGCCGACCTGAGCATGTCGCGCTCGGAGGTGTCGACCCTCTACCTGATCGGCACGCTGGCGGGTTCGCTCGTGCTGCCGTTCGTCGGCCGCTTCGTAGACCAGTAC
>JBHEOT010000207.1:0-883 GCA_046260675.1 Trueperaceae bacterium | reverse complement strand
CGGCACCCACGTGGCAGGCATCGTCGTCGCCGTCCGCGGTGACGCAGTCGGGGTGGCGGGCGCCGCCTCGGCGCCGTGGGTTCGCTTGCTGCCGGTCAAGGCCTGGCCGAACTCGGCGGACGCGACCGCGACCACGACCCTCGACGCCGTCACCCGAGCCATGCGCTGGGCGGGTGGGCTGAGCGTGACCGGACTCCCGGCGAACCCGAATCCAGCCCACGTGATCAACATGAGCCTGGGGACCTCCAGCGGGGGCACCTCCACCACCTTCGCGCCCGTGATCGACGAACTCGAGGCGCGCGGCATCGTGGTCGTCGCCGCCGCCGGCAACGCCGGGGCCGGCGCCCTCGACCAGCCCGCCGGCTCCGGCGCGATCGCCGTGGGCTCGGTCGACCACGACTACCTGCGGAGCAGCTTCAGCAACTACGGCCCCGGCCTGACGCTGATGGCGCCCGGCGGCTACGCCCCCCAGGGGGTGTCCTGCCCGGCGATCACGAGCACGGGGATCGACTACTTCGCCGGCTCGGCCACCCACACCTGGACCTGCAAGGCCGGCACGCCCTGGTGATGGGCGTCGAACCCACGTTGCGTGGTGACCCAGCCGCCGTCGAGGCACGCCTGCGCACCGCCGCCGCGGAGCTGCGCCCGCTCGGTTACGACCCCGATCGCTACGGCGCCGGCGTCCTCTGCCTCGACGCCCTGCTGACGACCACCAGCGTCTGTGGCCTGCCCGTGGCCCCCTAGGCGCAGCCGCCGAGCACCGCTACAGCAGCACGGACGCCACCCGCAGCGCCTGGCCGAGCGCCCAGGCGAGCGCCAGCGCGCCCGCGGCGCCGGCGACGACGTCGATGCGCCGGTCGGCCGGCAGCCCCAGCCGGGCGAA
>JBHEOT010000206.1:0-883 GCA_046260675.1 Trueperaceae bacterium | reverse complement strand
CCTCTCGGACGAGGTCTTCGCGTCGTACCGCGTGTCGACGCTCGATGGCGAGGGCGCGGGCGCCTTCTCCAACGAGGTGTCGTTCGCCTACCAGCTCGGCCCCGTGGCGATCGACGTGACCGGCCGCGTCGACGTGGCCGCCGGCTCGACGGCGACCACCGGTCCGTCGCTCGCCGTGGGCGCGAGCTACGGCTTCGGTAGCGGTTGGTCGCTCGCCTTCGGCGTCGACCTGTCGACGGAGCGCTCGCTCGCCCGTCTGGGCGTCACCTGGCGCTGGTGAGGGTCGCGGCGATCGCGCTCGGTGGTGTCCGGGCGGAGGCCCCGGCCCGGCGAACGGTGTCCCCACGCTGGTATAACCGGACGGAACCCACGCGCGCCGACGAGGGCGCACCCCTGACGCAGGCGAAGCACCCGAGGGAGCCCCATGGCCGATTTCCAGCACGACACCGTCAGCACGCTGCGCCTGCCCTTGGCCGGCGCGATCGCGAACGCGGGTACCGCCGTCCTGTACGAGCACGCCGTGCGCCATGGCGAAGCGCAGATCGCGGCCGGCGGACCCCTCGTGGTCGACACGGGCAAGTTCACGGGGCGTTCGCCGAAGGACAAGTTCGTCGTCCGCGACGCCACGACGCAAGACCAGGTCGACTGGGGCAGCGTGAACCAACCGATGTCGCCCGAGCACTTCGGCCGGCTCCAAGAGGAGATGTTCGACGCGGCCGGCGAGAGGCAGCTGTTCGTGCAGGAGCTCTACGCGGGGACCGACCCCGCCGTGCAGATCCCCGTGCGGGTCGCCTCCGAGCGCGCCTGGCACGCGCTGTTCGTGCGCAACCTGTTCGTCCGCGAGGGCGTGCCGCAGGCGGCCGGCGGGTGGACGGTGCTCGAC
>JBHEOT010000205.1:0-895 GCA_046260675.1 Trueperaceae bacterium | reverse complement strand
GCCCTCAAGCGACCAGTTCGCCGATCACCCGCGCGAGCAGCGACCGCGCCAGGATCACCGGCACATCGAGCTCTTCGCGCATAGCGGAACGCATCGATTCGTTCATACCGACGCAGGTCATCCAGACGATCTCGGCACCTGCCTCCCGGAGCTGGCGACCTGCAGCGCGCGCGGCGACATCGGCCATCCCATCGTACGGGAACGCCGACGTCACCACGGCATCCAGGCCAAGGCCGCGGTACTGCTTCTCGGTGGGCGCGATCTGGTGCGCCGCCGGCTTCACCACCCCGAGCCTCGACCCGGCCGAGAGCGCCTCGACGACATTCGGGAAGAGCTTGCCCGGATTAACGATCGGCACCTTCGCGGTGAGCGCGGACCAGTCGGCGCCGCAGAGGATCACGACCAGATCGGCGCCGTCGGCCACGAGCGCGTCGACCTCGGCCTGCATGCGCGGTACCGCAAGCTCGTAGGCGATCCGCGCCGAACCGCCGTTGGTGAGCTTAGTGACCATGTGCAACCCATCGTCGCCGCGGTCGAGCGCCGCGAGCTGGGCCGCGTCCATGCCGTCCATGACGCCGCGCTCCAAAACGCGGACGGGGGCGCCCAGTCGCTCGACCAGGTACGGGACGACGTCGTCGCGAGGCGATTGGCCGATGGTGGCGAAACCGATTGTGGTCATGGCGCTCTCCCCGGGTGGCCGCAGAAGCGCGGCCTAAGTGAAGTATCCGCTTCAGAATACAAGACGTCTGCAGTTGTGAGGCTCTTTTGTAGCCCCACGAGGACACACGCGGTCCGCGCGAACGCCGCCGCGGCGACCGGACGCCGACCCTCACCGCCCCAACGCGAACCCCAGCACCCGTGCCCCGAAATCGTCGCCTACCTCCAGCGCGTGCCC
>JBHEOT010000204.1:0-896 GCA_046260675.1 Trueperaceae bacterium | reverse complement strand
TGGCTCGGGTCACGGTTTCCTCCGAGGGGGATGCTAGCACCGTGGGTCGGCGCCGCCCGTTCGGCATTATACCTAGGGGGGGTATGTGTGGGGCCCGGCGACCGACACGGCGCGTCGTACAGCGACACGGCGCGTCGCACGCCGACCCGCGCGGTTCGCGGCACGACACGTGCACAAGTACACGTGGCGGCCGTGGCACCGCGTGCTAGCTTGAACCTCGGAAGAGCGTGGGAAAGACTCGCATCGCCGAAGGGTTGGGAGGCCCCGAGGATCACGGCGCGGGTCATGGGACCAACGACGGCGAGCTTTCGGCTCATCGATCGGACGTGGTCGCCACACGCCCAACGACCATGACCGACGCTGAGCGCACAGAACCGAAAGGCCCCCGTCGACCCGCCCGCGAGCAGGCGCCGCATGCGCAGCATGCGCAACGTGCACAGCTCGCGCAGCTCCGGGAGCGGGTGTGGTCCGGTTTCGCGTCGGAGGACGTCGATCTCGTCAGCATCGTCGAGCCGCTCTCCGAGGTCCTGGCGGGGGAGGTGTTCGTCGTCAGCGACCTGCGCCGGATCGGATCGCCGCTCGTCCACGTCGAGCCGGGTTTCGAGCGGCTCACGGGCTACGCGCCGCAGGTCGCCATCGGGCGCGAGCTCGGCTTCCTGCTACGCAACGACACCGACCAGGATGCCGTTCGCCAGGCGCGCGAGGCCGTCCGCGAGGGGAACGCCATCGGCGTGACCCTGCGCAACTACCGCGCCGACGGTTCGCTGTTCTGGTGTGAGCAACGTCATCACCCCGTGCGCGACGAGCGCGGGCGGGTCGCCCATCTCGTCACCGTCCTGCGCGACGTCACCGACCAGGTCCACGCCTACGGGGCCGAACAGGTCGAACGGGAGCAG
>JBHEOT010000203.1:644-899 GCA_046260675.1 Trueperaceae bacterium | reverse complement strand
AGTCGTAGGGGGTGCCGCGGGTGCCGAGGGCGCCCGGGGCGCAGCCGGCGAGCGCGAGCACGAGGAGCGCGAGGCCGATGGGGGCAAGGCGTCGGTTCATGCGCCGAGCCTACCGGTCCGTCGTGCCCACGGGGGTCGCGACCGCACGTCCGCGGGGACCCCGCGGCCCGGCTCGCGCGCGGGGCCGCGCCCCGGCGACCACGACCACCGCCACGCCCACGAGTACCGCCGCCACCCCCGCCCACTGCCACGGCG
>JBHEOT010000203.1:0-573 GCA_046260675.1 Trueperaceae bacterium | reverse complement strand
AGCCAGCCGTGGGCGGGCCACACCGGGCGCAGGTCGAACGCCGGATCGGTCGCGACCCCGAGCGCGAAGGTCACGAACGCCGCGCCTAGGGAGGCGTCGAGCAGCGGCCCCCACGGTCGAGCGAGCCCGCGCCCGACGCGTCGGAAGAGCAGCAGGAACGACGCGTACGCGAGCGCGTTGCCGAGGCCGAAGATCACGCCGAGGACCGGCGCGGCGCCGTACGCGTCGGGGCGGCCGACGCCCGTGGCGAGCACCACGCCGCCCAACACCAACGGCACCGCCAACGCGGAGGCGGCCGGCGGACGCTCGCGGAACACCCACCAGGCGAACAGGCCGACGAAGACCACCTGGGTGTTGCCGAGGACGGTGGCGAGCCCCGCCCCGACGTACGCGATCGAGTAGTTCCAGAGGGTGAAGGCGACGCCCATCAGCCCGCCGGCGAACAGCGTGACCCAGCGCTCGCGCAGGGTGCGCGTGTCGAAGCGGCGCGCTCCCCAGTGCAGGAGCAGGATGAACGGCAGGGCGTAGGCAGGCCGGAAGAAGGCCGCGGTCGAGACCGACACGTCGGCCAGC
>JBHEOT010000202.1:0-899 GCA_046260675.1 Trueperaceae bacterium | reverse complement strand
GAAGTGGCGCATGGCGTCGACGTGGGCGCGATGTGATCCGCGGTGGATCCGCACGCGACCGTCGAGCGGCCGCCCGAGGAGGGCGAGGTCGCCGATGGCGTCGAGCGCCTTGTGGCGAACGGGCTCGTCCGGTGTGCGCAGCGGGCCCGAGGTCCCCTCGTCCGTGAAGAGGATACCACTGCCTGGCCGGGCACCCGCCGCCAGGCCGAGCGCCTGCAGCGCGGCGAGCTCGCGCGCGAAGCCGAAGGTGCGCGCCAGCAGCAGGTCGGGGTAGTCCGCCCGTCGTCCCAGCCAACGTTGCTGCCCGATCGCCGGGTGTTCGAAGTCGATCGACACCTCGAGCAGCGCCTCGCCCGGCACGATCTCGACCTCGCTCGCGGTCGCGTTCTCGCTGGAGCGCCAGTTGACGGCGCGCGAGACCGGCCACGGCGCGGGCGCCGGTGGTGGTGGGCCCAGCGCCCCCAGCGCCTCGGACCACGGGGCCGCCGATCCGTCGAGGATCGGCAGCTCGTCGCCGTCGACCTCGATCAGCAGCCCGGACCAGAAGCCGAGGGCGTGGCACGCGGCCAGCAGGTGCTCGACGACCGCCACCCGCACGCCCTCCGCGCCGAGTACCGTGCAGCGCTCCGTGTCGACGACGGCGCCCGCATGCAGCCAACAGCGGCGGCCGACGACCACGCCGTCCTTCACGACGACCCGCTCGCGCAGGACGCTCGCGGCGCCGATGCGCGCCCCGGCGCCCACGGACGCCCCCGCGCCGATGACCACGTCGTCCTCGAGCACGGCGTCGGCGCCGATGGTGGCGAGGGGTCCCACCGCGACGCGCGCGCCGAGGCGCGCGCTCTCGTCGACCACGGCCGACGCGTGGACGCCGACGGCGGCGATGGCCGGACGCGGGT
>JBHEOT010000201.1:314-904 GCA_046260675.1 Trueperaceae bacterium | reverse complement strand
GAGCCGTCCCGCGTCCTGTTCACCGACTACACGCCCCGTCAGGCGAGCGACGCGGTCATGCGGCTCCTGGACGGCGAGCCGCAGTGCGACGGGATCTTCTTCTGCAGCGACTACATGGCCGTGACGGCGATGGAGGTCCTGCAGGGCCGAGGTCGGCGCGTGCCCGAGGAGGTCGCCGTGATCGGCTACGACGACGTGCCGCTCGCGCGGCACGCGACGCCCAATCTGACGACCGTCCGGCAGGAGATCTACGGGGGCGGCCGGGCCATGGCGGAGAAGCTGATCGAGCTCCTGGACGGAGGCGCGCCCGAGGCGCAGGTCTTGCCCGTGCGGCTCGAGGTCCGTGCCTCCGCGCCGTCGGTCGACTAGGCATGCGGCCGGCGAGCTGCGATTACACCGCCTTGCGTCCCTCGCCACCCTCGTGCTAGCGTCGGCGCAATCGATTGCACCAGAGCCGGTGCCGGATGCCGGCTCGGACCTCGCCGACTCCGCCCGACGGAGCAGATGGGACGATCCATGGCGGTAGCCGTAGTGGGCACGGGATTCATCGGTCCCGTGCACGTCGAAGCCCTTCGTCGCCTTGGCCGCGA
>JBHEOT010000201.1:0-258 GCA_046260675.1 Trueperaceae bacterium | reverse complement strand
CGCCTGGACGTCGCGTACGAGAGGTTCGAAGACATCCTCGCGGACGACGCGATCGACGTCGTGCACGTCGCCTCGCCCAACGACACGCACCTGCGGTACGCGAAGGCCGCCCTGGAGGCGGGCAAGCACGTCGTGTGCGAGAAGCCGCTCGCCCTCGGCTCGGACGAGACGCGGGAGCTGTTGCGCGTCGCGGGAGCCCGGCCGCACCTCGTGGCGGCCGTCAACTACAACGTCCGCTACTACCCGATGGCGCTGCAG
>JBHEOT010000200.1:0-907 GCA_046260675.1 Trueperaceae bacterium | reverse complement strand
CCCCGAGACCGGCGCTCCGTTCGTGCGCGCTGGGTACGCCTACGCCGTGGGACGCGTCGCCATGGACCTCGGACTGGTCGTCTACCCAGGCACGGGTTCCCACGACGGTGTGCACGGCGATCACCTGCTCGTCGGGCCACCGTTCTCGACGACCGATGCCGAGGCCGACGAGCTCGTAGAGAAGCTCGAGAAGGCGCTCGGCGCGGCCCGTGGGCAGATGGGAGCGTTCCGGGAACTCTAGGTGCCGATGTTGTGCGCCGTTGGGACGAGACGGCGTCGTACCTATTCGACCGCCTCGAGGCCTGGTTTAGGAGCACCACCGTGTCGATGAACGTCGGCTCGTGGCCTGTTCGTCGTCGGATCGCGTGTCGCTGCTCGCGCACAGCGCAGCGGAAGGTCACGTGAAGCGTTCCGAGGGCCCGCGGGATCGCATGGGGACCGTGGCGTCGGCAGGCTCTTCTGCTCCCGCCACAAGAACAGTCTCGGGGAACTGTGTGACGGCCAGGCCGACGCCGGCGACGCCGGCCTCGGCCAGCTGGCGGAACAGCTTGTGCAGTCGCGGCGCCTCGCGGGGCCATGCGTACCCGGTGGTCAGGACGAATTGGCCGGGGCGCGCCCAGGTCACCGCGTCCGGGTTGTCGAGCACGTGCACCCAGCGGACGTCCCGGTCGAGGTGGGCGTCCCCCGCGATCACGCGGGCGTTCGCAAGGCAGGGGACCGCGAGGACGTCGCGGAAGCGCATGGGGCCATGATAGGGCTCGGGTCGGCCGGTCCGAAGCCAGCGGGCCGATGTGGCCGGAAGGCCGTAAAAGGCCAGGATCAGCGCGCTTTCGTCGCTCGCTCCTCGCACGTCCTCAGCGGCTCGGGTCCGGTGATCGGCGCGTCGAACGCGCAGCGGTAGGTCTCG
>JBHEOT010000020.1:0-40076 GCA_046260675.1 Trueperaceae bacterium | reverse complement strand
AAGTTCCAGGGCGGGATGACGAGTCCCACGCCGATCGGTTCGAGCGTCGTGACGTTGTCCTCGCCCGGGACCGGCGTCGTCACGCGCGGTGGTTCCAGCTCGAGCGCTTCTCTCGCGTAGTACTCGACGAAGTCGATGGCCTCGGCGACGTCGCCATCGGCTTCGCGCCAGTTCTTGCCAGCCTCGTAGGTCTCCCAGGCGCAGAGCTCGAGCTTGCGGCGCCGGAGCACCGCGGCTAGCTTGTGCAGGGCGCGGGCGCGCTCCGCGGCGCTCCAGCGCGACCAGACCGGGAAGGCGGCCTCCGCGGCCGCGTAAGCGCGGTCGACGTCGTCGGCGCCCGCCGCGGCCGCGTAGCCCACGATCCGGTCCGGGGCGCACGGGTCCACGGACGGGAAGGTCCCATCCGTGGCCATGCGCTGGCCACCGATCACGAGCGGCCACGTCGCGCCCAGGCGCTCGCCGACCTCTTCGAGCGCCGCGCGGTAGCCGTCCGCGTGGGCGGCGACGGCGAAGTCGGTGAACGGCTCGGGCGCGTAGGGGACGACGGTGGTGGGATCTGCGGTCATGGCGACCTCCTGAGGCGGCGGGCGGCAGGGGCGGCGGTCAGCCGAAGAGCCCGCGCACGACGACGGCGGCGTTCGCGGGCCGCTCGGCTAGGCGGCGGCTGAAGTAACCGTACCAATCGGCACCGATCGGGACGTACACCCGCACGGGGTGCCCCTCGGCGACCAGGCGGCGCTGCAGCGCCGGCTTGACGCCGAACAGAAGCTGCAGCTCGTACCGGTCCTGCGCGACGGCAGCGCCGCGCGCGAACGCGGTGGTCTCCAGGATCAGTCGCTCGTCGTGGGTGGCGACGTTGACCCGAGCACCGGTGCGCCACGCCGTCTCGCAGGCAGCGACGAACGCGCGCCGGATGCGCGGCAGGTCTTGGAGCGCCACGTCGGTCGCTTCGCGGTACGCCCCTTTGACGATCCGCACCTCGGACCCGGGCGGCGACGCCGCGAGGAGGGCCGAGAGGTCGGCCGGCGTGCGATGCAGGTACGCCTGCAGGACCGTCGAGGTACGGGGTGCCCCATCGGCGCGTACGTCGTCCAGCAGCGCCAACGTGCGGTCGACGTACCGATGGTCCTCCATGTCGAGGCACACGCGCCCGCCGGCCTGCTCGGCAGCGCGCGCGACGCCGCCGGCGAGGTCGCGCGCCAGCGCCGGGTCGAGACCGAGGCCGAGCTGGGTGGGTTTGACGCTCACCACGGGCGTCATCCCGGCTTCGGCGAGGCCTGCGACGGTCGCCGCCACGGCAACCCCCATGGTTCGCGCGGCATCGACGTCGCGCACGTACTCGCCGAGCACGTCGACGATCACGCGGCGGCCGTCGTCGTTCAGCGCGCGCAGCGCCGGCAAGGCGTCCGCGAGCGTCTCGCCCGCCACGAAGCGCCCGACCCCGAAGCGCCAGCCTTGGCGCCGAGCGAACGCCTCGACGCCGGGTGCGGCGGCGGCGCCGAGGACGCCCCGGCGGTAGAGGTTCAGCATGGTGGTCGGGCCGAGGGGGTCCGAGCTCCGGTGGTGGGGCGTGCAGCGGGGTGGGGCACACCCGATGCTACCGCGCGCGGTCTCGGTGTACGACTTCGCACCGCCGCCGTTCGAGCCCCCTGCTAGCGTGCCTGACGTGGGCTTCGGCGTTCCATGGCCCCGCGGAGAGGATGCGTTGAACGTCTACTTCGTTCGACATGGGGAGACCGATTACGACGTCGTCGCGTCGCGCGGCGTGCGCGGTTGGGCGACGTCCTTCGCCCCGTTGTCGCCGCTCGGACGGTTGCAGATCGACACCATCGCGCGCGACTACCGATTGCAGGACGCCGAGGCCATCCTGTGCTCCTCGTACGCCCGCGCGCTCGAGTCCGGTGCCTTGTTGTCGCGCGCACTGAACAAACCGCTCTACGTCGAGTACGACCTCCACGAATGGTTGCCGCAGAAGGACCCGCTGGGCGATATCGACAGCGAGCTGCTGCGCCGAGCCCAGGACGGGCTCGGGCCCAGCGCCGGCGACGCTCCGTGGGAGGGGGTCGACGAGGTCCGCGACCGGGTTTTGCAGGTGCTCGAGCGGTACCGCGGCCGGAGCAGCGTGATCGTCGTCAGCCATGCCGTCGTGATCCAGTCCGTCACCGGCCTGCGGCGCGGCATCGACCACGCCGAGATCGTCCCGTACCAACTCGGCCCGGTGGGCGCGCCTGCGCCGTCGTTCGAGCCCGACGACGTCCTCCATGGCCCGTCGCTGCGCGACGCGGTCGCCGAGCTCGATCGCTGACGACCGTACGCCGACGAGCTGAGCTACGAAGCGCTCAGACCCGCCGCCACCGCAGGCGCAAGCCGCCCGAGGGCAGCAGCGTCGTGCCCTCGGGGCGGACGTCGGGATCGAGCGGCGTCCAGGCCGCCCGCGGCACCGCCTGGCGGACGAAGGCCCGCAGCAGCGTGCGCGCCAGCCCCTCGCCGATGCAGCGCCGGCCGCCGTAGCCGAACGGGAGGTACGCGAACGGATCGCGCGGCGCCGCCCATCGGCCTGAGCGCTCGGTCCAGCGCCTCGGTTCGGCACGCTCGGGCTCGGCCCAGGTGGCCTCGTCGCGGTGCAGATGCCAGACCGAGAGCCCGACGCGTGCGCCGACCGGAAGCGGCGCCCCCGCCCACGCGACGGGACGGCGCACCCGGCGAAGGATGGCGGACGCCGGCGGGTAGAGCCGCAGCGCCTCCTTGATTACGGCTTCGCCCACCGGCCCGAGCGCGTCGGACGACGCCGCGGCCAGCTCGTCGGCGACCGGAGCGCGCAGCTCGGGGCGCGCGAGCAGCAAAGCGGTCCAGGCGATCGCCGACGTCGTGGTGTCGAAGGCGGCCGACAAGAGCCCGACGATCTGGTCGCGCAGCTCGCGCTCGCCGAGCCGGGTCGCGGGGTCGGCGTCGCCGGCGAGCAGCCAGTCGAGCACGCCCCCCCGTTCGTCGACCGCGCCCGCACGTCGAGCGCGGACCTCGGCCAGCACGGCGCCGTCGGCGCGTCGCCGCGCCGCGAGGAACGCGGCCCACGGTGTCGCTGGGATCGGAAGCCGCACCTGTTGGGCGAGCATCGGCAAGTTGGCGAACGCCATCATCGCCGCGAGGTCGGTCGCCAGCCCGGGATGGCGCCGGCGCGTCGCCGGCCCGACCAAGACGTCGAGCACCACCTCGAGGACCACCGGACGCAGGTCGGGCACGAGCGCGCCCGCGCCGCGCTCCACGGCGCCAGCGACGAACCCCGCCATCGCCTCGTCGGCGAGCGCGGACCACGCGACGGTTTCGCGGGCATGGAAGGCCGGCTGCAGCGCGCGCCGGCGCTCCAGATGGAGCGGGTCGTCGGTCGCGATCAGCGCGCCCTTGCCGCCGATCGGCTCCAAGAACCCGTACGCGCCTGCGTTGCCGAACGCGTCCGCGGCGTCTTGGAGCACGAAGCGGAACGCATCGGCTGCGAGGAACCAGTGGAAGCGGATGGCGCCCACCCCGAAGACGAAGGCGTCGCCATGCGCTGTGCGGCAGACGTCGAGGGCCGCCCGGACGTCGCCGCCCGCGAGGTTGAGGACGCGTGCGTGGTCCAGGCCCCGGGGACCCGGGAAGGCTCGAGCGTCAGCGGATGCCGTGGAGGACCTCTTCGAGCCCATCGGGGTCGACGAGGAAGACCTCCTTCGGGCGGGTCTCGATGACCCCTTCGGCCTCCAGCGCCTTGAGCGCGCGCGTGACGGTCTCGCGCGAGGTGCCGGCCAGGTTGGCGAGGTCCTGGTGGGTCAAGCGCACGAGGGCGCGCCCCTCCTCGAACTCGATGACGCCGGCGCGGTACAGCCGCAGAAGCACGTACGCGACGCGCCCCTGAGCGTCCTTGTAGGACAGGACCTGCGCTTCGTCGTCCATGCCCCGGAGCCGTTCGGCCAGGGTCGTGGTCAGGTTGAGGCTGATCGTCGGGTACTCGGCCAACAGGCGTTGGAAGTCGTCGCGGAACAGCAGGTAGGCGGTCACCGGCGCGAGGGTGATCGCGGTCGCGCTCCTCGTCGCTTCGCCGAGGAGCGCCATCTCGCCGAAGAACTCCGGCGGCTGGAGCAGGGCGAGGGTCTTCTCGTGGCCGCCCAGATCGACCTTGGAGAGCTTGACGAGGCCGGCGGACAACACGTACAGCGCGTCGCCCGCGTCGCCCTCTTGGAACAGCACGGTCTCGGCGGGGAAGCGCCGAGGCCGAACCACGCCGGCGACGATCTCGAGCGCACGCCCGGGCGCGCCGTGGAACAAGGGCACCTTCGCGAGGAACGCGAGGACGTCGTCGTTGGGTCGAGGGTCGCTCATGGGGCCTCCGTCGGTAGGGGGCACCTCGCGGGCGCAAGGCTTCCGTGGACGCCGCTCATACTAAACTACGCTGTGTCCGTCGTGCTCGGTACCCGTGGGTTGACGCGCCGCTTCGCGACACCGGTGGGGCCGCTGGACGTCCTGAACGGGGTCGACCTGGAGGTGGCGGCGGGCGAGGTGGTCGCGATCTCCGGGCCTTCGGGGTCGGGGAAGAGCACCCTGTTGCATCTGCTCGCCGGGCTCGATCGCCCCACCTCGGGCGAGGTGCGGTGGGGCGACGTCGCGGTGCACGACCTGGCGCCGGACGCGGCCGCCCGCGCGCGCAACGGTCGCGTCGGGCTGGTGTTCCAGCACCACCACCTGCTCGCCGACCTGAGCGCGCACGAGAACGTCACGCTCCCCGGGCGGGTGCAGGGGAACGTCGACGCGGCCCGTGGCGACGCCCTCCTCGAAGCCGTCGGCCTCGGCGGGCGGCGCGATGCCCGGCCGCGCACCCTCTCCGGTGGAGAGCGCTTGCGGGTCGCCGTCGCGCGGGCGCTGTACGCGCGCCCCGCGGTCGTCTTGGCCGACGAGCCGACCGGCAGCCTCGACCGGGCATCGGCCGACGCGGTCGTCGACGCGCTGCTCGCGGCTGCGGCAGCGGACGCCGCAGCGGTCGTCCTGGTGACCCACGACGCGCTCGTCGCCGCCCGC
Source organism: Trueperaceae bacterium (assembly GCA_046260675.1). Taxonomy (GTDB): domain Bacteria; phylum Deinococcota; class Deinococci; order Deinococcales; family Trueperaceae; genus JAABTL01. The sequence goes on along the minus strand of JBHEOT010000020.1, from coordinate 35,030 downwards.
GCCGATCGCCGCGCGCACCTCGACGGTGGCCGTCTGTGGGAGGACGTGCCCGCAGCGCGTTGACGCGAGCACGGTCAGGGGCGATCCGCGTCGTCTGCGTGCGGTTCGTGGGGCGGCGCCCAGCGCACGAGCCAGTGGCGGAAGCGAGGGCGGAGCTTCTGGAACACGACCATGCCGCCGACGAGGCCGAACACCGCCAGGAGCATCACCGTGTCGGACACGAACAGGATCTCGCCGAACCAAGCGCTCGCGAGCAGCCACGGAAAACGCGCGATCATGGCGGTCAGCCACAGGCTCCGCAGCGGAAGCCGCGACAGGCCAGCGGCCACGACCGCGAAATCGACGTTCAACACGAAGAAGATGACGCCCCACAGCCAGAGCGAACGGATGCCGACCAAGACCTCCCACTCGGCCCAGGCCTTGGGGCTCACCAGGCGCAGGATGAGCGGTCGCCCGATGCGCCGCGAGAGGTTGAGCGCCACGAACCCGCCGAGCGCCATACCCACGAGGCCGTAGAGCACCGCCGGGACGGTGCCGAGGGCGGCGCCTCCGAGGGCCGCGATCAGCGGCGTCGGGATGAAGGGCAGCAGCGCCGTCAGCACGAACGACAGGACGTAGTAGAGCGGAGCGAGCGGCCCTGCGTCGTTGATGAGGTGGGCAAGGGCTTCCGTCATCGGCCGACTCGCATACTACGCTGGCGGCATGGACCTCCATGGGACGCCGCCATGAACGCGCCTCTGCTGCTTCTAGCCCGGCTCTGCCCAGGGCTCGCGTGACCGCCCTCGACGCTCCACTGCCGCTGACGCCCGAGCTCCGGGCGCGCCCCTGGGGCGCTGATCGCTTGCGCACGTGGTGGCCGGCCGCCACGCAGCCGGCGGCCGGATCGCCGGTCGGCGAGGCGTGGTTGGCCGGCCCGGATACGCGCGTCGCGGACGGCCCGTGGCGTGGCCGCACGCTGGCGGACGTGGCCGCAGCGCACGGACCCGCGTTCGTGGGGACCGCCCCCTTCGCGCGGTACGGCGCTCGGATGCCGCTGCTCGTCAAGCTCCTCGACGCCGCCGTGCCGCTGTCGGTTCAGGTGCATCCGGACGATGCGTACGCCCGCGAGTTCGCGGGCGAGGACGGCGACCTGGGCAAGACCGAAGCGTGGTGGGTGCTCGAGGCGGATCCCGGCGCGCACGTCTGGTGGGGCTTCGCCCGCGCCGTGGCGCGCGCCGAGGTGGAGGCCGCGATCGACGCGGGGACCATCGAGGCGTTGCTCCGGCGGCTCGACGTCGTGCCCGGCGACGTGGTCGTCAACCCGGCCGGCACGGTGCACGCGCTCGGCGGTGGCGTGCTCGCCTTCGAAGTGCAGCAGGCCTCCGACCTCACCTTCCGGCTCTACGATCACGGGCGCGTGGGCGCGGACGGCCTACCGCGCGAGCTGCACGTCGCGCGGGCACTCGACGTGGCCCGGCTGACCCCGGGCGCCTCGGTGGCGCCCACGCCGCGCAGCGTCGCGGCCGGCCGGACCGAGGTGGCGCGCACCCACGCCTTCGTCCTCGAGCGGGTCGCGGCCGAGGGCGGGGCGACGTGGTTCGTCGGAGCGGAGTCGCTCGAGATCCTCACGCATCTCGGCGGGGGGCCCGTCGAGGTGCGCCACGGAGGCACGGTGCGCACGCTCGCGCGCGGTGCGAGCCTTGCGCTCGCGGCCGGCTCCGGGCGGATCGACGTCGCCGGCCAGGGCGTGCTGGCACGCGCCAGGTACCCGGCCGACCCAGCCGTCGGCTGAGCTCTAGACGTTCAGGCGCGACCGGCGGGTGGCGTCGGCGCCACGGCCCGGGCCGGCGGCGGCGCGGCGGCCTCGGGGGCGTCGCTCGGCGCGACCAGCATGCGCTGCAAGACCTCGGCGAAGGAGCGCACCGTGACGACCTCGAGCTCTCCGCGCACCGCCTCGGGGACGTCCTCGAGGTTCGCCTCGTTGGCTGCGGGCAGGATGACGGTGGCGATGCCCGCCTGATGGGCGGCGAGCAGCTTCTCCTTGACGCCGCCGATCGCCAGCACTCGGCCGCGCAGGGTGATCTCGCCCGTGAGCGCGACGTCGCCGCGCACCGCTCTTCCCGTCAGCGCGCTGACGACGGCGGTGGCCATGGCGATGCCGGCCGATGGACCGTCCTTGGGCGTTCCGCCCTCCAGGACGTGGACGTGCAGGTCGCGGGTCTCGTGGAAGTCCGCGGGCAGGTCGAACTCGGCCGCGTGGCGCCGGAGGTACGCGATCGCTGCCTGCGCGCTCTCCTTCATGACCTCGCCCAATTGACCGGTGAGCGCGACCTTGCCCTTGCCGGGCACCGCGACCGCTTCGATGTCGAGCGTGACGCCGCCGACCGACGTCCAGGCCAACCCGTGCGCGAGCCCCACCTGAGCCACCTTCTCGGTGGCCTCTTCGAGGAACGGCGGGACCCCCAGCAGCTCGCGGGTGCGATCGGCGTCGACGACGCGCTCGCCTTCCCAGGCCACCTCGAGGAACGCCTTGGCCTCCTTGCGCGCGAGCTTGGCGATCAGCCGGTCGAGCTGCCGCACGCCGGCCTCGCGCGTGTACTCGGTGACGACCTTGCGCAGCGCCTCGTCGGTGATCTCGAGGTTGCCCTCCAGACCGTGCTCCTCGACCTGCCGCGGCACGCGGTACGTGCGCGCGATCGCCATCTTCTCGGCGAGCGTGTAGCCGGCGATCTGGATGACCTCCATGCGGTCGAGCAGGGGCTGCGGGATGGTCGAGAGGCTGTTCGCGGTCGTGATGAACAGCACCTTGGAGAGGTCGTACGGGATCTCGAGGTAGTGGTCGGTGAAGGTGTCGTTCTGTTCCGGATCCAGGACCTCGAGCAGGGCCGACGACGGGTCGCCGCGGAAGTCGGCGGTCATCTTGTCGACCTCGTCGAGCAGGAAGACCGGGTTGATCTTGCCCGCCGTCTTCATGCCCTGCAGGATGCGCCCCGGCAGCGACCCGATGTACGTGCGCCGATGGCCGCGGATCTCGGCCTCGTCACGGACCCCACCGAGGCTCATGCGCACGAAGGCGCGGTTCATGCTCCGCGCGATCGACTTGCCGAGCGACGTCTTGCCGACCCCGGGCGGCCCCACCAAGCACAGGATCGCGGCCCGGCCGCCCTTGACGTCGCGCTGCTTGGTCAGTTGCCGGACGGCGAGCGACTCGAGGATGCGCGCCTTGGGCTCTTCGAGCGCGTGGTGGTCCTCGTCGAGCACCGTCGCGGTGTGGGCGATGTCGAGCACCTCGTCGTCGGCCTCGGACCACGGGAGCTCGAGCAGGACGTCGAGGTAGGTGCGCACCACGGTCGCCTCCGGCGACCCGGGCGTCATCTTCTCGAGGCGGTCGATCTCCTTGAGGGCACGCTCCTTGGCGTGCTCCGGCAACTCCTTGGCATCGACCTTCTCGCGGAGCTCGGCCACCTCCGAGGCTTCGTCGCCACCGAGCTCCTTCTGGATCGCCTTCATCTGTTCGCGCAGGTAGTACTCGCGCTGGTTGGCGTCCATCTGCTGCTTGACGCGGGCGCTGATCTGCTTCTCGGTGTCGAAGCGCTCGAGGTCGCGGGCCAGGTACCCGAGGACCCGCTCGAGGCGGACGAGCGCGTCGGCCTCTTCGAGCACGGCCTGCTTGTCGGCCACCTCCCAGGTGGCGTACTTGGTGACGACGTCGGCGAGCGGTCCGGCCTCGCGCAGACCCTTGAGGTTCTCGAGGTGGAACGAATCGAGGCGCAGGTGCTTGTTCTGCTGCGCGTAATCGCCGAAGGCGCTCTTGACCTGCTCGGCGACGGCGCCGGCGCGCGGGTCCGCCTTGTCGGGCGCGACCTCGGCGATCGTCTCGACCTCGGCGCGCAGGGTGGCGCCGGGGACGTAGCGCTCGATGCGCGCTCGCTCACGCCCTTCGACCAGCACCTGAAGCGTGTCGTCGGGGAGCCGGATCACCTGTTTGACGACGCACAGCGTGCCGACGTCGAACAGGTCTTCGGGGCCGGGGTCGTCGACGCGCGGCTCGCGCTGCACGACGAGCAGCACCCGGTTGTCGGCGGCCTGCGCCTCCTCGAGCGCGCGCTTCGACTTCGGTCGACCCACGTCGACGTTCTCGAGCGTGCGCGGAAGCACGACCTGGGTGCGGAGGGCGATCACGGGCAGTTCGCGGTCCATGCCGCCATCAGACACCGGCGACCCGCACCGCACGGTAAGCCGGCTGACCACCCGCCGACCGAGAAGGCGCTCCAGGACGTGCTTCGTTAGCTGGCTTACATCGGGTCGGGGCTCGGCACCCGCGCTTCGGCCGTCACGGCACACCCCAGAGCAACCGGTGGCCGTCGAGCCGGGCGACGACCTTCCCGGCAGCGCGCAGCGCCCCCAGGTGCGCGTGCACGGTCGTGAAGTTGAGGTGCCACCGTGGGAGGTCGGGGGCGGCGACGCGAAGCGCCGCGCCGACGCGCGCGAGGACCTCGGCCCCGTCGACGCCGTCGGCGGCCTCGAGCACCGCGCCCTCCACCCGGTCCAGGGCCGCGACGGTGGCCGCGCCAAGGTCGGCCGGCGCCGCCGGATCGCCGTGGCCGGGGAGGGCCACGCGCGCCGAGTGGTCGCCGACCCAGTCCGCCGCGGCGCGTTGGCCCGCCGCGTCCTGGCCGAACGGCACCGGGTACTTGGCGAGCACGCTGCTGCCGAAGACCGCGTCGGCGGCCACCAAGACGTCGTCGACCTCGACCGCAAGCTGGCGCAACGCGTGCCCGGACACGTCGTGGAGCCGAACCCGGAAGCCCTCGACCTCGAGCGGTCCCGCCTCGACGATCCGGTCCACGGGGCAGGCCTCCGCCTGGAGCCACGCCCCCGTGAGCTCGACCGGGGGTCGTGCCCCGTGGAACAGGTACGCGGGCTCCAGGAGCGGAGCCCGCATCAGCTCGGCCTCGACCGGCGGAGCCAGCACCGGGACGCGCCGCTGCCGCAGCAAGTAGGCGTGGCCGCCGAAGTGGTCGGCGTGGGCGTGGGTGGTGAGCAGCGCTACCAGCTCGACCCCCAGCGCTTCGGCGGCCTTGCGGACGCGCCGGCCCCCGTCCTTGCCCTGCCCGGAGTCGATGGCCAGCGCTCGGCGACCGTCGACGACCAACACCGCGTTGACGGCGCCGGGGACCAGATGCACGCGCTCGGACACCAGCACGGACGTCGGCGCGGTGCTCATTCGCGCGCCCTCGGGTCCGCTTCGGCAGGGGCCGGGTCGCGCTCGCGGAGCGCCGCGCGCTCCAGGACCGCGACGTAGAACCCGTCGAGCCCATCAACCGACGGCAGGATGCGCGCGCCGACCTCGGCGGCCCGCGTGGGCAGCGCGAGCTCGACCTCCGCCGCACGCCAGTCGCGCGCGCCGGCGAGGAAGTCGACCACCACGTCCTCGCCCTCTTCGCGCCCGAGGGCGCAGACCGCGTACACGAGGCGTCCGCCGGCACGCACCCGTTCCGCCACCCGACGCAGCAGCGCGCCTTGGCGCGCCGCCGCCACGCGGACGTCGCCCTCGTTCCAGCGCTGCTTGATCTCCGGGTGGCCGCGCAGCGTCCCGGTCCCCGTGCACGGGGCGTCCAACAGCGCGGCATCGACCATGGGCAGCCCGTCGAGCGGTTCGGTGGCGTCGGCGACCACGTGGCGCACCTCGAACCCGAGGCGGGCGAGGTTCCTGCGCCCCGCCTCGGAGCGACCCGCGTCGACCTCGACCGCGATCACGTGCGCGCCGGCCGCGGCGAGCTGCGCCGCCTTGACGCCGTGCCCGGATCCGACGTCCAGGACCGTGCGGCCCCCCACGTCGCCGAGCGCGCTCACGATCGCTGCGGAGGAGGGGTTCTGCGGTTGCACGAGGCCGTCGCGGAAGGCGCTCAGCTCGGCGAGCGGTCGTCGCGGCCGCACCGACTTCGAGGTCGGGAGCGGGCCCGGACGGACCTCGGCCCCCTCGGCCTCGAGGGCGGCGACCGCGCCGCCGCCCAACACCGTGAGCCACAGCGGCGCCGGCGCCAGCATCGCGCGCGCCGACGCAGCGGCGTCCTCTGGGCCCAGCGCGGCGCTCAGATGGCGCCAGAGCGCCGGGGGGAGCGCCACCGCGGCCGCCGCACCCCCGCGGCGCTCGGCGTCGTCCAGGTCGACTCGGCGCAGCACCGCGTTGACGAGCCCGGCCAGTGCGGCCTCGGGACCCCGACCGCGCTTGATCGCCTCGACCCACGCATGCACCGCGGCGTGCGCCGGGGTTCCGCGCACCCCGCGCTCGTACGTGCCGGCCCGCAGCGCGGCGCGCACCCGGGCGGGCAGCGCGTCGGGATCACGAAGCCGCGCACCCAGCGCGACGTCGATGGCCGGCGCCCACCGGAGGGTGCCGTACACGACGTCGGTGGCGAACGATCGATCCGCGGCTCGCGCGAGACCGCCGAGCGCCCGATCGAGCGCGACGCTCGCGTGCGCACCCTCGGTCGCGACGCGCTCGAGCGCGTCCAGCACCACGTCGCGTGGGTCCTTGGGCGAATCTGGGGTACGAGCGCCGGGGGTCACGCGCGACAGGGTACGCCGCGGGGCGTCAGGTCGGAGCCGGGATGGGGCGCGGTACGGCGACCACGTCGAACCGCACGGCCGTGCGCTCCTCTTGGTGCAGTTCGAGCTTCACGAAGCCGGGTGCGGCGGTCAGGTCGAGCTCGTCCTGCGCCAGGTACGCGCGCGCGATCGCGAGCGCCTTGACCGCTTGGTTCACGGCGTGGGGACCGATCGCTTGGACCTCGACGGCGCCCTCTTGACGCAACAGCGCCGCGACCGCCCCGGCGACGGCGTTCGGGCGCGAACCGGCGGAGACGCGAAGGGTTTCCATGGCGTGCCTCCAACGTGCGGGACGAATGAGGCGACCGAGGCGCGGCGCCGAAGGCGCTGGAGCCCACGCGTCGCGACCAGGACGGTGCGCGGCGCGGTCGAACGGTTGACAGGTAGCATAGCACCCCGTATACTCCGCGGCGATGAACCGCACCTACCTCGTCCAAGTCGCGCCCCGCGCCGTCGATTCGATGGCGCGTGCGTTGCTATGGAGACCGGGGTTCTCGGCGTAGGTTCACCGTTCGCGGTCGACCACCCTCGACCCCGCCACGTTCGAGCGTGGCGGGGTCTTGCGTAGCAGACCGCGAGCGCCGGCGACGCCCGCACACCACCGGAGCGCGCCACGAGGAGGGTCACTATGGGTGGGTCCGCATGAACGGTGCTGCAGCTGTGCTCAAGGCGCTCGAGAAGCATGGGGTGACGACCGTGTTCGGCCATCCCGGCGGGGCGATCATGCCCATCTACGACGCCCTCTACGATTCGCCGATCAAACACGTGCTCGTTCGCCACGAACAGGCCGGGGCGCACGCTGCCGACGCCTTCCACCGGGCGAGCGGTCGCGTCGGCGTCTGCTTCGCCACGTCCGGTCCGGGCGCCACGAACCTGGTCACCGGCCTCGCCACCGCCTACATGGACTCGTCGGCGGTCGTGGCGATCACCGGCAACGTCCCGCTTTCGCTCATCGGTACCGACGCCTTCCAGGAGGCCGACGTCACCGGCATCACGCTGCCGGTCACCAAGCACAACTACCTCGTCAAGGACGTCGCCGACATCCCCCGCGTGATCGCCGAGGCCGTCCACATCGCCAGCACCGGGCGACCGGGGCCGGTGCTCGTCGACGTGCCGAAGGACATCCAACAAGCGGCGTTCGAAGGGTCGTTCGACGTCGAGATCGATCTCCCGGGGTACCGACCGACGGTCGTGGGCAACGCTCGTCAGGTGCGGCGCGCCGCTGAAGCCATCCGCACCGCTCAGCGCCCGGTCCTGATGGTCGGTGGCGGCGCGCAGGCGGCCGCCGAGGAGGTCGGTGCCTTCGCTCGCACCACCGGGATGCCGGTGATCACGACGCTCATGGGCATCGGCGCGTTCCCGGCCGGTGAGGCGCATTCGCTCGGCATGCCCGGGATGCACGGCACGGTGACCTCCAACCGCGCGATCAGCCATTGCGATCTGATCGTCGCCGCCGGGATCCGCTTCGACGACCGCGTGACCGGCAAGCTGAGCCGCTTCGCTCCGAACGCCACCGTGGTCCACATCGACATCGATCCGGCGGAGATCTCGAAGCTGGTGCGCGCGCACGTGCCCGTGGTGGGCGACCTTCGCGACGTCCTGCCGCGCTTGTCGGAGCAGCTCGAGACGCTCGACATCGAGCCCTGGTGGGAGCAGCTGAGCGCCTGGAAGGTGGCGTACCCGGAGCGCTTCAAAACCGACAAACCGCTCGTGTCGCAAGAGGTCATCCAGATGCTCGCCCGAGCCACCGGCGGCGACTGCGTCGTGACGACCGAGGTGGGTCAGCACCAGATGTTCGCGGCCCGGCTCTTCCCGACGAACGCGCCCCGCACCTGGATCAGCTCGGGGGGCTTGGGCACCATGGGGTTCGGCTTGCCGGCCGCGATCGGTGCGGCCTTCGCACGCCCGGGCGAGACCGTGGTCTGCGTCGCCGGCGACGGTTCGATCCAGATGAACATCCAGGAGCTCGCCACCATCTACAAGCATCAGCTCCCCATCGTCATCGCGATCACCAACAACGGGATGCTCGGGATGGTGCGTCAGTGGCAGGAGATGTTCCACGCTGCGCGGTACTCCGAGGTGTTCCTCGCCGACTCGAACCCCGACTTCGCGAAGCTCGCCGAGGCGTACGGGATCGAGGGGCACAACGTGTTCGACCGCGAGACCGCCGCGGAGCTCATCCCGCGCGCGCTCGCGGCCAAGAAGCCGGTGCTGATCAACTTCGTCGTGTACGAGTCCGAGAAGGTGTTCCCGATGGTTCCGGCCGGCGCGGGGGTGGACGAGATGATCCTCGGTGACCAGGAAGCCGAGGAAGAGGCCGTGACGGCGTGAGCGAGGTCCGTCGCCACGTCCTGTCGGTCACGGTGCGCGACCAACCCGGCGTGCTCGTGCGCATCGCCGGCCTCTTCGCCCGCCGCGGGTACAACATCGAGTCGCTCTCGGTCGCTCAGACCCACGAAGCCGGCATGAGCCGCACGACCTTCGTCGTCACCGGCGAGGACGACCGGCTCGAGCAGATGGAGAAGCAGCTGCAGAAGCTGATCGACGTCGTCAAGGTCATCGACCACTCGGACGGCCCCTACGTCGACCGCGAGCTGATGCTGATCAAGGTCGCGGTGCGCACCCCCGACGACCGCGTCGAGATGCGCCAGATCGCCCAGGACTTCCGGGCCCGCATCGTGGACGTCGCGCGCGACGCCCTCACCTTCGAGGTCACCGGCGACGCCGGCAAGACCGCAGCCTTCATCGAGCAGATGCGCGCCTTCGGCGTACTCGAGCTGATCCGCACCGGCCGGGTGGCGCTGCCGCGCACCGCCGCCCGCCTCGCCGACGACCGCCCCACCACCAAAGCCCGCGCCGCCTGAGCGCTTGGAGAGCCCCACATGGCCACCATCTACTACGACGACGACGCCCACCTCGCCCACCTCGACGGCGCCACCATCGCCGTGATCGGTTACGGTTCGCAGGGGCACGCCCACGCGCTCAACGCCAAGGAGAGCGGTATGGACGTGGTCGTCGGGCTCCGGCCCGAGTCGACCTCGTGGGCGCAGGCGGAGGCCGCCGGGCTCCGCGTGATGAGCGTCGCCGAAGCCTCCGCCGCCGGCGACCTGGTCATGGTGCTGCTGCCCGACGAGATCCAGGGGCGCGTGTACCGCGAGGAGATCGCTCCGCACCTCGAGCCGGGGAACGCGCTGATGTTCGCGCACGGCTTCAACGTCGTCTTCCATCAAGTCGTGCCGCCAGAGGGCGTCGACGTCATCATGGTGGCGCCCAAGGGGCCCGGCCACATCGTGCGCCGGGTCTACACCGAGGGCGGCGGCGTGCCGTGCCTCTTGGCCGTGCATCAGGACGCCACCGGGACCGCTCAGCAGCGCGGGCTGGCGTACGCGAAGGCGATCGGCGGCACCCGCGGGGGCGTCCTCGCCACGACCTTCCAGGAGGAGACCGAGACCGACCTGTTCGGTGAGCAGGCGGTGTTGTGCGGTGGCGTCACGGAGCTCATGCAGGCGGGGTTCGAGACCCTCGTCGAAGCGGGTTACCAGCCCGAGGTCGCCTATTTCGAGTGCGTCCACGAGATGAAGCTGATCGTCGACTTGATCTACGAGGGGGGCTTCGAGCGCATGCGCTACTCGGTGTCGAACACCGCGGAGTACGGCGACTACGTCTCCGGTCCGCGCGTGATCGGGCCGCAGGTCAAGGCCGAGATGAAGGGCGTGCTGCGCGACATCCAGACCGGCGCGTTCGCGCGTGAGTTCCTGCTCGAGAACCAGGTCGGCCAGCCGCGGCTCAAGGCGCAGCGAGCCGCCACGAGCGCGACCCAGGTCGCCGAGGTCGGCGCGCGTTTGCGCAAGATGATGCCCTTCATCTCCGGCAAGCAGAAGTGACCACGGGCGGGCGAGGGGGCTCTCGGGTCCGGTCCCGCGAAGGGCGCTTCGCGCCCACCGCGCGCCTGGCCCTAGGTCGGGGCGGGCGGTCGGCCACCTAGCCGACCGCCCGTCCGCGTCCACGCCCTTTCGGCGGCCGCGCCTACGGCGCATCCGCACCCCCGCCCCGGCGCATCCGCGCCCCTGCCACGGCGCATCCGCGCCCCATGGAGGTCCCCATGGCGCACGTCAAGATCTTCGACACCACGCTCCGCGACGGCGAGCAATCGCCCGGCGTCGCCCTGAACGTCCGCGAGAAGGTGGAGATCGCCCGCCAACTCGCTCGGCTCGGTGTGGACGTCATCGAAGCCGGTTTTCCGATCGCCTCCGACGGCGACTTCGAGGCGGTCCGCGCGATCGCCGCCGCGATCACCGCCGAGAACCCGCGCGTGATCGTCGCTGGGCTCGCCCGGGCCGCACGCGGCGACATCGAGCGCGCCGCGCAGGCGGTCGAATCCGCTGGCCACCCGCGCATCCACACCTTCATCGCCACGAGCCCGATCCACATGGAGAAGAAGCTCGTGCTGACGCCGGATCAGGTGGTCGAGCGCGCCACGCTCGCCGTGCGCACCGCCAAGGGCTTCGTCGACGACGTCGAGTTCAGCGCGGAGGACGCCGGTCGCTCCGACCGCGAGTTCCTCGTCCGCATCTTCACGGAGGCGATCCGGGCCGGGGCCACGACCGTCAACGTGCCGGACACGGTCGGCTACATGACGCCGTGGGAGTACGGCGACCTGATCGCGTACCTGCGCGCGCACGTCGAGGGCATGGACGCCGTCGACGTGTCGACCCACTGCCACGACGACCTGGGGCTCGCGGTGGCCAACAGCCTGGCCGGCGTGCGGGCGGGCGCCACGCAGGTCGAGTGCACCATCAACGGGATCGGCGAGCGCGCCGGGAACGCCGGGCTCGAGGAGATCGTCATGGCGCTCCACACCCGCCGCGACTTCTGGGGCCATACGACGTCGATCGAGACCCGCGAGCTGTACCGCAGCAGCCGCCTGGTGGCCATGTACACCGGCATGGTCGTGCCCCCGAACAAGGCGGTCGTGGGCGACAACGCCTTCGCGCACGAGTCCGGGATCCATCAGGACGGCGTCCTCAAGGCGGTCGAGACCTACGAGATCATGTCGGCCGAGACGGTCGGACGCGACGCGGGCGTGCTCGTGATGGGCAAGCACTCGGGGCGCCGCGCGTTCCGCAAGACGCTGGTCGACCTCGGCTACGCCGAGCTGCCCGACGACACCGTCAACCTCCTCTTCAAGCGCTTCAAGGACCTGTGCGACCGCAAGCAGAGCGTCACCAGCGACGACATCCGCGCCCTCGTCGACGTCGAGGCCGCCCGCGTGCCGGCGACGTACGTGCTCGAGATGGTGCAGTTCCAATCGGGTACGGGCATGACGCCGGTCGCCACGGTCCGCCTCACGACCGACACGGGTACCTACGCCGAGGCAGCGACCGGCGACGGGCCGGTCGACGCCGTCTACCGAGCGCTCGAACGCGTCGCCCAGGTGGCGCTCGTGCTCGAGGGCTACGAGATCCGCAGCGTCGGCAGCGGCAAGGACGCGCTCGGTGAGGTGACCGTGCGCATGCGCAGCGAGGGCCGCGCGGTCCACGGTCGCGGGTTGTCGACCGACGTCCTCGAGGCGTCCGCGCTCGCCTACGTCGACGTGCTGAACAAGCTGGCCGCCGGTGTCGGTCGCGACGTGGCGGCGCCGGTGGCGCAGGGGTGAGCGAGGAGCGCACGCGCATCGGCGAGCTACCGCTGCGCGGGGTCCGGGTCGCGCTCTACGACACCACCCTGCGCGACGGCACCCAGGCGGAGGGGGTCAGCTTCACGAGCGACGACAAGGTCGCCGTCGCCCAGCGCCTCGACGCGTTCGGGGTCGACGCGATCGAAGGAGGGTGGCCCGGGAGCAACCCGCGCGACGCCGAGTTCTTCGACCGCATGCGCGACGTCCCTTTGCACCAAGCCCGGCTGGCAGCGTTCGGCGCCACCCGCCGCAAGGGGACCGCACCGGAGGACGACGGCAACCTACAGGCGCTGATCGGCGCCGCCACCCCGGTCGTGACGCTCTTCGGCAAGTCCTGGCCCCTGCACGTCACCGAAGCGCTCGGCGCCACCCTCGACGAGAACCTCGCGATGGTCGAGGACTCCGTCGCGTTCGTCCTGGCGCAGGGGCGTGAGGTCGTCTACGACGCCGAGCACTACTTCGACGGTTGGCGCGCCGATCCAGGGTACGCGCTCGCCACGCTCGAAGCGGCCGTGCGCGGTGGCGCGCGGACCGTCGTGCTGTGCGACACGAACGGCGGTTCGCTGCCGGACCACGTGGTGGCCGGCCTGCGCGCGGCCCGCACGGCGGTGGGCGAGGGCGTGATGATCGGCATCCATCCCCACGACGACGCGGGTCTGGGCGTCGCGAACGCGCTGGCGGCGATCGTCGCGGGTGCCCGCCACGTGCAGGGCACCGTCAACGGGTACGGCGAGCGGTGCGGCAACGTCGACCTGCTCACCGTGCTCGCGAACCTCGTCCTCAAGCTCGGCGCGGACCAGCCGCAGCCGCTCGCGGACCTGCGGGCGCTCTCGCGCTACGTCGACGACCGCGCGAACCTCGAGCCCAACGTCCGGCGCCCGTACGTCGGTGACGCGGCGTTCGCCCACAAGGGGGGCGTGCACGTCTCGGCCGTGAACCGCCGTCCCGACACCTACGAACACGTGCCGCCCGAGGCCGTCGGTCAGCAGCGCCGGGTGCTCCTCTCCGACCTGTCCGGCCGCGCGAACCTGGCCGCCAAGGGGGCCGAGCTCGGCGCCGGTGGCGACGCGGCGGCGCTGGTGGCGCGCCTCAAGGAGCTCGAGCACCTGGGGTACGCGTTCGAGGGGGCGGAGGCGTCGTTCCGCCTCGTCGCTCGGCGTCTGCGCGGCGAGCACCGTCCGTACTTCTCGCTGCACGGTTACACGGTCATGATCGACAAGCGCGACGGCGACCCCTCACCTCGGTGCGAGGCCACCGTGCGCCTCGAGGTGGCGGGCACGGCCGCGCACACCGCCGCCGACGGCGACGGGCCCGTCAACGCCCTCGATCGGGCATTGCGCAAGGCGCTCACCGGCTTCTACCCCGGGCTGGCGGACCTGACCCTCACCGACTACAAGGTGCGCGTGCTGGGCGGGCCGGCCACCGGGACCGCCAGCGTCGTGCGCGTGCACATCGAGACCACCGACGGCCGCACGAGCTGGGGCACCGTCGGTGCGCACACGAACCTGATCGACGCCTCGTACGAAGCGCTCCTCGACGCGATCGAGTCGAAGCTCTGGGCCGACGGGATCGACCCCGCATCGGCGGCCGACGCTGCGGGCGCCGTTCCCGGTCGCATGGGGATCGACGGGAGCGCATAGCTCTTCACGTTCGATGCGGGGCCCGGTGCCAATGGACGCTTACGCGGCGTGGGCCCCACGGTCCATCGGCATGCACAGAATGTGTCCTGGAGCGGGTTCCTGGCGATCGCGTCGTTGACATCGGGCCTGGTTCGGGTGTACGCTTCGCGCCACGCTCGGGGCGCACGCTCCACCCCGGCGCATGAGGTGGCCGCTCGGCGACCGCCGCGCGCGGCCGCCCCCCTTCGCGTACCTCGCGTCGCGCACCGCCGCGCTGCCCGATCTTCGAAGTCCGGCCACACCGCGCCGACCGTCCGTCGCCCTCGAACCCCGCTCGAACCGCCGGGCCCCATCGGGCGCCTCCGCGCGAAAGGACCGAATGCCTGAGTACTCCGACGTCCGACGACTCGCTTGGCCCGACGAGCGCGACGCCTGCGGCGTCGGCTTCATCGCCGCCATGGAGGGGGGCCCACGGCGCAGCGTGCTCGACCACGCCCTCGCCGCGCTGCGCAACCTCGCCCACCGCGGCGCCGTGTCGGCGGACGGCCGCACCGGCGACGGTGCCGGGGTCTTGACGCAGATCCCCGTCGCCCTGTTCCGGCGCGACCTCCGCGCTCGCGGGATCGAGTTCGGCGCCGACGAGGAGCTCGGGGTCGGCTGCTTCTCCGTCGCCAACGACGGCGAGGTCGACGAGGTCTACGCGCGCCTCGCGGCGGTCCTCGACGAGAGCGGCCTGGAGGTGCTCGGCTGGCGCGATCCCCCCGTCGATGACGGGGCGCTGGGCGAGGAGGCGCGGGCGCGCCGACCGATCATGCGCCAAGTGCTCCTGCGCCGTCCGGCGGGGCTCGACGTGCTCGGCTACGAACGGCTGCTGTACCTGACGCGCAAGCGCATCGAGCGGCGGCTCCGGGCCGCGGGGCTGGGGCACGCCTACGTCCCCTCGATGTCGAGCCGGACGATCGTCTACAAGGGGCTGATGGTCGGCGACGCGCTCGCCACCTTCTACCGCGACCTGGCCGACCCCGACTACGCGACCGCGATCGCGCTCTTCCACGAGCGCTACAGCACGAACACCCTGCCGCGGTGGTCGCTGGCCCAGCCGTTCCGGTTCCTCGCCCACAACGGTGAGGTCAACACCCTCCAGGGCAACGTGAACTTCATGCGCTCGCGCGAACCGGTGCTGCGCAGCTCCGTGTTCGGCGACGCCGTCGCCGACCTGCTGCCCATCATCGAGCCGGGCGGGTCGGACTCCGCCGCGCTCGACAACGCGTTCGAACTGCTGACGCTCGCCGGCCGCGATCCGCTGCACGCGTTGGCGATGCTCGTCCCCGAGGCGTTCGAGAACGACGCCGCGATGGACCCGGACCTGCGCGGCTTCTACGAGCACCACGCGACGCTGATGGAGCCGTGGGACGGCCCCGCGGCGCTCGCGCTCTCCGATGGGCGCTACGCCGTGGCGGCGCTCGATCGCAACGGACTCCGTCCGCAGCGCTACGCGCTGACCGACGACGGCCTGGTCGTCGTCGGTTCCGAGGCGGGGATGGTGCCCCTGCCCGACCGGCGCATCGTCGAGCGCGGCCGGCTCGGTCCGGGCCAGATGCTCGCCGTGGACGTCGTCGCAGGAGAGCTGCTCCGCAACGCCGACGTCAAGCGCCGCCTGGCGCGTCGAGCGCCGTACCGGTCGTGGGTGGACGCGCACCTGGTGCGCGCGCCCTCGTTCGCTAAGACGCCGTCGGCCACCGCTGCCTCCGCATCCGCGGACGGCGCGGCACCGGAGGCGCTGACGCGCACGCAGAAGCTCTTCGGGTACTCGGCCGAAGACCTCGATCGCGTGCTCGAACCGATGGTGTCCGGCGGTCAGCCGCCGGTCGGGTCCATGGGCGACGACACGCCGCTCGCGGTCCTCTCCGAGCAGCCGCAAGCGCTCTACCGCTACTTCAAGCAGCGCTTCGCGCAGGTCACGAACCCGCCGATCGACCCGCTGCGCGAGCGCCGCGTCATGTCGCTCGAGACCATGCTCGGTCCGCGTGGGCCGCTGCTCGACGAGGTCGCCGCGTCGGCGGCCGTCGTGCGCTTCGAACGCCCGGTGATCGACGAGGCCGAGTACGCCTGGCTGCTGGCGCTGGAGTCCTTCGAGCCGAAGGTGCTCGCCGCTCGCTGGGCCGTCGCCGACGGCCCTGAGGGCATGGCGCCCGCCCTCGAGGAGCTCTGCGACGCCGCGGTCGAGGCCGTCGAGGCCGGCCACGGCATCCTGGTGCTCTCGGACCGGGAGGCCGACGCCACGCACGCGCCCATCCCGATGCTGCTCGCGGTCTCCGCCGTGCACCAACGCCTGCTGCGCGCTGGAAGGCGCACGCGCACCGCGCTCGTCGCCGACACCGGCGAGGTGCGCGAGGACCACCACGTGGCCTGCCTGATCGGCTTCGGCGCTGCGCTCGTGCACCCGTTCCTGGCGCTCGCCAGCGCCCGCGAGGTGGCCGCGACGGCCAAGGGGGGGCCGTTGTGCACGCCCGAGGAGGCGAGTGAGCGGTACCGGAAAGCGCTGGACCAGGGGCTGCTGAAGGTGATGTCGAAGATGGGCATCTCGGCGCTGTCGAGCTACCGCGGCGCCCAGATCTTCGAGGCGCTCGGCGTCGACCAGGACGTGATCGATCGGTACTTCACCGGCACGACGAGCCGCCTGGGCGGCGCCGGTCTGGAGGCCTTCGCCACCGACGTGCTGCGCTTCCACGCCGAAGCGTTCGGCGAGGACCCGGTGCTGCGCGATCGCGGCATCTACCGCTTCCGCAAGGCGGGCGAGTACCACGCCCTCAACCCGCTCGTGTTCAAGGCGCTCCACAAGGCGGTGCGCACGGGCGACGACGCGGCGTACACGGAGTACGCGCGGCAGGTGGACGAGCGACCGCCGACGGCGCTGCGCGATCTGCTCGAGCCGCAGGCGTTGGGCCCGGAGGTCGCGATCGACGAGGTCGAAGGCATCGAGTCGATCGTGCGCCGCTTCAGCACCCAGGCGATGAGCCACGGCTCGGTCTCGCGCGAGGTCCACGAGACCCTCTCGGTGGCGATGAACCGTCTGGGTGGCAAGAGCAACTCGGGGGAGGGGGGCGAGGACGAGACCCGCTTCGCTCCGTACCGGGCGGATCAGCCGGAACTCGGGCACGGCGGGTGGTACCCCAAGGCGGGCGACTGGGGCAACAGCGCGATCAAACAGATCGCCTCCGGACGCTTCGGGGTCACCGCCGCCTACCTGGTGTCGGCGCAGGAGCTCGAGATCAAGATGGCCCAGGGCTCGAAGCCGGGCGAAGGGGGCCAGATCCCGGGACCCAAGGTGAACGACGAGATCGCGCGGATCCGCCGCAGCGTTCCGGGCGTCACGTTGATCTCACCGCCGCCCCACCACGACATCTACTCGATCGAGGACCTCGCGCAACTCATCTACGACCTCAAGCGCGTCCACCCGTCGGCTCGGGTGGGGGTGAAGCTCGTCGCCACGGCCGGCGTCGGGACGATCGCCGCGGGGGTGGTCAAGGGGTACGCCGACAACGTCCAGGTGTCGGGCGCCGACGGTGGCACGGGCGCTTCGCCGCTCTCGAGCATCAAGAACGTCGGGGTGCCGTGGGAGCTCGGCCTGGCCGAGACCCAGCAGACGCTCGTGGCGAACGGCCTGCGCGGCCGCGTCTCGCTGCGCGTCGACGGTGGCATGAAGACCGGCCGCGACGTCGTCGTCGCCGCCCTGCTCGGGGCCGAAGCGTACGGCTTCGGCACCGCGGCCCTGGTCGCCGCCGGCTGCGCCATGATCCGCCAGTGCCACCTCAACACCTGCCCGGTGGGCGTCGCGACGCAGCGCCTCGACCTGCGGGCCAAGTACCCGGGCGAGCCCGAGCACGTCGTGCGCTTCATGACGTACGTGGCGCAGCAGGTGCGGATGCTCCTCGCGCGCCTCGGCGCCCGCAGCCTCGACGAGCTGATCGGTCGCGTCGACCTGCTCGCGCCGCGCACGGTGGCGCTTCCGCGACGGACGCACCTCGACCTGTCGTCGTTGCTCCACGACGCGGACCCCACCGGCACGCTGCCGCGCAAGGGGAAGCCTGGGGCCAACGGACAGATCCGCAACGACCGTCCGGGCGACGGCCCGCTCGACGAACAGCTGTTGCGCGACGCGCGGCCCGCGCTCGAGCGGGGCGAGCGGGTCGCCCGCGGGTACGCGGTCAGCAACCGCGATCGGTCGCTCGGAGCGCGGCTCGCCGGAGCGATCGCCCGCCGCCATGGCGACGCCGGGCTGCCGCCGGGCAGCGTCGAGTACCGGTTCCGCGGGGCGGCGGGCCAGAGCTTCGGGGCGTTCGCCGTCGCGGGGATGCGGCTCACGCTCGTGGGCGAGGCGCAGGATTACGTGGGCAAGGGGATGAGCGGGGGCGAGCTCGTGGTGCGGCCGCCCGAGGGCGACGAGCTCGCGAGCGACCACTCCGTGATCCTCGGCAACACCGCGCTCTACGGCGCGACGGGCGGCGGGCTCTTCGCTGCCGGCCAGGCGGGGGAGCGCCTCGCGGTCCGCAACTCCGGCGCCGTCGCCGTGGTCGAGGGCTGCGGCGACCACGGCGCCGAGTACATGACGGGTGGCGCCGTGGTCGTGCTTGGTCGCGTCGGCCGCAACTTCGGCGCCGGCATGTCGGGTGGCGTCGCGTACCTGTGGGACGACGGGAGCGTTGCGGACCGGGTCAACCCGGCGATGGTGGCGTTGGCGGCGCCGGACGCCGCCGACGCGGACCTGCTCCGGGCGCTGATCACCCGCCACGCCGAGGCCACCGGATCGCGGGTCGCGCGCGCGTGGCTCGAGGCCGGAGCGGACGCGGGTCGCTTCGTGCGGATCGCGCCGAGCGCCGCCGAGGAGGGGCAGATCGATCCCGCGCCGCTCGGCGTGGCGTTGGCTGCGGCGCGACTGTCGGCCCTCGGCGCCCCCGCGGCCTGACCCGAGGCGGCGCCGGTCACCGGAGGCAGGTGACGGTGCCGTCGAGCGCGGCGACGAAGAGCGCGTCGCCGAGGGGTAGTGGACTCGCCTGGACGGCGCCGGAGGCGACCCGGTGGCGCGCGCGCTCGGCGCCGGTGCGCGCGTCGAACGCCAGCAGTTCGCCCCCCTCGTTCGCCACGTAGACCACGCCGCCCGCGACGACCGGGGCGGCCGTCACCGGGTGCGCGAGCGGGACCGACCAGGCGTCGTCGCCGGAGCGCACGTGCAGCGCGTGGAGCCGCGGGCCCCACGATCCGACGAAGACCAGGCGCTCGGCGACCGCCGGTGGGGCCCAGGTCTCGCCCTCGACGTCGTACGACCAGCGCACGACGTGCGCCTCCGGGTCGAAGGCGTGGATCTCCCCGGAGCGCGTCGCGAGGAGCACGACCGCGCCGGCGGAGACCGGGGGTGCCGCCATCGCGCCGACGTCCACCCGGAAGCGGGCCGCCCCGTCGCGCGCGTCGAGCGCGTGGAGCCACCCGTCGTCGGCCACGACGAGCGCCAGGTGGCCGTGCAGGGTCGCCGCGGTCGCCGCGGGGGCGCCGAGGTCGGCCGACCAGCGCACCTCGCGCGGACCGGCCCCCCAACGCTCCAGCCGCCCGTCGCGCCGCGCGACCAACACGTCGGCACCGGTGGCCGTGAGCCCGACCGCATCGACGTCGGCCGCGAGCCAGGCACGCTCGCCCGCTGGCCAGGTGCGCGCCTGCAGCGAGCCGTCGCGAGCGGCCAGCCACAAGTGCCCGCCGGCGACCAACGGTGGGGCGCTGACCTCGTCCTCGAGCTCGAAGCGGGCGTGCACCGCGCCGTCGGCCGGACGCAGGACGGCGAGCGCGTCGGCGCGCTGGCCGACGAGCAGGAAGCCGTCCGCCGCGGCCATCCCGGCCGGCCATTGCGGACCCTCCTCCAGCCGGACCTGCCACCGTGGACGCAGCGCGGCGGCGTCGGCGATCGCGGTCGGGTACGTGCTGCGGTGGCCGGAGCCCGCGTGCGGTCGGTGCGTGGTGCGTGCGATGCCGTCGGCACGGATCGCGCGCAGCGCGTCGGCGACGGTCGCGGCCGAGTCCGGGCGGCCTGCGGGCTGCTTGGCCAGCAGCCGTGCGAGCAGCTCCGAGAGCGCGGGCGGGATCGCGGGGTGCACGTCCACGGCCGCGGTGGGCTCGTGGTAGACGTGCTGGTACATGATCGCTTGGTCGTTCTCGGCGTCGAACGGGGCGACCCCCGTCGCCGCCCGGTAGAGGACCGCGCCGAAAGCGTACAGGTCGGTGGCCGCGCCGGTCGCGTCGCCCGTCGCCTGTTCTGGCGCCATGTACTGAGGGGTCCCGAGCGTCGACCCGGTGCGCGTCAGCTGCCGCGACGTCTCGGTGAGTTGCACGAGGCCGAAGTCCATGAGCTTGGGACGCCCGGACTCGGTCAACAAGATGTTGCGGGGCGTGAGGTCGCGGTGCACCATGCCGAGCCGATGCACGTACGCGAGCGCGTCGGCGACCTCGGCGGCCCCATCGAGCAGCGCCGCGAACGGTTCGGGGTCCTCGGCGAGCGGTCCGAGGTCGGTGAACGCGCCGCCATCGACGAGCTCCATGGCGAAGTAGACGTGCTCGCCCTGGCCCAGGTCGTAGATCGAGACGACCGCGGGGTGGTTCAGCCGCGCGAGGGCTCGGATCTCGCGCCGGAAGCGGTCGGCGTCGAGTTCGGTGAGGTGCGGCCGCAGCACCTTGAGCGCCACCGTGCGCTCGAGGCGCCGGTCGTGGGCACGGAACACGTGGCCCATGCCGCCGTGCCCGAGCGGACCCAGGACGTCGTACCGACCGTCGATGACGTCACCGGGGTGGAACACCGGTCAGGCGGTCTCGTCGAGCCCCTCGAGCAGGGCGGGATCGAGTTGGCCCGCCTCGACCGCTCGGTTCAGCATCTGGATGCCGAGCCGCACGACCTCGGACTTGGACACCAGGCGCTCTGGGTTGGAGAGGTGGTACGCGGTCTTCGTGAGGAGCGAATCCTGCTCCTCGCTGATGACCACCTGCAGGCGCTTGCTCTTGCTCAGCTTCGGCACGTCGCCCTCCCGGCGGCGCTCGCAGCGACCCGCCTCTGAACGCTCAGTGTAGCATGGTCGGTACGTGGGTCATTCGGTTGACCATACGTATCGACAGCGCTACACTCTCCTTACACATCGTGCGCATCCGACGCCGGACCGAGGCGCGCGCGAGCCCTTGGAGGGACCCATGAACCCACGCGCCGCGCTCGTCGTCGACGGTGGCATCCCCTTGCACGGGGAGGTGCACGTCCATGCCGCCAAGAACTCCGCGCTCTACCTGATCCTCGCTTCGATCCTCACCGACGAACCGGTCCTGCTCGAGGGGGTCCCCAAGCTGTCCGACGTGCTCGTCGGACTCGAGATCCTGGAACACGTCGGCGTGGACGTCCACTGGACCGGTCGCGACGTTCGCCTCCACGCTCGTGAACTGCGCACGACCGCCGCTCCCTACCGGTTGGTCAGCAAGATGCGGGCGAGCTTCGTATTGATGGGCGCGCTGCTCGCGCGTGCGGGCGAAGCGCGCATCTCGATGCCCGGCGGCTGCGCGTTCGGTCCGCGGCCGGTCGATCGCCACCTCAAGGCCTTCGCCGACCTCGGGGTGGAGGTCGACGACGATGCCGGCGACTTCGTCGCCCGGCGCCGTGGTCGCATCGAGGGACGGGTGGTGTTCGAGTCGCCGACCGTGGGCGGTACGCAGAACGTCTTGCTCGCGAGCGCACTCGGCAGCGGCGACGTGGTGATCGAGAACGCGGCGCTCGAACCCGAGATCGCCGACCTGGCCGACCTGCTGGTCGCGATGGGCGCGCGGATCGAGGGGGCCGGAACCCCACGAATCCACGTTCACGGCGTCGAGCGCTTGCGCGGCGCGCGCTTCCGGCCGATCCCGGACCGGATCGAAGCGGGCACCTTCATGCTCGCGGCGGCCGCGACGCGTGGCGATGTGACGGTGCGCGGCGTGCGCGCCGAGCACCTCGGCGCCGTGCGCGATCGGCTGAGCGAAGCGGGGGTGCGTCTGGTCGACGTGGGGCGCGACGGGCTGCGCGTGGACGCGACCGGCGAGCTGAACTCGGTGGACGTCACGGCGACCGAGTACCCGGGCGTTCCGACCGACCTGCAGGCACCGTTCGGGGCCTTCCTGGCGACCACCCCAGGCGTGAGCGTCGTGCGCGACCGGGTCTATCCGGACCGCTTCACCCACGTCGAGGAGCTGCGCAAGATGGGTGCCCGTGTCGAACTGACCGACCAGACGCTCGTCGTGCGCGGTCGTGCGCTCGAGGGGGCCGACGTGCACGCCGCCGACATCCGGGCGGGCGGTGCGCTCGTCGTGGCCGCGCTCGCAGCCCGTGGCCGTTCGCGCGTGACCGGCGTCGAGTACATCGACCGCGGCTACGAGCGCTTCGCGGAACGCCTCGCAGGGCTCGGAGCGCGCGTGGTGCGCGCCGACGACGCCGCGCCCTCGGTGGCCGCGCCGGCGCCCGCCGCAGCGGTGTCCTCCGAACGCTCGGCTCCCTCGGACTGAGGCGCTTCTTCGTCCTCCGCCCCGGCGGTCACGTCGTCGTCGGCGATGAGCACCGGCGGGCCCCCGACGCTCGGGTCGTCGGCCGCCGCGGTGGACGACGCGGCGGGGGAAACGGGGGGCTGCGACCGCCCGCGCCATGCCAGACCGATGCCGACCAGCACCATGCCGACCGCCATCGACCACCACCACGGTGAGACGCCTCCGAACAGCGCTCGCGCGTCGCCCCGGGGGAACCGGCCGGTCGCATGGAGCCGCACCAGCGAATCGCCGTCGCCGGGCACGACCGATACGACCGGCGGCGCCCCGGCAGGGCCCGCGAACGCCCACGGCGACGCCTCGGCGGCGAACGGCCGCCAGCCCGAGTCGGCGAACGGATCGTAGACGCCGCTGACGGCCACCCACGCCCCCTCGACCGGCAGGTCGGAGGGCCAGGGAACGCGCACGGTCCTCCCGACGACCTCGAACCCCAACGGGCGCGCCGCCGCCGGCGCGCTCGGCCCGGCGGTCCACGCCCACGCGCCCGAGCCCGCGACCCGCACGGCGACGGCCCAGCCGGCGCCGGCCGGCACCTCGAGGCCGGTCCCGGGGAGCGCCGTGCGCGCGACCGCTTCGGGCTGCAGCAGGTACGCCTCGACGATGGGCTGGAGCAGCGGCGCCTCCGGATCGATCGCCGCGAGCTCGAGTTCGAACACGACGGCGCCATCCGCATCGGTCGCCCAACGCGCGTCGAGCAAGTCGTACCAGGCGGGGTCGGCGTAGCGTGCCGCCGTCGGTGGCGTGAGGCCGGCGTCGAGCGCGTCGCCGGCCTCGGGCGCCTGAGCGAGGGCGAAGGCAGCCACGCACATCGCCAAGGTCCATGCCGTCCGCCGAGCACAGCATAGGGCGTTCACCGCACGCTCCGGTGCTTCGGCGCCAGCGCGACGAGCGCGCGCGCGAGCGCCGCCGGATCGTGTTGCGCGTGTCGCCCGTGCCCTAGTAGGGGGGCGGCCGTCGTGGTCATCCCGGCCGCCTCGATGCGCGTGGGATCGAACGGGACGGGTTCGGCGCCCTCGGTGGCGTACGCGGAGAGCCGCGTTTCGTCGATGGACGTGCGGTTGCCCAGGACGACGTCCGGCCACCGGCCAAGGTGCGCATGCAGGATCTCGACGTGGCGCCAGAGGTCGAAACCGTCGGTCTCGCCGGCCTCGGTCATGAGGTTGGCGACGTAGACGATCCGGGCGGACGTCGTGCGAAGCGCTTCGGAGACTCCCGGTACCATCAGGGGCGGCAACGTCGACGTGAACAGACTGCCCGGACCGAGCACGACCAGCTCCGCGTGGGCGATGGCGGCCACGGCTTCCGGCATCGCCTCGGCGTCGCCCGGCAACAGTTCCAGGCGGGCGCTCGCCCCGGGCACCACGCGCACCGCGCTCTCGCCCGCGACCACGGTGTCGTCCGCCTTGGTGACGCGCAGCGTCACCGGCAACGGCGTGGCCGGCCACACGGCGCCCTGCAGCTCGAGGAGCCGGTTCAGCGACCGGAGCGCGTCGCCGAAATCGCCCTCGACCTCGTTGAGCGTGGCGATGAGGACGTTGCCGAAGGTGTGGCCGAGCAGCTCGTCGCCCCTTCGGAACCGGTACTGGAGCAGGCGCCCCAGCGCCGCCTCGTCGGTCGCGAGCGCCGCAAGGCAATCGGTCAGGTCGCCGGGCGCCGGCATGCCGAACGCGGCGCGGAGGCGTCCCGTCGATCCCCCGTCGTCGCTGACCGCCACGACCGCCGTCACCTGGCTCGTGTGCTCGCGCAGACCGCGCAGGAGCACGCTCAGGCCGGTGCCGCCGCCCAGCGCGACGATGCGGGGACCGCGGGCCAGGACCAGGCGCCGATGGAGCACCTCGGCCACCTCGTGCGGTCGAGTCACCCAGTTGGACAGCAGCGACCGGTTGAGGCGCCCGATCGCGACGACCGCCACGGACGTTCCCGCGAACGCGACCGCAGCGCCTGCCCATCCCGCGTAGCGGGCCCAGGCGTCGCCGATCAGCACCTGCTCCAACGGGGCGGCGAGCTCGCGGCGTCCCTCTCCGAGCAGCCACAGCACGGCGATGGCGAAGCCGCCCGCCGAGAGGAGCGCTCCGAACACCACCCACGCGACGTGCCGTTTCACCCCCATGCCGGGCGTCAGCCAATGGCGCCAGGAGGCCACGTACTGCCAACGGTCGGCCGGGGTCACCGAAGCCCGCCGGCGGGCGCCGGCCGGCATGCGACGATCGCATCGCCGAGCTCGACCACGGCGGCGTCGCCGATGCTGGCGATCAAGCGCCCCGGACAGAGCAGGCCGCCGTCCGCCGACCGGACGACGTCGCGGCCATCGAGGCGGGCCGCCACCACGCGCGCTGCGGAAGCGGCGACCGGCGCGGGCGCCGTCCCCTGCCACACGCGCCAGACCAGGCCGTCGTAGCTGAGGTACGCGAGGTGATCGGCGATCTCGACCTCGAAGACCGGGACCTCGCCCGGCCCGGACACGAGCGTCCAGCGCCCGGGCTTCCGAAAGCCCACCTCGGCGGCGACGCACGCCACGTCCAGCGGCGGCGCCCCCTCCATCGCCACGACCACGGCCTCCGCGACGAGCGATCGCGCCAGGAGGCCCGCCCATGCATCGGCGACCTCGCGCTCGTCGGTACAGCCGACCCGGACGCGGACGTACTGCAACCCGCTCTGCATCGTGAACTCGGTGTACGCATCGAGGCCGTGGAGCCGCAATCCGGCGGCGACGCCCTGGGCCTCCTGGTAGTCGCGCAACGCGACCGTCTGGACGCTCCACGTCGTTTGGGCCAGCGCCGTGCCCAGGGCGGCGAAGAGCACCACGAGAGCGACCCCGACCGCGCCCGGACGGCGATCATGAGCGATCACCCTCATCCGCGCGCGGTCCACGCAGCCCGCGCCGCCTCGGCGAAGTTCGCCAGGATGCGCAGTCCCACGCGCTGGCTCTTCTCGGGATGGAACTGGGTGGCGTGCAACGCCCCACGGGAGACGGCGCTCAAGAAGCGGGTGGGGCCGTACGTCGTCGTCGCGCCCGCCGGAAAGTCCGTCGCCGCCTCGTCGAACGCGACCACGTAGCTGTGCGCGAAGTAAGCGTGGTCGCCGTCCGCCACGCCGGCGAGGAGCGGTGAGCCGCCGAACGGATGGAGCGCGTTCCAGCCCATGTGGGGCACGCTCGCGTCCCCCACCGGAAAACGCACGACCCGACCCGGGAGCACGCCGAGCCCGGCGCACCCCGGCGCCTCCTCCGAGCCCTCGACCAGGAGCTGCAAGCCGACGCAGATGCCGAGGAACGGCTTGTCCGCGCCGATGTGCTCGCGCACCACGGCCTCGAAGCCGCTCGCCCGGAAGGCCTCCATCACCTGGCCGAAGTGGCCCTGACCCGGAAGGACCAAGGCATCGGCGGCCGCGGCCCGGCGCGGATCGCTGGAGCGCTCGACCTCCACGCCGGCGGCGGCCAACGCTTTCGCGACGCTCGGTAGGTTCCCGGCGCCGTAATCGATCAGGACGACGTGCATCCGGTCAGAGCGCCCCTTTCGTGGAGGGCAGGCCGATGCCGGTGCGCCGCGTGGCCGCGTACAGGGCGCGGGCGAACGCCTTCACGACCGCTTCGCAGCCGTGGTGTGGGTCGCCGGTCGCCAGCCACCGGACGTGGACGGTCGCGCGGGCGTGGTTCGCGAATCCACGCAGGAACTCCCGCAGGTGGTGGGTGGTGAAGCCCGACACGTCGCCGGGCACCGCAGCGGGGTCGAAGGCCAGGAACGGGCGACCGCAGAGGTCGACGACGACGTGCACCAGCGTCTCGTCCATCGGTACGAAGGCGTCCGCGTAGCGCTCGAGGTCCATGGCGTCGCCCACCGCCTCGCGCCACGCCTGCCCGAGGGTGATGCCCACGTCCTCGGCCAGGTGGTGGACGTCGATGTGCAGGTCGCCGGTCGCGGCGACCTCGAGGCCGACGCGGCCGTGCCGGACCACCTGGTCGAGCAGATGGTCGAGGAAGCCGTGGCCCGTGGCGGGTGTGCCGCGCGGACCAGCGTCGAGGTCGAGGTCGATGCGCACGTCGGTCTCGCGCGTGACTCGGTGAACGGTGGCGCGGCGCTCAAGCACGTTCGAGCTCCTCACGATGCGCGGCGACGGCGTCGAACGCCTGCAGGAAGGCGTCGTTGTCGGCGGGGGTCCCGATGCTGACGCGCAAGCATCCGGCCAAGCCGGGCAGGTGGTCCTGGCGACGCACGAGCACACCCCGATCGAGCAGACCCTCGTACGTGCCGGCAGCGTCCTTCACCTGCATCAGCACGAAGTTGGCGACGCTCGGGAAGACCTCGACGTCGCGGCGCGCGGCGAGCACGCCGCTCAGCCGCTTGCGCTCGGCCACGATGCGCTCCACGCGCTCGGCGACGACGTCCGGCGCGTCGAGGACCGCTTCCGCGACCGCGACTTGAAGCGCCGAGACCGAGAACGGCAAGAGCGCCTTGCGCAGTTCGACGGCTACCTCCGGGTGCGCGAGCGCGTACCCCAGCCGCACCCCGGCCAAGCCGAACGCCTTCGACAGCGTCCGCAGCCGCACGACCTGTGGGTGGGCGCGCGCCAAAGCGCTGTGCTCGCCGTTCGCGAACTCGCCGTAGGCCTCGTCGACGACGAGCATCCAGCGGTCTCCAGCGGCCGCGGCCAAGCGCTCGAGGTCGGCAGGTGCCACCCCGTTGCCGGTCGGCGCCATCGGCGCGGCGACGAACACCACCCCCTGTCCAACCTGCAGGACCTCCTCGAGCTCTGCGGTCGGGAGCGCGAAGCCGGGACCCAACGGCACCTCGACGAGGGTCGCGCCCAGCAGGCGCGCTTGCAGCGCGTAGACCGAGAAGGTGGGGCGCACGGTGGCCACGCGGCGGCCGATACCGGCGACGATCGTCGCGGCTTGGATCAGGACGTTCGAGCCGCCGGCGACGACGACGCCGTCCGCCGGCCACTCGTGGCGCGCTCCGAACCGGGCGGCCAACCCCTGGGCGTGGACCTCCGGGTACCGGTTCCAGGGTTGGCGCTCGAGCCGTTCGAGCGCGGCGCGCCGAAGCGGCTCCGGCAAGTCTTCCGGCGCCTCGTTCTGGTCGAGTTTGACGGCCGCTTCGTGGGCTTCGAAGCGGTACGCGGGCAAGCCGAGGACCTCGGCGCGAAGCTTCATGAACGCCATGCTAGCGCGCCGGACTCACCGCGCGGCGCGCTCGCGCGCATCGGCGATCGCGTCCGCAGCACTCGCTTCGAGGGTGGGATCGAGCTCGAGGGCGCGATCGAAGGCCGCGACGGCTTCGCCGAACCGACTGCTGGCGTAGTACGTGAGGCCGAGGTTGAGGTGCGCCCGCGCGTTGCTCGGGTTGGCCGCGACCGCTTCCGTCAAGGCGTCGAGCGCGCGGTCGAAGCGCCCGACCTGCAGGTGCGCGTACCCGAGGTTGTTGAGCAGCACGTCTTGGTCACCGAGCATCCCCCGTGCGGCCTCGTAGGCGGCGATGGCCGAGCGCGGATCGCCCGCACGCTGCCGGGCGTACCCCTCGTAGAAGGCGAGCAGGCCCGCATCCTCGATCGCCCGGGCCTCGGCGAAGGCGTCGGCCGCCCGCGCGAACTCGCCCAGCTCCAGCGCGGTGAGTCCGCGCTCGAAGACGGCCGCGGCATCGCTGCCGAGTTCGAGGTCGCCCGCGCCGGCCACGCGCCCCTGCTCGTCGAGGAGCGCGAGCGCCCGCGCCGCGAGGGTGGCGTCGGGCGCTTCCTGCACGACGGTGCCCAGCACGGTGCGCGCCTCCTCGACCCGCCCGACGCGGCCCAGGGCGATCCCGTAGAGCGTGCGCAGGTCTGCGTTCGCGCCGCCTGCGGCGACGATCGGTTCGAGGGTGACCAACGCCGCGCGCGACCGACCGGCGGCCAGATCCAGCTCCGCGGACGTGAGCGCGGCGTCCGGAGCCCGATCGGCGACGGTGGCCCAGAGCGCCTGCGCTTCCTCGCCGGCACCGCGTTCGGCCAGCAGACGCGCCAGCGCGCGCACGTCGGCGATCGAGTCGGGGTTGGCGTCCACGGCCGCGCGCAGCGAGGCCTCGGAGCCGGCCGCATCGCCGGAGCGCCGGAGCAGTTCGGCTTCGAGCAGGCGCAGGTCGCTCGCCTCGGGGAACAGCGCGATCCCCTCGCGCACGAAGGCCAGGGCATCGCCGGCGACCGACTCCGGCAGGCGAGCGGCGACCGTGTAGGCAGCCGGCGCGCGCCCGAGCGGACGGGCGGCCGCCCCGCGCAGCAGGTCGAGGGCGCCGCGGGCATCGCCTGCGCCGACGGTCACGTCGACGAGCGCGGCGAGCACGCTCGGCGAGTCCGGCAGGTGGTCGACCGCGCGGCGCAGCGCCTGGATGGCGCCGGACGCCGACGTCTGCAGCGACGCGAGCCCGAGCTGAGCGTCGACCTGTCGGGGCGCGGCAGCGGTAGCGCGCGCCAGGAGGGTGGCCCGCTCGGCGGCCGGGACCGTCTGCGCCAGCCCCACCAACGCCACGGCGTGCGCCGGGTTGCGCTCGAGCGCCGCCGCGAAGGCCTCCGCCGCAGCGACGGCGTCGCCGGAGACGAGTCGGACCAAGCCCTGGGTGGTGAGCACCTCGACGGACCGGCGCAGCACGACCGCCGCATCGGCGTCGGCCAGCGCGGCGGCCACGTCGCCACCGAGCACCCGTGTGCGCGCCAGCTCGCTGCGCGCCCACGCCGATTCCGGGTCCAGCGCGACCGCCGCCTCGAGCTGATCGACGCGTACGCCGGGGAGCCGTGCAGCAGCACTGGCCAGCGGCCCGAGGCTCGGCAGCGACGGGGCGTCGCCGAGGACCGCGAGCAGGGCCGTCCGCTCGGGCGCCGGCGGCGTCCGGCCGGCTTCGCGGAGCACCGCGTCCGCGGCGTCCGTCCACAGGTCCGTCAGGTCCCCGAGGCGCCCTTCGACGCGAGCGGTGCGCTCCTCACCTTCGACCACGACGACGAGCTCGAGCGCGAGCGCCTCGCTGCCCGAGACCCGGCCCAACACGAGCACGTCGGCGTCGAACGCGGCCGTGAGCAGCTCGAGGGCGTCGTCGCGGCCCGCGGCGACGAGCCGCTGGAGCACGAGGCCGGCGTCGCCGACCGGTGGGGCGTACACGTCGTCGAGTTCGTTGAAGGCGCGTTGGAGCGCGGACGGCACCGCGAGTCCGAGCGCCTCGATCGAGGCGTCGGCGTCGAACGGGACGAAGACGAACCGGGTGGGGTCGTCCTGCGCCGTGGCGGAGGCGCCGAGCGCGAGGGCGGCGGCGGCGAGGACGGCGGCGAGTCGGGGGGCAAGAAGTCGCATCGCGCGAGTCTACCGCGCGACCGTGAGAACGTCGCGTGCGTCCAGGACGGAGGCGCTGCCCTCCCCATCCGCGGCGCCCGACCGGCGCGGCGACGGCGCGCGCTCAGCGGCGCAGCGCGAAGCCGGCGGGCAGCAGCGCGTCGACGGAGGTCCGCCACGCACCGTGGGGGCTCACGAGCCACACCGTGGCGGTCGGCCCGAACTCGGCCAACACCTGGCGGCAGGCGCCGCACGGAGTGGCCGGCGGATCGGCGTCGGCGACGACCACGACCTCGGTGAACGCGCGCTCGCCGCGGGTGGCCAGCGCCTGGATCGCCGACTGCTCGGCGCAGCGGGAGAGCCCGTAGGAGGCGTTCTCGACGTTGGCGCCGGCATCGACGACGCCGTCCGCCCCGCGCAACGCCGCACCCACGCGGAACCCGGAATACGGGGCGTACGCGTGATCGAACGCGCTCCGGGCGGCCACCAGCAGGTCGGCCGGAACGACGTCGAGCGGTACCTCGGCCAGGGGATGCACGGCGTCAGCCTACCGCCGCGGCGAGCCACCGCCACGTCGGCGCACCGAACACGGCGAGTCCGACCCCCACCGCACCGATGGCGGCCACGAGCACGGCGCCGGCCGCGACGTCCTTGGCGATCGCCGCGCGCGGGTCGGGACCCGGGGCGACGAGGTCCACGGTGACCTCGACCGCCGTGTTGACCAGCTCCGCCACGAGGACGAGGGCGCAGGCGGCGACGACCGCCGCCACGCCGGTGCCGAGCGCAACGGCCGCGCCGATCGCGACGATCGCCGCGACGGCCTCGAAGCGCAGGTGCGCCTGGGTCCGCCAGGCATGCGACCACCCCCGGAGCGCGAAGCCGAGGGAGCGCCCGAAGCGCGCGGCGGGCCTCACGCGGCGAGCCTCACGCGACCCCGCCGGCGGCCTCGCGGTCGAGCACCAAGGCAAGCTCCCGCGCCTGGGCTTGACCGGCGTGGAACGGTGCCCAGCCGTCCTCGGTCTGATGGTCGTGCCCCATCAGGTGGAGGAGGCCGTGCGCCACCAGCTCGGCGACCTCGTGCCAGAGCAGAGCGCCGCGCGTTCGCGCCTGCAGCCGCGCGGTGTCGAGGCTCACGATCACGTCGCCCAGATGCGGCAGGGTGGGGAAGCCGGCGTCGTCGGGTTCGTGCAGCGGGTAGCTCAGCACGTCGGTCGGCCCTTCGACCGCGCGGTCGCGCAGGTTCATCGCGGCGATCGTCGCGTCGTCGACGAGGACGATCGTCACCTCGCGATCGGCGACGCCCCACGAAGCACCCAGGCGCCGCGCCAGCTCGGCGAGCCGCCTACGCCGCCGGAAGCGGTTTGTTCTGTCCAGGATCTCGACCCGCACGGCGCAGACCTCGGATCTCCTCGGCGCTCGGGTAGGTGATGCGCCGGTGCAGGATGGCGGTGAGCATGCGCTCGAAGGTGTCGGCGATGACGTCCAGGTCGCGCAGGTTGAGCGGGCTCTGCGAGAGCTGGTCGTCCTGCAGGCGCTGCTCGATCAGGCGGTCGATCAGAGCGCGGATGCTGCCCTGGGTGGGATCCTTGAGCGTGCGCGAGGCCGACTCGACCGCGTCGGCGAGCAGCAGCACGGCCGTCTCCTTGGACCGCGGCCGCGGCCCCGGGTACCGGAAGTTGAGCTCGCTGATCGAGCTCGCGTCCTCGAGCGCACGTTTGTAGAAGTACGCCAGCACCGTCGTGCCGTGGTGCGAGAGCACGAAGGGCTCGAGCTGGCGCGGCAGTCGGTACTCGCGCAGCAGTTCCAGACCGTCGCGAACGTGGCTGGTGATGATCAGGTAGGAGAGGTGGGGCGAGATGCGGTCGTGGGGGTTGTCCCCGCTGAACTGGTTCTCGACGAAGAAGTTCGGACGGCGCATCTTGCCGACGTCGTGGTAGAGCGCACCGACCCGCGCGAGCAGCGAGTCGCCGCCGATCGCCTGGACGGCCTGCTCGACGAGGTTGGAGATGATGAGCGAATGCTGGTAGCTGCCGGGCGCCTCGACGAGCAGGCGCTGCAGCAGCGGATGCGAGGGCGACGAGAGCTCCAACAGTCGGAAACCGGTCAAGAACCCCAGAGCCACCTCGAACAGGGGGAGGAACCCGAGCGCGAGGACCCCAGCCAGGACGCCGCCGGCCAGGAACGCCCCGAAGGCGGTCGCGGTCGCGAGCGGCGACAACCCGCCGCCGAGGAGGACCCACGCCACGAGCGCCGCGCCCCCGGCCGCCCCGCCCAGAGCCCCGGCGAGGACCACCGCGGGGCGCGTGCGCACGTCGCCTACCGCGCGAACGGCGACGACGGCCCCGACGAGGGTCGCCAGCAGGGTCACGAGCGGCGTCGAGGGGACCAGCAGCGCCGTGACGACGGCCACCCAGACGGCCCACAGCAACCCGGCGACCTCGGACACCAACACGGCCACGAGGAGCGGCACCAACAGCACCAGGACGAAGCTCGGCGAGAACTCCAGCACGAAGCGCTGGACCACCAGCGTCGCCACCGTGAGCACCACCAGCGTGTGCACCTGGACGGGTCGGAAGCCATCGCTCATGTGCCGCAGTGCGTACCCGAGCGGGGCCGCGGCGAGACCGCCGAGCAGGAGCGCGCCGAGGACGATCCAGACGCTGCGCCCGAAGGCCGCGAAGCGCGGCGCGTACAAGCCCACGGCCTCCAGCGTGCTCAGCATCTCGGCCGTCAGCACCTCGCCCTCTTGAACGATGACCTGACCTGCTTCCAGCGAGCTCAGGACGGGGGTGATCGCCGCCGCCGTCGCGGCCCTCGCCGCCTCCGTGAGGTCGAGATCGACCAGCGCCGTCGCGACCAGGCGCCGCTCGAGCACGGCGCGCACCTCGGTGCGGCGCCCATCCGGTGCGGCCGCGACGGCCTCCTCGAGGACCGCGTCCACCTCGTTCGTACTCACCCCCTCGGCGCGCGTGTAGGCGGCCGCGACGGTGTCGAGCACGACGGGCGGGAGCCCGACGCTGACGAGGCTTCCGAGCACCAGCGTCTGGAGCGTGGCGTCGACCCGCGTCAGTTCGGGCACCTGGGCTCGCGCCGCTTGGCGGCGCGCTTCGGTCGCCAACCGGTCGGTCACCTGGACGGCGACCGGCGCCACGAAGGTCTGGGGGCTCGGGTTCCCCGCCGCCAGCCCCCCCCGGTCCCGGGCGTCGTAGACGGAGAAGAACAGGATCGCGAGGACGACGGCCAACGCCGCGCCCATCGCCCAGCGCCCGTCGCGGGGGCGCCGCCGCTCAGCCATGCTGCTCGTAGGCGCGGATGATGCTCGCGACCAGCGGGTGGCGCACCACGTCGGCCTCGCTGAACGACACGAACGCGATGCCGTCGATGCCCGCGAGGATCCGCTCGGCCACGTGGAGGCCGGATGCCACGGTCCCGGGCAGGTCCACCTGGGTGCGATCGCCCGTCACGACGACGGTGCTGTTGAACCCCATGCGCGTGAGGAACATCTTCATCTGCTCCCCGGTCGTGTTCTGCGCCTCGTCGAGGATGATGAAGGCGTCGTTGAGCGTCCGCCCGCGCATGAACGCCAACGGCGCCACCTCGAGGGCGCCCTGCTCCACGAGGGCGTCGACCTTGTCCGTCGGGAGCATGTCGAACAGCGCGTCGTACAGCGGGCGCAGGTACGGGTCGATCTTCGCCTGCAGGTCGCCCGGCAAGAACCCGAGCTTCTCGCCGGCCTCGACGGCGGGGCGCGTGAGGATGATGCGCTTCACGCGCTTCGCCGTCAGCGCCTGGACCGCCATGGCCACGGCGAGGTACGTCTTCCCGGTGCCGGCCGGGCCGATCCCGAACGTGATCGGACTCTGGTGGATCGCATCCACGTACCGACGCTGGCCGGCCGTCTTGGGGCGCGTGCGGCCGGGAAGTGCAGGCATCCCGCCACCCTCGATGAGGGGTTCGGCGTCGAGCGCCGTCCCAGGCGCTCCACCGAGGACGTCGGCAGCCGGGCCGCTCAGGACGCCGTGCTCCAACTCGGTCGCGGACAGCTGCCCCCCGGAGCGGATCGTCGCGAGCAGGGCCCGGAAGACGCGCTCGGCCTCGGCCACCACCTCCGGGTTCCCCTGGAGGCGCAGTTCGTCGCCGCGCGCGACGATCCGAGCGCCGAGTCGGCGGCGCAGGACCTTTAGATGGACGTCGTTTTGACCGAAGAGCGTGAGCGCTTCCCGGGGGTTGCGCAGCTTCAGCGTGACCGAAGCGTCGATGGTCGACCTCCGAGCGGGCGCCGCGCCCGCGGTTCCCCCAGCACCTGGTGCCAGACGAGCGCCGAACGGACCGTCTCGGGATCGGTGGCGAACGCCCTAAACGCGCGCTCGTCGCGCGTCGCCGAACGCGGCCGGGAACCGGGTCGCTCGACCTGAAGCGCAGGCGCTTCCGAAAGCGCGGCCGGCCGCGCACGAGCTGCGGCCTGTCCGCGCCCGAGGCCACCCGCGGCGCTCGGATCCAACGGCGTGCTCAGCAAGCCGTCGTCGCGATCGGTCGACACGAACGCGCCCCGGCGGCGAGGGGGCGTCGCTGGCGCTCCGGTCGCCTGCTGTTGACCTGAGGACGGAGCCGAGCCCGACGCCCGCGTGGACGCGGAATCGCCCGGTCCTTCGATCGCTCGCCGAACGCGCTCGCGCGCTGCGGCGAGGCGGCGTTCGAGCTCGTCGCCCGCGTTCGTCGCGGTACCGCCGCCGGAACCCGACGCGGCAGGGCGCGCCGTCGACGCCGTGGGCGTTCGCCCCGCAGTCCGCCCGGTGGTCGGTCCCGGCGTCGGCCCACCCTGGCCAGGCGCAGGCCCAGCCCCCTTCCTCCTCGACCGCGCGAGGCGGCTCAGGGCCGGCAGCGCGATGAAGACGACGAACAAAAGCAGCCCGAACAGGTCGTCGAAGCTCAAGCGGTCCTCACTTCCGGTCGTCGTCTTCGGTGGCGCGGGCGATGTTCGCACGCATGTCCGTGTCGGACTCGATGTTGCGCAGGTTGTAGTAGTCCATCACACCCAGGTTGCCCGAGCGGAAGGCCGCAGAGATCGCCAGCGGCACCTCGGCCTCGGCCTCGACCACCTTGGCGCGCATCTCCTCGACACGTGCGCGGTTCTCTTGCTCGACGGCTACGGCCATGGCGCGGCGCTCTTCGGCCTTCGCCTGGGCGACCCGCTTGTCGGCCTCCGCCTGGTCGGTCTGGAGCTCGGCGCCGATGTTGCGGCCGACGTTGACGTCGGCGATGT
>JBHEOT010000002.1:132790-133335 GCA_046260675.1 Trueperaceae bacterium | reverse complement strand
GAAGCGGACGATCCGGAGCGGCGGCCCATGGCCGACCACGGCGCGACGCGCGTCGATGTGGTGCGATCGCGCGCGTCAGGGACGGACATCGTGGCTGGGACCGGCATGGTGTATCGTACGCTTTCGGCGTGAGCGCCGTGTGGACATCCGCTACGGTCTGCGGGCGTCCCACGTGCCACGCGCCCTCCGCCGCGCACGTCGCCTCTTCGCCACCCCTGCCGCCCCTGCCGCCCCTCGCGACGAGGCGCCCGAGCGACCCGGCGATGGCGCGTCCCCACCCGAGGAGCCGACGATGACCTTCCAGGACCTGATCATGAACCTCGACCGCTACTGGGCGGACCGCGGCTGCGTGATCGCCCAACCGCACGACACCGAGGTCGGGGCGGGCACCTTCTACCCGACCACGTTCCTGCGCTCCCTCGGGCCCCAGGCGTGGCGCGCCGCCGGCGTCGCCCCGAGCCGCCGCCCGGCCGACGGCCGCTACGGCGACAACCCCTACCGGTTCCAGTACTACTACCAGTACCAAGTCGTCCTCAAGCCGTCGC
>JBHEOT010000002.1:24275-132780 GCA_046260675.1 Trueperaceae bacterium | reverse complement strand
ACTTCCAGCAGGTGGGGGGGATCGACTGCCGCCCCGTCACCGTCGAGCTCACCTACGGCCTCGAGCGCCTGGCGATGTACCTCCAGGGGGTCGAGCACGCGTTCGACGTGGTCGTGACCGAGGGCGTCACCCTCGGCGACCTGCGCCGCGACTTCGAGGTGCAGCACTGCCGGTACAACTTCGAGCTCGCGGACGCCGACCTGCAGCGGCTGCTGTTCGACAAGTACGAGGCCGAGTGCCGGCGCCTCCTCGAGCACCACCTGGTCCACCCGGCGTACGAGTTCGTCCTCAAGTGCTCGCACGCGTTCAATTTGCTCGACGCCCGCGGGGTGCTGTCGCACACCGAGCGCCAGGGCTACGTCCAGCGGGTGCGCCGCCTCGCCGAGGCGAGCGCGCGTGCGTACGTCGCGCTGCACGCACCGGCCGCCGAGGCGGCCGCCTGATGCCGCTGCTGCTGTTCGAGATCGGCACCGAGGAGCTGCCCGCCTGGTACGTCCGGAGCGGTGGACCGGCGCTGCGCGCCGCGGTCGAGGGTCTGCTGGGTGAGCTGCGGCTGCCGCACGGCGCGGTGCGCGCCTTCGCGACCCCGCGCCGCCTCGCGGTCCTGGTCGAGGACGTCGCCGAGGCGACCGAGCGCCGCACCGAGGTGCGTCGCGGACCGGCCGCGTCCGCCGCCTTCGATGCCGACGGGCGCCCGACCAAGGCGGCGATCGGCTTCGCCGCCGGGGCCGGCGTCGCGCCCGAAGCGCTCGAGGTGGAGGACACCGACAAGGGGCGCTACGTCGTCGCCCGCCGCAGCGTCGGCGGCGAGGACGCCGCCGAGGTCCTGACCGCCCGCCTCGGTGGGCTCGTCGCGGCGCTGCCCGCGCCGCGCAAGATGCGCTGGGGCGACGTCGACACCGCGTTCGTGCGTCCGGTCGCGTGGCTCGTCGCCCTCTGGGACGACGCCGTGTTGCCGGTGGAAGCGGCCGGCCTCACCGCCGGGCGTGCCACCCGGGGGCACCGCTTCCGCCACCCGGCGCCGATCGAGCTGCCGGACGGAGCCGCGTACGAGGCGGCGCTGAAGGCTGCGGGGGTGGTCGCCGATCGCGAGCGCCGCGCGGTGGCGGTGCGCGCCGCCATCACCGCAGCCGCCGCGGCCGAGGGTCTGGACGCGGCGGCGCCCGAGGCGCTCGTCGAAGAGGTCGTCGATTTGGTCGAGCAGCCGTTCGCGGTGCTCGGCGCCTTCGACGACGGCTACCTGGAGCTGCCCGACGAGGTCCTGACGACGGTGATGATCCACCACCAGCGCTTCGCGCCCGTGCGCACCCCCGAGGGCGTGCTCGCGGCGCGCTTCGTCGCGGTGTCGAACCACCGAGTCCGGGACGTCGCGGTGGTGCGGGGCGGGTACGAGCGCGTGCTCGAGGGGCGGTTGTATGACGCCCGCTTCTTCTGGGACGCCGACCGCCGCAAGAGCCTGTCGAAGCACGCGTGGGCGCTGTCGGGTATGGCGTTCCAGAAAGAGCTCGGGACGATGGCGGACAAGGTCGGCCGCACCGGCGCCACGGCGCTCGCGATCGCCGACGTGCTCGGGGTCAGCGAGACCGAGCGCGCCACGCTGGAGGCCGCGCTCCCCGTGTTCCGTGCCGACCTCGCGACCGACATGGTCGCCGAGCTTCCCGAGCTCGAGGGGACGATGGCGCGCGCGTACGCCCTCGCCGAGGGGGCGCCCGACGGCGTCGCGCGCGCCCTCGAGGACGGGGTGCTGCCCCGCAACCCAGCCGACGCGCTTCCTGCGACCCGCGTCGGCGCGGTGCTCGCGGTCGCCGATCGGCTCGACAAGCTCGTCGGCTTCTTCGCGATCGGCAAACGACCGAGCGGTTCGGCCGACCCCTTCGCGCTGCGGCGCGACGCGATCGCGGTCGCGCGCGTGCTCGCCGCCCAGGGTTGGCGCCTGCCGCTCGAGCGCGTCATCGAGGCCGCCGGGGCCGCCTACGCGAGCGGACCGGTCGCGGTGACCGCCGATACCGCGGCCGCGGTCGAGGCGTTCGTGTGGGACCGCGTCGCCGGGTTGCTGCACGAGGAGGGCCCGACCACGAACGAGGTGCGCGCGGCGACCCACGGCAGCCGCTCGGTGATCGCGGCCGCGCGTCGCGCCCACCTGTTGCGGGCGCTCGCCGCCGACGAGCGGCCCGAGGCGCGGGAGGCGTTCGAGGGGCTGCTCGCGCTCTACAAGCGGGCGGCGAACCTCGCCGAGAAGGCCGAGCCGGGCGCGACGCTCCCCGCACCCGACGCGCTCGGCGAGCCCGCCGAGCGGGCGCTGGCCGAAGCCTTGCCGGCGGCGCGACGCTCCGTCGAGGGGTTGCTGGCGCACGTCCGGGAGCACCTGACGCCGTGGGACCTCGGCCGCGGCCCGGCGACGCCGCTCGACGACGTATCCGGGCCGGCGACCGAGCTGCTGCGGCTCAAGGCGCCGCTCGACGCCTTCCTCGACGGCGTCCTGGTCATGGTCGAGGACGACGCCGTGCGCCGGGCGCGCTTGGCGCTGCTCGCCGAGGTCGCCTCCGTCTTGCGCGAGCTGGGGGCGCTCGAGCACCTGGGTGCCTGACGACCGCACGTCGAGCACGTGCCCCACGAGCGCGCCCCCCGGAAAGGACTCCGGGGGGCGCGCTCGCTTGGTGCCGAAGATGGGACTTGAACCCACACGACCTCGCGGTCACACGACCCTGAATCGTGCGCGTCTACCAATTCCGCCACTTCGGCGCGGGGGTCGTTCGGGCACCGTTCAGGCGACGGCGCGTCGGTGAGTGTACCTGGGTGGTCGTGGGCGTGGCAAGAGGGCGGAGCCGGTCAGGGGCGCGCCGAGGCGACGCCCCGGTCGGCCCCTGCGGGACGCGCGCTCACACCAGCGCGCTCACACCAGGAACTGCCCATCGCGCTGCAGCGGCTCGCCGTCGACCCGCACCTCGCCACCCGTGCGCAGGTCCTTGATCAAATCCCAGTGGATCGCGCTCTGGTTGGTGCCTCCGGTCTCGGCGTAGGAGCGACCGAGCGCCAGGTGCACCGTGCCGCCGATCTTCTCGTCGTAGAGGGTGTTCAGGATCGGCTTCCGGATCCGGAAGTTGGTGCCGATGCCGAGCTCACCCAGGAAGCGCGCGCCCGCGTCGGTCTCGAGCTGCGCCTGCAGCAGGTCGTCGCCCTCCTCGGCGCTCGCCTCGACCACCTTGCCGGCCTCGAAGCGCAGCCGCACGCCGCGCACCACGGTGCCCGACACCGAGCTGGGGAGGTCGAAGAAGACCGTGCCCTCGGCGCTGTCCTCGTGCGGTCCGGTGAAGACCTCGCCGGAGGGCATGTTCTTGCGGCCGTCGGAGTTCACCCAGGTGCGGCCCGCGACCGACAGCCGCAGGTCGGTGCCCGGCCCGACGATCCGCACCTCGCGCGCCGGCGCCAAGCGCTCGATGAGCGTCGCCTGGAAGGCGCGCAGCTCCGCCCATTTGGCGACCGGATCGGGATCGTTCAGGAACATCGCGTCGAAGACGAAGGCCTCGAAGGCGTCCAAGCTCATGCCCGCGTCCTGGGCAGCGGCGTCGGTGGGGAAGAGCGTACCCACCCACTTGGTCCGTCCGACGCGGATGGCGCCGACGGGGCCCTGTTGGCGGGCGAGGCGCGCCATGCGCCCCTTGTCCGCGGCCTGGAGCGCGCGCGAGTTCGTCGGGGCCGCGATGCGGATCCAGGCGTCGACGCGCCGCACCTCTTCGAGGTCGAGCACCGGCTCGGCGTCGAAGTAGGCGTCGGGGGCGAGCTCCAGCACGTCCTCTTGGAACTCGGGATACGCCAAGCGGACCTCGGGGCGGCCTCCGGCGCGCAGCACCGCGCGCGTCAGCGCGCGCGCCATCGGGATCGCCGACGTCGGGACGTGGATCGCGACGAGTTCGCCAGGTTGGACTCGGGTGCAATAGCCGACGAGCAGATCGGCGTACTTTGTGAGCATCGGATGCAGCATGGGGGACGCTACCACGCGTTCCTCACGCGTTCGTGGTGGACTGAGGCCATGACCGACCGCGCTCCCGAGGGCCCCGAACCCGCCGACGCGACCGCACCGGAGCGGCTGCAGCGCTTCCTGGCGCGCGCCGGGATCGCCAGCCGCCGCAAGGCGGAGGAGCTGATCGAAGCCGGGCGGGTGACCGTCGACGGGGTCGTCGCCGTGCTGGGCCAGAAGGTGGCGCCGGGGCAGCGCGTCGCGCTGGACGGGACCGCGGTCGCGGCGCGCACCGAGCACCGCACCTTCGCGCTGCACAAGCCCGCCGGGGTCGTCACCACCGCCGCCGACGAGCGCGGCCGGCGCACGGTGCTCGACCTGGTGCCGGCGGTCCCGGGGCTGCATCCGGTGGGCCGGTTGGACCTCGACTCGGAGGGGCTGTTGCTGTTGACGACCGACGGGGTGCTCACCGATCGCCTCACCCATCCGCGCTACGGCCAAGCGAAGACGTACCGCGTCTGGTGCGACGGCGGCGCGCTGGCGCGCGCCGACTGCCGAAGGCTCGAGGTGGGCGTCGAGCTCGACGACGGTCCGGCGCGCGCGCTCCACGCTCGCCCGGCGCCCGGCGGCGCGGTCCTCGACCTCGGCGATGGCCGCAAGCGTCAGGTGCGGCGGATGTTCGACGCCGTCGGCCGTCCGGTCCAGCGCCTGGTGCGCACCCACGTCGGCGGCTTCGCGCTCGGCGACCTCCCCTCGGGCGGGTATCGGGAGCTGGCTCCCGAGGACCTGCGGCGCCTCGGGTATACTCCCCCGAACGACGACGCGCGTTCGTCCAGGACGGCGTCGGCGCCCCGCGCGCAACCACCCCGTGGCCGCCTTCCACGGCGGCGCGGCGAGGAACCAGGCGAGGAATCATGAGCGACGCTGAACCCACCGTCTTCACGCCCGGCCCCGGCCCCATCCAGCTCGACGCCGAGGGCATCGCCGCGCGCGTGCGCGAGCTCGGGGCGGCGATCGCCCTCGATCACGACGACGCGGCGCCGCTCCACATGATCTGCGTGCTCAACGGGGCGTTCCTGTTCATGGCCGACCTGGTCCGGGCGATCGATCGGCCGCTCACGGTCGACTTCATCTCGGTCTCCAGCTACGGTTCGCGGACCGAATCGTCGGGCGAGGTGCGGCTCGTGAAGGACCTCGACCAATCGCTCAAGGGCAAGCACGTGGTTCTGGTCGAGGACATCGTCGACACGGGCCTCACCATGCGCTATCTGCTCGGCTACCTCGAGGGGCGCGGACCGCTCTCGGTCAAGGTCGCGGCGCTGCTCTCCAAGCCGGCTCGGCGGCTCGTGGAGGTGCCCGTCGACTACCTCGGGTTCGAGATCGACGACGCCTTCGTGTACGGCTACGGGTTGGACGTCGATCACCGGTTCCGCAACCTTCCGTTCGTGACGAGCATGGTCGGAGGCGAGGAGGGATGAGGCGTGGGCGCGTCGCCTGGGGGGCGGCCGCGGTCGTGTTCGCGGTGGCCCTGGGCGTCGGTGTCGGGTGGGCGTTTCGCGACGCCGATCCGCCCCAGCTGTGGCTGGAGGTCCCCGACGGGCCGTACGCGGCGGGCGACCCGTTCGAGGTCTACGTGTCCGCCGACGTCCCCGTCCGCTTCACGCTCCGGTACGGCGAGGTGGTCGTCGACGAGGTCGCGGCGGAGCTGCGCGCCTCGCTCCTCGCGGTCGCCGGGCGGCGGGTGGTGCAGGTCGACGCCGAAGCCGCGTCCGGGTTGACCGCGACCGTCGCCCGC
This sequence comes from Trueperaceae bacterium, assembly GCA_046260675.1. Lineage (GTDB taxonomy): Bacteria > Deinococcota > Deinococci > Deinococcales > Trueperaceae > JAABTL01. The sequence goes on along the minus strand of JBHEOT010000002.1, from coordinate 127,027 downwards.
GAGGTGGTCGCGTTGCGCCCGCCCACGGTGGCGTTCGAAGCGCCCGCAGCGCTCGAGGTCGGCGATGCGTTTGCCGTGTGGGTCGACGTGGCCGCCACGGACCCGTGGGGCGCCGACGTGGTGTCGATGTCGCTCACCCTCGACGGCGCCGCGCTGCGGCTCCACACCGCGACCGACGGGCGCTGGGCGCTCGCCTCGGTGCCGCTCGAGGCGCCCCCCGGTCCGCGCCGACTGGAGCTCCGCCTGGTCGATTCCCTCGGCGGGGTCCAGGTGCACGAGCGCGCGCTGATGGTGCGCGCCAACCCGCGCCCGGTCGAACTGCTCCGGTTGAGCGCGAGCACGCTGGCGGTCGTCACGCCCGAGGGGCGCGAGCTCGAGGCGGCCGCCCTCGACGCGGCGTTCGCGGCGGTGCCGACCATGCCGCGGTGGTCGGAGCCGTTCCTGCTGCCGCTCGAGGGCCGCGACACGTCCGGCTTCGGCGCGCCGCGGCAGTACGGCGTCGGCGGCAACGTCAGCTACCACCAAGGAGCCGACCTCGCCGCGCCCACCGGCACGCCCATCCTCGCGACCAACCACGGCGTGGTCCGGGTCGCGGGCTTCTACCCGATCAAGGGGGGCCTGGTGGTGCTCGACCACGGGCAGGGGGTCACGAGCCTCTACTTCCACCAGTCCGCGATCGACGTCTCGGTGGGTGACGTCGTCGTGCGCGGCGACGTGATCGGGCGCGTCGGTTCGACCGGGCTCTCGACCGGACCGCACCTGCATTGGGAGATGCGCGTCGACGGCGTCCCCAGCGATCCCCTGCGCTGGGTGGGTGCGCGCTACCCGCTGGCGGCCCGCCCATGACGCGCCGTGGGATCGGCTCGCTGCTCTTCGCGGCCCTGCTCCTGGTGGCTGGATCCGGCGTCGGGCAAGCGCCCCTGCCGCGGACGGCGCTCGTCTACGGCGCGACGTCCGCACCGCCCGCCGCACGCTGGGCCGACGACCCGGGCGCGGGCGTGTACTACGAGGTGTTCGTCCGCAGCTTCCAGGACTCCGATGGCGACGGCATCGGCGACTTCCGCGGGCTCACCGCGCGGTTGCCGTACCTCGCCGACCTCGGCGTCACGGGCTTGTGGTTGATGCCGATCCACCCCAGCCCCAGCTACCACGGGTACGACGTCGCCGACTACCGCGCCGTCCATCCCGACTACGGCACGCTCGCCGACTTCCGCGCCTTCGTGGCCACCGCCCACGGCCACGGCATGCGCGTGGTGCTCGACCTGGTCGCGAACCACACGAGCGATCGGCACCCGTGGTTCCAGGCGGCGCTCGCAGGCGATCCTGGGTACCGCGACCGGTACCGCTTCGAAGCCGATCCACCCGCGACCCAGGGGACGCTCGGTGGCAACGCCTGGCACGACGCCGGCGACGGCATGCGCTACCTGGGGCTGTTCGTGCGCGAGATGCCCGACCTCGACCACCGGAACCCCGAGGTGGTCGACGCGCTGCTCGACGTCGCCGCCTTCTGGATCGACCTGGGGGTCGACGGCTTCCGGGTCGACGCGATCCAACACGTGGTCGAGGGGGCCGACGGCACCATCGCCAACGCGCCCGAGAACGTCGCGTGGGTGCGCGACTTCGGCGCACGGCTGCGCGCGCGCCACCCCGGGGCGTTCCTCGTCGGCGAGACGTGGACGGCCACCCCGACCATCGCGGCGTACCACCGCGACGCCCAGCTCGACATGAGCTTCGACTACCCGCTATGGCGCGCGCTGATCGCTGCGCTCCAAGCGCGCAGCGCGATCGACCTGCGCTCCCAACTGACGCTCAACGAAGACGCGTACCCGGAGGGCGCGCGCCGCGGCACCTTCGCGAGCAACCACGACCAGTTGCGCCCGGCGAGCGTCCTGGCGCCGCTGCGGCCCAACCCGGACCGCGCCGCCCTCCTCGGTCGGCTGCTCCTGGCGCTGCCGGGGACGCCCTTCCTGTATTACGGCGAGGAGCTCGGCATGCCCAACGGCCCGGGCGACGACGACCGTCAGAAGCGCACCCCCATGCGCTGGACCGCCACCGCCGACGGCGGCTTCTCGGTCGCCGCGCCGTGGATCCCGTCGTCGACCGACGACCCGTCGGTGAGCGTGGAGGCGCAGCGCGGCGACCCCGGATCGGTGCTCACGGCGTACCGCGAGGCGATCGCGCTGCGCGCGCGGTGGCCGGCGCTCGCCGCCGGCGACGCTCAGGTGGTGGCGGACGTGCCGAGCGCGGTGCTGGCGGTCTGGCGCACGCGGCCGGACGCACAGCCCGTGCTCGTGCTCGCCAACCTCGGCGCGCGCGACGTCGAGTTGGCGCTGACCGACGTGGCGCTCGACGGGGTCGCGCCCTCCGCGCTGCGGGCCTTGGGCGGGCGTGCCGGAGGCTCGCGCTCCGGCGCGATCGACGTGCCCGCGCGGACCCTGCGGCTGTACGTGCGCGGACCCTGAGCACCGAGCTCGTTCGCGGCGGGGGCGGCCCGCGAAGCCCCACCGGGCGTCCGGCCGAGCGCTCCGGGCGCGGTAGACTCCCGGCCATGACGCCTTCCGAAGCCCCGTCCCACGGCGCCGCGCCGGCCCGCGGCCCGCGGCCCCGCGTGTTCTCGGGCATGCAGCCCACCAGCGACCTCCACCTCGGCAACTACCTGGGCGCGCTGCGCCAATGGGTACAGGGCCAACACGAGCGCGACAACGTCTTCTGCGTGGTCGACCTGCACGCGCTCACGATCCCCGAGGCGATCGACCCCGCACAGCTGCGCGCGCGCAGCCGCTCGGTGGCGGCGATGTACCTCGCGAGCGGCCTCGATCCCGAGGCGTCGACCGTCTTCGTCCAATCCCACGTCCCCGAGCACACCGAGTGCGCGTGGCTGCTGAACTGCGTCACCCCGCTCGGTTGGCTCCAGCGCATGACCCAGTTCAAGGCCAAGACCGACGGGCGCGAATCGATCGGCACCGGGCTGCTCGATTACCCCGTGCTGCAGGCGGCCGACATCCTGCTCTACGACACCGACGAGGTGCCCGTGGGCGAGGACCAAGTGCAGCACATCGAGCTCACGCGCGACATCGCGGTCCGCTTCCACCACCTCTTCGGCGAGGTCTTCGTGCTGCCCAAAGCGGTCGTCCCCAAGAGCGGTGCGCGGATCATGGGCCTCGACGAGCCGACCGTCAAGATGAGCAAGTCGATCGCGGACGAGCGCCCGGGCCACGCGGTGCGCCTCCTCGACCCGCCCGACGTGATCCGCAAGGCGATCATGAGCGCGGTCACCGACTCGGAGCGCGAGACCCGCTTCGGCGAGGCCTCGCCCGGCGTGCGCAACCTGCTCACCATCTGGCAGGTGCTCGACGGGCGCCCGATGGTGGAGCTCGAGGCCGAGGTCGAGGGCAAGGGCTACGGAGCGCTCAAGAAGGCGGTCGTCGCGGTCGTGGTCGACGCGCTCGCGCCCATCCAGGCGCGGTACGCCGAGCTGCAGGCCGATCCGGCCGAGCTCGACGCGCTGCTGGCGCGCGGTGCCGAACGAGCCCGCGGCACCGCCGCCGCCACCCTCGCCCGGGTGAAGGCGGCGGTCGGGGTCGGCGCCTGAGCCAGCCCGTGCTGCTGCTCTTCCTCGACGGCGTCGGGCTGGGCGCCGACGACCCCGAGGTCAACCCGTTCGTGCGCGCCTCGACCCCAGCCCTGACGGCCCTCGCCGGCGCCCGCTGGACGGACGCGCTCGCCGGCGGCGTGGTCGCCGGCGCGGTGCGCGCGGCGGGCGCGCTCGACGCGACCTTCGGCCACGCGCAGCTGCCCCAATCGGCGACCGGCCAGACCGCGCTGCTCACCGGCCTCGACGCGGTCGCCGCCATGGGGCGTCCGTACGGACCGTGGCCGGGACCGACGTTGACTTCGCTGCTCGATGCCGACGGCCTCTTCCACGACGCTGCCCGCGTCGGCGGTGGCGTGCTCGCGAACGCCTATTCCCGGAGGTACCTGGACGCGCTCGCGTCGCCTGTGGGCGCGCACCGACGGTGGCGTCCCCCGGCCTCCGTCGTCGCCGCTCGAGCGGCGGGCGTCCGCCTGCGCGGCGAGGACGATGCGCGCGGCGGCGCGGCCGTCGCCGCGGACCTCGGCTTCGAGGGCGGTCCGATCCTCGATGCGGCGGCCATCGACGCGTGGGCGCGAGGGCTCGTCGCCATCGCCCGCGACCATCCGCTCACGTACCTGGACGCGTGGATCACCGACCGGGTCGGCCACCGCGCGGACCTGCCCCTCGCGACGGCGCTCGTCGTCCGGGTCGACGCGGTGCTGGAGGCGCTGGCGTCGGCGCTGGACGGGGTGACGCTGGTGGTGGTGTCCGACCACGGCAACCTGGAGGACGCGAGCGGACCGCGCCATACGCGGTCGAAGGTGCCGCTCGTCGCGGTCGGCCCGGCCGCGCGGCGGTTCGACGGCGCGCGCGACCTGCGCGACGTGCGGCCCGCGCTGCGGCGCGCCTGGGGGCTGGCGGACGCGTCGGGTTGACGCGGCGGCGTACCGAGGCCGATTTCAGAGCCCGAAGACGATCAACACGACCGCCTCGTACCAGGCGCCGAACAGCAGCAGCAGGCCGGACGGGACGAGCAGCGAGGCGGCGCGGCGCACCGCCTCCGGGTAGGCGCCGAAGCCACGGCGGAAGAGCGTGCCGAGCACGATGCCGCCGCCCGACACCACCAGGAAGTACGCGGTCAACTCGATCGCGACGAGCGCGATCACCGGGAGCAGCGCCAGCGGCGATGCGCCGCCGAGCAGCCCGAACGGGACGCCGAGCAGGAAGAACTGCGGGATGGCGAGCAGGTACGTGGGCGCGCCGAGCACCATCGACAGCAGGAAGTGGACGCTGAAGGTCACGACCACGAAGTTCTGGTAGAAGGTCACGACCGCCGCGCGTGCGACGTCGCCGCTCCCGTACGCATCGGTCGCCCCCAGCTGGCCGACCGCTTGTTGCACCACCACCATCACCGCCTCGCCGCAGGCGTCGGGCAGCCCGCTGCCGCTGAGCACGCCGAGGCCGAACACGACGTACAGGACGATCATCGTGCCCACGACGGTGCGCCGGTGGCGGCGGACCGTGTCGCGGGCGTGCGCCAGCGCGCGCCGCAGCGGGCTCGGCCGCAGCAGCCCCAAGAGCACCAGCACGCTCAGGGCCACGAAGGCGAAGCTCGCGATCGGCGTCTGCAGCCAGGCGCGCCCGACGCTCGCCGGGTCGACGCGGAAGCCGACGCGGGCGACGCTCCAGGCACCGTCGCTGCGGACGAGGTCGACCTGAACGACGTCCAGGACGTCGCCTGGGCGCACCGCCGCGTACGTGAAGGAGGCTTCGGCCTCCGAATCCGCGACGCTGGCGGGTCGCCGTTCGGCGAGGCGCACCTCGGTGCCGGCGGTCGGCGGTGGGTTCGCCACGAGCGCGGGCAGCGCCGCGCAGACCTCCTCGACCGGGCGACCCGCGAGCTCGGCGATCGTCGGGGCGGGGCGCTCGAGCCAGACGCCGACCGCAGCGTCCGCGACCACCTCGGGATCGTCGCCGACCGGCCAGCCGCGATCGTCGACGGCGAGGACGGCGTCCGTGGTGGCCCCGACGGCCGCAGCGTCGGCGGCCACCGGGTCGGGCGGCGCGCTCTGGGCGGCCGCCGGACCGAGCCAGACGAACGCCATCAGGAGGAGAGCGAGGGGCACGAGTCGTCGCATCGCCGCCATGATACGGGGCAGGCCGCGGGCTAGACTCGCGCCCGTGGACGCCCCTGGTCGCCTCAACGCGCTCCTGGCCCGCACCGCCCGCGCCTTCGCGCCCGCGCTCGCGCGCCCGGACGACGCGTTCGCCGAGGCGTGGTTGCCCGAGCCGGAGCGGGCGCTGTACCGGGCGATGGACGTGCGCGATCGCGATCACGGCTGTCGGGTCGCGCACCGGCTGTTGCGCGACCACCCGGGCGCCGACCCGGTGTGGGTGCGAGCGGCGCTGCTGCACGACGTCGGCAAATCGGTGGCGCCGTACCGCGCCTGGGAGCGGATCGCCGTCCACCTGGTGCGGCGCGGCGGGCGGCCGAACGCCCCTCGAGGCGCGCTCGGTCGCGCGGTCGAGCGCGATCGGGACCACGCCGCCGTGGGTGGGCGCATGCTCGCCGCCGCCGGCGCCGATCCGCGCGTGGTCGAGCTCGTGGCGGAACACCACCGGCCCCGGGCCGGCGATGTGGCCGCGACGGCGCTGGCGGCCGCGGACGCGGCCGCCGACGCGGTGTGGCGCGCCGGGGCGGACGTCGTGGACCGAGGGCGTGCGTGAGCACCGCCGAAGACGCCTGGGCGTGGGTGGAGCGGCGCCAACGCTTCGGCGTGCGGCCGGGCCTGGAGCGCATCCGAGCCCTGCTCGACGCCCTCGATCGGCCTCAGGACGCTCTGGCCGTCGCGCTCGTGGCCGGGACGAACGGCAAGGGGTCGACCACCGCGCTGCTCGACGCGATGCTGCGGGCGGACCCGCACGGCACGAACCCCGTGGGGCGGTTCGTCAGTCCCCACCTCGTGCGCTTCGACGAGCGCGTGCACGTGGACGGGGCGCCCGTCGCGCGCGCGGAGCTCGAGGCGGTGCTCGAGCTCATCCGGCCCCACGCCGAGGCTCAGGGGGCGACCTTCTTCGAGGTGTTGGTGGCCGTCGCGCTGCTCGCCTTCGCGCGGGCGGGCGTCCACCGGGCGGTGCTCGAGGTGGGCATGGGCGGCCGGTGGGACGCGACGAACGCCACCGAACCGGAGCTGAGTTTGGTCGCGCAGGTGGCGCTCGACCACGAGGCCGTGCTCGGCGGCACCATCGAAGCGATCGCGCGCGAGAAGGCGGGCGTCTGGCGCCGCGGGCGGCCGGCGCTCACGGCCGCGGACGGGGCGGCGCTCGACGTGCTCCGCGCCGCCGCTGCCGCGGGCGGCGCACGCTTCACCTCGCTGGACGACCTCGAGTGGCGCGGGGTCGACCTCGGCTGGGCGGGCGTCCGGGTGGAGGGGCTCGGCGCCGGACCGATCGCGACGCCGCTGCTCGGGCTGCACCAAGCGCGCAACCTGGCCCTGGCCGCGCTGGGCGCGGCGGCCTGGGGCGTGCCGTGGACCGCGGTCGCGCAGGGAGCAGCGGACGCGCGGTGGCCCGGGCGGCTCGAGGCGCTGGGCGCCTTCGGGCGCCGCTGGCTGCTCGACGGCGCCCACAACCCCGCCGGCGCTGCGGCGTTGGCGGCCGCGCTGCGTTCGCTGGACGCGCGGCCGGCCGTGGCGGTGGTCGGGGTCTCGGACGACAAAGCGGAGGGTCCGTTGGCCTCGGCGCTCGCGGCGCTCGCCCCCGACGTCGTCGCGACCCGGGCGACGGCCAGCCCGCGGGCGGCCGCGGTCGACGTGGTGGCGGCCGCGCTGCGGCGATCGCCGGCCGCGCCACGGGTGCACGTCGCGGCCGACCCCGACGCTGCGGTGGCGCGCGCCATCGAGCTCGCGCCCGAGGGCTCGACGGTGGTCGTCGCCGGCAGCCTCTACCTGGTCGGTGCGGTGCGGCCGCGGCTCACGGGTGAGGCCGTCGAGGCGTTCGAGCGTTGGCAATGACGGGACGGAGGTACTTGTAGATCGCGATCGCCGCGAGCGGCGCGGTGCCGGTGAACAGCGCGAAGGCGGTGTCGGTGTCGGCCCCGGCGCGCAGGCTGGCGAGCGCGACCGCCAGCGGGTAGAGCACGAGCGTCGCGATCGCCGCCCCCGTCGCGCGCCGCGTCAGGAGCGTCAAGGACACGATGAGCACGAGCCCCGCCAGACCACCGAACGGGTAGAGCGGCAGCGAAGCGCCGAAGATGGTGGCGAGCGCCTTGCCGCCCTTGAAGCCCACGAAGACCGACCAGGCGTGGCCGACGACGGCGCCGAGCCCGGCCGCGAGCGCGGTGGCGAGGGCCGCGCCGGGCGCGAGCGCGACGGTGCGCGCCATCGCCATACCGGCGGCGGTCGCGAGCGCCCCCTTGGCGACGTCGGCCGCGAACACGGCGGTCCCCAAGCCCCACCCGAGGTTGCGGGCCGTGTTCATCGCGCCCATGTTGCCGGACCCGACGTCGAAGATGCGCCGGCCGCGGAACCGGGCGGCGAGCGCGGCCGAGGGGATCGCGCCCAAGAGGTAGCCGACGGCGAGGGCGGCGACGACGGTCAACACGGCGTCGCCTCGCTGCGTGGGGGCGGCGGCCGAGCGGTGGCGTCGCGCGCGATCGCCTCGAGCGCCCGGACCTCGCCGACGTGCCAGCGGACGTACCGCTGCAGCGTCCGCCAGTGCCGCGCCCGGTCGCTCGGGGGCTCGCCGACCGCGCTCCCGAGCGGCCCGCGCACGAGCAGCGCCAGCGCCTGCATACCGGCCTCGCCCAGGTAGGCGACCGCACCGCCGCCCGCGTCGGCCGCGGAAGCGTGCCCGTGCTCCGCGCCGTGCTCCGCGCAGCGCGCCGTGCCGTCGGCCACGTCGAGCCGGTCCGGCGCCGCGTCGCACCGGGCGCAGCGGCCGACGGCGGGCGCCAAGCCGGCGGTCGCGATGAGGCGCCAGGCGTAGGCGAGGCCGACCGCCTCGGGGTCGGTGTGGACGTCGAGGCCGCGCAGACCGCTCGCCAGGAGCGCGTACCAGCGATCGCTCACGGGGTGGTCGACCGTGAGCGCGTCGGTCATCTCGGCGAGCAGGTGGGCGTAGGGGTAGGCCTCGGGGCGCGTCAGCCCGGAGAGCGCCCCGTTGAGCTGCACCTGGGTGACGAGCGCCAGGTCGTCGTCGTTGCGCCGCCAGTACTGCACGGTGACGTCGTGGAAGAGCGAGAGCCGGGCGAGGTTGCCGCCCGGGAGGCGCCCCTTGCGCACCACCGCGCGCCACGTGCCGGTGGGCGAGAGCAGGGTGGCGACGACGTCGCCGCTCGGCAGCGGGCTCCGGCGAAGGACGATGGCGTCCCGGACTTGGGTGCGGCGCACGCCCAAGTCTAAGCGGGCTCGTCGTGCCAGAGGAGGGTCGCGGCCTCTTTGACCGGTTGCAGCGCCACCGCCAACCCGGCGGGGAGCGCGAGCGCATCGCCACGCTGCAGCACCCGGAAGTCGCCATGCGGCAGGTCGACGATCACCGCGGCGTCGATCGCGAGCAGCCAGCGCGGCCGCGTCAACGACCACGTCGTCGCCCGTTCCAGGCGCGCGGCCACCCACGGGCGGCCGGGGACCGGTGCCCCGGCCTCGCCGGCGGCGCGCGCCAGGCCGGTCACCGACACCGCTTCGCCAACGGGCGAGCGGTCCGCGTCGCCGCTCGCCGTCACCCTTCGGCCCGGCGCGCCTTACCGAACGCCATGCGCAGCTTGAAGCGGCCTCGCTTGAGCGCGGCCTCGGCGTCCTCTTGCGAGATGCCGAGCCGTTCGGTCACCGACACCAGCGATTCCTTGGGCACGCCGATGCCGTCGATCGGCGCGACGACGGCTCGGACGGGGGGATCGAGCTCGTCGAGGAACGGTTCGAGGTCCTCGGGGGTGGCCTTCGGGCGGGCGGTCTTGGGGGCGGCCGACTTCGCCTTGGCGCCCTTGCCCTTGCCCTTGCCCTTGGCCGCGGTTCGTTTCTTGCCGCCGCTCTTGCCGCCGCTTTTGGCTTTGGCCTTGGCGCCGCTGCGCACGCCCTTCGCGGCGGCCCGTGCGGCGATCAACACCACCGCCTCGTCGAGCGTGAGCGCGTCGGCGTCCTGACCCTCGGGGAGCGAGGCGTTCACCTTGCCGTGCTTGACGTACGGTCCGTAGGCACCGTCGTGCAGGGTCACCGGCTCCGCGTCGTCGGGGTGCTCGCCCAGCGTCTTGCGCGGTGCGCCCCGCCCGCGCTTGTTGGCGATCAGGTCGAGCGCGGTGGCGAGGTCGACGTCGAGCACGTCCGTGCCCTTCGGGAGGCTCGCGAACACGCGCTGGTGGCGCACGTAGGGGCCGAAGCGACCGATGTGGGCCTCGATGGTCTCGCCGCTGTCGGGGTGAACGCCCAGCGCACGCGGCAGGTCGAGCAGCGCCTGCGCCATCGCGCCGTCGACCGCCTCGGGCGTGACGCCGGGCGGAAGCGACACCCGTTTGGGGCGGTCTTCGCCGGTCCCGTCGCCCAGCTGCAGGTACGGGCCGTACGGGCCGCGCTTGAGGAGCATCGGCTCGCCGCTCGGCCGGTGGGTGGCGAGCGCTTCGTCGGGGGTGTTGCGTTCGCGCAGGGCGCGCTCCAGGTCGTCGTGCACCAGGTCGGCGGGCACGGCCTCGTCGGGGAGGCTGGCCTTGAGCGTCTCGCCGTCGATCTCGCCTTCCACGTACGGCCCGTAGCGCCCGACGCGCACCTTGAGCGGCGCCCACTTCGGGTGCTCGATCGTGCTGATCTCGCGCGCGTCCACGTCGGCGAGACCGGATTGGACGAGCGTGGCGATCCCGTTCGGGCCGGCGTAGATGGCGTCGAGGTAGGGGACGCGCTTCGCGGTCCCGTGCGCGATCGCGTCGAGGTCGTCCTCCATCTTGGCGGTGAAGCGCTCGTCGACCAGGTGCGGGAACTGATGCTCCAAGAGCGCGTTCGTCGCGAACCCGGTGAAGGTGGGCACCAGCTGGCTCCCGACCTTGCGCACGTAGCGGCGGTGCTGGATGGTGTCGAGGATCGACGCGTACGTGCTCGGGCGGCCGATGCTCTTCTCCTCGAGCGCCTTGACGAGCGTCGCCTCGGTGAAGCGCGCCGGCGGCTTGGTCTCGTGGCCGTTCGGCGCGACCGTGATGGGTTCGAGCCGATCCCCCCGCTCGAGCGCGGGCAGCGGCTGCTGCTGGGCGTCGAGCGCCGCGTCCGGGTCGTCGCTCCCCTCGACGTAGGCGCGTTGGAAGCCGGCGAACACGGTCGTCCGGCCGGTGGCGCGGAACGCGGCGACGCGGTCCCGGTCGCGCCCTTCGATCCGTGCGGTGACGAACCGGAGGCGGGCGTCGGCCATCTGGCTCGCGACGGCGCGCTTCCACACCAGGTCGTAGAGGGCGGCGTCGCGGTCGCGCAGCCGGAGCTCCTCGGCGGTGCGCATCTCGACGCCCGCCGGCCGGATCGCCTCGTGGGCCTCCTGCGCGTTCTTCGAGGCCTTGCCGTAGCCGCGCGGCGCGTCCGGCAGGTGGTCGGCGCCGTAGCGGGCGCGCACCGTGGCCCGGATCGCGTCGAGCGCTTCCGGCGCGAGGTTCGTGCTGTCGGTGCGCATGTAGGTGATGTGGCCGCGCTCGTAGAGCGCCTGGGCGACGCGCATGGTGTCGCGCGCCGACCAACCGAGCTTGCGCGACGCCTCCTGCTGGAGCGTCGACGTCGTGAACGGCGCGGTCGGGCGGCGCGTCTCCTCGCGCGTCTCGAGCTCGGCGACGGACCAGGTGCCGGCGCGCAAGCCGGTGGCGAGCTCGGTGGCGGCGTCCTCATCGAGCAACATCACGTCGCGTCCTGGGACCAAATCCTCCTTGAGGTTGCCGGTGCGCTCGTCGAAGTCGCGGCCGCTGGCGACGCGGACGCCGCTCACGTGGGTGAGCGCAGCCTGGATGCGCGTGGCCTCGTCGGCCGCGGCCTTGCCGAGGGTGGCCTCGATGTCCCAGTACCCGCCCGCGACGAAGTCGAGCCGCTCCCATTCGCGCTGCACGACGAGCCGCACGGCGACGCTCTGGACGCGTCCGGCGGAGAGCCCCTGAGCGATCTTGCGCCACAGCAGCGGGCTGATGGAGTAGCCGACCAGGCGATCGAGCACCCGGCGCGTCTCCTGCGCCTCGACGAGGTTGAGGTCGAGCTCGCGGGTCTGCTCCAGCGCCCGTTGGATCGCCGCAGCGGTGATCTCGTGGAACGCCATGCGCTTGACGGGGACCTTCGGTTGGAGCACCTCGACGACGTGCCAGCCGATGGCCTCGCCCTCGCGGTCCTCATCCGTCGCGATGTAGACCTCGTCCGCGCCCGCGAGCGCCTTCTTGAGGCCACGCACCTTGGTCTGGTTCTGCGGAGAGATCACGTAGTGGGGTTTGTAGGCGTCGTCGATGTCGATGCCGAAGGTGAGCCGCTTGGCCTCTTCACCCGCCTGCTTGGCGTTGGCGGGGAGGTCGCGCACGTGCCCCATGCTCGCCACCACGCGGTAGCCCGGGCCCAGGAAGCGCTCGATGGTGCGCGCCTTGGTGGGCGACTCGACGATCACGAGCCGGGTGGTGCCGCCCTTGGGCGTTTTGGTCTTGGCCGACTTCTGGGCCACCGGATCACGTCCTTCCAAACCGGCGGCCATTATATGGACGGGCCTCGAAACGTCAAGCGGTCCGAGTACCTCCTAGAGCGGTCGACGGTGCGCGATGGCGCGTCCGAGCGTGACCTCGTCGGCGTACTCGAGGTCGCCACCCACGGGCAAACCGTAGGCGATGCGCGACGTGCGCAGCCCCCGTTCCTGGGCCGAGCGGGCCACGTACATCGCGGTCGCCTCGCCCTCGACCGTGGTCGAGGTGGCGAGCACCAGCTCTTCGACGCCGTCGGCGAACCGCGGCCACAGCAGCGTCAGCGTCAGTTCGTCCGGACCGACGCCGTGCATGGGGGAGAGCGCCCCGTGCAGCACGTGGTAAAGCCCTTGGTACTCGCCCGAGCGCTCGATCGCGAGCACGTCCGCAGGTTGCTCGACCACGCACAGGACCTTGGGGTCGCGGCGCGGGTCCTCGCAGACGGCGCACAGCGGCGACTCGCGCTCCTTGACGTGCGCGCAGCGCGGGCAGCGGTCGAGGCCGCGCTTGGCGTCGATCAGCGCCCGCGCGAGCGCCTCGACGTCGCTCTCGGAGCGGTTGAACAGGTGGAACGCGAGGCGTTGGGCGGACTTCGGGCCGATCCCCGGCAGCCGTCCGAGTTCCCGGATCAGCGTGACGAGCGGTGCGGGGAAGCGCACGCGCTCAGAACATCCCGGGCATGCCGCCGAGGCCGCCCATCGCCGACCCCATCTCTTGCTCGTGGACCTCCTTGGCTTGGCGCTGGGCGTCCTTGATCGCGGCGACGACCAGGTCCTCGAGCAGGCTCAGGTCGTCCGGATCGACGGCGCTGGGGTCGATCGCGACCTTGGTGATCGTCCCCTCGCCGTTCACGGTGGCCTTGACCAAGCCGCCGCCGGCGCTGCCTTCGACGACCAGCGCGGCGAGGCGCTCCTGCGCTTCGGCCATCTTCTTCTGCGCGCGTTGGGCTTCCTTCATGAGCTTCTGGACGTTCATCGTGCCCTCCTAGGGGGTGCGGGGAAGCGGCGCGTCGGCGCCGGGATCGGGGTCGTCCTCGATGGGGGCCGGGATCGCCACCTCGTCCGGCACGGCGTCGCCGTCCGCGGGCGCGGAGCGTTCGACCTTCGTCACGCGACCCGGGAAGACCGCTTGCAGGAGCGCCATGCCCTGGAGCGAGGCCAGGGCCGGTGGGGTGGCGTCGCCGGTGGCTGCTGGCGGGGGCGTCGCTCGCGGGGAAAGAGCGTCGTCAGCGTCCGCTTCGCGGCGCTCCGCCGCCGCGGGCGGTGGGGCGCTCGGCCCGTCGTGCTCCCAGAAGTCGGCAGGGAGCTCTTCGACGGTCGTGGGAACGGCGTCGGGGGGTGTGGGCGGTGGAGCGGGTTCGGTGGACGTGGGCGGCCGTTCGACCACGCGGGGTGCGGGTGCCGGGGCGACCGTGGGGGTGGTGGGTGGGCTCGGGACCGCGCTGGGGCCCGGGGTCGCCGACGCCGCCGTCGACCCCGTCACGCTTTTTTTGCGGGTGGCCCCCCGTCCTCGTGGTCGCCGCGCGGTGCGTGCACCGAGCGACCGGCCGGACCCTCGATCACGACCGTCAGGTGCGCACCCCCGTGCGCGTCGACGACCGCGATCGCCTCGCCCTCGCGGCGACGCAGCTGACCGTGGTGGAAGGCATGGCGCTCGTCGAACCGCAGGGTCAGGTGCTCGTCGGTCAGTTCGGCCGCGGCGGGGAGCAGGAAGGCTTTGAGCTGCGTCGGCGCTTGCGAGAGGGCCGCGTGCCACGTGAAGCGCGGACGAGCGCCCGGAGCTTCGCGTGCGGGCCTTGCACCGCGCGCTGCCGGGCGCGGGTCGAACGGCGCGGGCTCGAGCGGTACGGGCTCGATCGGCGCGGGCTCGAGCGGCGCGGCTCCCGCTGGGTCGGGTGCGGCCGCCCCGGGTGTGGGCGCCCCAGGTGTGGGGGCGGTAGGTGTGGATGCGGCGGGTGTGGGTGCGGCGTCCTGGTCGGGCGCCGATGGAGCTGAAGCGGAGCGCGCTCCGGGCGCGGCGTGCACGACCACGTCGGGCTCGGCGGCGTCGGAGCGCACGAGTCCGGTCGCGGCGGCGGCCGTGCGCACCAGCGCGACCTCCAACGCGTAGAGGTCGTTCTGGCGGACGAAGCGCTCGGACATCGCGTCGAGCGCGTCGAGCGCGCGCATCAGCAGGGGCAGCGCGTCGGCGTCGCGCGCCTCCGCGTGCACCTCGGCGAAGAGCCGATCGCGAAGGCTGCGGCCGAGCTGCTCGGCGACCGTGCGCGGGGCGAAGCCGTCGCGGTAGAGCGCCCCGGCTTCGTCGAGCAGCGCGTCCCAGGCGCCGTCGAGCACCGCACGTCCGAGCGCCTCGAGGCGCTCGCGCGGCGGCAGCCCGAGCGCGGCTTCGGCGTCGGCGAGGCGCACCTTCGCGCCGTCGACGAGCAGGCGCTCGAGCATCGACTCCGCGTCGCGCATCGCGCCGTCGGCGGCGCGCGCGACGAGCGCCAGGGCGTCGGCGTCCGCGTCGACGCCGGCCTCGGCGGCCAAGCGCTCCAGCTTCCCGCAAATCTGCGCGTCCGTGAGCCGCCGGAAGCGGAAGTGCTGGCAGCGCGAGAGCACCGTCGCCGGCAGCTTCTCCGGCTCGGTCGTGGCGAGCACGAACACCAGCCCCGGCGGCGGCTCCTCGAGCGTCTTGAGGAGCGCGTTCGCGGCGGCGCGCGACAGCATGTGCGCCTCGTCGAGCACCCACACGCGGCGACCGCCGCGCAGCGACGCCAGCCGCACCTTCTCGCGCAGGTCGCGGACGTCGTCCACCGAGTTGTTCGAGGCGGCGTCGAGCTCGGTCACGTCCGGGTGCCGGCCGGTCTGCACCATGACGCACGACTCGCACGTGCCGCAGGGGCGCTCGGCGGGGTCGTCGGCTTCGCAGTTCACGGCCATCGCTAGAAGCCGAGCGGTCGTGGTCTTGCCGACGCCGCGCGGTCCCGAGAAGAGGTACGCATGCCCCACCGCGTCGTGCTTCAGCGCCGACGCCAGCACGTCGAGGACGTGCTCTTGCCCGACGACTTGATCGAAGCGGCGGGGCCGTGCGCGCTGGTAGATCGACGCCATCTCGGTCAAGCTACCACGGGCTTCGCGCAGGCCTGGAAGCGCTCCCGGGCGGGTAGCATGCGCCTCATGGAGGGGTCCGCGCTCGGCACCGACGGCGCGCGCTTCGGCGTCGCGCTCGGCGGCGGCACCGCGCGCGCGTACGCCCACATCGGCGCGCTCCGAGCGCTGGAGCGGCGCGGGTATCGCCCCGACGCGATCGCGGGCACGAGCTCCGGCGCCGTGTTCGGCGCCATGTACGCGCTCGGCACGAGCACCGCCGAACTCGAACGCTTCGCCCGCGAGCTCGACGCGGCTGCCGTATGGCGGCTCGCGCTGGATCCGGGGCTCGGGCAGGCCGCGATCGTCCACGGACGCCGACTCGAAGCGTTTCTCGACCGCACCGTGTTCGGTGGCGCCGTCTTCGCCGACGCGCGCCTCCCGCTGGCGGTGGCGTGCACCGACCTCGCGACCGGCGAACTGGTCGTCCTGCGCGACGGTTCCATCGCCCGCGCCGTCGTCGCGAGCTGCGCGCTGCCGGGCGTGTTCGCGCCGGTGCTCGACGGGCCCCGGGCGCTCGTCGACGGCGGGTTCGCGGAGAGCGTTCCGTTCGCCGCCCTCGCGACCCTCGGCCCGTGGAAGCCGCTCGGCATCCACGCGGGGATCGACGTGCGCCGCGCGCGCCTCATCGCGCTGGTCCGGGCGCTCCACGCCACCGCCGCCGGCCGCGCCGTCGCCGGCTGGTTCGGGCGCCGGCGGGGCCGCAACCCGTGGTCGCGGCTCGGGCGCGGCCTGACGCTCGCGGTGGCGTCGTACGAACGCTCGATCGCGGCGCCGCCCGGCGGCTGGTTGGTCACGACGCGTCCGCCGATCGCGTGGCTGGACTTCCACCGGGCGGCCGACGCGATCCGCGCCGGCGACCAGGCGATCGACGCCGCCCTCGAAGGTGGAGGGCTGGCGGCGTGGCTCGAGGGCTCGCCGTCCGGAGGGGGGTGCACGTGAGCTGGTACCTGCTCGACGCGCTGGAATCGGCGCCGGTCTGGCGCGCGCTCGAGGTCGGGGGACGCGCGTCCGGCGCGCACGCCGACGTGTGGCGGGCGGCGCAGCGCGCGGGCGGCGACCCCGCGGACGCGCTCGCGGACGCGGCCCTGTACGGCGACGGGACCTGGTCCGCCGTGGCGGCGGCGCAACCGGCGGCGGTGGCGCGGGACGAAGTGGCGGTGGCCCTCGCGCGCGACGTCGAGCGCATCGTCGCGGCGCTGCGCGCGGCCGAACCGCCCGCGGGGGGGCCGGCGTGGCCGACGGCCCAGACCGAGCGCGACGACCCGGTGCGCTTCGCGTTGGCCGCGCACCTCCGGGATGGGCGCGTCGACGGGGCGGTCGCGGTGCTCGGCGCGCACGCCCGCCGCCGTGGGGCCGGTCCGCTGGCGCGCCACGCCGCCCTCGCTTGGGGTGCAGGCGCCTGGCACGGCGCGCCGGAGCGTCCGGTCGACCCGCTGCACGGGGTCGACGAACAGCTCGCGCGGCTCGACGCCAACGTCCGGGCGTTCTTGGGCGGGCGCCCGGCCCACGCCACCCTGCTGTACGGGCCGCGCGGAAGCGGCAAATCGACCGCCGTGCGCGGGCTGCTCGCGCGCCACGCGGAGCGCGGGCTGCGGCTCGCGGAGGTGCGCGACCCCGGCCAGCTGGGCGAGGCGCTCGAGGCGCTGCGCCCCTGGCCGTTCCCCACGTTGCTCGTGCTCGACGACCTGGCCTTCGAGGAGGGGGAGACCGGCTACCGCCCGCTCAAGTCGCTGCTGGAAGGGGGCGTGCGCGGGCTGCCCGAGCGCTGCCTGGTCGTGGCGACCTCGAACCGGCGGCATCTGGTCCGCGAGCGGTTGCGCGACCGTCCGGACCCCCTCGACGACGACGTGCACGCGTGGGACACGCACCAGGAACGGCTGGCGCTGGCGCATCGCTTCGGCCTCGTGCTGACCTTCCCGGCGCTCGACCGGCGGCGCTACCTGAAGCTGGTCGAGGCCCTCGCGGCTACCGAGCGCTGGCCCGCGCCCGAGGAGGGGTGGGCGGCGAGCGCCGTCGCCTTCGCGGAGCGCGGTTCGGGGTACTCGGGGCGCACCGCTCGGCAGTTCGTCATCGAGGAGCGGCAGCGTCGGACGGCGCTGGAGTGAGCGGCCGCGACGACGACGGTGGGGTCGGCGCGCGCAGGTCGAGCAGCAGGCGACCGAACGCGTACACCTCGCCGCGGCGCAGCGGCCTGCCGGGATCGTCGAACCCCAACCCGAGCGCCATCAAGTCGCTCCACTCGGGTGCGAGCGGCACCTCGAGGCCGGCCACCTCGCGCGCGAACTGGCCGAAGGCGGTGGCCGCGCGCGCCGCCGGAACGTCCGGACCGTCGATGCCGGCGCGCGCGAGCGCCCGCCGCGCGCCGGCATCGTCGTCGTAGGCGCGCTGCGCGACGTTCGCGAGCAAGTAGGTCAGCGCCGAGAACGGGACCGGCGCCTCGAGGGAGGGATCGTTGGCGTAGCCGCCGAGCGCCAAGCCCCACCGCAGCATGGTTCGGTAATCGGCGTACCTCGGGTGGTTCGACGGCCCCGCCGGCGCGCGCGGGGCGAGCGGCGGCAGGTACGCGCCACGCGCGACCAAGCGGGCGCGGACCGCCGCGATCGCCGCGCCGTCCGCGGCCACGTCGACAGGATCGCGCCCCTCGCGCATGGCCAACGCCGCCGCCACCCCGACCGCTTCGGCGACCGCCATGCCGAAGGGCACGACCCGTGCGCTGCTCATGGCGATCGGATCGGCGCCGAACGACCGGCCCACCACCCAGAGGCCGTCCACGTCGACCGGAACGGTCATGCACAGGCGCGCACCGTACACCTCGGGGAGCCCGAACACGAAGCCGTCGTCGGCGGGCTGCAGCGTCTGCACGTCGAGCGGGTAGCCGCCGGCGGCGACGTCGCGGTCGGTCACCACGTGGTCGAGGACGTCGTCGACGGTGAGGGTGCAGCGCGTCGCGACCTGCCGCGCCTGCCGCACGTACAGCGCGTCCGCGACGCCGCCCGAGCGGGCGTTCGCGAAGCCGGGCACGTCGCGCGCCAACCACGCGACGATGTCGGCGACCTCCGCGGCGGCGCGCGCGCGCCCGTCCGCGAGCGAGGCCGGGTCGAACGGATCGAGGCCGTAGATCAGGAGCGCGTTCACGAGCACGCTCCCGTCGTCCTGACGGCCAAGGTTCAGACCCCGGAGGCGCAGCGACGGGTCGCGCGCCGGGTAGGCCGCCGGGTACCCACCGAAGTGGCCGTAGGCGACGCGGGCGTCCGCGTAGGCGTAGCCGCGCCCGCGCTGCGCCACCCCGCGGCGCAGCGCCGCCCAATCGACGCCGTCGATGCGGAACACCAGCGTGTCGACCATGCGCGCGTCCAGGCCCAGCGGGCGCCAACCGAAGCTCGAGGCGGCGCCCGCCTCGACCGCGACGTGGGCGTCGGCGGTGCCGTCGATCACGTGGCTCGCCTGCAACCGCCGGTCGCCGACGAGCACGCCCTGGACACGCGGCGTCGCGGTGCCGTCCGCGAGCCACGGGCGCACGGGCGCCGCATTCAGCCGCACGGGCACGCCGGCACCGGTCAGCAGGTCGTGGAACGCGCGCTCCCCGCGAACGACGTCGAACGTGTTCTGGCCGCCCACGGCGCCCCACCAGCGTTCGAAGAGGCCGCGCTGGAAGTCGACCGGCGTGACCCGGAGGTCGAGGACGTTCATCGCGCCGCGGACGAAGAGGCCCCCGAGCCGCGGGTCCTCGGTCACCAGGAGCGTGCGCGCCCCCTCCTCGGCCGCCGCGACCGCCGCCGCGATCGCCTCGGGCTCGCCCCCGACCACGATCACTTCCCACACCTCGTCGGCTGCGTGCGCGAGCGCCGGCACCGCGAGCGTGGCGACGGCCACGGCGAGCAGGATCCAGCGCTTCACCGTGGGCGCGGCAGCCATCCGGCCTCGATCACGTCGTCGGCGACGTCGGCGGCTGCGCGTGGTCGACCCAGCGCCCGCGCGGCTCGCGCCATCGCGGCGCGCCGTTCGTGCGATCCCAGGAAGCGCTGCACCTTGTACCCGAAGGTCGTGAGCGGATCGATGCGCATGCCGGCGCCCCCCTCGACCAAAAAGTTCGCGTTCGCCTCCTCCTGCAACGGATACGGCTGGACGACCGCGAACGGGAGGCCGGCGGCGAGCGCCTCGGACGTGGTCAGGCCCCCAGGTTTGCCGGCGAGCAGGTCGGCGGCCGCCATCCAGGTGGGCACCTCCTGCGAGTACCCGAGCACGCGGAAGCGCACGAGCCCGTCGCTGTCGTCGACCGCGTCGGTCAAGCGGTGGCGCAGCGTCTCGGAGCGCCCGGTGATCGCGACGACGGTCAGCGGCCACGGCAGGGAGCGCAGTTGGCGGAGCATCTCGGCGGTCACCTTGGCCTCCATGCCCCCGGCCATGATCAGGAGCACGTCGCGGTCGGGATCGAGCCCCAGCGCGGCGCGCGCGGCGCTGCGGGTCGGCAGGTCGGTGAAGCGGGCGTCGATGGGGATGCCGGTGATCCGGACCTTGTCGGCCGCGACGCCGACGGCGCGCAGGTGCACCGCGAGCTCCTCGTGGGCGACGTAGTAGCGGCGCATGAGCGGGTGGAGATGCAGGCCGTGGACGAGGAAGTCGGTGAGCACCTCGACCTGGGGGACGCCCTGGCTCCGCTTCCGCGTCGAGAGGATCTCGGCGCCCAAGAAGTGCGTGTGCACGATCAGGTCGGGGCGGAACGCGTCGAGCTGGCGCGGCAGATGGTAGCTGATCAAGCGCGTGAGGCGCGCGCGCAGACGGGCTTGGCGGGTCTTGGCCTCGCGCGACACGTCGAGGCGCTTGCCCAACCAATCGACCAGGTCGGGCGCGGTGCGGACCAGGTCGAAGTAGGCCTGGCGGTAGAGGCGCCGGAAGGGCGTGGAGGTGTAGTCGAGCAGGTCGACGTGCTCCACCGTCGCCCCGCGCTCGGTCAGCGTCGCGGCGACCGCCCGGCCGGCGGCGACGTGGCCCGATCCGATCGAGGCGGAGACGACGAGCGCGCGGGACGAAGGGGCGTCGGACACGCTTCGACTGTACCAACGCCCGATGAGGCGGCCACACCGCGTCGCTTCTCAGCTTCGTCGGTTAGCCTCGAACCCGAGGAGGCCCCACCATGCGCCTGACCCCCGCGCGCCCCGCCCCCGCGCGCCGCACCCCCGCGACCCGCGCCGTCCTCCCGATCGCGCTGGCCGCCGCCCTGCTTGCGGCGTGCGCGACCGATCCGGCCCCGGACCTGCACGACCTCACGGTGACCGGCGCGCTCGACGAGCGCATCACGTGGCTCTACGGCACGCCGCGCACCTTCACGCTCGACGGCGTCGAGCGAACCCTCGAGGCGCCGGCGGAGTCGGCGACCTTGGACCCGTGGGCGGTGCCGGCAGCGCTCTGGGTCGACGGTGCCGCGACGCTGCGCGCCGACGCGACCCCGCTCGAAGCACCGGCCGACGTGCGCCGGATCCCGCTGACGACCGATCTGCAGCTGCGGACGACGCGCGCGACGCGGGCGCTCCTCTACTACGACGGCTCCAGTTGGCTGGAGCTCGGGGTCTTCGACCCGGCCGGGCTCGACGTGCGCGTGACGCCGAGACCGCGCGTCGGTGGCTTGCGCGGGCTCGGTGAGCTGACCGCGACCGAGGCCGACGCGCTGCGGCGCGTGCTCGAGGGTTTGGACGAACCGCTCGTCGTGGCCTTCCTGGACGGCGAGGACGTGCCGCGGCGCGCGGTGGACGGCACGAGCGAGCAGCGCTCGACCGCCGTGCACGTGACGGTCGGCCTCGCCACCGACGAGGCCGCTTTCCGGCCGAGCCCTCGCGACGTCCCCTTCGAAGTGGTGGCGCGCGGAGCGCAGGCCGTCGGCGTCGACCGCGCTGGCTACCGCCTGCTGCGTACGCGCGAGGAGCTCACCCAGGCTTGGAACCAGGCGTACGGTTCGAGCCTGAGCGCGCCTCCCGTTCCGAGCGCCGACCTCGCGCGCGAGACCGTGGTCGCGATCTTCCTCGGTTCCAAGCCGACGGGTGGGTACGGTCTCGACGTCGACGCCGCGTCGCTCGAAGGGGGCGACCTCTACGTCGACGTGCGCGCCACCTCGCCCGCATCGGGCGCCATCACCACCCAAGCGCTCACCAGCCCCTGGCTGCTGCTCCGGATCCCGCGCGGGGACGTTTCGGCGGTGTGGTTCCGGGATGCGGAGGATGGGCGGCTCCTGGCCGTCGCGCGTCGGAGCGATTGAGCGAAAGGCGCTCAATCGCTCCGACGCGTTGCGGTTGCTTCGCAACCGCGCGCACCCCGACCACGGTGGGGTTGGTCTTCCCGCGGCGGTCGCGAAGCGACCGCAACGCCGCGCAGGCGTGGGGCCTCCGGCCCCCGCCGTCCGCGCGGCGCGCCGTCCGCGCGGCGCTAGGTGAGCGCCGTCGGGTCGAACAGCCGCCGGTACTCGTCGGTGGCGTATCGGTCGGTCATGCCTGCGAGGTAGTCGATCACGGCGCGCTCGACGCCCAGGCGCTCGCCGGAGCGGTGCACGTCGGGCGGAAGCATGTCGGGAACGTCGACGTAGGCGCGGTAGATGCGCTCCAGGATGTGGTCCGCCTTGCGCGTCATGCGGATCAGCCGGTGGTGGAAGTACAGGTTGGCGTACAGGAAGCGCTTGAGATCCAACAGCCGCGGGCCGACGTCCGGGCCGCTGCCCACGAGGGTGGTCGGGTGGTCGCGGACGTCGTCGAGCGACGCGACGCCGGCCTCCTCGATGCGCCGGTGGGTGTGCTCGATCGCATCGGAGATCGAGAGCCCGAGCAGTTCGCGGATCAGGGCGTAGCGCGCCTGGTTGTCGAACCGCGCCGGGTCGAGTCCGAGGCGCTCGAACAGCTCGGCGACCACGGGCACGTCGACGATCTGGTGGGGTGAGAGGTGCCCGGATCGCAGCCCGTCGTCGAGGTCGTGGGCGTTGTACGCCAGTTCGTCGGCGACGTTCACCACCTGCGCCTCGAGGCTCCCGCGCCGCTCGGGCTCCCAGGCCGTGTCGGGCACGTCGTACTCGGTCTCGTGCTTCATGATCCCTTCGAGCGTCTCCCAGCTCAGGTTGAGCCCTTCGAAGCCCGGGTAGCGGGTCTCGAGCTCGGTCACCAGCGCAGGCTCTGGCGGTTGTGGTCGAACCCGCCCCAATCGGTCGCGAGGCGGTCGAGGGTCCGCTCGCCGGCGTGGCCGAACGGCGGGTGCCCGAGGTCGTGGGCGAGCGACACGGTCTCGGAGAGGTCCTCGTTCAGCCCGAGCGCGCGAGCGATCGAGCGCGCGACTTGCGCGACCTCGAGCGTGTGCGTCAACCGGGTGCGGTAATAGTCGCCCGCGTAGTTGACGAACACCTGCGTCTTGTACTCCAGCCGGCGGAACGCGCTGGTGTGGACCACCCGATCGCGGTCCTTCTGGAACGCGGTGCGGTACGCGCTCTCCTCCTCCGGGTGGATCCGGCCGCGCGACGCGTCGGCGAAGGCGGCGTAGGGGGCGAGCGTGGAGCGCTCGGCGGCTTCGAGGCGCGCGCGGGGCATCAGCATGCGGTCAATCTAGCGCGGCGTTCGCAGGTCGGGCGCCCGCGGCGGTAGGCTGCGGCCCATGCCTGAGCTGCAGCGCTACCTCGACGTCGCCCTGGAGGCCGCGTTCGTCGCCGGCCGACGCACCCTCGCGCACTTCGGCACCGGCGTCGCGGTCGAGACCAAAGGCGACGACACCCCCGTCACCGTCGCTGACCGCGAGGCCGAGGCGGTGCTGCGCGCGCACCTCGGACGCGCGTTCCCGGACCACGGCATCGTCGGTGAAGAGGAGGGCGCCGATCGCGCGGACGCCAGCCACGTCTGGTGGCTCGACCCGATCGACGGGACCAAGTCGTTCGTGCGCGGCGTGCCGCTCTACGGCGTGCTCGTGGGGCTCGCGATCGAGGGGCGAGTCGAGGTGGGGGTGGCGCACTTCCCGGCGCTCGGGATGACGGTCTCGGCCGCGACCGGGCACGGCACGCGCCTCGACGGCCGTTTGGTGCGGGTTCGGAGGGCCGAGCGGCTGGCCGATGCGTACGTAGGTTTCACCGACGCGGGTTCGTTCGCGCGCAACGGGCGGGCGGCGGCGTGGGCGCGGGTCCAGGCGGCCACCGCGTTCCAGGCCGGCTGGGGCGACGGGTACGGCCACGCGCTGGTGGCGGCCGGCCGCCTCGACGTGATGCTCGACCCGGTCATGCACGCGTGGGACTGCGGGCCGTTCCCGGTCTTGCTGCGCGAGGCCGGGGGGCGCTTCGGGGATTGGCGCGGCGTCGAGACCATCCACGGCGGCGAGGCGCTCTCGGTGTCCGCATCGCTCTGGCCCGAGCTCGAGCCGTTGCTCGGACCCCGCGACGCTTGACCGCAGCGCGGTCTGGGTGCAGCGGGCGACCGACCGCGGGCTTACGGTCCGCCCGGGCGCGAGCCGTACACTGAGGTCATGAACCCGTACCCCCGTCGCCGCACCGTCACCGTTCCGGTGGGGCGCGTCCTCCTGGGCGGCGATCATCCCGTGGTCGTGCAGTCCATGACGAACACCGACACTTCGGACGCTGCCGGGACCGCCGAGCAGGTCGCGACCCTCGCGCGTGCGGGCTCCGAGATCGTCCGCGTCACCGTCGACACCAAGGCGGCGGCCGCCGCCGTCCCCGAGATCCGGGCACGGCTCGACGACGCCGGGGTCGACGTGCCGCTCGTCGGCGACTTCCATTTCAACGGCCATCAACTGCTGCGCGCGTTCCCCAAGGCCGCCGAGGCGCTGGCGAAGTACCGGATCAACCCGGGCAACGTCGGCGTCGGCGATCGTCACGACGAGAACTTCGTCACGATGATCGAGGTCGCCAAGGAGCACGACCGGGTGGTGCGGATCGGCGTGAACTGGGGCTCGCTCGACCAAGCGCTGCTGACCGAGCTGATGGACGCCAACGCGCGCCGCGCCGAGCCGGAGGACGCGCGCGAGGTGATGATCGAGGCGATGATCCAGTCCGCCCTGCGGTCGGCGGAGCTGGCCGAGCGCACCGGTCTGCCGGCCGAGCGCATCGTGCTCTCGGCCAAGGTGAGCCGGGTGCGGGACATGTGGGACGTGTACCGGAGGCTCGCCGCGCGCTGCGCCTACCCGCTGCATCTGGGCCTCACCGAGGCCGGCATGGGCCTCAAGGGGGCCGTCGCCTCGACGGCCGGCCTCGCGCCGCTGCTGACCGATGGCATCGGCGACACCATCCGCGTCTCCCTGACGCCGGATCCGGGGGCGCCCCGCGAACGCGAGGTGGAGATCGCCCAGGAGGTGCTCCAGGCGCTCGACCTGCGCCGGTTCGCGCCGGACGTCACCGCTTGCCCCGGCTGCGGTCGCACCACGAGCACCCTGTTCCAGGAGATGGCGCGCGACATCCAGGCGTACTTGCGGGCGAGCATGCCGGCCTGGAAGGAGGTCTACCCGGGCGTCGAGGGGTTGCGGGTGGCCGTCATGGGGTGCGTCGTGAACGGTCCCGGCGAATCGAAGCACGCCGACATCGGCATCTCACTGCCGGGCACGGGCGAGACGCCGCGCGCGCCGGTGTACCGCGACGGGGTGTTCGTGGGGACGCTGCAGGGCGCGGAGATCGTGCCCGGATTCCAGCAGATGCTCGACGATTACGTCGTCGCCCGGTTCGGCGACGGCCCCCGCCCCGAGGACGCTCGCGTGCCGCTGCCCACGAGCGGCTGAGCAGCGCGGCCACGGGTGCGATCGCGAACCCTAATCAACGTTAGGCTGGCCACGGTCGGGGCGCCGCGGGCGTGCTAGCGTCCGCACCGAGGGCAGAGGACCGGGGAGGAGCGGAGGGGCCCATGACCGTCGACGAGGCCATCGCGGCGTGCACCGACGCTACGCGGGCCCACTCCAGCACCTTCTACTTGGGCTCGAGGCTCTTCTACGGCGAGCGCCGTTCCGCGGTGACCGTCATCTACGCCGCGTGCCGCGCCGGCGACGATGCGGTCGACGAGGCGCCGAGCAGCGAGGCGGCGCATGAGCGGCTGGCGATGTGGTGGGCGGGCATCGAGCGTGCGTACGCGGGCACGCCCGATCCGGACGACGCGGTCGAGGTCGGCCTCGCCTGGCTGCTCGAGCGTTTTCCCGTGCCCAAAGCCGGCTTCGACGAGTTGCGGCTGGGGCTGCTGTCCGATCTCGAGCCGGCCGACGTCGCCGACTTCGACGAGCTGATGGTCTACTGCCGGCGCGTCGCCGGCGTGGTCGGGTGGCTGGTCGCACCCGTGTGCGGCTACCGCGGTGGCGACGAGACGCTGCAGATGGCGCTCGCTCTCGGCAACGCCATGCAACTCACGAACGTGTTGCGCGACGTCGGCGAGGACCTGCGGATGGATCGCTGCTACCTGCCGGCCGACCTGCGAGCGAAGTACGGCGTCGACCTCGACGACCTGCGCGCCGGGCGCGTCACGCCCGGCTACGTCGCGCTCCTGGAGGAGCTCGGAGCGCACGCCAACGCGCTGTACCGCGAAGGGTGGCGTGGGATCCCGCGCCTCCACGGGGTCGCCGCGCTCGGCGTCGCGGTGGCGGCGCAAAACTACGAAGGCATCTTGCGCAAACTGCGCCAGAACGGCTACGACAACCTCAACCGGCGCGCCTACCTGCGCCCGGTCGAGCGCGTCGCCCTCATCCCGCGCGCGGTCGTCAGCGTGGTGGCGGGGGTCCGGTCGTGACGCGGTGCGCCAACCGAACTGGAGGGGCCCCGTGCCCGATTACGACGTCCTGACCATCGGCGCTGGGCACAACGCCCTCGTCGCCAGCGCCTACCTCGCACAAGCCGGCCTCAAGGTCGGCGTCTTCGAGCGCCGACCGATCGCCGGCGGCGCCGTCTCGACGGTGGAGCACGTCCCCGGGTACCAGTTCGACCTCGGCGGCTCCGCGCACATCCTGATCCGCAACACCCCGATCGTCGAAGAGCTCGGGCTCGAGCGCTACGGGCTCGAGTACATCGACGTCGATCCGCTGTTCTTCGCTCCGTTCGAAGACGGCGACCACCTGATGTTCCACCGCTCCGAGGCGAAGACCATCGAGGGGATCGAAGCGCGCTTCCCCGGCGAAGGCGAGGCGTACGGGCGCTTCCTCGACGAATGGCGGCCGTTCGCGCGCACCGTGCGCGACCTGTTCTTGGCGACGCCGAACCCGCTCAAGCTCGGGAGCGCCGCGATGTCGGGCAAGGCGGTGCCGGGCGACTGGAAGCAAGCGCTGCCGCGCATCCTCAAGCCGTACGGGGAGCTCGTCGACGACTACTTCCGCGAGGAGAAGGTCAAGGCGCCGCTCGTGTGGATGGCGGCGCAGTCCGGTCCCCCGCCGACCGAACCGATGACGTCGCCGTTCCTGCTGTGGCATCCGCTTTACCACGAGGGGGGCATGGCGCGCCCCAAGGGGGGCTCGGGCATGCTCACCCAGGCCCTCGCGCGCCACGTCGAGGACCACGGCGGCGAGGTCCACACGTCGGCGCCGGTGGACGCCATCATCGTCGAGGAGGGTCGCGCCACGGGCGTGCGGGTCGGCGATCAGGTCTACACGGCGAAAGTCGTGCTCGCCGGCGCGCACGCGCTCGAGACCTTCGGCAAGCTCCTGCCCGAGGAACACCGGCCGCCGGCGGCCAAGAACATGCGCGTCGGCAACGGCTTCGGCGCGGTCGTGCGGCTGGCGCTCTCGGAGCCCATCCGCTACGCAGTGCACCCCGACGACGCCGCCCGTCGCGCGCTGCAGCTCATCTGCCGCGACCGGGCGCAGGTCTCGGCGGCGTACGGCGACTACCTCGCCGGTCGGCCCGCCGCCGACCCACCGATCATCGCGATGAGCTTCAGCGCCGTCGATCCGACGCTCGCGCCTCCAGGAGGCGAGGTCCTGTGGCTGTGGGCGCAGTACTTCCCGTACCAGCTCGCGGGGGGCCGGAGCTGGGACGTGATCGGTCCGGAGGTCGAAGCGTCGATCCTGGACGCCTTCGAGGTGCACGCGCCGGGCACCAAGGACAAGGTCGTGGGCTCGCTGTTCCAACACCCGCTGTGGCTCGAGCGCGAACTCGGGCTCTTCCGCGGCAACGTCATGCATCTCGAGATGAGCCTCGATCAGATGTTCGCGTTGCGCCCGTTCCTCGGCGGCCACGCCTACCGCGCACCGGGCGTCAAGGGGCTCTACATGACCGGGGCGAGCACGCACCCCGGGGGCGGCATCATGGGGGCCTCCGGACGCAACGCCGCCCGCGAGGTCTTGAGCGATATGCGCTCGCCGCTCGCCGCGCTCGGACGCGCGCTGGACCGAACCGTGGGCCGCTCGAGCTCGTGACGCACGCCGCCGGCGAGGCGCGGGCGTCCCTGCCCGGCGCCACTCCGCGCTGGGCCTGGGGTCTGCCGGTCGCCGTCGCGGTCGTCGCGGCCGCGGTGTGGTCGGACGGCATGACCTACGCGCAGTTCCACGCGGCGTTCACGCTGCCGTGGCTGGCGGTGCTCGTGTGGGACTCCCGGCGGGGGCGCGGCGACCCGCGCGCCGCCCGGCACGGCGGCGTCGCGATCGGGGTGCTGATCGCGGTGGCGCTCGCGTACACCTACCCGTGGGATCGCCATCTGATCGTACAAGCCGTCTGGGGCTACCCCGACGGACGGGTGCTCGCGACCGTCGGGGGCGTGCCGGTGGAGGAGATCGCGTTCTTCGCGATCCAGACCTGGGCCACCGGGCTCGTCGCGCTGGCGGTGCGGCGCCGGCTCGTCGCGGGGGCCGCACCGGCGCCGCGCGTCGCGACGACCGCCCGCGCGCTCCCTGCGGCCGGCGCGCTCGGCCTCGCCGCGCTCGGGCTGCTGCTGGTGCCGACCGACCCCGGCACGTACCTCGGCTTGATCCTGGTCTGGGCGATGCCGATCCTGGCGGTGCAGTGGGCGTTCGGCGGCGACCTGCTGTGGGCGCGCAGGGGCGTCTTCGCCCTCGCCGTCGCGCTCCCGACGGCTTGGTTGTGGCTGGCCGACCGCTTCGCGATCGGCATGGGCATCTGGTGGATCTCGCCCGAGCGCACCCTCGGCTTGGCGCCGCTGGGGCTCCCGATCGAGGAGGCGACGTTCTTCCTCGCCACCAACCTGCTCGTCGTCGGCGGCGTGCTGCTCGCGGTCGAAGCGCGATCGCTGACGCGGCTCGCCACGCTGCTGCGCGAAGCGCGGCTGCGGCCGTGGCGCCCGTGGTTGGCCGCGTGGGTGCTCTTCATGGTGCCGACGCCGCTCCTCCCGGGTGCCTTCGTGCCGCTCGCGTACGCGAGCACCGGGGCGCTCGCCATGGCCGTGCTGCTCGTGGCGATCGCCCGCTTCGGTCGCCGCGCGTGGGCGCTGCTCGGCGCCGCACTCGCGTTCGGCTGGGCGGTCGAGGTGCTCGGCTCTCGAACCGGCGTTCCGTTCGGCCCGTACGACTACACGGCGCCCGGCCCGACGCTGGCCGGGGTGCCGCTGCTCGTCCCGATCGGTTGGTTCGCGTTCGTGCTGATCGCCTTGGCCGTCGTGCCGGGGCGGCGCGCGTGGTGGGGCGCGCCGCTCGCGCTGGTCGCCTGGGACCTGGGGCTCGACCCGCTGATGGTGCGCGAGGGCTTCTGGGCGTTCGCGCGGCCCGATTACTTCGGGGTGGCCTGGACGAACTTCGTCGGCTGGTACGTCGCTGGGTTGGTGCTCGTCGCGCTGCTCGTCCGGATCGATCCGCGCGTGCGGACGCCGCGCGCCGAGTCGGGCCGGTGCGCGGCGGCGATCGGCGACCTCCAGGCGACGTATCTGGCGCAGGCCTTCCTGATCGGCGTCGGCCTCGCCTTCTTCGGAGTTCCGGTGGCGGGGGCGATCGCGACCGGCGCGATGGTGGCGGTCTGGGCGTGGGGACGATCGGGGTCGCGGGCGTGAGGGACCGGGTGGCTGCAGCGTTGGTCCGGCTCGTCGCGGCGCTCGTGCCGGCGCGCATGGACCGGGCGTTGCGCACGCGCACCGGCGGCGTGTGGGGGCAGCTCGAGGCGCCCGTGCCCGCCGGTGGGGCCGTGGTGGTCGCCAACCACCACTCCTGGTGGGACGCCTACCTCGCGTGGGGGTTGGCGGTGCACCACGGCCGAGCGACCGGAGCCGTGATGGACGACGCCCAGCTCGATCGTTTCCGCTTCTTCACCCACCTGGGAGCGGTGCCGGCGAGCCGGCCGCGCGCCGCGGCGCGGCACGCGGCCGCCGGTGCCTGGTTGGTCGTCTTCCCGGAGGGGCGCCTGCGGCCCGCCGGTCCGCTCGGCCCCACCCGCGCGGGCGCCGCGGCCATCGCTCGCTGGGCGGGCGTCCCGGTGTGGCCGGTCGCCTTCCGCGCGGTGGTGCGCGGGGGCGAGCACCCGGAGCTCTACGTGCGTGGCGGGGCGCTGCTGCCGGCCGGGAGCGACGCGGCCGCAGCCGACGCGTCGCTGGCGGCGCTGCTCGGGCGCCTCGATGCCGACCTCGCCGCGGCGGCCGATCCGGAAGGACCCGTCCCGGGGTACGAGGCGTGGTGGCAAGGGCGCGCCCGCACCGACGAGCGCGCCGGGTGGGTGGCGCGGCTGTGGGGCGGCGGTCCAGGTCGCCGGCAGGGCGAAAGCACGTGACCGTCGGCGACGCAGCGTTCGTGGCGGTCTCGGCGTTCCTCGTCGGGCAGGCGCTCGTGCTCGCGCTCAACGTCGCGACCTTCCCGGTCGTCGGTGCGCGCGCCGCCTCGCGGCACGGCCGCGGTCGGCCGCGGGTCTCGTTCTTGGTGCCGGTGCGCGACGAAGCGGCCGTGCTCCCCGAGACGCTGCCCACGTGGCTGGCGCAAGGCGCCGACGAGGTGATCGTGCTCGACGACGGTTCGAGCGACGCGACGCCCGACCTGCTGGCGGCCGCCGCGGCGACCGCCACGAGCCTGCGGGTGGTGTCGGGCGTGCCGCTCCCCGACGGGTGGTCGGGCAAGAACTGGGCGTGCCACCAGCTCTCCTCGCTGGCCCGCGGCGACGTCCTCGTCTTCACCGATGCCGACGTCGCCTGGTCCGCCGGAGCGCTCGCGCGGGTGGTCGACGAGCTCCACGCCACGGACGGTGGCCTGCTCACGGTCTGGCCGCGCCAGCGCTGCGGCACCTGGGGGGAGCGGCTCGTGGTCCCGTTGGTCGACTTGCTGCTGCTCGCGAACCTGCCCCACCCGCTCGTGCGCGCCCTGCCGTTCGCGTCGATCGCGGGTGCCAACGGGCAACTGATGGCCTGGCGCCGCGACGCGTACGACCGGGTGGGCGGGCACGCTGCCCTTCCGGCGGAGGTGCTCGAGGACGTCCGCCTGGCGCAGCGCGCGAAGCGCCTGGGGGTGCCGCTCACCCTGCGCCTCGGCGGGCCCTGGGTGGCGACGCGGATGTACCGCGGGTGGTCGGCCGTGGTCGCCGGCTTCGGCAAGAACGCCCTGGCCGCCGCGGGCGGGGCGCCGGCGGCGCTGATCGGTGTGTCGGCCGTGAACCTGGCGGCGTACACGGCGCCGTGGATCGCCGCGTGGAGCGATCCGCGCTGGTGGTGGCTCGCG
Organism: Trueperaceae bacterium; assembly: GCA_046260675.1. GTDB lineage: Bacteria > Deinococcota > Deinococci > Deinococcales > Trueperaceae > JAABTL01. The sequence goes on along the minus strand of JBHEOT010000002.1, from coordinate 96,078 downwards.
GCGGCCGGCGTCGCGTTGCGCGCGGTCGCCAACGCCAAGAGCGGCCGCCCGGTCGTCGAAGCGCTGCTCCAGCCGCTGGGCCCCGTCGCGTTCACGGCGGTCGTCGGGCGGGCGCTCGCGCGCCGCGGCGGGTACGAGTGGAAGGGTCGGGCGTACCCGTGAAGGCGCCGCGCGTCGCGGTGGTGGGCGCCGGGTTCGCGGGCCTGGCGGCGGCGATCGACCTGGCGCGTGCGGGCGCGGAGGTGGTCGTCCTGGAGCGCGCCGACGAGGTCGGCGGGAAGGCGGGCGAGTGGCGCGCCGGCGGCTTCCGCTTCGACGTCGGGCCGTCGGTCTTCACCCTCCCGGACGTGGTCGAGGCGCTGTTCCGCGACGCGGGGCGCGAGCGGCCCTTCGAGCTCGCGCCGCTCGCTCCGCTGTGCCGCTACCGCTACCCGTCGGGGCGCGTCTGGGACGTGTACACGGACCTCGACCGCACGCTGGAGGGATTGGACGCCCAAGAGGGGGTCGCCTACCGTCGTGCGCTGGCGGCCGCGCGCCGGTTGTACGAGGACGCCGCCCCCACCTTCGTGCGCGGACCCGCGCCCGGGCTCGCCCGGCTCGCGGCCTACGGCGTGCGCCACGGTTGGCGCGCCCACCCCGGCCGCACGCTCCCCGACCTGCTGGCGGCCCTCGGCGTCCGCGGCGACCTGCTCCCGTTCTTCTTGCGCTTCGCGACCTACTTCGGCGGCGACCCGTATCGAGCGCCGGCGGTGCTGCACAACATCGCCTGGGTCGAGCTGGGCCTGGGCGTCACGCTGCCCGTGGGCGGCGTTCACGGCGTGGTGCGCGCCCTGCGCGCGCTGGCCGAGGACCTCGGGGTCGAGGTGCGCACCGGCGTCTCCGTGGAGGCCCTCCCGGTGCGCGGCGGCCGCGTGCGCGAGGTGGCGACCGATCGCGGCCCGGTCGCCGTGGACGCGGTGGTGGCGGCCGTCGACCGCCGCTGGGCGCTCGCGTGGTTGGGGCGTGTGGCGCCGGAGCGGCGCCATCCGAGCCTCTCCGGCACGGTCGCGCTGCTCGGGGTGCGCGGCGCCACCCCCGAGCTCGCGGCGCACACCATCTTGTTCCCCCCGGATTACGCCACCGAGTTCGACGACCTGCGCGCCGGTCGCCATCCGAGCGACCCCACCCTGTACGTCCACGCCTCGTCCAAGGGCGACCCGGCCGACGCACCGGCGGGCCACGAGAACTGGTTCGTGCTGGCCAACGCCCCCGCGCTGCCTCCGGGGGTCCCCGAGCGGGCCGAGGACGCGGTGGCAGCGCGGCGCCTGCGCGCCACGCTGGCCGCGCGCGGCTTCGATCCCACCGGGCGTGTGGTGGTCGAGCGCGACCTTTCGCCTTCGGAGCTCGCGCGCTTCGGCGATCGCGGGGCCATCTACGGCGCCGCGCCCACGACGCTCGCCTCGACGCTGCGGCCCGGGCCTAGGGTGCGTGGCGTCCGAAACCTGCGCATGGCGGGGGGCACCGTGCACCCTGGGGGCGGCATGCCGCTCGCGCTGCTCTCGGGTCGCAACGCCGCCGCGGACCTCGCGCGCGAGCTCGGTCTGGCCCCGGCGAGCGTCGCCGACCTGGGCTGAGGCCCACCCTCGGCGGCTCGGGGCGGCGCTACACTCGGTGCATGAAGATCTACACGCGCACGGGCGACGACGGGACCACCGGGCTCTTCGGTGGCGAGCGGGTACGCAAGGACGACTTGCGGGTCGAGGCGTACGGGGCGGTCGATGAAGCGAACGCCGCGATCGGCATGGCGCGCGGCGTGGGGGTGGATTCCGACGTCGACAAGCTGCTTGCGGAGGTCCAGCACGCGCTGTTCGACGTCGGCGCCGACCTGGCGACGCCGCCCGACGCGAAGGCGCGCGCGCACCTGCACCTGGTCGAGGAGGCGGACGTCGAGGCGTTGGAGTCGGCCATCGATCGCTTCGAGGCGGAGCTCGAGCCGCTCAAGCAGTTCATCCTTCCTGCCGGGCACGCCGCGAGCGCGACCCTGCACGTCGCCCGCTCCGTCGTGCGGCGCGCCGAGCGCGCGACCGTCGCGCTGTCGTCGGTGGCGCCCATCGGCTCACCGGTAGCGCGGTACCTCAACCGGCTCTCGGACCTGCTGTTCGTGCTCGCGCGCGCCGTGAACGCGCGCAACGGCGTCAGCGAGGCGCGCTTTCACGTCGTGCGGCGCACGCGCGACGCCGACTGAAGTTCGGTCAGCCGCCGCGGGTCTCACCGTAGGGGCCCGCCTCCTCGATCCAGGCGCGACCGCGACCGGTCGGCCTCAGGCCCTCGCCGGCGCGGCCGCGCTCGACGAACCCTCCGTCGAGCGCGTGGCGCACGACCCGTTCGACCTTCTCCGGGCGCCAGCCGAGGTGCTCGCGCAGCGCCGGACGCGTGTTCTCGCGCGCCTCCGGTTCGGCTTCGGCGTGGGTCGCGAGGTGCACGAGCAGCGCGCGCGCGTCGAGGTCGAGGCCGCGCGTCTTCGACCGCACCACGTGCGCGACCAACCCGTGCCGTGGACCCACGAGCAGCGCGCCCGCCACGAGCGCCCCCGCGACGAGCGCCATCGCGGGGGCGATCGCGAGGTCGTACGCGAGCGCGGCCGCGTACCCACCGATCGCGGCCGCCACGCTGACGAAGAGCCCGATCACGAGCATCGTCCCGACCCGGTTGGCGAGCAGCAAGCCGGCCGCCGGAGGGGCGACGACGAAGGCGACGAAGAGCACCGCTCCGACCGCGTCGAAGGCGGCCACCGCGGTCAGCGAGGTCGCGGCGAGCAGGGCGGTGGCGACCGCGCCGGGCGCCAGCCCGACGGCCGCGGCGAACCCGGGATCGAAGGCGCCGACCTTGAGCTCCTTCCACAGAGCAGCGACGAGCACCGCGTCCAGCGCGAGCACCACGATCATGGTGCGCAGCGCTCGCGGCAGTTCCAGCCCGAGGAAGGGGGCGACCTCGATCCAGGCGAAGCCGATCTCGCCCACCAAGACGGCGTCGGCGTCCAGGTGCGCGTCGCCGGCGTAGCGGCCGGCGAGGAGGACGCCGAGCGCGAACAGGAGCGGGAACACGAGGCCGATCGCGGCGTCCGAGCGCACCCGGCCGGTCGCTTCGAGGGCCCGCGTCCCCGCCACGGTCAGCAGCCCCGCGAGCGCCGCGCCCACCGTGAGGGCCGGGTGATGGAGGTCGCCCACGACCAGGAAGCCGACGACGATGCCGAAGAGCACCGAGTGCCCGATCGCGTCGGTGAGCATCGTGCTCTTGCGCAGCAGCAGGAAGGTGCCGATCACCGTGGCCGCCATCCCGACGACGGCGCCGAGCAGGACGGTGGCGACCGTCGGGTCGTCGATCCAGCCCTGGAGCGCGCCGATCACGCCGAGCTCCGCGCGGCCGTACGCCCGGCCGCGCGGACCCGACGGCGGCTGCGCGCGACGGCGATCACGACCGAGACGATCGCCGCGAGCGTGACCGCCACGACCACCACGGGCCCGGTCGCCGCGTCGCGGTCGACGGCGCTGACCAGCGCGCCGGTGGCGCCGGCGGCCGCGCCCGTGGCCGCTGCCGCCAGCACGAGGGGCGCCAACCGCGCCACCCACGGACGTGCAGCGACGGCGGGCGCCACGACGAGGGCCGTGATCAGGACGACGCCGACCAGCTGGAGACCGAGCACGACCGCGACCGCGAGCGCCCCGGTCAGGGCCGCTTCCAGCGCGCGCACCGGGAGCCCCACGCTGCGTGCGTAGCCCGGGTCGAAAGCCACGAGCGCGAGGGCCGGCCACGCGAGCGCCACGCCGGCGGTGAGGGCCAGCGCGACCCCGGCCAGCAGCACGACGTCGCCCGGGAGCAGCGCCGCGGCCTGGCCGAACAAGAAGGTCTGCAGGCCCGCGGCCGCGGCGTCGCCGCGGCTCTGGGCGGCGGTGAGCAGCGCCAGGCCGAGCGCGAAGGACACCGAGAGCACGAGCGTCGTCGCGCCGTCGGCGCCGAGCCGGGTGTGCCGGGCGAGCACCTGCAGCACCGCCGACCAGAGCAGCCCGGAGGCGAGCGCGCCGGCAACCAGGACCGGCAGCGCCCGCTCGCCCGAGAGCAGGAAGGCCGCGACGATCCCCGGGAGCGCCGCGTGCGCCAGCACGTCGCCGAGCAGGCTCTGACGGCGCAGCACCGCGAAGGTGCCGAGCCCGCCGGTCAGCGCCCCCAACAGCGCGGCGCCCACCAGGACGGTGCGCGTCGATCCGTCGATCAGGATGGTCCAGAGCTCGGTCACGGGCGGTCCGGCGCGCGCGCGACGGGCTCCGAACCTTGGGGCGCGATCGGTGCGCCGCCGGCCGCGACCACGGCGACGGCACCACCGTAGGCGTGCCGCAGGGCCTCGGGCGCGAGCGCCTCCGCGGTGGCGCCCGCTGCGATCACCCGGACCTGCACGAGCGCCACCCACTCGAAGCGGTCGACCACGGTCTGCAGGTCGTGGTGCACGACGAGCACCGTCCGACCGGCGCGCCGCAGCTCGTCGAGCACCTCCAGTACGGCGGCTTCGGTGGGGGCGTCGACGCCCGCCATCGGCTCGTCCATCAGGACCAGCTCCGCCTCCTGCGCGAGCGCCCGCGCGAGGAAGGCGCGCTGCTGTTGACCGCCGGAGAGCTCGCCGATCTGTCGGTGCGCGAGGTCGACGAGCCCGACCTGCTCGAGCGCGGCGCGGGCGGCCTCGCGGTCGGCGCGTCCGGGGCGGCGCAGCCACCCGAGGCGCGCGTACCGCCCCATCGTGGCGACGTCGAGCACCGTCGTCGGGAACTCCCAGTCGACCTCGGCGCGCTGCGGCACGTACGCGACCCGCTTGCGGACGCGGGCGAAGGGCTCGCCGAACACCCGCACGTGACCGGCGGCGGGGCGCACGAGCCCCACCACCGCCTTCAGGAGCGTGCTCTTGCCCGCGCCGTTCGGCCCGACGATGGCGCCGAGCACCCCGGTCGGGACGTCGAGGTCGACGTCCCACAGGACCGTTCGCTCGCCGTAGCGGACCGTCAGGTCCTCGACGTGCACGGCGACCCCGGTCGGGGTGTGGTTCGGGGTGGCGGTGCTCATCGCCCTACGATAGCCATCCCCTCGGGCCAGCGGGCGAGCCAGTCGGCGAGCGCGGTCGGAAGCGGGGCCGGGGCGCCGCCCAGCGCGGTGGCCACCGTCGCCGCGTTGTGCACGATCATGCCGACGTACGTCCCCTCGGGCGTCCCGGCGCTGCCGAAGGCGTCGGAGAACAGCTCGCCGCCGAGCGCGACGTCGGTGCCCCGGTCGCGGACGGCGACCCGCACCGACTCGATCGTGCGCGGGTTGATCGTCGATTCGACGAACACGGCCGGGACGCCGCGTTCGGCGATCAGGTCGGCGGTGGCGCGCACGTCGCCGAGGCTCGCCTCGGCCACGGTGGAGAGGCCCTGAAGGCCGACGACCTCGAGGCCGTACGCACGACCGAAGTACACGAAGGCGTCGTGCGCGGTGACCAGGACGCGCGCGCTTTCGGGAACGCTCGCAAGCGTGGCGGCCGTCCACGCGTCGAGGTCGCCGAGGAGCGCGTCGTAGGCGGCCGCGCGGTCGCGGAGGTCGTCGGTGCACCCGGCCGGCACCACCTCGGTGAGCGCGGTCGCGATGCGCGCCGCGACCGGCCGCCAGAGGTTCGGGTCCATCCAGGCGTGCGGGTCCAGGATGCCGCCCTCACCGGTCAACCGGTCCGCCACCGCGACCGCCTCGTCGCCCACCGCGACGACGCGGGTGCGGCTCGCGAGGCGCGCGAGGACCTCGCCGAGGCGCGCCTCGAGCCCCAGGCCCACGTAGAGCACCAGGTCGGCGTTTTGGACGGCGCGCACGTCCGAGGCGGTGGCCCGGTAGCCGTGGGGGTCGACGCCGGGCCCCATCAGCGTGTCGACCTGGGCGCAGGCGCCGGCGAGCTCGGCGGCGACGTCGCCGACCATCCCGACGCTCGCGACGACCTTGGCGGCGGCGTCCTGGGCCAACGCCGTTCCGGCCGCGCTGAAGAGCGCGAGGAGCAGCGCCAGGATCAAGATTGAGGTGCGCCGAATCGAAAAGTTAGGCATGACGAAATCTACGGAGTGGGGCGACGCCTGTCAAGCCCGTGCGCCACGCCGCGATGGCGCCGCGCTCAACCGACCGAGGGTCGGTGCGCGGCGTCGCGGGCGCGCAGCCGGGCGTCGAGGTCCGCGTGCCCTTCGGCGGTGGCCCAGCGAGCCACGTCGGCGAGGAGCCGGCGGGGGAGCCCGGGCCCTCCGTAGATCCAGCCCGTGTACACCTGCACCAGCGTCGCCCCGGCTTCGAAGCGCGCGATCGCGTCCGCGCCCGACTCGATGCCCCCCGAGGCCACGAGCGGCAGCGCGGTGCGCGCGCGCGCGTCCTGGAGCACGGCGAGCGCGCGCGGGGCCAAGGGGGCGCCCGACAGCCCACCGGCTTCGCCCGGGTCGCGGGTCAAGCCCTCGCGGCCGATGGTCGTGTTCGCGACGACCAGGCCATCGACGCCGTGTCGTTCGGCGAGCGCGATCGCCTCGGCGAGCGCGTCTTCGCTCAGGTCGGGCGCCACCTTGAGCAGGACCGGCCGGTCGCCGAGCTCCCCGCGCAGATCCTGCGCACGGGCGAGGAGTTCGGCCAGCGGCTTCGCCTCCTGGAGGCTGCGCAACCCGGGGGTGTTCGGCGAACTCACGTTGAGCACGAGGTAGTCGGCGACCGGCCAAGCGGTCCGCAGCGCCCCCTCGTAGTCGGCGATCGCGTCCTCGAGCGCGACCGTGCGGGACTTGCCGACGTTCACGCCGATGGGCTCGACGCTCCACCACGAGGCGCTGCGTGCCGCCGCGAGCCGCGCGGCCAGCGCGGCCGCCCCCTCGTTGTTGAACCCCATCCGGTTCACGATCGCGCGGTCTTCGGGCAGCCGGAAGGCCCGTGGGCGGGGGTTGCCGGGCTGCGCCTGGGTCGTGACCGTGCCGAGCTCCGCGGTACCGAAACCGAACGCGCCCCACGCCGCCGCGACGGTCCCGTCCTTGTCCATGCCGGCGGCGAGGCCGAGCGGGTTCGGGAACTCGAGGCCGAACGCGCGCACCCGCAGCCGGGGGTCGGCGACGCCGTACGCACTGCGCAGGAGCCGGAGCGCCCCGGGGTGGCGCGCCGCGAAGCCCAAGAGCGCGAACACGCGCGCGTGCGCCTCCTCGGGCTCGAGCCGGAACAGCACCCGCTTGACGAGGGGGTACAGCGCGTCGGTCGCGCGGGCGATCACGACGGTCGAGTGCGCGCGGGGCGGACCTCGATGCGCGACGGCAGGGTGCGCGCCGGGCTGGACAGCACGTAGCGCACGGCCTCGGCGATGTCCTGCGGCTGGATCTTCCAGGCGTCGGCAGCGCTCGGCGCGTGCCCCCCGAACTCGGTCGCCACCGAGCCGGGCATGATCGTCGAGACGCGGACGCCGCGTTCGCGCAGATCGAGCATCACCGCGTGGGTGAAGCCGACCAGTCCGAACTTGGCGGCGTTGTACGCGGCGCCGCCAGCGAAGGCGTTCGTGCCGGCGAGCGAGCCGATCGTGACGAGCACCCCGCCGCTCGCCTCGAGCGCCGCGGTGCCCGCCTTCACGGTGTGGAAGACGCCCGTGAGGTTCACGTCGATCACCTCGCGCCAAGCCTCGACCGACAGCTCGTCGACGGCAGCGAAGCGACCGAGGCCGGCGTTGGCCACCACCGCGTCGAGGCGTCCGAAGCGCGCGACGGTGGCGGCGACCGCCGCTTCGAGGGCCGCCAGGTCGCGCACGTCCGCGCCCAAGCCCAGCACGGCGTCGGCGGCGACGCCGGCGTCTCCCGCGATCGCCCGCGCCGCCTCGACGGCGCCTGCAGCGTCTCGGCCGATGATGCCGACGCGCATGCCGGCTTCCGCGAGGTCCTGGGCGATCGCCCGGCCGATGCCGCGCGTACCGCCGGTGACGAGCGCTACGCGTCCCTGAAGGGGTTCCATGTCGCGAACCTACCATCATGGGTCCCGCGGCGCTCCGGAGCCGACGAGGCGGTATCGTGTGCGCTCATGCGCCGACTCACGCTCATCCGTCATGGCCTCACCGCGTGGAACGCCGAAGGTCGGTTCCAAGGCCACACCGACGTCCCGCTCTCGGACGAAGGCCGCGCCCAAGCGCGCGCGCTGGCTGATTACGTCGCGGCCGTCCAGGGGGTCGACGCCGTCGTCGCCAGTCCGCTGATGCGCGCCGTCGAGACGGCGCGCATCGCCTTCCCCGACCAAGCGATCGCCATCGACGAACGCTTGCGCGAGCTGCACTTCGGCGTGTTCGAGGGCCGCACCTTGGCCGAGAACGAAGCGGACGCCGCGTGGCCCGACTGGGTCGCCGACCCGTACGGCTCGGCGCCCCCCGAGGGCGAGTCGTACCGCGCGCTGCGCGAGCGGGCGGTCGCCTGGCTCGACGACGCCCGGGCGGAGTTCCACGGCGCGCACGTCGTCGCGGTCGCGCACTCCGGGACGATCCAGATGCTGCTCGCCGACATCCTCGGCGTGGAGCGTCCGCGCTGGCGCAAACGGGTGTACCTGAGGCACACGAGCGTGACCCACGTGCTCTTCCGGGGGCACGACGCGGTGGTCGAACGCGTCAACGACACCCGGCATCTCGTCGCCGACGGCGAGGACCCGTTCTCGGAGTGAGCGAGGCGTGAACGGCGTCGGCGAACCGCTCGCTGCTCGTGGGGCAGCGACGCTCAGCGGCGCGGGCGCCGCGGGCGGCGCGGGCGGTCAGGCGATCGGTCCCTACGACCCCGACGCGCCGCTGGTGCTGACGCTCCCCGGGTTCCACGGCACCCTCGGCGAGCTCGCCCACGCGTTGCGCAGCGAGCGGATCGCCCCGTCGGACGTCGACCTGCTCGCCGTGGTGCGGCTCGTCTTGGCGCGGTTCGAGGCGTTCGTCGCGGGCGATCTCGACCGCGCCACCGAGGCGCTTCCGCGCGCGGCTCAGGTCGTCGAGCTCAAGGTGCGGATGCTGCTGCCGCGACCACCACGGGCGACCGACGACGAGGCCGAGGCCGAAGCCCAGGCCGACGCGCTCGCCGCGGTCGCGGCCCTGGAGGCGTTGGAGGAGGCGATCGTCGAGCTGCGCGAGCGCCGCGAGCGGCGGCGCTCGCTGCTCACGGCCAAGGCTCCGGTCCCCGCCTTCCCACGGCCGCGCCGCCCGCTCGGCGTGCCGCTCGGGCGGCTGGCCGAGCTGGCGTCGCGGTTGCGGCCCAACGGCTACTTCGACCTGACGCCGGATCGGTTGACGCTCGCAGGCGCGATGGCGCGGCTGTTGGCGGCGGTGCTCCCCGGGCGGCGGCGCACGCTCGACGAGGTGGTCGCCGACCCGTCGTGGTCCACGCGCACGGTGACGTTCGCCGGCGCGCTGGAGCTCGTGCGCGACGGACGTCTGCGCGCGCATCAGGACGAGGCGTTCGGCCCGATCGAGCTCGAGGGGCTCACGGTCAGCGACGCGGGGGCGCCGGCCATGGCCGACGCCCCCGCGTAACGCTCGACGGCCGGTGCCTCACACGACGGCTTCGGCCACCGTCCACGAGGGTCGGTGCCTCATACGACGGCCGCGGCCACCGTCCACGAGGGTCGGTGCCTCACACGACCGCTTCGGCCGCCTTCTTCGCTTCGCGCTTGCGGTTGTTCGGGTCGAGGTGGCGCTTGCGCAGCCGCAGGCTCTTCGGCGTGACCTCGAGCAACTCGTCCTCGGCGATGTACTCCATGGCCTCTTCGAGCGTGAGCCGCTTGGGCGGGATCAAGACGATGTTGTCGTCGCTGCCCGAGGCGCGCACGTTCGTGAGCTTCTTGTTCTTGCACACGTTGACGTCCAGATCGCCGCCGCGGTTGTTGGCGCCCAAGATCATACCGACGTAGACCTCGATGCCGGGATCGACGAAGAAGGTGCCGCGGTCCTGCAGCTTCCAGATCGAGTACGCGAAGGCCTCGCCGGGCTCCATCGCCACGAGCGAGCCGGTCTGCCGGGTCTTGAGGTCGCCCACATGGGGCTCGTAGCCGTCGAAGACGTGGCTCAAGAGCCCCTCGCCCGCGGTCATCGAGAGGAAGCCGTTGCGGTACCCGAACAGCCCGCGGGCGGGGATCGAGAACGTCAACCGCGCGCGGGTCTCGCCCTGCTCCATGTCGACGAGCTGGCCGCGGCGCGCCGAGAGCGACTCCATCACCGCGCCCATCGCATCGAGCGGCACGTCGGCGACGACCCTCTCGAACGGTTCGCTCAGGACCCCTTCGACGTTCTTGAGGATGACCTCGGGACGCGACACGGAGAACTCGTAGCCATCTCGGCGCATCTCCTCGATGAGGATGCCCAGGTGCAGCTCGCCGCGGCCCGACACGCGGTGCGACTCGCCGCCCAGCTCTTCGACGCGCAGCGCGACGTTCGTCAGAAGCTCGCGCTGGAGTCGGTCGGCGATGTGGCGGCTGGTGACGTACTTGCCCTCGCGGCCCGCGAACGGGCTGGTGTTGGGGCTGAAGGTGACCGCCACGGTGGGCTCGTCCACCCCTTCGAAGGGGAGCGCCTCGATGCCCGCCGGGTCGCAGATCGTGTCGCCGATCTGCACGTCCTCGAGGCCCGAGATCGCCACGATGTCGCCGGCCTCGATGGACTCGGCCTCGACGCGGCGGAGGCCGAGGTGGGTGTAGACCTTGGTGAGACGCCCGCGCAGTTCGCGGCCATCGCGGCCGATGCGGACGACCGAGTCGCCCATCCTCGCCTCACCGCGGCGCACCCGCCCGAGCGCTACGCGACCGAGGTAGTCCGAGTAATCGAGGTTGGCGACCTGCATCTGGAACGGCGCCTCGAGGTCGCCGGCTGCGACGGGCACGTGCTCGAGGACGGTCTCGAACAGCGGGGTGAAATCCTCGCTCTGCGGCTCTCCCTCGCGCCAAGCCTTGCCGTCGCGAGCGATCGCGAACAGGACGGGGAAGTCGAGTTGCTCGTCGGTGGCGCCCAGCTCGACCATCAGATCGAACGTCAGGCCGGTGACGACGCTCGGGCGCGCGTCCTTGCGGTCGATCTTGTTGACGACGAGGATCGGTCGCAAACCTTGCGCCAACGCCTTCTTGAGCACGAAGCGGGTCTGCGGCATGGGGCCCTCGGCTGCGTCCACGAGCAGCAAGCAAGCGTCGACCATGCCGAGCGCGCGCTCGACCTCGCCACCGAAGTCGGCGTGGCCGGGGGTGTCGACGATGTTGATGCGCTCGCCGTGCCAGACGACGGCGGTGTTCTTCGCCAGGATCGTGATGCCGCGCTCACGCTCGAGGGCGCGGCTGTCCATCACGCGCTCCTCGACCTGTTGGTTCTCGCGGAAGGTGTTCGACTGACGCAGCAGGCCGTCGACCAGCGTGGTCTTGCCGTGGTCGACGTGGGCGATGATCGCGACGTTGCGGTACTTCATTCGGAGCCTCTCGGGGCGGCGGTGCGCGCACGGAGGATCGGCGGGCCTCCACGAGGAGGGCCGGAAAGCGCGCGGCGCGGCAAGGGGGAAGGCGGCGAACGGACCCGCTGGAGTGGCGGCGTCGCGGCCGTCCACTATCTTAGCAGACGCCGGCCCGTTTCGGGGCTCACGGCAGCGGCTCGTGCCCCGATGCCGGTGCACCGGACGACACGGTGCGGGGGCCGTCGTCGGTAGCCTCGTGCGGATGGAAGCTTCCTTGGTCGTCTACACCACGCACTTCTGCGGCGACTGCGTCGCCACCAAACGTGCGCTCGACGCACGCGGCATCGGCTACCGCGAGGTGGCGCTCGAGACCGATCCCGAGGCCGTCGCGCGGGTCGAAGCGCTGAACCAGGGCCGCCGAAGCGTCCCCACGCTCGTCCACGGCCTGGTGGCGGCGAGCCTGTCGCGGTTCACGCCGGCGAAGCTCGACGCCTTCCTCGCCGAAGCAGGGCTCGACTGATCGAGTTCCGGCGGTCGGGCACGCGAACGGTTCGGGTCGGGGCGCCCGGAAGCGGGCGGAGCCCGGTGGTAGCATCCAAAAGCATGCGCGAAGCCGTCCCCGAGCCCCCCCGCACCGCCGCACCGCCCGTCGGTGAGGGCGACGCGCGCAAGGGGGCCGAGGTGCGCGCGATGTTCGATGCGATCGCACCGCGGTACGACCTGCTCAACGCGGTGCTCAGCCTCGGCATCGACCGTGGCTGGCGCCGGCAAGCGGTCGCGGCCGCGCTCGAGAAGCGACCGGCCGACGTGCTCGACGTCGCCACCGGGACCGCCGACCTGGCCATCGCGCTGCGGCGCGCCGGACCCGACGCGCGCGTCGTCGGCGTCGACTTCGCGGAAGCGATGCTCGACGTCGGCCGCGCCAAAGCCGCTCGGCGGGGGGTCGACATCGCGCTCGAGGTGGGCGACGGCACCGCCTTGCCGTACCCGGACGCGTCCTTCGACGCGCTCACCATCGCGTACGGGTTGCGCAACTTCGCCGACGTCGACGCCGGCCTCCACGAGTTCCGGCGCGTCCTGCGACCGGGCGGCCGCCTGGTGGTGCTCGAGTTCCCGCCGCCACCGCGCGGCGTGTTCGGCCGGTTGTTCCGGTTCTACTTCCTCCGCGTCGTGCCGCTGCTCGGCGGCTTGATCTCCGGGCGCCGCAGCGCGTACGCCTACCTGCCGGCCAGCGTCCTCGCCTTCCCGGCCCCCGAGGCGCTCGCTGAGCGCCTTCGAACCGCCGGCTTCCGGAACGTGACCTACCATCTCCAGACCTTCGGGGTCTCGGCGCTCCACCAGGGGGACGTCTCGTGAACCTAGATCCGAACCGCAGTCAGCCGGGCGTCGTCGTCAACACCGATGCGGCGCTCGTCGATCCCGATTGGGACGTCTTCGCCGCCGACCACGAGCGCCGCTTCGGGTTGGCGATCTCGCACCTGAAGAGCCTGGTCAAAGGGCGGAGCTTCGACAACGAGGTGATGAAGGTGCGCGTCGGGGCCGGCGGCTTCTACGTCCAATCGCGGCGGTTCCCGGCGGCCTTCTACGGAGACACCCAGGCGCCGAAGGTGCGCACCATCGACGACGGCGAGGCGGAGGAGGTGGCCTGGGTGGCCGCCGCGCACTACCGCGCCGGTGAGGCCCGCTCGCTGACGTGCATCTACGGCGACGACGACCCGCCGGACGTGTTCTTCGGCTACCGGATGGTCGGTTCGCGGCGCTACGAACTCGGTCACCTGCGCATGCGCACGCCGCTCCATCTGCGCGTGCTGCTCGAGGGGAGCACCCCGCTCGACCTGCTTCCCGACGGCCACGGCGTCGTCGTGCTCCAGAAGCTCGCGGACGGCCGCAACGTCCTCCTCACCGCACCCGGGCGGCGGCCGCCGTTCGACGGCACGATCGAACCGATCGGCTGACCCGGACGACCGAGGTGCGTGCGTGATCCAGGTCGTCGGTGGCGGTGCGGCGGGCTGCGAGGCGGCGTGGGCGCTCGCGCGCCGAGGCGTTCCGTGCCGCCTCGTCACGACCACGCTCGACGCCCTGTACGCGCTTCCCGCCGACGTGTGGCCGGGGACGCCGCCGTCCGGCACCCTGTGGGCCTCGGTCGCGCGCGAAGCGGCGGACGCGGCCGGGGTCGGCACCCGCGCCGCCGCGCTGCGCCGCGCCGTGAAGCGCGAGCTCGAGCGGATGCCCGACCTGCTCGTGCTGCAATCGAACGTCGTCGCGCTGTGGCGTGAGGGCGCGGAGGTCGTCGGGGTGCGGACCTGGGAAGGTCCGGCCCACCGGGCGGACGCCACCGTGCTGGCGGTGGGGACCTTCCTCGCGCCGCGCTTGAGCGTCGGGACCGCCGAGGAGCGGGCGGGGCGCTTGGGGGAGATGGCGTACGACGACCTGCGCGACGACCTCGCCGCCCACGGCGTGCGGTTCGTGCGCCGCCGACTGTCGGTCCCGGGCGACGGCGTCACGCCCGCCCACGCGGTCGCGTTCGATCAGGTCGATCCACGCGGGACCGTGGAGGGCGTGGGCGACGCGCGGGGCGCGACCGGCATCCGGCGCTGGCCCGGCGTGGCCGGCGTCTGGTTGCTCGGCGCGTGCGCGGACCCGGTGGGCGTGGAGGAAGCGGCGGCCGCAGGACGCGACTTGGGCGCGCACCTCGCCGGGGCGTGAGCGCACGGACCTGCGGTCGCCGTCGTGCGGTCAGCGGCGGTGGCGCACCGACGCCTCCGTGTCGTCGCGCGGACGCACGTACACGCTCATCTTGTGCAGGTCGCTCGGGGCGGCCCACAACACCTTCGCCCCGGTAGGGGTGGTGGCGAGCAGTCGGTACCGCGTCGGGGGGTCGCCCTCGATGCTCGAGACCACGTACCGCACGTCGCCGACGAGCACCTCTTCGCCCACGGTGAAGTTCATGCCTCATCGTAGCCGACCCCGGGGTGGGCCGTGGCGGGCACCGGCCACGCCGGCCATAGCGGCCGCCGCTCGCTCAGGCTGCGCCGAGGGCCGCGAGCAGCGCGAGCGTCGCGACGCTGCCCGGCACCAGGAAGACGACGAGGGCGTAGATCAGCACGGTGCGCACGCGGTGTTGGACGCCGAAGGCGGCCACGCCGGCGCCGATGAGGCCGAGGTGCCAGATCGGGAACGCGAGGACGGCGACCGCCGCGGCGATGGCGGGGAAGAGCGGCACCATCGGGAACACCGCGAGCGCCAGGGCCCCCGCCGGCGCCCACGACCATCCGACGACCTCCCACGCGCGTCCGCCCATGCCGCCAGGACCGAGCAGCATCAGGCCGCCGAGCACGCTGACGAGCACGAACAGCGGACCGATCGCCACCGCGGCGAGGCCCAAGATCACGACGTAGCCCTCGGATCCGGTGGCGCGAACGAACGCGAGCGCCGCGACGGCCAGCGCCGCGACCCACGCCGCCGCGGCGGTCCCCAGCGCCGGTACCGGGCGGCCGTGGCTGCGGTCGGCGAGGTGCGCGAAGAAGCCGAGCGGCGCCGAGCAGGCCCACCATGCGTCCTGGATCCACGAAAGGACTCGAGGCTGCCGGGGTGGCGCGTCGCTGCTCGCGTCGCTGCTCACGTCGTCGCTCGCTTCGCGGCGTCCGCGCTGCCGGGGTCCGGCACGAACAAGTCGACGGGGACCGGCGGGACCAGCCCGATCGCGTGCGCCTCGGCGAGCAGCCGCCGCACCGCCGCCTCACCGTCGGCGCCCACGTCGCGCGACCAGCGGTTGACGTAGAGCTCGATGTGGGCGCGGCGCACGTCGGGGCTGAGCTCTTGGGCGTGCGCGGCGACGTAGGGTTCGCTCGCGGTCGGGTCGTCGAACGCCGCCGCCACGGAGGCCGCGACCGCACGGCCCACCTCGCGGGCGACGTCCCTGCCCAGCGCCTTGCGCACCGCGATCCCGCCCAGCGGCAGCAGCCCGCCGGTGCGCGCTTCCCACCAGGTCCCGAGGTCGGCGAGCGCCACCAGGCCGTGGTCCGCGTACGTGAAGCGGCTCTCGTGGATGATGAGGCCGGCGTCCACCTCGCCCGCGGCCACCGCCGGCATGATCCGGTCGTAGCGCAGCACGACCTCGTCGACGCCCTCGGGCGCGAAGAGCCTCAGGAGCAGCTTCGCGGTCGTGGTGCCGCCCGGCACGGCCACCCGCGCTCCGCTCAGGTCGACGCCGGCGTTCCGCGCCACGAGCAGCGGGCCGACGCCGTGGCCCAGCGCTCCTCCCGCGCGCAGCATCCACCAGTCGTCGGTGAGGTGGCCCACGGCGTGCCAGCTGACCTTGGCGACGTCGAGTTCGGCGGCGCGCGCCATGCCGTTGAGCGCCTCGACGTCCTCGAGCACGACGTCGAAGCGCAGCGGCGTGTCGATGCGCCCGTGCACCAGGGCGTCGAACACGAAGCAGTCGTTGGGGCAAGGGGAGAAGCCGAGCCGCAGCGGGCGGCCGGGGTCGAGGGGCGCGGGGGCGGGGTCCATGGTGCCCGAGCCTACGCCGCGTGGGTCCGCGCCCGGGTCGCCCCGCTCGCCGTCCATGGACGCGGTGTCGGTCGGTCTGCTAGACTCGCGTGCCGCTCGGAGGGTAGGCGCCCGACGTGGGCGCCCGCGCGCCGAGCGATCTCAGGAGGTGAAGTCCATCGCGAGAGAGATGAAGGTCAACGATCAGATCCGCGTCCGTCAGGTGCGCCTGATCGACTCGGACGGGACGCAGCGCGGCATCGTGGATACCCGCGAAGCCATGCGCATGGCCCGTGAGCAGGAACTCGATCTGGTCATGGTCGGCGAGCAAGCGCAACCCCCCGTCGCCAAGCTGCTCGATTACGGCAAGTACCGGTTCGATCTGCAGCAGCAGGCGAAGGAGACGCGCAAGCGCTCGCGTCAGCACGACATGAAGTCGATCAAGTTCCGCATCAAGATCGACAAGCACGACTACGAGACCAAGGTGAACCACATCCGTCGCTTCCTCAAGGACGGGCACAAGGTCAAGGTCACGATCATGTTCCGTGGACGCGAACGTACGCACCCCGAGCTCGGGCAGGAGATCCTGAACCGGGTCGCCACCGACACGACGCAGCTCGCGGCGGTCGATTCGGCGCCGATCATCGCCGGCATGGACATGAACATGGTCCTCCGGCCGCTCGCGCCCGTCCCCGCCCCAGCCCCGGCCGCACCTCCGGCCACCGTTGCCGACTGAATCTCGCACCGGACCCCCTCCGTCCCACGGAGTAGGAGAAACGAACGCATGCCGAAACTGAAGACCCATAAGGGCACCAAAGCCCGTGTCAAGATCACTGGGCGAGGTAAGGTCGTGGCCATGCGATCCGGGAAGCGCCACCTGGCGTACAAGAAGTCAGGGAAGCGCATCCGTCAGGGTCGCCTGAACATCGTCATCGCCAAACCGGATGCGGAGCGCATCAAGAAGCTCCTGCCGTACGACTAAGCGAGGATGTGACCCATGCCACGCGCCAAGACCGGGATCGTTCGTCGTCGCCGCCACCAGAAGCTGCTCAAGCGCGCCAAGGGCTTCTGGGGCTTGCGGAGCAAGAGCTTTCGCGTCGCCCAGCAGACGCTGCTCAACGCCGCCGACTACGCCTACCGCGACCGCCGCGACAAGAAGAACGTCTTCCGTCGCCTGTGGATCGCCCGCATCAACGCCGCCGCCCGCCAGGACGGCATGTCGTACTCGACCTTCATCGCCGGGCTCCGCCGGGCCGGCGTCGCGCTCGACCGCAAGGTGCTCGCCGACCTCGCCGTCCGCGAGCCCGGTGCCTTCAAGGCGCTCGTCGATCAAGCGCGCCAAGCCTGACCTGACCGACGGCGCCCTTGCCAGAAGCAGACGACGCGACGGCCGCACCCCGAACGGGGTGCGGCCGGTTCGCTCCTCGCGGACCCACGCCACGTGCCGCCCCGAGCGGTGCCGGGTAGGATGCGCAACCATGGCGACCACCTCGACCCGGCCGGCGCGCACCCGAGCGCGCGCGATCGCCGAGCGGCGCGCGCGCATCCTGCGCGCCGCCCTCGAGCTGTTCGCCGAGCGCGGCTACGAGGCCACGACCATGGAGGACGTCGCTCGCGCCGCCGACGTCTCGCGCGGTACGGTCTTCAACCACTTCCGCCGCAAGCAGTCGCTCCTGGTCGCCTGGTTCGCCCAAGAGGCCGAGCGCCTCGCCATGCGGGTGCCCGAGTCCGGCGACCCGCTCGTCGCGGTGGAGCGCTTCTTCGACGACCTCGCGGTCCTCACCGAGGCTCACGGCGACCTGGTCGTGCCGCTGATGTTCGAACTCCTCGACCCCGACGTCGAGCGATCGCGCGCGGCCTTCCTGGCGCTGCCGCTCAACGACGTGCTGCGCCGGTTGCTCGGGCGCGCACGCGCCCAGGGTCGGGTGCGCTCCGATTACTCGTACGGCCGCCTCGCGCGCGTGCTCGCGAACACCTTCGTGCTCACGGCCCTCCAATGGGCCGCGTACCGCCGCGACCGCTCGCTCCGCGACGAGCTGCGGCGCGCGCTGGTGCTCGCCTTCGACGGGATGCGGCGCAGCGCCTGACGGGGGCCACCGCGACGGCAACTCCTCAGTACCCCGTGCCCACCTCGACGACGTGGCGCGCCTCGCCCGCCGCGATGGCCTGCAGGGTGGCGCACACGTCCTCCACCCGAGCGCGTTCCGAGCGGTCGGTCGCTTCGGCGCGGTGGGGGCTCAGCACGACGTTGGGGAGCAGACCGAAGGGGCGCGTCGCCGGGAGCGTCGCGCGATCGTGGTCGCGGTCCTCGGGATAGCTCCACCACACGTCGAGGCCGGCCGCCCCCACGCGGCCGTCCACCAGGGCGTCGTAGAGGGCGTCTTGATCGATCACCGCGCCACGGCCGACGTTCACGACCAGCGCGCCGCGCGGCAGGCGGGCCAGCGCGGCGGCGCCCAGCAGCCCCTCGGTCGCGGCGGTCGCCGGGAGGCTGACGACGACGACGGTGGCCCGGGCGAGCGCGTCGCCGAGGTCGTCCGGGCCGACGACGTGCACGCCTGCCTGCGCCGCGTCCGCCTCCGGACGGCGGCGCAGCGCCGTCACCCGCATCCCCAGGCCCTGCAGCATCGGCGCCAGTTGCCGACCGATCGCTCCGTACCCCAGCAGCAGCGCCTCCCGCTCGGCGAGGTAGACCGAGGGCTCCGGGCTCCGGCGATCGCCCCAGTCGCCCCGCCGCAGCGCGGCGTCGTGGGGCACGAGGTGGTGGGCGGCGGCGAGCAGGAGGGCCAGCGCGTGCTGGGCGACGAAGGGGGCACCGTAGTGGGCGTTGTGCAGGGTGAGGTGCGGGCGCTCGCGCAGGGCTGCGCCGAGCGCCGGGGGGAGGCCGGCGAACGGGAAGATCACGTGGCTCAGCGCGGCGCCGTCGAGCAGTTCGCTCGGGCGCGCGTCGACGAGCACGTCGACCTCGTCGCGGTGCGCGAGCGCACGGTCGAGGTCGGGCTCGACGGTCAAGCGGGCGCCGTCCGGGAGCAGGTCGGGGCCGGGGACCGGGTCGGGGGCGAAAAAGCGCCAGAGCACGCGCAGCGGGGTGGGGGCCATGCGCCATCATCGCCCGAGCGCGGGGTACCGGTCAGACGACGCGAGCTTCGTCCGCCTGCGCCCCGCGCGCGGCGCGTCCGAAGCGGCCCGGATCGAACGGGGCCAGGTCGAAGCCGGCGTCGCCGCCGCTCAGGAGGGCGTCGGCGATCGCCGCGCCGGTCGCCGGCGCGTGCTGCACGCCGTGCCCTGAGAACCCGGCGGCGTGCCACAGGCCGGGGGCCTCGACCGCCTCGCCGATGGCGGGCAGGTGGTCGGGCGTGACCTCGTACCAACCCCACCAGCTCGCGCGCCGGTCGAGGCGCGCGCGCTCCAGGAACGGGAAGCGCGGCAGCGCCGCCTCGAGCGTCGCCTCGAACCACGTCCAGTCCATGCCTTCGCGCTCGCCGGGGAGCTCCGCCGGGTTCGACCGCCCGAGCAGCACCCGCTCGCCCTCCGACCGCCACCAGACGCCGGTCGCTGCGTCGACCACCAACGGCGTCGGGAACGGCACGCCGTCGATGGGGGCGGTGACGAAGACGTCCCGGCGCGACGCGACCACGGGGAGGTGCGCGCCCGCCAGCGCGGCGATGGCGCCCGCCTGCGGCCCCGACGCGTTGACGACGCGGTCGACCGCCAGCGTGCCGGCAGCGGTGGCGACGCGCCACCCGCCACCGCCCGCGGCGAGGCCGACGACCGCGTGGCCGAGCCGGAGCTCGGCGCCGAGCGCGCGCGCCGCGCCGAGGTAGCCGAGGGTGGCTGCGTGCGGGTCGAGCACGCCGTCGTCCGGCCCGAAACTGCCCTCGGCCACACCGTCGCAGGCGACGTACGGCGCGCGCTGCGCGAGCTCTTCGAGCGACCAGCGCTCGACGCGCGCCCCCTCCTCGACCTGCATCGCCCGGTCGCGTGCCCAGCGCGCCTCGTCGCCCGGCGGCACCAGGAACAGGTACCCGACCCGGCGGAAGGCCGCGTCGGCGCCCACCTCACGCTCGAACGCACCGAAGCGCTCGGCCCCGAAGCGCGAGAAGCGCACGTTGGCCCGAAGCGAGAACTGGTGCCGCAAGCCGGCGGCGGAGCGCCCCGTCGAGCCGGTGGCGGGCGCGCCCGCGCGCTCGAAGACGGTGACGTGGGCGCCTCGGCGCGCGAGCGACCAGGCGATGGCGGCGCCGACGATGCCGGCGCCGATGACCGCGACGTGGAGCGTCCGTGACGTCATGCGGAGCATCCTACCCCCGTCGTGCAACGGTAGACTCACGTGTGAAGCGCTCCTTTGACGGTTCCCAAGCGGCGATCGAGGCTTTTCGCCACCGCCGCAGCGCCCAGACCGACCCCGAGCGGCGCGCCGTGGTCGACCGCTTGCTGGCCGACGTGCGCGCCCGCGGCGACGCGGCGGTGTTCGAGGCGACCGAGCGGTTCGACCGGGTGCGCCTCGACGCGATCGAGCTCCCGACCGATCGGCGCCGCGCCCTGGCCGCGGAGGTCCCGGCGGAGCTCGCGGCCGCCATCGACCGATCGATCGCGCGCGTGCGCGCGTTCCACGAACACCAACCCAAGGAGGGGTTCCTGACCGCCGATGGCGAGGGCGTGCTCGGGCAACTGCCGCGCCCGCTCGAGCGGGTCGCCTGCTACGTCCCGAGCGGCGCGGCGACGCTCGCGAGCTCGCTGGTGATGACCGCCGTGCCCGCGCAGGTGGCGGGGGTCCGCGACGTGGTCGTCGCGACCCCGCCGCGCGCCGACGGCGGCGTCGATCCCGCCGTCGCGTACGTGGCCGAAGCGCTCGGCCTCGGCGCGGTCTACCGCATGGGCGGCGCCCAAGCCATCGGCGCGCTCGCCTACGGCACGGGCAGCGTGCCGCGGGTCGACAAGATCGTCGGCCCCGGTTCGGCGTGGGTCGTGATCGCGATGGCGGCGGTGTTCGGCGAGGTGGGCATCGCCTCGCTGCCGGGACCGACCGAGACGCTCGTGGTGGCCGACGCGACGGCCGACCCCGAGCACGTGGCGGCCGACCTGCTCGCGCAGGCGGAGCACGACCAGGCGGTGCCGGTGCTGGTCACCAGCGATCGTCAGCTGTGGCCGCGGGTCGAGGCGGTGCTCGAGCGCCGGCTCGCCACCCTCCCGACCGAGGCCACCGCGCGCGCCAGCCTCGAAGAGCGCGGCGCCGTGGTCTTCGTCGACTCGGTCGCCGAGGCGATCGACGTCGCCAACGCCTTCGCGTCCGAGCACCTGTGCCTGCTCGTCGAGGACCCGTGGGCTTGGGTCGGCGCCGTGCGGCACGCCGGCGGACTGTTCGTCGGCGCCTCGTCGCTCGAGGCGCTGGGCGACTACGTGGCCGGACCCTCGCACGTGATGCCCACGGGGGGCACCGCCCGCTTCACGAGCGCGATCAACGTGCGCGACTTCCAGCGCCTGATCCCGGTCGTCGCGCTGACCGCCGCCGGGGCGCGCGCGATCGGCCCGGCGGCGGTCCGGTTCGCGCGCGCCGAGGGGCTCGAAGCCCACGCCCAGGCGGTGGAGGCCCGGCTCGACGAGCGCTGAGCCGGGGCGTCGCGCCGTTCGCGACAAAGGACTAGCGCTTGTGGGCGCCTCGCTGGAACGTCTGCCGGAGCGCTTGGCGCACGATCTCGGCGTACATGGTCCAGCGGACCTTCTGGCCGCGCCACCAGCCGCGCTTCTCCTCCTTCATCACCTGGGAGACGCCGCGCAGCGACACGTCGCGGGTATTCCATCGGTCCCTGCGCGCGTGCTCGGTGATCGCCAACTCGACGCCGTAACGGCTCTCGGCCAGGCCGGGAACGGCCTGCAGCAGTTCGCGTCGGATGGCGCGCTGCCCGTTCAAGAGCGGCGCGACGTGTTGGGCGACGGTCGTCATCCAGCGGCCGCCGTCGAAGACGCCCCGCGTCATGTCGACTTCTCGCTCGCGCACCGGGGCGGCGAGCGCGCGGACGTGGTCGACCGTCAGACCGGTCAGGTCCGCGTCGAGGAGCACCACGACGCCCTCGCTGCGGGCGTTCGCCGCGGCCGCCAACGCACCCCCCTTGCCGACGTTCGTCTCGAGGCGCAGCACCTCGGCCCCGGCCGCGCGCGCCGCGTCCACGGTGCCGTCGCGCGAACCATCGTCGACGACCACGACGGGACCGATGTTCGCCGCGATCGCGACGCGCACGACCGACGCGACCGTGCTCTGCTCCTCGTACGCCGGGATCACGACGACGCAGTCGAGGGGTGGGGTCATCCCCCGAGCAGTCCGCCGAGTTCCTGGACCGTGATCAGCACGATGAGGGCGAGGACCGCCGCGATCCCGACGAAGTGGAAGGCCTCTTCCTGCCCCGGCTTGAAGGGGCGACCGCGGATCGCGACGATCGTCGCGAGCAACATCCGGCCACCGTCGAGGCCGGGGATGGGCAGGAGGTTGAACACGGCGAGCGAGAAGTTGATCAGCGCCGCCAGCAGCAGCACCGGCGCGAGCCCGACCTGCGCCGCCTGACCGACCATCGTCACCATGCCGACCGGGCCGGCCACGTCCTCGTTCGGACGCCCGCTCAAGGCGGAACCGAACCCTCGAACGAACCCGACCACCATCTCGGGGAACACCCGGACCCCGAACGCCGCCGACTCCGCGAGCGCCGTGCCGAAGCCGACGCCGTCGACCTCGGCCGGCCTGAGTTGCACCCCGAGCAGCGGGGTAGCGCCCTCCTCGAGGTCGGTCGGGGGCCACGGCACCGTGAGCGTGCGTTCGCTGCCGGCTTCGTCGACCAGCACCAGGGTCAGCTCGTCGGCCCCCTGGATGGCCGCCACGGCCTGATCGGGCGTCGGGTCGACGGTGCCGCCGATCGCGGCCAAGCGCTCACCGGCGCGCACGCCGACCGATTCGGCCAGCGAGCCTTCGGCGACGCCGGCGACGACGGTGCCGCGCACGTTCGCGGCCTCCCCGGTCACGACCTCTCGATACGTGGGGGCCAGCACCACGGCCACCGCGAGGAGCAGGATGCCGAGCGCGTAGTTCGCGACCACGCCGCCCACCAAAACCCAGAGCTTCTGGTAGAGCGGCCGCACCGCCAGTCCCTCGTCGGGATGGGCGAGCGAGCCGTCCTCGTTCACCTTCGCCGACATGCCGGGAAGGTCGACGTACCCCCCGAGCGGCAGCAGCGAGAGCCGCCATTCGGTCCCCTGCCAGCGCCAACGGGCGATCACGGGGCCCATCCCGATGCTGAACGCGCGCACGGGCAGACCCACGCTCCGCGCGTTCGCGTAGTGGGCGAGCTCGTGCACCAGCACCGCCGTAAGCAACACGGTCACGAAGACGACGGCGGTCAGCACGGGCGGACTCTCGGCAACATCAACATGCGCTCAGTCTGCCATGGGGTCGGGGCGCGGCGTGGTCTCGCCGCCACCATCGCCGGGGCCGCCTTCCTCGGCGCTCTGGAGCCAGCGCACGATGTCCGCCTTGGTCAGCACGCCCACCAGCCGTCCGTCGGCGTCCACGACCGCGAAGCGGCCCGCGGCCGTGGTCGCGAGCAACCGGACGGTCGCGTCGAGGTCCGCGTCGACGCGCACGGTTTCCACCGGGCGCATCAGATCGGCGGCGCTGGTGGCGTCCTCGACGCCGTCGAGGTCGTCGGCCCGCACGATCCCGAGCGGCGCACCGTCCGCGTTCGCCACCGGGTACGCCGTGTGGCGGCGGAAGGCGCGCAACCGGCGCAGTTGCCCGGCCGTCCAGGCGAGGTCGACGGTGATGGGCTCGGCGGTCATGGCGTCGCGCACCCGGCGCCCCTCGAAGGCGCGTCGCGCGCGAGCGGCACCGACCTCGGCGCGGCCCGCGGCATCGATGAAGAAGGCGATCGCGAGCAGAAAGACCTGGAAGCTCAGGAAGCCGTACACCCCGAGCGCGATCGCCACGGCCCGGCTCACGCCTCCGGCCGCCGCCGTCGCGCGCGCCTCGCCGAGCGGGAAGACGAGCAGCGAGCGGAGCACCCGGCCACCGTCGAGCGGCAGCGCCGGGAGGAGGTTGAACAGCGCCAGACCGGCGTTCGTGATCGCGAGGTAGCTGACGACGAAGGCGACGCCGCCGGCCACCGCGTCGGCGCGCAGGAGGGCCGCCAAGGCCAGCGAGAGCAGCGCGCTGGTGATCGGTCCGACGATCGCCACGACGGCTTCGGCCCCGCGCTTGCGCGGCAGCTCTTCGAGCTGCGCCACCCCGCCCAAGAACCAGAGCGTGATGCGCAGCGTGTGCACCCCGTACGCGCGCGCCGCCAGCGCGTGGCCGAGCTCGTGGATCAGCACGCTCGTGAACAGGCCCAGCGCCCCGGCGCCGCCCAGCAGCCACGGGGTGGCGCCGCGGGTGAGCGGCTCGGGGTCCAGGGCTACCCCGAGGCCGCCGAGCAGCTCGGCGTAGGCCGCCACCTGCGAACCGATCAGCCAGGCGAACAGCGGCAGCACGAGTGCGAACGTCGGGTCGAGCTCGATCGGCACGCCGAACGGCCGGAACGGCAGCCGCCAACCGCGACCCAGCATCAGACGCCGCTTCGGCCGGCTCGAGCGACCGCTTCGGACGCCCGCGCGCGGGCGTCGGCGTCGATCGCCGTCAGGTCGTCCCACCCCGGGGTGGCCGTCTCGGCGTGGTCGAGGGCGTCGTCGAGCACGCGCGCGATGCCCGTGAAGGGGAGCCGGCCGTTCAGGAAAGCGGCGACGGCGACCTCGTCCGCCGCGTTCAAGCGCACCGGTGCGTCGCCGCCGGCATGGCCGGCCGCGTACGCCGCGGCCAACGCCGGGAAGCGAACGAGGTCGGGGGCGTGGAAGGTCCACGTCCCTTCGAGCGGCAACGGCGCCAACGGCACGGGTGGGCGGTCGGGGGCGTGCAGGGCGTACTGGATGGGGAGGCGCATGTCGTGGGGTCCGATCTGCGCCTTGATCGAACCGTCGTGGAAGCGCACGAGCGCGTGCACGAGCGACTGCGGGTGCACGACCACCTCGACGCGCTCCAGCGGCATCCGGAACAGGTAGGCCGCCTCGAGCACCTCGAGCCCTTTGTTGAACAGCGTCGCCGAGTCGATCGTCACCTTGGGCCCCATGCGCCACGTCGGGTGGGCGAGCGCCTGCTCGGGCGTGACCGTCGAGAGGTCGGTGGGCCCCTCACGGAACGGGCCGCCGGAGGCGGTCAACACGAGCGCCGCCACACCCGTGTGAGGTTCCCCGAGCAGCGTCTGGTACAGCCCGGCGTGCTCGGAGTCCACGGGCGTCAGCCGCGCGCCGTGGGCTTCGACCTCGGCCCAGACCAGGGCTCCCGCGCACACCATCGCCTCCTTGTTCGCCAGCGCCACGTGGCGCCCGGCGCGCAGCGCGGCGCGCGTGGGGGCGAGCCCGCGGAAGCCCGGGATGGCGGCCACCACGACGTCGGCCTCCATGGCGGCGACCTCGGCGGCGCCGGCCTCGCCGACGACGAGCCGCGTTCCTGCGGGCAACCGGGGCCGCACCGCAGCGGCGACGTCGGCGTCGCACGCGACCAGGTGCGGCCGCCAGCGCTCCGCTTGCGCGACCAACGCGTCGGCGTTCCGGCCCGCGGCCAGGCCGACGACCTGGTGCCCCTGCCAGTGGGCGACGTCGAGCGTCTGCGTGCCGATCGAACCGGTGGAGCCGAGCACGGCCAGGCGCAGCGGTCCGCGGTCGGCAAGGAGGGGTTGGCCGAGGGGGTCGTGGCTGGAGCGCATGCCGGCATCATGCCACGGGCGTCGCGTCGGCCCCGACCTCGGTGCGTCGTCCACGCGCACGGGCTCGGCTCGGCGCGCGTACTCGGGGTACGGGGGGCGCGGTCGAGTTGGTATCGTGCGGTAGATCCCGGAACCGTCCCGTGCCCCGGCGCCTCGCGTCCGGTGCCGCGCGGCCGCGGCGCCCGCCGAGGGCTCCGGCTAGGAGGAACCATGTTGGTGCGCGATTGGATGACCGCCGACCCGCAGACCGTGACCGCCGCCACCCCGGTCATGGAGGCCATGCAGAAGCTGCGCGACGGCGGCTACCGCCGCTTGCCGGTCGTGCGCGAAGGCAAGCTCGTCGGCATCGTCACCGACCGCGACCTGAAGGAGGCGACGCCCTCGAAGGCGACGAGCCTGTCGGTGTACGAGTTGAACTACCTGCTGTCGAAGCTGACCATCAAGGACGTCATGACCGCGCCGGTGATGACGATCGGCTCCGAAGACGCCATCGAGGAAGCCGCGCTGATGATGGAGAGCCACCGGGTGTCGGGCCTCCCGGTCGTCGACCACGGCAAGCTGGTCGGCATCCTCACGATCACCGACCTGCTGCGTGCGTTCGTGCGCTTCCTCGGCCTGCGCGAGGGCGGGATGCGGGTGACGGTCGACCTGCCCGACGAGCCCGGCGTGCTCGCGCGGGCGGCCGAAGCGGCGGCTCCTTCGAACGTCGTCGCGGTGGTGACGGCCGGCGTGAGCGAGGGCCACCGCCGCCGGCTGGTGCTGCGGGTGGCGGGGGAGGACGTCGAAGGCTTCCCCGAGCGCCTCAAGGCCAAGGGCATCGAGGTGCGCGACGTCCGCTGAGCGCGTCGGCCGCACGCTCGTCGCCGCGCTGACGGCGGCGGCCCGCGGCGGTCGGGTGGCGTCGAGCCCGTTCTTCGAGCCCGTCGACGCCGACGCGCTCGCGGCCGAGTTGCGCCGGGCGGGCGTGGGCGTGAGCGTCGACGGCGGTCGCCCCGCGGCCGAGCGCCGGGTGGTCACCGCGCACCCCGAGCAGGTGCCCCACGCCGGCCCGCGCTTGACGGCGGTGTGGTTCGCCCAAGTCCACGATGAGGGGACCGTGCGCGCGTCGGCCACCGCGGCCGGCGTCGACGCCGGCGCCTTGGGCGACGTGGTGCTCGACGCGGACGGCGCGTCGGTCGTGGCGGCGGCCGACGTCGTGGCTGCGCTCGTGGCCCTGCGTCCTGCCGGGGTGCCCGGCGTCGAGGTGCCGCTCGAGCGCCTGGCCCAGGGGCGCACGCGCCGGCGGGACGCCGTGGTCCCGTCGCTGCGCGTCGACGCGCTGGGCGCGAAGGCCTTCGGGGTCTCGCGCAGCTGGTTCACCAAAGGCATCGCGGCGGGCCGCGTGCACGTCAACGGCGCGCGCGCCGGGAAGAGCGCGGAGGCCGCCGCGGGCGACGAGGTGTGGGCCGACGGGTTGGGGCGCTTCCGGGTGCTCGAGGTGCATGGCGAGACCCGCAGGGGGAACCTGAAGGTGACGATCGAGGTCGAGGGTTGAAGCTCCGGCGGCCGCGGAGCCGGGCCAAGCCGGCACCGGCCCCCGGATGAGCGGTTCAGGCAGCTGCCGTGTCCGAGCTCGAAGACGAGGACGCATCGACGAGCGGTAGGTCCTCGTCCGCGAGGAAGCGTTGCAAGAACGCGCGCGTGGCGCCGACCGTGGCCGCGCTCGGCGCCGCCTCGCGCGCGCGCCGGACCGCCAGTTTGTTGTCGAGCAGGGTCGGGAGTCGGTGCCGCAGCGCTGCCTCGATGGCCGCGAGCACCCGAGCAGGGGCCTCCGCCAACGCCCCGCCGATCACGAGCAGCTCCGGCTGGATCAGGTAGACGAACGAGGCCAGCTGCGCACCGAGCAGATCGATCATGGCTTCGGCGAGCTCGATCGCGACGGCGTCCTCGCCTTCGTCCGCCAGTTCGAGGACCGTCCGGAACCGCGCCCACGCGTCGGAACGCGCCTCGACGCGGGCGGCGCCAGCGCCCCGCTTCGGGCTCGCGTCCAGGTAGGCGGCCACCATCCCGTGGACGGTCAGCAGCGCCCCGGCGTTGGCGCGCGCGCCGTGGGCGACCAGCAGGTGGGGGTTGACGAGGCCGGCGTTGCCGAAGGGGCCGACGTAGGGCCGCCCGGCGAGGAAGAGGCTGAACTTGAGCCCTTCGGTCACGCCCACGTACGCGAAGGTGCGCTCGTCGTGGAGGTCGCCGAACTCGACCGCCGCCATCGCGTCGATGTCGTTGCCGATCGCGACGCGCAGGCCGGTGGCCTCGGCGAGGCGCTGGCGCAACGGGAAGTTGTTCCAGCTCGGCACGCGGCCGATCGCGAGGACCGAACCGGTGGTGGGGTCGACGTACCCTGGGCTCGCGACGCCGAGGCCGACCGGGCGGCGTTCGCAGAAGCGCGCGCGCAGGTGCGTCAGGTACGCCACGACGTGGCCGACGACCGCGTCCGGGTCGAGGTCGCCCACGCCTTCGGGGACGCGCTCGTCGAGCACCCGGCCGACGAGGTCGGTCGCGACGAGGCGCAGGCCCGGGTGCTCGAGCAGCACGCCGACGAGCAGATGGTGGGTCGGGTCGACGCCGTAGAGCGTCGCGGGGCGCCCGCCGGTCGCCAGGGCGCGCCCGGCCACCTTCAGCCAGCCGTCGTCGAGGAGGGCCTGCACCGCGCGCCGCAGCGTCGGCACGCTGGTGCCCGTCGCATCGCGAAGGTCGGCGAGCGAGTGCGGGCGGGCAAGCAGGTGGGAGACGACGGCGCGTTGGGTGTCCATGGCAAGGTTCGGGGTCTGACGGGTGCGGGGCGGCGCGCTGAGGCTCGACGATACCGGACGAGAGGGTAGCCGGGCTTGACAGGCTTTCGGTAAGCGTAATACAAAAGGGTAACGAATACATCGCGCCGACGAGACCGCGCTCCGCTTCGACCCAGGCTCCGAGCGAGCCTTTGGAGGCCGATCGATCCCATGCTCCCTGGTTACGAGGATCTGCGGGCGCGCTATGGCGACCTGCACAACCACTGCGACGTGAGCTACGGCCGCGGCACCCTCGACCAGGCGCTGCACAACGCGCGTCTGCAGCTCGACTTCGCGAGCGTCACCGTGCACGGCGCCTGGCCCGACGTCCCGGAGGGCGACCCCGACCTCGGCTACCTCGTCGACTACCACCGGGTCGGGTTCGAGCGCGCCCGCGCCGGTTGGGACGGGTACCTCGCCCGCATCGACGCCGCCGACGAGCCCGGCCGCTTCGTCGCGCTGCCGTCGTTCGAGTGGCACTCGATGGCGTACGGCGACCACTGCGTGTACTTCCGCGACGGTGCGCAGAGCCGCATCCTCGACGTCCCCGACCTGCCCGCGCTGCGCGCCGCGGTCCGCGCGCTGCCCACCGACGCGCTCGTCATCCCGCACCACGTCGGGTACGCGCACGGCTTCCGCGGCATCGACTGGGGCGCGTTCGACCCTGAGCTCAGCCCGGTGGTCGAGATCGTGTCGTTCCACGGGGCGGCCGAGAGCTGCGACGGTCCGGTGCCGTACCTGCACGCGATGGGGCCGCTCGACGAGCGCAGCACCGCGCGCCACGCCTGGAAGCGCGGCCTGCGCTTCGGGGTCGTCGGCTCGACCGACCACCACAACGCCGTCCCCGGGGCGTACGGCTTCGGCCGGCTCGGCGCCTGGATGGGTGCGTTGGATCGCGACGGGCTGTTCGACGCGCTGCGGCGCCGCCGCACCTACGCCCTCACCGGCGACCGCATCGAGCTCGCCTTCACCGTCGACGGCGCCGTGATGGGCGACGTCGTGGCGGCGGGGCGTGAGCGCGACGTGCAGGTGGCGGTGCGCGGTGGCGCCGGCCTCGAGTACGTCGAGGTGCTCCACGACGAGCGCGTGATCCACCGCGAGAGCGTGCTCCCCCAGCCCTACCGCGGCGGCCTCGCGAAGGTGCACGTGGAGGTCGGCTGGGGCGAGGCCGACCGGCCGGTGGCCTGGGACGTCGAGCTCCGCGTCCGCGACGGCGAGCTGGTCGACGTCGAACCGCGCTTCCGCGGGCCGTACCCGAGCGTCGTGCCGCCACGAGGCGCCGATCACGCCCCCCACGCGCTCGAACGCCTCGGCGACGGCGCGGTGCGCTTCACCACGAGCACGTACCCCAACCCGCACTCGGCGCTGCCGGCGATGGAGGGCGTTTCGCTGGAGGTGCGCGGCGACGACGCCACCTACCTCGAGGCCACCGTGAACGGCCAGCGCCTCTGCGTCCCGCTCCGCGACCTGAGCGAGGGGGACCGCACCCACCACCTCGGCGGCTTCGTGTCGCCGGCGATCGCCTTCCATCGCGCCGTACCCGAGAGCGAGTACGCCGCGCGCTTCGCCCTTCCGCACCGGACCGGCCCCGTCGAGACCGACGCGTACCGGGTCCGGGTCCGCCAGCGCAACGACCAGTGGGCGTGGAGCTCCCCCGTGTGGGTGGAGCCGGGCGCACCCCGGAGGAGGTGAGGACCGACCCGACGACCGATCGACGCGTTTTCCGCCCCACCCCGACCCTCGGCGCCCGCGCGCCGTCCCTGGAGGAACCCCGCATGCTGCACCGAATCCGCTTGATCCTGGCGTTGGCGCTCCTGCTCCCGACGCTCGCCTTCGCTCAGACCGGCGCCATCGACTGCGTCACCGACGAAAGCGCGACCATCACGTACCTCGGCGACCCGGTGGGCAACCTGCCGGTCGTGGACGCCGAGACCGTCGCCGCCTTCGAAGCCGCCTGCCCGCACATCACCGTCGAGGTCGTCCCCGGCCCGGCGAGCGCGTCCGACGTGCTCGCGAACTACCTGACGATGTTCGAAGGGCGCAGCGGCGACATCGACGTGCTGCGCGTCGACGTCATCTGGCCCGGCGTGCTCGCCGAGAACCTCGTCGACCTCAAGCCCTACTTCAGCGACGAAGAGCTCGGCGCCCAGTTCCCCGGCTACATCCAGAACAACACGATCGGTGACGAGATGGTCGCGATCGCCTTCCGCCTCGGTGCGGGGATGCTCTACGCGCGCACCGACCTGCTCGAGAAGTACGGCTTCGACGGCCCGCCCGCCACGTGGGACGAGCTCACGTCGATGGCGCTCACGATCCAGGAAGGCGAGCGCGCCGACGGCAACGCCGACTTCTGGGGCTTCGTCTGGCAGGGCAACAACTACGAGGGTCTGACCACCAACGCGCTCGAGTGGCAGCTCTCCGAGGGCGCCGGCAGCATCGTCTCGCCCGAGGGCGAGATCCAGGTCAACAACGACGCGATGATCCGCGCGCTCGAACGCGCCGCCGCTTGGGTCGGCACCATCAGCCCGCCCGGCGTCGTGAGCTACGTCGAGGACGACGCTCGCGCCGTGTGGCACGCCGGGAACGCCGCCTTCATGCGCAACTGGCCCTACGCGTACAGCATCAGCCTCACCAGCGAAGCGATCGGCGACGTCTTCGCCGTCTCCGCGCTGCCCGCCGGCGCGTCGGGTACCTACGCCGCCACCATGGGCGGCTGGAGCATCGGCGTGAACCGCTACAGCGAGAACGTCGAGGCCGCCGTCGCCTTCGCCAAGCACTTCGCGTCCTACGAGGAGCAGAAGCGCCGCGCGATCATGAGCTCGATCAACCCGACGATCGCCGCGCTGTACCAGGACGAGGACGTCATCGAGGCGGTGCCGATCTTCGCCGGCCTGGACGCCGTCTTCATGGGCGCCGCCCCGCGCCCGTCGACCGTCACCGGATCGCTCTACAACCAGGTGTCGACGCTCTACTCGACCGCGATTCACGACGTCCTCACGGGCGACGAGGACGCGGCGACTTCGATGACCCTGCTCGAGCTCGACCTGCAAGCGCTGCTCGGCGACTGAGCGCCGACCGACCGCCACGAACCGCCCCGCCTCCGGAAGGAGGCGGGGCGCCCTCGCCCCCGCCGCGCTCGGCGGTGCTTAGGGAGCCTCGATGACGACAGCCCCACCGCCTGCCGGCAGCCGCACGGCCGGGACCGTCCTGCTCGGCGGCGCGCTCGCCGCGCTCGGCCTCGGTGCCGTCGCCGCGTTGGCGCTTCTGGTCGCGCTCGACCCGGGGGTGCGCAGCTCCTTCGACGCGACCCTCGGCCCCGAGCGACCGTCGGCCGTCATGGCCTTCCTCGACGGCTTCGGCTTGGTGCTTCCGGGGCTCGTCTTCGCCATCGGCGCTCTGGCCGTCGCGCTGGGCGTCGGCGTGGCCCGTCGCGACGTCGGCGCGCTCCGCTCGGCGCGCGACGCGGTCACCTGGTTGGCGCTGCTCCTGGCGGCGGTCTCCGTCGTCCGCGTGCTCCAGGGCACGCCATGGCTCGTCGACGGCGCCGCGTGGGCCGTACTTTCGGGTGGGGTCGCGGGGCCGGCGCTCGCGGCGCTGGTCGCGACCGTACTGCGAACCGCGCTGGCCCGTTCCGCGCGTGCGCCCGACCTGCGCGAGGAATCGCTCGTCGCGCGCGAGTCGCGCACCGCCTGGATCCTGCTCGTCCCCGCACTGCTTATCTTGCTCGTGGTCGCCGCCCGACCGCTCGAGGCGACCGTCATCACCAGCCTCACCGACAAGCGCTTCGCCTCCGACGACGTCCCCGCCTTCGTCGGCTTGGCCAACTACCGTCAGCTCCTGAGCCTCCGCTTCGACGAGGTCGCTTGCCGCACGGACGACGACGGGGCGTGCGTCCGTGGGCCGGACGGCCAGGTCCGCTGGGAGGCGCTGCCGCGCGAGCTGTTGCTCGACGGCTACCGCACCGCCTTCACGTGGGACCTGCCCCTCGTCACCGCCCCCGATCGGGCGATCGCGGTGAACGCGCTCGACCGAACCTGGTGGCGCAGCGTCTGGGTCACCTTGGTGTTCGCGGTGGCCAGCGTGTCCTTGGAACTCGTGATCGGCCTCTTCATCGCGATGACCGTCCACTCGGAGTTCCGCGGGCGCGGCGCGATGCGCGCGGTCATGCTCGTCCCATGGGCGATCCCGACGGTGGTGTCGGCGCGCCTGTGGGAGCTGATGCTCAAGGACAGCAGCGCCGGCCTGGTCAACCGCGTGCTCATGCTGACCGGCGCGATCGAGTCGCCGCAGGCGTGGCTGTCGGCCTCGGGGCTGCAGCTGCCGTCGGCGATCATGATCGACGTCTGGAAGACCTCGCCGTTCATGGCGCTGCTGCTGCTCGCCGGGCTGCAGGTCATCCCCAAGGAGCTGTACGAGTCCGCGCGCGTCGACGGTGCGAGCCGCGTGCGCGAGTTCTTCGCGATCACGCTGCCGCTGCTGCGGCCGGCGATCGCCGTGGCGCTCATCTTCCGGACCCTGGACGCGCTGCGCGTCTTCGACCTCTTCAACGTCCTGTTCGGGCGCTCCGAGCACAGCGTGTCGACGTACACCTACGAGGCGCTGATCAACAACCAGCAGGCCGGCTACGCCTCGGCGATCGGGGTGCTCATCTTCTTCCTCATCTTCGGGATCGCCATGCTCTACGTCCGCTTCCTGGGGGTGAACCGCACGTGACCCGCAGCCCCTGGACGCGCGCGCTCGGCCGCCTGCCCTTCTACCTGGTGGTCGCCATCATCGTCGTCTACGCCCTGACGCCCTTCGTCTGGGCGATCTCGACCTCGCTCAAGGGCGAGAGCGAGCTGTTCGGCGCCGCGCGCCTCATCCCGCGCGATCCCTCCTTGAAGAACTACGTGAACGTGCTCTCGAGCGCCCCCTTCATGCGTTCGCTCTTCAACTCGGTGATCGTCGCCGGCGGCAGCGCCCTGACCGCCCTGACCGCGGGCTCGCTCGCCGCCTACGCGCTCGGGCGCCTGCGCTTCCGCGGCAAGACCGCCATGCTCTACGCCGTGTTGGCGATGACCGTCACGTTGCCGCTGGTGGTGCTGGTGCTGATCTTCCAGCAGCGCATCGCCGCCGGCCTCACCGCCGGGTCGGTGAAAGGATGACCTCATGAGCGACGCCGCGCGTCCGCGCCCCAACCTCGTCGTCGTCGATTGCCACGACCTCGGTCGCCACCTCGCCTGCTACGGCCACGAGGCGGTGCCGTCGGACGCGCTGGACGCGCTCGCGGCCGAGGGCGTGCTGTTCGAGCGTGCCTACGCCACCGCGCCGCAGTGCAGCCCGAGCCGGGCCGCGCTCTACACCGGGCGCCACGCCCACGACGTCGGCATGCTGGGGCTCGCCCACGCCCCCTTCGACTGGGCGCTGCGCGACGACGTCCGGTACCTCGCGCACTATTTGCAAGACGCCGGTTGGGCGACCGCCCACGTGGGCATCCAGCACGTGGCCCACGACACACCCGCCAACGTCCGGGCGCTCGGCTTCGACCACCACGCCGCCGCCCATGCGGACGCCGCCACGGTGGCGGCCGCGGCGGTCGAGGTCGTGCGCGGCGCGCTCGGGCCGTACTTCTTGAACGTCGGCTTCCATGAGCCGCACCGCGACGCGCAGGGGCGCTTCCGAGACCAGCCGCCGCGCGACGAGCGCGGTGTCGAGGTGCTCGCGTACCTCTCGGATACCGACGCAACGCGCGAAGAGCTGGCCGAGCTGCAGGGCGCGATCGCGGCGATGGCCGAGGGCGTCGGCCGCATCCTCGCGGCGATCGACGAGCGCGGCGACCGCGACGACACGTGGGTGGTCTTCACCACCGACCACGGCTTGGCGATGCCCCGGGCGAAGGCGACGATGTTCGACTCCGGCATCGGCGTGGCGCTGATCATGCGCTGGCCGGCCGCCGGCATCGTCGGCGGCCGCCGCAGCGACGCCATGGTCAGCCACGTCGACCTGGTCCCGACGCTCCTCGAGGGGTTGGGGATCGACGTCCCGGAGGGGCTGCACGGGCGCAGCTACTGGCCGGTGCTGCGTGGCGAGGCGACCGACCATCAGCGGCTGGTCTTCGCCGAGAAGACCTTCCACACCGCTTATGAGCCGATGCGCGCCGTCCGGGGCGAGCGCTACAAGCTGATCGCCAACCTCGAGGTCGACATCATGAACGTGCCCGGCGACGTGCTGCGCAGCCCGATCACGGCGACGATGGTCGACGAGATCGCCACGGAACGCCCACCTCTGGAGCTCTACGACCTGCTCGAGGACCCCGAGGAGCGGCGCAACCGCATCGACGACCCGGCGGTGGCCGGCGTCGCGGCCGAACTGAAGCGCGAACTCGTGGACTGGATGCGCCGCACGAACGACCCGATCCTGGCCGGACCCGTGCCGTCGCCCTACCGGCACGCCGCGCTCGCCGCGCTCGGGCTCGCGCCCGACGGAGGGCCGCTGGCGTGACGACGCGCGCGCGGCGGGTTCTGGTGGTCGGCCCGACGTACGCCGACCTGGTGTTCGGCGGCCTCGAGCGGCTGCCGGTCTGGGGCGAGGAGGTGTTCGCCAGCAGCTTCCGCGTGACCGCCGGCGGCAGTGCGATCACGGCGATCGCGCTCGCGCGCCTGGGGCACCGCGTCGCCCTCGTCGCCGACCTGGGCGACGACGTGCTGGGTGCGGCGGTGCGGCGCGTGCTCGACGAGGAGGGGATCGACGCGACGTTCGCGAGCGGGCGCGCGGGCGCCACGACGCCGGTGACCGCGGTCATGAGCGGCGCGCGCGACCGGGCGTTCGCGACGTATCTGGGCGCGGGTAGGGCCGCCAGCGACCTGGCGGCCGCGCTCCGCACGACGGACGCCGAGCACGTGCACGTGGCCGGCTTCCCGGCCGTCCTCGCCGACCCCGACGTGGTCGCGAGCGCCCGCGCCGCCGGTGCCCAGGTCTCGTTCGATCCGGGCTGGGACGAGCGTGCGCTCGGCGACGCGCGCGTGCGCGCGGTGGCGCGCGCCGTCGACGTCTTGCTGCCGAACCGGATGGAGGCGGCGCGGCTGGTCGCAACCGCGCCCGGCGCGGCCGCGGACGACGCTTCCGCCGAGGCGCTGCTCGGCCGCCTCGCGGCCGAGCGAGCGACCGGCGTCACCGTGGTCAAGGACGGCGCCGCCGGCGCCTGGGCGTGCGGGCCCGACGGCGCGGCGCAGCACGTGGCCGCCCCCGTAGTGGACGCCGTCGACCCCACGGGTGCCGGCGACGTGTTCGACGCCGGCTTCCTCGACGCCTGGTGGGCGGGGCTGCCGCTCGACGCCTGCCTGGCGCGCGGCGCGTGGTGCGGCGCGCGCGCCACGACCGCCTACGGCGGGGCGACCGCCGCCCCGACGCGCGCCGAGCTGGAGGAACGCGCATGAAGATCGCGATCATCGGTGGGGGCAGCGCCTACGCCCCCGGGTTGCTGCAGGCCTTCGCGGACGAGGCCGCCGCGTTCGGCGACGCCGAGCTGGCGCTCATGGACATCGCTCCCGAGGAGCTTGGCGTCGTCGAGCGGCTCGGCCGCCGCCTGCTGGAGGGGACGCCGCTGCGCCTGACCGCGACCGGCGACCGGATCCGCGCGCTCGAAGGGGCCGACTTCGTGCTCACCACCTTCCGCGAGGGGGGCCTGCCCGCGCGCCACCTCGACGAGCGGGTGCCGCTCGAGTTCGGGGTCATCGGGCAGGAGACGATCGGACCCGGCGGCTTCTTCTTCGCGATGCGCACCGTGCCGGTCATGCGCGCGATCGCCGCGGAGGTCGCCGCGCACGCCCCGGGCGCGCTCATCGTCAACTACACCAACCCCACCCAGATCGTCGCGGAGGCGCTCGCGCGCCACACCGACGTGCGCTGCGTCGCCATCTGCGACCAGACCGACGACGACCGCGTGCACCTCGCCGCGGCGCTCGGGCTGCCGCCTGCGGCGATCGAGCTCGCCTCGACCGGCGTCAACCACGCCACGTGGAGCACCGCGTGCACGATCGAGGGCGAGGACGGCGTCGCGCGCCTCGCGGCGGCGGCCGACGCGGTGCAGGGGCGCGCCGACGTGACGCCCAAGGTCCAGCGGCAGTTCGCGC
The DNA here is from genome assembly GCA_046260675.1 of Trueperaceae bacterium. Taxonomy (GTDB): domain Bacteria; phylum Deinococcota; class Deinococci; order Deinococcales; family Trueperaceae; genus JAABTL01. The sequence continues at coordinate 59,449 of JBHEOT010000002.1, read as the reverse complement.
TGACGCGCGCCTACGAGCGCGTCCCCAACGGCTATCTGCCGTACTACTACTTCCGCGACGAGAGCGTGGCCGAGGCCCGCGCCGCCGGGCGCACGCGCGCGCAAGTGATCGCCGCCGAGCTGCCGGGCATGTACCGCCGCTTCGAAGCGCAGGCGCGGGCCGCCGTTCCGCGGGCGACGGGTGGCCGAGGCGGGTCGGTGTTCGGCGACTTCGCGGTGAGGGTGCTGCGCGCCTTCGCGACCGGCGAGCGCGCGCGCCTGACGCTGAACGTCCGCAACGGCGGCGCGCTGCCCGACCTCGACCCGGAGCGCGTCGTCGAGGTCGCGTGCGACGTCGCGGATGCGGTGGCGACGCCGTTGCCGCAGCCGCGCTTCGCGCGCGACACGGTCGGCCTCATCCGAATGCTCGCCGACTACCAGGCCGCCGCCGCCGACGCGATCTGGTCGGGCGACCCCGACGCGATCGAACGCGCCCTCGCCGCGAACCCGCTCGTGGTGTCGCTCACCCAGGCGCGGGCGCTGCTGCGCGCGCGCGCAGCCGCGGAGGCGAGCGGCTAGGCGCCGGCGCCCGGCGCCCGCGTGCCACGCTGGTGGGCATGGATCCCGTCGTCCCGACATCCGACGCCCACCCGCCCGCCGAGATCGCGCACATGGTCGAGCGCCTGGGGCTGGCCAAGGCGCGCCTCGACGCGGTGACGCTGCTGGTGTTGGCGGTGCTCGCCGGCGCCTTCATCGCGCTCGGCTCGGTCTTCTACCTGATCACCGTCACGGGCTCGGACCTGGGTCTGGGTCCGACGCGGCTGCTCGGCGGGTTGGCGTTCGGCCTCGGACTGGTGCTCGTCGTCGTGGGCGGCGCGGAGCTCTTCACCGGCAACAACCTGTTGGCGATGGCCTGGGCGAGCGGTCGGATCGGCCTGCGCGACGTCCTGCGCAACTGGCTCCTGGTCTACCTCGGCAACGTAGTCGGCGCCCTGGGAACGGTGGTGCTCGTCGTGTGGGCGGGGATCGAGACGTTGGGCGGCGGCGCACTCGGCGCCACCGCGGTCGACGTGGCCAGCGCCAAGGTCGGTCTGACGATGGGGGAGGCGTTCGCGCGCGGCGTGTTGTGCAACGCGCTGGTGTGCCTGGCGGTGTGGCTGGCCATGGGCGGCCGCAGCGTCACCGACAAGGCGGTCGCGGTGCTGCTGCCGGTCGCCGCGTTCGTCGCGCTCGGCTTCGAGCACGTGGTGGCCAACTGGTTCCTCTTGCCCTACGGTGCGGCGCTGGCTGGCGGCGGCGTGGTGCCCGTCGGCGCCATGGCCGCCAACCTCGCCGCGGTCACCGCCGGCAACGTCGTCGGCGGGACGCTGCTCGTGGCGGGGGTGTACTGGGTGGCGTACCTGCGGCCGGGGCGCCCTGCCTGACCGCGGACGGCGTGCTTGCGCACGCCTCGCGCTCACACGGTCTCCGCGTCCCACACCACGACGTCGACGCCTTCGGCGTAGCGGACGTGCGGCCGACCGGGACCGACCTCGATGCCGAAACCCGCGAGCAGGGTGGTCGGTTCGAGGTGCGCGTACGCCGGTCGCAGCGGCCACGGCGCGTGGTGGACCTCGTTGCGCAGCAGCCGCCCGTCCGGCGCGACGGCGTAGAGGCAGTAGCGCTCGGTCAGCCAGTGCTCGAGCGTCCCTTCGGCCGCCTCTTCGTCGGGTCCGGTCGGGCCGTACGTCGCTTGGAACCGCTGGGGCGCCCCGCGCCGCTGCGAGGTGAAGGCGATGTCGTCGCCCGTGCGCTCGGACGACATGTCGGCCAGGTGGTACGGCACGCGGAGGAAGCGGCGCGCGGCCCAGACCGCCAACGGGTTGGCGGCGTCGAGGCTCAGGAACCAGACGCCGGGCTTGCCATCGGCCTCGACGTAGATTCGCACGTTCAGTTCCGGGAAGGCGGAGACGCCGGGCAGGTTCGGGAACGGGCGCCGCATCACGCCCTTCATCCGGAACGGGACCACACCGATCCAGGACGTGCCCTCGAACTCTTGGACCTCGAGCCCCTCCGGCACCAGCGGCTGCAGCGCGGCCGCCGGCAGCGGCCAATGGACGAACAGCAGTTCGCGCCATGATTGGCGCCAGGCCCAGGGCCGCGTCGGCAGCGCCCAGGGGCGGTGGTCGGTGCGCGCGAGGGCGGGGTTGCGGCGACCGCTCATGGGGCTGCCAACCGTACCACGGCGTCCACGACGGGCTCCCGGTCGATGGTCAGCGCCACGAGCGTGGTGGTGAACGGGTAGAAGAGCTCGATCTTCTCGAGCCGCGAGAGGTCGAGCGCGGCGGTCCAGACGCTGCTCTCGGCGGCCGACTCGACGGACGCGTGCATGACCAGCGAGGCGCTCGCGTAGCCTCGGTACCGCACCCGGCTGCTGCCGGTGTGGGCGAGGAGCCGCAACCCGACCGTCGTCGCTTCGGGCAGCCGGAAGGAGTCGAGGTCGAGGTGGAAGCAGCGCAGGCTGGGGTCGCGGCCGTAGGGATGGACGTGCATCCGCACGCCCTCGATCACCTTCCAGCGGCGCGCCCTCGGGGGGCGGTGGACGAAGTCGAGGTAGTAGTCGGGCACCGCGTCGCCGCGCTCGTCGACCACCCGGACGACGAGCTGCTGCCAGCGTCCCAGCGGTCTCGATCGACGCTGCGCCAGCTGCAGCACGCGTGCGCCGTGGGCGGTGGCGCCTTGGTTCCACGCCGCGTACTCGGCGTCGTCGGCCACGTCGAGGGCGCGCACGACCAGATCGACGGCCTTGGCGGTCGGCTCGCTGAGGAGGGTGCCGTGGTTGAGTCCGGCCAGCGCGACGAGCGGCACGTCGGGCACCGACCAGGGGGCGGTCACGGTGCGCTCCGCGTCGCGCCCTGCGTCGGCGTCGAGGGTGAGGTCGAGCGCGACCTTGCGGGTGTTGAGCGCGGCACCGGCGAGCCGCACGGCGCCGTCGGTGCCCGGCTCGTTCGCGAGCCCTTTGAGCCCGCGGAAGCCGTCGATCCCGCACAGCACGAAGGTGCGCGGGCCGGGCAGGTCGCGCAACGCCTCGGCGCGGGGGCCGACCAGGTCGTGGTGCGCGAGGTCCCAGGTGAAGCGGCTCCCCAGTTCGAGGCCGTCGAGGACCTCGTCGCCCACGGCCAGGAAGTCGGGGCCCAGGTCGCGGTTCCCCACCAGGAGCTTCCCCACGTACCCGCGCCCCTTGTGCGCGAGCGGTGAGCCGAAGGTGGCGGGCGCGAGGGCGATCAGATGGCGCAGCCGGCGGCGGTGGCGCGCGGGGTCGAGCGCCATCCAGGCGCGCACCACGAGCATGCCGGTCGAGTGGACCAAGGCGTCGAAAGGCTCCTCGGGCGCGAGGCGCGCGTCGGCGGCGATCGCGTGCGCGAACGCCTCGCCCACGTCCGTGAGGCTGACGGCGTGGACGAGCGACTCGTAGTGCACGTCGATCAGGCGCGCGGGGTCGCGGCCATGCGCCCTCAGGATGCGGCGCCAGCCGTCGAAGGCGCCGGGGCCGCTCGAGTAGCCGTGGACGAAGAGCACTGGGGGGCGGGTCACGCGGCGTCCTCCGCGGTGGCGATCGCTCGCAGGCGTTCTCGGTACCCGTCGGGCAGGCCCCAGTGCGCTGCGCCGCGGAGCAGATGGCCGAGGTACGCGCCACTGGGCGCGTACGGCTCGTGGGCGCGCTCGACGACCTCGTAGGTCGCGACGGCGAGCGGTCGGGTCGGGTCGCCGTCGATCGCCACGGTCTGCTCGACCCGGGCGTACCAGTTGTCGGCTCGGCCGGGCGCGTACCCTTCGAACCCGTCGAGCGTGCGGCCCTCGTCCTCGCTCAACGCGTACACGACGCCCCAGACGCGGCTGCCGGGTCGCGCGACCACGTCGGCGACGCCGCACCGGCGGCGGGTGGACCAGCGGGTGAAGGCGAGTTCGAAATCCTCGAGGAGCGCGCGGTGGAGGAACGCGGCCGACGGGCAGCGCTCGGCCATCTGCTCGGGGTCGAGGTTGGAGCCGTAGGCGAAGTAGTGCATGCGTCCGAGCGTAGCGGCGTTCCGGTTCGAGCGCCGTCTCATGGCGCGTTCGGGGCCGAAGCATGGAAGAGCGCGCCCCAATCGCCATAGGGACTCAACGCCACCGGTTTGACGTCGCCGCGCCGCTGCCCGCGCCCGACCATCGCGGTTTCGAACGCCGCCGCACCGTCCCGCACGTGCACCGCCGCCAAGGGTCCGAGCTGCCCGAGGTCGCGCGCGTAGGCGTAGTACGGGTTGGCGCGCAGCTCCGCATCGAGGGCGGCGATCAGCACCGCTTCGTGGTGCGCCTCGCAGCCCTCGACGTAGACCCGGTACGCCGCAGGCGTCGCGCCGTCGTCGCAGGCGACGAGCGCGAACCTCGGCGCCGCCCCCGAGGCCGCGCACGCGGCGCTCAGCGCTTCACGTACATGGCGCTCGTGGAGCTTCTCGCCGACCCGGTCGGACGTAGGCGCTGCGCGGCCGAGGAAGCGGAGCGTGGGCGCGCGACGGTAGTGGCCCTCGACCCGGACGCGGTCGCCCAAGCGGTAGCGGTAGAGGACGTCGCTGGTGACCACCACCTCCACCTCGTCGCCGACCTCGAGTTCGTGGGCGAAGCGGGTGGTGGTGCCGCCGGGTTCGAGGAACTCGAACACGTGGCAGCGCACCGCGAGGACCGGTGCCGCAGCCGCATGCAGCGGCAGCGACACGAAGGCCTCCGTGGCGATCAACCCCTTGCCTTGCATATGTGCGTGCGGAACGCGGCGGGCGAGTTCGGTCGCCGCCGTCGCCGCGTGGGCGTCGGTCCAACAGCTCAGCAGCCGCAGCTGCGGCCAGAGGCGCCGGGCCACCTCCTCGGTCGCACCCGACGTCGCGCGCTGGAGGGCGGCGGCGCGCGTACGGGCGGGGGGCAGGGCCAGCTCGGGGCGCTCCACGCCGTCGGGTGGCCGGCAGCGACCCGCCGCCAGGTCGTCGGCCAAGGCGTCGGCGTGCCGCGGCAGGGCGTCGAGCAGCAGCGTCAGGAAGCTCGGGTTCCACACTGACACCAGCCGCAGCGGCGCACGCCCCACCAGGTGGAGCAGGGTGACGTACCGGAAGACCTCAACGTCAGCGAGGCGCCGCACGGCCTTGGGCACCGCGAGGACCGCGCGCTCGAGGAGGTGGCTGGCGGCGCCGAGGTACGCCGCGTCGTCGTCGAAGCCGATCGGCAGGCCGGCGGCGCTGCGAGCGTCGGGCCGGAGCGCGGGGCTGAGCGACCAGTAGGCCGGTCCGGTCGCGATGCGCGGGTCGCGCCCGAGCAGATCGACGATCCAGGGGGCGACGCCGCGGGCGAAGGCGCGACGCAGGTCGTCGCTGACCGGGATCAGCTTGGATGCGGCGGAGGAGCCGCTCGTCGGTTCGAGCACCCGGACCGGACTGCGGCCCAGCACGTCGTTCTCGCCGTTCGCGATGCGCTCGACGTACGACCGGTGCGCATCGAAGTCGGCGAGCGGCAGCGCGTGTCGGAGGTCGTCGAGGGCGCGCACGCGCGCGAGGTCGTGGTCGCGGCCGAACGCGCTGGTCGCGTTGCGGGCCACCAGCGCGCGGAGCAGCCGGGTCTGCGCGGCTGCGACGTCGCGGGTGGCGGCGTCGAACGCCACCGCCTCGGGCACGAGCGCCGCCGCCCAGACCGCGTGCGCGGCGGTGGCGCGCACCGCCTCACGCACGATCGCGGTCGGGCGCCGCCGGAAGCCCGAGCATGCGGCGCCCCGCGGGCGTGACGTTGGCCTCGTGGACGTCGGTGAGGCACACGAGCTCGTCCCCGTCGGCGTGGCCCGGATTGGCGGCGACGAAGAACGCCACGTGCGGGTCGGCGGCGCGGGCGGCGCTGACGTCGGCGACGCCGTCGCGCAGCGGCGTGGGGTGCGCCAGCCGGACGACGCCGGTGGCGGCGTGGTACCGCTCGCCGTAGCGCAGCCGAGCGAGGTGGGCGGCGAGCGCCGCGTCGCCGGGATCGGGTGGGCCGCTCGCCGTCGGCAGGTAGCGGCGAAAGAAGGTCGGGAGGAAGCGGTACGTCTTGTAGCCCGAACTGATGAGCAGCCACACGACGCGTCGTTCGGGATCGTCGCGGCGGGCCGCCGCCGCGTCCGCGAAGACGTGGCGGCTCCAGGCGCGGGCGAGGGCGGCGCTGCCGCGGGCGTCGGCGCGCACGATGGTGTCGCCGGAGTAGAAGGCGGTCACGGGCCGGCCGCCCACGCTCGCGTCGATGCGGGCGAGCGTCGAGAACCCGACGAGGGCGTCGCCCGCTCTGAGCACCACGGCGAGGTCCTTGTCGGCGAGGTCGGCCGCGAAGCGTTCATCCGTGACGCCACGGAAGTGGGCGTCCATGAGCGCCAACATCGCCGCGTGATCGACGGCGCGCAGGTCGGCGACGCGTTCCACCGAGGTCGAGACGCTACCCGGCGGTGCGCCCGTGTCCGCACCGCGGTCGTGGGCTTTAGAGGGTGCCGGCATCGACGAAGCGTGTCCCTTCCAGCCGCCGGACGAACCCGGGGTCGGCGAGCGGCAGCGCCACGAGGCGCGATTCGTAGGCGACGTGCCGGCGGCGCTGCGCGGCGGCCAGGAGCGGGTCGACGGCGTCGAGCGTCAGCGCGAGGGCGTGCGCCCCGCGCTGCGAGGCCGCGTCGATGGCCGCGGCGAGCAGCCCCGAAGCCACCGCCGGTTCGTCGGCCGCCACCGTGAAGAGGCTGGCCGTCGCCACGCGCAAGGGCGCGCCCACGGCGGGCAGCGCCCGTCCGCCGCGCAGCCGGCGCCCGAGGTCGAGCCACGGCTTGAGGCGGCCGAGCGTCGGTCCGTAGCCGCGCACGACCGTCTGGCGCAGCGCCGACTGGTCCCACACCGCCACCACGCCGAGCAGCGCGCCGCGCGACCGGGCGAGGATCAGGTCCTGGGCGCGCAGCTCCGGGCGACCGGCGAGCGCGCCGTCGGGTCCGATCGCCGGGAAGAGCTGGCGGCGCGGTCCGTGGCGGGTCAGGAAGTCGGCGACTTCCGGGAGGTCGTCGCGAATGGCGGTCGCGAGCGTGCCGGCGCGCCATTGCGGTCGCACCGGCGTGGCTGCGTAGGTGAGCGTGCACAGCGACGCGACCGGCGCAAACCCCTGCGCGCTACGTCCGTGGCGCCGCAGCAGCACCTGCTCGGCCGCGCGGTTGCCGGCCGACACGGTCGCGTAGGCGCCGGGCACACCGGCGTCCGACAGACGCGCGCGCACCGCGCGCAACCCGCGCGCGACCAGCCCGCGCCCCTCGTGGCTGCGAGCGACGCGCAGCTGGCTCAAGTAGCCGCACTCCATCACGTCGCCCTGAGCGTGGACGCGCCGGATCGCGGCGCTCACGAGCCCGACGACGGCGCCGCCGTCGCGGGCGACGAACGTCTCGCAGCGTTCGCCCAAGATCGCGTCGGCGGCGAAGTAGGCCGGTTCGCGCTCGAAGCCGAGCGCCACCCGTCCGGGTACCGGCACGCGCAAGAGCGCGCGCAACGCGGGGTCGTCCTCCGGACGTGCCGTTTCGATGCGGACGGCGCTCACGCCTGCAGCAGCGGCGCGCGGTCGGTCTCGTCGCCCAGTGGGTAGAAGTCGCGCGAGGCGACCTCGGCGCGCAGCATCCCGTTGATCAGGAAGAAGTTGCGCCACATGAAGGCGTCCGCGCGGTTGGTGGCGTCGACGCTGCGGCGCGCGATGCTGCGCAGGCTGTAGAAGCGGCGCCGCGCGTCGACGCAGCCGCGCCGCAGCGTCTCGTGGTCCATCTGGGCCGGGGCGAATGGGATGACGTTGTACGCGTAGTCCGGGTCGAGCCACCAGGTGTCGAAGCGCAGGCGTCCCTCGCGCTCGAGTCGCTCGTACAGCGGCGTGCCCGGGAACGGCGTGAGGTGGTTGAACGCGGCCATGTAGAAGGCGTGCCGGTGCGCGAAGTCGAGGGTGGCATCGAAGGACTCGAGGGTGTCGTGGTCGTAGCCGAACACGAAGGTCGCGTACAGGCGGAGCTTGTGGCGGCGCAGGTTCGCGAGCGCCACCTCGTAGCCGCCGCGCATCGTATTGAACCCCTTACCCATCGCCGCGAGGTTCTTGGGGTCGAGGCTCTCGAAGCCGATGAGCAGCCCCTGGCAGCCGCTGCGCTTGATCAGTTCCAAGAACTCCTCGTCGTGCGCGGCGTTGATGCTCGCTTGCGACACCCAGCGCACCTTGAGGGGCGCGAGTGCCGCGAAGAACGCCTTGGCCTCGCGCAGGTTGGACGTGATGTTGTCGTCGACGAAGAACAGCAGCTTGTGCCGGTCGCGGACGCGCGCGATCTCGTCGATCACGTCGTCGAGGGGACGGCGCGTCTGCTTCTGGCCGAACACGGTCTGCACCGCGCAGAAGTCGCAATGGAAATGGCAGCCGCGCCCGGCCTCGACCAGACCGATCGGCAGGTAGCGCTTGCCCGCGAAGATCGAGCGGTCGGGGCGCAAGCCGGCGAGCGACGGGCGGCCACCTCCCTGGTACCGGCGCTCGAGGCGGCCGTGGCGGGCGTCGTCGATCACCTGCGCCCATACGGTCTCGGCTTCGCCGACCACGACCGCTTCGGCGTAGCGTGCGACCTCATCGGGCCGCAGCGTCGCGTGGAATCCGCCCATGACCACCGGCACCCCGCGGCGGCGGTAGTGGCCGGCGATCTGGTACGCGCGTTTGGCGGTGTAGGTCTCCACCGAGATCGCCACCAAGTCGGTGGCCTCGTCGTAGGGGATCGCCTCGAGGCGGTCGTCGTAGAAGCGGACGTCGACGTCGGCGGGGGTGAGGCCGGCGACCGTGGCGGCCGGGAGCGGCTCCATCTGCCACGAACCGATGTAGCGCTGCCCGGCGCGGCGCCCGATGCAGGGATGGACGATCGTGAGCCGCACCGGTCAGGCCGCCGCTCGGAACGCCGGCCAGTCGCACGTGTAGAAGCGGTGCAGGTTGCGGGCGTAGTACCGGTAGCCGAGGTTGGCGGCGAGCGCGACGGGGAGCTGCACGCGCGCGCCGGCGAGCCGCTTGGCGATGCCGCTCAGGCGGTAGGTGCGCTTCCAAGTCGCCTCGGTACGCCGCTCGAGCTCGGAGGCGCTCATGCGCGCGGGTTCGAAGACCGCGTGCTGCCCGTCGTAGAGGCTCCAGTCGCGGGTGCGGATGCGCCCCTCGCGCTCGAGGCGGGCGAAGAGCGGCGTGCCCGGGAAGGGCGTGAGGATCGCGTAGCGGGGGAGGTCGACGTCGGCCTCGTGCACGAAGTCGGCGGTGGCCTCGAAGGTCTCGGCGGTGTCGCCGTCGAACCCGAAGACGAAGCAGCCCATCACGGCGATGCCTCGCGCGTGCAGCGCGCTGACGAGCGCGCGGTAGTCCTGGTGCGCGTTGAAGCCCTTGTGGGTGCCGTGGAGCACGTTGGGCGCGAGCGATTCGAAGCCGATCAGCAACCCGCGGCAGCCGCTGCGCGCGGCGAGGTCGAGCAGCTCGGGGTCGCGGCCGATCAGCGTGGTCGCGAGGCCGCCCCACGTCAGGCGGAGCGGCACGAGCGCTGTGAGCAGCTCCTTGGCGTACGCGACGTCGGCGATGGGGTTGAGGTCGAGGAAGACCACCCGCTTCGCCGCCATCTGCCGCAGGTCGTCGACCACCTCGTGCACGGGCCGCTGCAAGGGGCGGCCCCAGGCGCTGGGCACCACGCAGAACTCGCAGCGGTGCACGCAGCCGCGGGTCGCCTCGATCGTGTGCAGAAGCGCGTGTCGACCCCCGGGGAGCAGGTCGCGGCGCGGGAAGGGGCGCCCGCCGAGGTCGAGGTCGGGGGCTTGATCGTAGCGCGAGCGCATGTCCCCGGCCTGGAAGTCGCGCATCAGCTGCGGGAAGGTGTCCTCGGCGTAGCCGACCACCACCGCGTCCGCATGGCGCGCCGCTTCGTCCGGGAGCAGCGTCGGATGGACGCCGCCGAGCACCACGGGTACCCCGCGGGCACGGAAGCGGTCGGCGAGCTCGTAGGCGCGCGGCGCCGTGCCGGTGATGGCGCTGATGCCGACCAGGTCGGCGTCGATGCCGTCCGGGATCGTCGTCACGCCCTCGTCGATCAGCGTCAGGTCCACCGGCACGTCGTCGGGGATCAGCGACGCGAGGGTCGTGAGCGTCAGCGGCGCGTACCGAAGCGACTTCTTCCAGATGCCGGTGCGGTGCCGGTACAGCGGACCCCGCGGCGAGATCAGGGCGAGCTTCATCGGATCGGGCATGCGGCCCCCTTGGGAACGAGTGTCTTTCCGAATCCTAGACCGAACCGCGGGACCGGGGCATGAGCGGCGTGCGGCCGCGGCTCACGTCTGCGTCCGCACCCGCTTGCCGCCTTCCTTGCGGCGCGACTTGAAGACCAGTCGGAACGGCACCTCCGCGAACCCCAGGTCCTCGCGGATCCGGTTGATCAGGTACTGCTCGTAGCTGCGGGTCACGAACTTCTCGCTGTTCACGCTCATGTGGAACACCGGCGGCGCCACGTCGACCTGGCTCGCGTAGTAGATGCGCAGCGGCTTGCCTTGGAAGTTCGGCGGCGCCTGACGGGTGGTCCAGACCTCGATCCAGCTGTTGAGTGCGCCGGTCGCCACGCGGCGGCGCGCGATCTCGAAGACGCGCACGCAGGTCGCCAGCAGTTCGTGCATGCCGAACTCGGTGAGCGCCGACGTGTAGACGCGCGGCGCGAAGGACACGTGCGGGAGGGTCTCGTCGATCAGCTTGCGGCGCGGCTCGAGTTCTTCGTCCTCGACCAGGTCCCACTTGTTCACGGCCATCACCATCGGCGTGCCGCGTTCGAGCGCCTGGTTCGCCAACCCCATCTCGTGGTCGCCCATCTCGAACGGGTCGACGACCAGGACGCACACGTCGGCTCGGCGCAGCGCCTCCTCGGAGCGGATCGTCATCCAGCGTTCGATGTCCTCGGTCGGCTTGCGTCGGATGCCGGCGGTGTCGATGAGCACGAACGGCCGCCCGCCGTACTCGAACGCCACGTCGACGCTGTCGCGGGTGGTGCCCGGAACCTCGGCGACGATCACGCGCTCCTCGCCGAGCAGCGTGTTCACCAGGCTCGACTTGCCCACGTTGGGACGCCCGACCACCGCGATGCGGATGGCCGACTCCTCGGCGACGTCGTCCTCGGGCAGATCGGGGAGCTTCGCCTCGATCGCTTCGAGCAACTCGTACATGCCGCGGTCGTGGTTCGCGCTCGTGAAATGGATCTCGCCGAAGCCGAGGCCGTACGCCTCGGAGATCGGCGCCTGCTCCTCGTGCCGCGGGTCGTCGAGCTTGGTGCCGACCAGCCACACGGGCTTGCCGAGCGCGCGCAGCCAGGCGGCGATCTCCTGATCGCCCGCGAGCACCCCCTCGCGGCCGTCGACGCAGAACAGCACCAGGTCGACGTCGCGGATCGCGCGCTCGACCTTGGTGCGGATGTCCTTCTCCCAGCGGTCGCCCGACCACAGACCGCCGGTGTCGAGCAGCGTGAAGGTGCGCCCCGAATCGAAGGCGACCGTGCCCTCCTTGACGTCGCGGGTGACGCCGGGGAAGTCGTCCACCAGCGCCTCGCGTCGCCGCAGCAGGCGGTTGAACAGGCTCGACTTGCCGACGTTCGGTCGACCGACCAATGCGACCTTAGGCAAGGCGCACCCCCTTCGCGACGCGCGCGCCGTTCGCCCAGGCGCGGGCCCCCATGCGCGGCTTGCCCGCTGCTTGCACCTCGGTCAGGCGTACCGCGCCGTCTCCACAGGCGACCACGACGCCCTCGGCGTCCACATCGAGCACCGTACCCGCTGCGCCGCCGCCTTCGACCTCGGTCAGCACGTGCACCTTGAGGACCGCGTCCGCCCAGGCGCACCAGCTCCCCGGCCAGCCTGCCACCCCGCGGTGGCGGTCGCGGACGCGCCGGGCGGGCTCCGCCCAGCGGATCCGGCCGTCCTCGCGGGTCAGGCGCGGCGCCAGCGTGGCGGCCGCGTCGTCCTGCGGGGTGCTGGGCAGCCGCCCCAACGCCAAGAGCGCGAGCGCTTCGAGGAGCGCCTCGGCCCCCAGGTCGGCCAGCGCCTCGAGGAGCGCCGGCGCGTCCTCGTCGGGGGCGATCTGTCGCTCGCGCCCGTAGCGCACCGGACCCGTGTCGAGCCCCGCCTCGGTCTGCATGATCGACACGCCGGTGGTCGCGTCGCCCGCGATGAGCGCGTGCTGGACCGGTGCCGCGCCGCGCCAGCGCGGCAGCAGGCTCGCGTGCACGTTCAGGAAGCCTTCGCGCGGCGCCGCGAGCAGCGCCTTCGGCAGGATCTGGCCGTAGGCGGCCGTGACGGCGACGTCGAGGTCGAGGGCCGCGAGCGTCTCCAGGAAGGCGACGTCGCGGCGGAGCTTCTCCGGTTGGGCGAGCGCCAGGCCGAGCTCGACCGCGCGGCGCGCGACCGGCGGCGCTTCCACCCGCAGTCCACGGCCCACCGGGCGATCGGGTTGCGCGACGACCAGGCGCACGTCGTGGTGGGCGTGGAGCGCCTCGAGCGTCGGCAGGGCGAACTCCGGGGTCCCGAACAGGGCGACGCGCAATCGCGGGGCGCCCGTGGCCAGGGCGCTCACGGCCACGGCGCCGCGGGTGCGCCGGCGTCGCGGAGCGCCCGCAGGTGCGCCTTGGCGTCGCGCTGCATCTCGGCCAGCGCGGCGCGGTGCTCCTCCATCAGGCGGCGGCGCTCGGGCTCGTTCAAGCGGTCGAGGAACAGGACCCCGTCCAGGTGATCGAGTTCGTGCTGGACCGCCTTCGCGTGGTTCCCTTCGGCGACCACCTCGTGCTTGCCGCCGAGCACGTCCTGGTACCGCACCACGAGGCGCGCGGCGCGCTTGACGTCGGTGTAGATGCCCGGGATCGAGAGGCACCCCTCGACGTCGACCCGCACGCCGTCGTGCTCGACGATCTCGGGGTTGACGTACACGACGCAGTGGGCGCGTTCGGTCGCGGGCTCGTGCTCCTCGTCGGGATCGAGCAGACCGGCGTACGTCCCTGCGAGCGCGAAGGCGCGCACGCCCACGCCCACCTGCGGGGCGGCGAGGCCGGCCCCCTGAGCGCCGAGCATGGCGTCGATCAGACCGTCCCCGAGGCGCACCAGCTCGCTCCCGAACGCGGTGGCGGGGCGGGCGCGGCGGCGCAGGGCAGGATCGCCGAAGAGTCGGATGGGGTACGTGGTCACGGGCGGGGCTCCAGCGGGGTGCGGCGACGCGGGGGACGTCACTCGGCGAGGGGGATCGGCGCGTACGCGACGCTGACGGTCGGTGCCTCGAGGGCGAACACGCCCTCGGGCAGCGCCAGCGTCAACGGCCGAGTATAGCGGCCCCCCGCGGGGATCTCCGTCGGGAACTGAACGACCGCCTCGACGACCGCGAGCGCGTCGAGCGTCGTGGCGGGACCGGTGACCAGCACGTCGGTCGGGGCGTCCTGTAGGTCGCTCCACCCAGCCGCGGTCGGCGCGACCACCGCCAGCGGCACCCGCCGCTCGACGCGCACGGGTTCGACCGCGATCGTCACCGCTACCTGGTCCGGGGCGACCGTCACGTCCAGGACGGGGCGTCCGGCGGCATCGACCGCGTACGGCGCCACGGTGGTGGCGAGCGCCGTGCGCGCGTCTTCCGCCGCGACGGGCACCACGACGGCCACGACGCGCTCCACGATCGACGCGCGTCCGCGCACCTGCGCCGTCTCGGGGGTCGCGGTCGCCGCGAGGCGCTCGTCGGGCCCGAGGGCCCCGGCGACGGTGACCCGGACGGGGACCTCGGAGATCGCCACCGTCTCGAGCTCGCCGATCACCTCACTGGGCGCCACGCGTTCGAGCACGATCCCCTGCGGCGGCGCGATCGACACCTCCACCTGGAACGCCCCGACGACGTCGGCGAGGTCGAGCACCGCGTCGAAGCTCTCGGGGCGCAGGCGGTCGATGCGGTTGCTCGTGCCCGACACGGTCACCTCGACGAGCTCGGGCAGCCCGACGGCCAGCCGGTCGGCGTCGACGCCCTCGACCACGAGCGGGACCAGGAGCGAGCGCTGCGCGGTGGTCGTCGCGTCGGTCGCGACGATCAACCAGACGAAGAGCGCCGCCGCCACCGCACCCACCTTGCGCGGCCAGTGGTCGATCAGCCGGTGTCCCCAGCGCACGAGTCGGTTCACGCGCCGTACACCTCCCGCAGGGCCGCCTGCACCGCGGCCGGCGCGATATCGACCCGCAGAGCGCCGTCGCGCGCCACCGACACGGTGCCGCGCTCCTCGCTCACGACGAGCACCAGCGCGTCGCTCACCTCGGAGAGGCCGAGCGCCGCGCGGTGTCGGGTGCCGAGCTTCGCGGCCCAACCGTCGGCCGGCTCGCGATCGCTGAGCGGGAAGATCGCGCCCGCGTGGGTGATGGCGTCTTCCTTGACGATGACGGCGCCGTCGTGCAGCGGACCGCGGCTCGCGAACAGGGTCTGGATCAGCGCTGCGGTGACCGGTGCGCCGACCGCCGCCCCCGGGCGGCCGTACTCGCGCAGCGGCGTGCTGCGCTCGATCGCGATCAGCGCGCCGACGTTCTGCGAGGCGAGTTCGCGCACCGCGATCATCAGCTCTTGGACCGGATCGGACCCGACGTCGGGGCGGCGTCGACCGCGGCCGAAGCGCTCCAACGCCGCCCGGAGCTCCGGTTGGAACACGACGACCACGGCGAGGAACGCCACGGGGGCCAACCGGTCGAACACGGCCCCGGTGGCGTCGAGGCCCAACTGGGTCGCCAGGAACCAGAGCCCGGTCAGCGCGGCCAGCCCACGGAACACGTTCCAGGCGCGCGACCCGATCAACAGGGCGTACGCCTGGTAGATCAGCGTGGCGAGCACGAGCACGTCGATGACGTCCAGCAGGCCGAAGCCCTCGAACAGGTCCAACGGGGCGCCTCCAGGGCGGATGGGGGTACGGATCGCGAGCCGTACGTCGGGAACGGCGTTCCGGTCGCGTCATGGTACCACGGGGTCCGCGGGGTACACTCGCGCTGCACGGAACGACGTCGATGCCCGACCCGGGTGCACGTCGAGGTCCCGCCGCCTCTGGCGCGCGGTGCGTGCGGAACAAGGAGGATCCGCTGTGGAACCGCTTCGTCAGCGACTCGATGCCCTCCGGGGGTATCTTTGACCTCGTCGGGAAGCAAGCGCGTCTTGCTGAGCTCGAACCCGAACTGAACGATCCCGCGCTCTGGAACGACCCCGAACGGGCGCGCGCGGTGAACACCGAGGCCACGCGGATGCGCAAGGTCGTCGATACCTACCAACGCATCGCCGACGACGTCACCGGCCTCGAGGAGCTCCGCGAGATGGCAGGGCCCGAGGACGAGAGCGACCTGGACGTCGAGGAGGAGCGCGTCTCCGGTGAACTCGAGACGCTCTACCGCGAGACGCTGTTCCAGGGCGACCACATCGATCGAGCGGCGATCGTCACGATCAAGCCGGGTGCCGGCGGGACCGAGTCTTCGGACTGGGCCGGCATGCTCTTGCGCATGTACCGGCGCTTCGCCGAGCGGGGCGGCTACAAGGTCGAGCTGCTCGATGCCGTCGGCAACGACGCCGCGCCGCACGGCATCGATTACGCACAGATGATCATCCGGGGCGAACGCGCCTTCGGCATGCTGCAGGCCGAAGGGGGCGTGCACCGGTTGGTGCGCATCAGCCCCTTCGACAGCCAGAACCGCCGACACACCAGCTTCGCCGCAGTCGAGGTGATGCCGGAGATCGACGACGCGATCGAGGTCGCGATCGATCCAGCGGACGTGCGGGTCGACGTCTACCGGTCGTCGGGCCCCGGGGGTCAATCGGTCAACACCACCGATTCGGCGGTGCGCGTCGTCTACCGCGGCGGGACGCCCGACGAGGTCGTCGTCACGTGCCAGGACGGGAAGTCGCAGATCAAGAACCGCGAGAAGGCGATGACCGTGCTGCGCTCGCGGCTGTGGGAGCGCGAGGAACGTCGTCGGCTCGAGGAGCAGATGAAGGCGCGCGGCGCCCAGAAGGCGATCGAGTGGGGCTCGCAGATCCGCTCGTACGTGCTCGACAAGCAATACGTCAAGGACCACCGCACCGGCGAGATGCGCCACGACCCCGACCACGTGTTGGACGGCGACATCGACGGGCTCATCTGGGCCGGTCTCGAATGGCAAGCCGAAGGGGCGATCGCGGCGCCCGATTCGGACTGAGGGGGGCCGCGGGATGCGCGTCCTGGCGCTGTCGGACGAGGTCTCGCCGGTCGTCTATTCCGAGAACTTCCCCCACAACCTGCCGCCGTTCGACGTCGTCCTGTGCGCGGGCGACCTCCCGGGGTACTACCTGGAGTTCGTCGCCAGCAAGCTGCGCACCCGGCCGGCGTACGTCGTCGGCAACCACGCGAACGCCTATTTCCGGAGCGCCGAGGACCCGACCGTCGCCCGCCTCCCCGGTGGCTGCACCAACGTCCACCGCGACGTGATCGACGTCGACGGACTGCTGGTCGCCGGCTTCGAGGGGAGCGCGCGCTACCGCCCCGGTCCGCACCAGTACCGTGAGGCCGAGTACGCGCGCATGACCGCTGCGCTGGCGCCCAAGCTCGCCTGGAACCGGTGGCGCCACGGTCGGGGCGTCGACGTGCTGCTGACCCACGCGCCGCCCAAAGGGACGCACGAGGGCGAGGACTTCCCGCATCGCGGCGTGCCCGCCTTCAACCGCTTCCAGCGTCGCTGGCGGCCGGCGGTGCACGTCCACGGCCACGTGCACTTGAGCGGCGCCAACGCCCCCCGCGAGTACGCCACCGCCGAGGGGGTTCGGGTGATCAACGCCTTTGAATTCACCATCTTCGAGATCGACCTCGACGCGAGGCGCCGGGACGCGCGCCGACGCGATCCCAGGCGCGAAAGCGCGCGCCGACGCTGACGCCCGCGGACCCTGGGCGGCCCTCGCCGCCGGCAACGGCCGGCCGGCCGGCCGCGGAGTACCGTGGGGCATGCCGGATGCCGAGCACGCCTTCGTTCCCCCCACGGTCGGTGACGCCGCCCCCCGCCCCCCCCGCGCGTGGCCCGCGCTCTTGGACGAGCCCGTGCTCGCCGCCGGCGCCGTGCCCTGGCTCGCGCCCGCGGCGCTCGACCACCTCGGCGATCCAGATGGCGAGCGGGTCGACCTTCTGGCCGGTCGACCGGTGGTGGTGCCGCGGCTCGCGCGCGGCCACGTGCGCGTCCGCGGGGCGGATCGCGTCGACTTCCTGCACGGGCAACTGAGCCAGGACGTGCGCGGTCTATCGGAGGGCGCGGCCGCTTCGGCGCTGCTGCTCGACCACAAGGGACGCCCGCAGGCGGGCCTCACCGTTCACCGCCGCAGCGACGACCTCTACCTCGCGATCGACGATGGCGACGGACCCGCGGCGTTCGCCGAGCTCGAGGCGCACGTCGTGTTCGATCAGGTCGAGCTCGACGACGTGGCCGAAGCGGCGGTGGGTGAGCGTGGGCTGGTGGCGTTCACGCTCGTCGCGGGCGACGGGGCGGCCGTCGTCCGCGAGCTCGGCGCGGCGTTCCCCGCGCTGAGCGTCGACGCCGCCGGCCTCGTGGTCGAGGAGGGAAGCACCGCGACCGTGCCGACCGCCGACGGTGGTGCGAGCGCCCTGCTCCGGTTCGGGTCGCTGGGCCCGCTGGCGACCGTGGACGTCGCGCTCCTGGCGCGCGACCTGAGCGAACCCTGGCACGCTTTGATCAAGGGCGGCGCACGCCCGGTCGGCGAGCGGGCGCTCACCGCGGCGCGCGTGGCGCACGGCGTCGCCACCGTGCGCGCCGAAGGTGCGCACGGGCTGCCGCAGGAGACGGGCCTCGCCGATCGCGTGCACTACCGCAAGGGCTGCTACCTGGGGCAGGAGATCATGGCGCGGGTCGAAGCGCGCGGCCGCCTGCGCCGTGGTCTGTACGGCCTGACGCTCGAAGGGCCGCTGCCGGCGTTGGGTCTGGCAGCGCGTTGGCGCGTCGAGGACGCCGCCGGCGCCGCCGTCGGTGCGGTGTGCAGCGCCGCACCCGCCGCCGATGGCGACGGCTGGTGGGCGCTCGCCGTGCTCCGCCACGCCGCCGCCGAGGCGGCCGCGGACGCCGCGGGCTTTTGCTTGCGGGTGCGCGCCGACGGCGACGTCTTGCCGCTCGGCCCCGAAGTGGTGGGCGCGGCGCTGCGGCAGATCTGACCGCGCGCGGCGCACCGGTCGTTCGTCGGGACGGGTCCCGGACCCGCTTTGCGCCGGTGCGGTACGCTGCGACCTGCTTCTCTGAAACCCGGTGCCCATGATCCAGCC
Organism: Trueperaceae bacterium; assembly: GCA_046260675.1. Classification (GTDB taxonomy): domain Bacteria; phylum Deinococcota; class Deinococci; order Deinococcales; family Trueperaceae; genus JAABTL01. Next base: position 41,122 of record JBHEOT010000002.1, on the reverse strand, counting down.
GCCCATCCGCGTCCTCATCGCCAAGCCTGGCCTCGACGGCCACGACCGGGGCGCCAAGGTCGTCGCGCGTGCGCTGCGCGACGCGGGTATGGAGGTCGTCTACACCGGGTTGCGCCAGACCGCCGCTGCGATCGCGGTCGCCGCACTCCAGGAGGACGTCGACGCGGTCGGTCTGTCGGTGCTCTCCGGATCCCATCTCCACCACTTCGCCGCGCTCGTCGCCGAGCTGCGCGCCTCGGGGTTGGACGACGTGCTCGTGTTCGGTGGTGGCATCGTCCCGGATGCGGATCGTCCGGAGCTCGAGCGCCTGGGCGTCGGTGCGGTCTTCGGTCCGGGTACCGACACCCACGCCGTCGTGGCGTACCTCGAGGGCGAGGTGGCGGCCCGCCGGGCCGGCGGCGACCGATGACCCCCGCGCTCACGTACCTCTCAACGCCGCACGATATTCTCACAATCGTAATGCCCCGAATCGAGGCCGAGCGCCCGTGACCCCCCGCGCCGCGATCGTGCACGCCGTCCGTGTGCTCCCGCACGTCCGACTTCGCCCCGCGGCCTTGGCGCTCATCGCGACGGTGCACCTCGCGCTCTCGAGCGCGTTCGCCCAGAGCTTCGCGCTCGTCGAAGTGCGGCCCGGCGACGCCGTCGGCACCATCGCCCATCGCTACGGCGTCGACGTCGACGTGCTGTTGGAGGCCAACGGTCTCGGCGGTCATCTGATCCGCCCGGGCGACGTCCTGAAAGTCCCGCTCGTCGAAGCCCGAGGCGGCTTGGCCGAACCCGCGCCCGACCCACCCCCCGGCTTCCGGCGCCACACGTTGGCGAACGGCGAGACCTTGACCGAGGTGGTCGAGCGCTACGGCATCACCATGGCCGCCCTCGTCGGCGCCAACCCCGACCTCTCCTCGCTCGATCGGCTCCCGGTCGGTGTGGAGCTGCTGATCCCCCCCGGCGAGGGATTGGTGGTGGCGTTGGAGCACGGCGTCGCGCTCACCGACCTGCTCGACCTCTACGGAGCGGACCCGGCCAGCGTCGCCCGCGCGAACCAGCTCCGCGGCCCCCTCGACCTGCGCCCCGGCATGCTCTTGTTCCTGCCCGGCGTCGCGCCCGTGGCCGCGCTCGAGCGCCTGGCGCAGGTGCGCGAGCTCGAGAACACCTACGTGTGGCCGTTGCACGGCCGCCTGACGTCGTACTACGGCCGCCGCAACCTCGGCTTCGGCACCGCTGCCTTCCACCGCGGCCTCGACATCGCCGCCCCCACCGGCTCCACGATCGTCGCCGCCCGCACGGGGACGGTCACGTTCGCCGGCTGGTCGGACCGCGGCTACGGGAACCTGGTCAAGATCCGCCACGCCGGCGGAGCCGAGACCTGGTACGCCCACGCCAGTCGAATCGTGGTCCGGGTGGGGCAGAGCGTGTCGCAAGGCGAGCCCATCGCGCTCGTCGGCTCCACGGGGCTCTCGACCGGACCGCACCTCCACCTGGAACTGCACGTGCGCGGCGTCGCGATCGACCCGCTCGCCGAACTGCGCTGAGGACCTCGGACCTCGCGCGCCGCATCCCGGACCCGGGATGCGGCGCGCTTCGTGATGGGCGTCCGGACGGGCCGGCGTCGTTTCGTCAGGCCGGGGGTTCTTGGTAGAGCAAACGCCCGCACGACGGGCAGCGCACCACGCCTTGATGCTTGCGCACCTTCTGGATCACGTGGATGGGGAGCTGGACGTGGCATCCGCCACAGCGCTTGCCGTCCTGCAGACCGACGAGGGCGAGTCCGCGGCGCGCCTTGCGCACTTGCTCGTACTGACGCAATAGCATCGTCTCCACCGTGGTGGCGAGCCGCTCGCGGCGATCGGCGAGGTCGGCGTCGCGGGCGTCGACCTCGGCGACCCGGGCTCGTTCGAGCTCTTCGGACGCTTCGAGCTCGGGCTCGAGCTCGTCGAGTTGCGCCTGCAGCGCGGCGAGCTCCGTCGCCCTGGCCTCGAGGCGCTCCATGAGCGGAAGCGCGTCCTCCTCGAGCTCCTGCGCCCGGGTGGTGAACTGCAGCTCCTGGTTCTGGAACTGCGACATCTCTTTCGCCGTCGCGGCTCGCAGAGCCGATTCGGACGCCGACTTGCGGCGCTCCTGCAGCGTCTTGAGTTCCAGATCGGCGGCGGCCACCTGCTTGCGCAGGTCGTCGTGGTCGGATTTGACTCGGTCGCGTTCGGCTTGGAGCTCGGCGCGGCGGGTCCGCGCGGCCAGCAGCTCTTGGGGGGTCTCACCGCGGGCCGCGGTGAGCGCGTCGCGCTCCAGATCGAGGCCTTGGACCTCGTTCAGCGTTTCGAGCATGCGGCCTCCTGAACGGCGAACGCCCCACGCGAACGGGTCGCATGGGGCGTCGGACGAGGCGGGTGGGGTTCGTTCGTCACGTCCCGCAGTGTAGCACCGGTCCGGGCGGCGGCCGTCCGGGATACACTCGCGCCGTGATCGAGGATTCCGTCGAAGGCTTCGTCGCCCGCTGGCGCGCCCACGCCGTGCACGCCACCGCGTTCGCCCGCGCCGAGGGGAGCCCGTTGCTCGAGCTCGGGATCGGGGACGCCGTCGTGCAGACGCTCGAGCGGACCGGTCCGTACCTGGCGCCGACCGGTCCGGTCCAGGTCGTGCTGCACGCGATGACGCGCGGCTTCGAGCCGGCGACGCCCGACGAGCGGCGGCTCGGGAGCTCCGGGCTCGGTCGCCTCGAGGTCGCCGGCGTGGTGGTCGAGCGCGAGGGCGCGGTCGCCGTGATCGACGCCGGGCATCCATTGGTCGTCGGTCTGGACGACCCGGCAGGGGAGGCGGGGCTCCCCGAAGTCGGTGCGTGGGTGAGCTGCGTGAGCATGGCCCCCGTACACGCGTTCGTGTTGCCGGCCGTGCGCGCGAGCGTCATCGGCGTGCCGACCGACGAGCTCGTCTGAGGGCTACGCTCGGTGCCGCACGGATTCAGCCCCGCCCACCTTCCCGCTCCACTGCCGCCCGGACACCGGTTCCCGATGACCAAGTACGCGCTGTTGGCCGAGCGCCTGCGCTTGGACGGTTGGGTGGTCGCGCCGGCGCTGCTCGTGGCGGACGCCGACCTGGCGCGGGCCCACGACGCGGCCTACTTGGACGCGGTGGCGCGCTGCGCGCTCGACGCCCGCGCCGAGCGGCGCCTCGGCTTCCCACAGAGCCCGGAGCTGGTCCGCCGGTCGCAGGCGTCGGCGGGCGGCACCGTGGCGGCGGCGCGATGGGCGCTCGAGCACGGGCTCGGGGTGTCGCTCGCCGGCGGCACCCACCACGCCTTCGCCGATCGGGGTGAGGGGTTCTGCGTCTACAACGACCTGGTCGTCGCCGCCCGCGCCCTCCTCGACGAGGGTGCGGTCGGCCGGGTGCTGGTCGTCGACCTCGACGTCCATCAGGGCAACGGCACGGCCGCGATCTGTGCCGGCGACGAGCGGGTGGTGACCTACTCGATGCACGGCGCGCGCAACTACCCGTTCGTCAAGGAGTCGAGCGACCTCGACGTACCGCTCGACGACGGCGCCGACGACCGGGCGTACCTCGCCGCGCTGGAGCGCACGTTGCCGGCGCTGTTCGCGCAGGTCGAGCCGGATTTGGTGCTCTACCAGGGGGGCGTCGACGTCTTGGATGGCGACCGGTTCGGCCGACTGACCCTCACCGAGGCCGGCGTCGTGGCGCGCGACCGGACGGTCGCCGAGCTCTGCCGTGGCGCCGGGACGCCGCTCGTCACCACCCTCGGCGGTGGGTACCACGTGGAGGTCGCCCGCACGGTCTCGGCGCACGCGGCCGGACTGACGGCCATCGCGGCGATGCTCGCCGCGTAGCCCGCGGTCCGGACCGCGCGCGCGTACCTGCTACGCTGCTGCTTCGTGCCCCTCGTCCACTCCGCCCCCAGCAACCCGATCGATGCGAACGAGCCGCCGTACGTCGCGCCCGTGCGTTCCGTCGCCGCGGGCTCGCCCGCCGCCAAAGCCGGCGTCGAGGCCGGATGGGCGCTCGTCCGGATCAACGGGCAATGGGTGCCCGACGTGCTCGCCTACCGCCGCGAGCTGGAGCGCGGGCGAGCGATCCTCGAGCTGCGCGACGCCGAGGGAACCGGCGGGTGCGTGGTCGAGGTCGAGTGGGAAGACCCCGGCCTCGAGTTCGACGACGTGATCTTCGACGGCCTGCGGCTGTGCGCGAACAAATGCGAGTTCTGCTACGTGCACCAGATGCCCAAGGGGTTCCGTAAGAGCTTGTACACGATGGACGACGACTTCCGCACGAGCTTCCTCTACGGCAGCTTCGTGACCTTGACCAACCTCACCGAGGTCGACGTGCAGCGGATCCTCGACGAACACCTGTCGCCGCTGTACGTCAGCGTGCACACGGCCGACGAGGCGCTGCGGGCCGACATGATGAAGTGGTGGCGCCTGAAGGTGAAGGACCCGGGCGCGACGAGCATCCGAGGCATGATCGAGCGCCTCGAACCGATCGATCTGTTCACGCAGGTCGTCGCCGTCCCGGGTCGCAACGACGGCGCTGCGCTCGACGCCACCCTCGAGTACTTGGCTTCGCGTCCGAACGTCCAGGCCGTGGCGGTCGTTCCGGTGGGCCTCACCGACCACCGCCGCAACCTCCCCGACGTGCGCACCCTCACGGGCAACGAGTCCGACGACCTCGTCGCGCGCGTCGAGGCCTTCCAACGCCGCATGCTGCGCGAGAAGGGCACCCGCTTCGCGTTCCTCTCGGACGAGCTGTACCTGACGTCCGGCCGGCCGCTGCCGGCGGCCGAGGCGTACGAGGGGTTCGTGATGCTGGAGAACGGCGTCGGCATGGTGCGCGATTTCTTGGAGGCGCCGCTTCCGACGCTGCCCGCGCGCCTCGACGCACCGCAACGGGTCTTGTTGGTCACGGGGTCGCTGTTCGGGCCGGTGCTGGAGCGGGCGGTGGCGCCCCTGCGCGCGGTCGACGGCTTGGAGCTCGAGGTGCGACCGTTGGTGAACCGCACCTTCGGAGCGGTCACCACGGTCACCGGCCTGTTGGCCGGGCGCGACGTGCTCACGCAGGTCGCGCCGGGGGAGGCCGATCTGCTCCTGCTTTCGCCGAGCATGCTCAAGTACGGCACGGAGACGCTGCTCGACGACCGCACGCTCGACGAACTGCGGGAAGCTCTGGGCATGCGCGTCGAGGTGGGGGGCACCAACCTCGCGGAGCTCTACGCGGCGGTCCTCGGGACCGGCGCGGCGACCGCCGTCCCGCAGTTCGGCTTCTCCACCCACGCGATCAAGGAAGCTTCGGGGCAGCACTGAGCGTGGCGGGGTCTCCCCCCCGACGCGCGGCGGCCGCCGGCCTCGTCGCGCCCGGTGTTCACGTGCTGGGGTTGCTCCTCGTCAACGTGATCGCGATCGAGGGCGTCGACGGGCTGACGCTCGTCGACGCGGGCGCTGCCGGGACCGTCGGCGCGCTGCGTGGGCGGTTGCGGTCGCTCGGGTACGGCCTCGAAGACGTCCGCCGGGTGCTGGTGACCCACGCGCATCCGGACCACGTCGGTGGCCTACCCGCGTTGGTGGCGGCCGGTGCCGCGGTGTGGGCACCGGCCGGCGACCGCGCGTGGGTCGACGAGGGGCGAGCCCCGCCGCTCCCGGAGCGGTCGACGCTGCCGCCGCTGCAGCGGCTGATGGCGCGCGTGCCCATGGCCGCCATGCCGGTGGTCCGCGTCGAGCGCTGGATCGAGGCGGGCGAGGCCCTGGACGAGGTTCGGCCCGGACTCCGGACGTTGGCCCTGCCGGGCCACACGCCGGGGCAGCTCGGCTTCCATCTCGACCGTGAGGGCGTGGTGATCGCGGGCGACGCGCTCATGCACGTGGCCCCGTGGTGGCACCCCCCGATCGCGGCGTTCACCAGCGACCTCGCCGCCGCATACCGGAGCGCCGCCGCCTTGGTCGCCCTCGACCCTAGGGTACTGGTCGTTGGCCACGGGCCGCCGGCGGTGGCGCAGGCCGGTCGCCCGGTCGCCCGGCAGGTCCGCGGCGCGCTCGCGCGCTTCCCCGCATGGGCGCGCGCGTCCCGGTCGGACGCAGGGGCGCGGGGGTAGGCTCGCCGCATGAGCGTCGCCTCCTCGCCGCGGCCCCGCCGTGCGCTCGCCGATTACCTCGCGCTCGTCCGCTTCCAACACACGCTGTTCGCGCTGCCGTTCGCGTTCGCGACCATGTTCGCCGCTGCAGGCGGTTGGCCTGGCTGGGCGACCTTCGCGTGGGTGACGTTGGCCATGGCGGGGGCCCGGACCTTCGCGATGGCGCTCAACCGCGTGTTCGACGCCCGCATCGACGCCGCCAACCCACGGACCGCGGCGCGCGAGCTGCCTTCGGGGCGGCTGCGCCCGCGCGATGCGTGGGCGCTCGCCGCCGCCGGAGCGGTCGCCTTCGTCGGCGCCGGTCTCGCGCTCAACCCGCTCACCGCCGCGCTGCTGCCCGTGGCGGCGGTGTTCCTGGCCCTCTACCCGCTCACCAAACGGGTCACGTGGGCGTGCCATCTGTGGCTTGGCGTCACCATCGGCGCCGCCGCGGCGGGTGGCTGGATCGCGGTCACCGGCGCCTTCGCACCGGCCGCCTGGTGGGGCTGGCTGGCGGTGGGCGCGTGGATCGCCGGCTTCGACGTGATCTATGGCCTGCTCGACCGCGACTTCGACGTCGCTAACGGCGTCCACAGCATCCCGGTGCGCTTCGGCGTCGACGGCGCCCGCGCCATCGCGATCGCACTCCACGTCGTCGCGGTCGTCGCGCTCGCGGCGTTCGTCGCCACGGCGGGGCTCGGTTGGGGGACCGCGCTCGCCGTCGGCGCGGTCGCCGCCGTCTTCGCCGTGCAGCACGCGTGGGTGGCGCGGCATGGGGCCGCGATCGCGCTCCAGGCGTTCGACGCGAACCTCTACGTGGGCGCGCTCGTCCTCGCCGGCGTGCTCGTCGACCTGACGCTCTTCCGGTAGCCGCTCGCCCGCGCCGGGTGGCTCAGCGCGACGCCGCGAGTCGCTCGAGGAGGCGTTGGGTGCGCAAGCCGCTCGCGCCGGTGCTCGGCGCGGGTCCGCCGCGCCCCAGCAGGTCTTCGACGATAGAGTTGATCAGCGGTTCCTGGACGTGAACGGGGTGGGGGATCGGGTGCTCGACCGCGCGGCCCTGCGCGTCGGTCAGCACCACCGGGCCGTCGGCGAACAGCGGCACGTGCAGCGACCCCGCGGTGCCGAGGACCTCGATGCGGTCGCGCACGGTGGGCCCCGTGAAGCTCCACGCGGCGGTGCCGATCACGCCGTGCTCGAAGGAGAGCGCCGCCACGAGCTCGTCGCTCACCTGGGCCCAGGCGGAGCGCGTCCGGGCGTGCCCGGCGACCGAGCGGACGGGTCCGAACCAGTGGTCGAGCAGGTCGAGCCCATGGCTGCCCAGGTCGTACAGCAAGCCGTCGCCCGCCGTGGCCGCGTCCCAGCGCCATCCGCCGCTCGCCGCGTCGGCCGGCGGCGGCTGCGACACCACCGCGTGGACGCGGGTCGGGGTGCCGATCGTGCCGTCGGCGAGGCGTTCGCGGACGAACGCGAAGCGCGGGAGCGCGCGGCGGTAGTAGGCGACGAATAGCGGCACGCCCGCGTCGGTGCAGGCCGTTACCATCGCCTCCGCCTCGGCGACGGTCCGCGCCATCGGCTTCTCGACGTAGACGGGTTTGCCGGCGTGCGCGGCCTGGAGCGCGTACGCAGCGTGGCTCGACGGTGGGGTCGCGACGTAGACGGCGTCGACGTCGTCGGCCTCGATGACGTCGCGGGCGTCGTCCGACCAGCGTGCGACCCCGTGGCGCTCGGCGTAAGCGCGCGCCTTGGCGCCGTCGCGGCGCATGACGGCGGCGAGCGAGCTGCCCGGGACGCGCTGGAACGCGGGTCCGGACTTGACCTCGGTGACGCCGCCGCAGCCGACGATGCCCCAGCGGACGTGGCCGCGCGACCGAACCGCGTCGAGGACGCTCATGATCCGAGCCTAGCACCGGGGCGGTCGGCGTCCGAGACGACCACGCCGGCCGTTGACACCCTGGACCTCGAGCCGGTACGCTGACGGACGCGTTTGGAGCCGTAGTGTAGCGGTTAGCATATCTGCCTGTCACGCAGAAGGTCGCGGGTTCAAATCCCGTCGGCTCCGCCAATCGAACGAAACGCCGGACCCCAAGGGGTCCGGCGCTTCGCTTGGCCCCGTTCGTCCGGCGGAACGGGGCCGACTCCAAGCGACGCGGCCGGTCGGCGCCCGGGCGCGGTCGCCGCCCGGGCCGATGCGCGTGTCGGCCTACGGTGCGGTCCGGCGGCGCCCTGGTACCGTGAGCTTCATGCAGGAACTGGCCGTCTTCCCACTCGACCTGGTGGTGTTCCCGGGGCAGACCGTGCCGCTGGTCGTCTTCGAGGCCCGCTACAAGCGCCTCGTGCAGCAGGTTCTCGAGCTCGACGAACCGCGCTTCGTGATCGCGCGGGCGCGCGACGACGGCGGCGCCCCCTTCGACGAAGTAGCTACCGTGGTCCACGTCGTGGAGTTGGCGGAACAACCGGACGGCACCTACACGCTGACCGGCCACGGGCGCGAGCGCATCAAGGCGAGCGTCGCCCGTCGGGAGGACGTGCCCGAGAGCGACGGCGGTACGCGGCCGCTCTACTTCACCGAGGAGAAGCCGCTCCCGCTCCGTCGCGACGACCCGAACGAAGAGCGCGTGGCTGCGTGGGACGCGATCGAGGCCTTTCGGCGTTACGCCGCGACGTTCTTCGTCGGCGACGCTGCAAAGGTCGTCGATGAACACGTGCCCGAGGACCTCCTCTACCAGGCGTCCTTCGTGTGCGCGAACGTGCGCGTCGAGCCAGAAGCGCGCCAGACGCTGCTCGACGCTCCGTCCCTCGTCGACCGCTTCAGGCGTGCCGAGCGAATCATGAACGAACGGGCGGCAGCCCACGCACCGGCGCCGATCGCCACGCCAAGCGCCGACGCTTCGTGAGCGAAGCGCCAGCGCCTGAGGTCGATGTCGAGCTCGAGCACCGCCTCACCTTCCGCTGGTGCGACCTTCCGCCGCTGACCGCCGACCTCCGCGGTACGGGCGGGACCCTGCGCGCTCACCCGGACGATTTCGAGGTGGTGGAGCGTCCGCTCTACCTGCCGTCGGGCGTGGGGAGCCATGCGTACGCGCGCGTCGAGAAGGTGGGGCACACGACCCGCGACCTGATCGTCGCGCTGCGCGACGCAGGCGTGCCCGAGCCGAACGTCGGGGTCGCGGGGCTCAAGGACAAGGTGGCCCGCACGGAACAGTGGCTATCGGTGCCGCGCCGCTTCGAGACCGAAGCATGGGCCGCGCTCGAGGCCATGGATGGCGTTCGGGTCCTGGAGACCAGCCGGCACGCGAACAAGCTCGGTATCGGCCACCTGCGGGGCAACGCCTTCGTCGTGCGCGTGCGCGACGTCGTGGACGACGCGGAGGCGCGGGCAGCGGCCGTCTTCGAGCGCCTCGCGCGAGCGGGGTCCCCCAACTACTTCGGACCGCAACGCTTCGGTCGCTTCGGACGCAACGCCGTCGACGGCTGGCGTCTGCTGCACGGTCATGACGTACCCGGAGGGCACCGGCTCAAGCGCTTCTTCGTCTCGGCGCTGCAGTCGCTGATGTTCAACCGATGGCTCGCGGAGCGCGTCGCGGACGGTACGTACGCCGGCGTCCTCGTGGGCGACTGGGCGCGCAAGCACGACACCGGAGGGACCTTCCAGGTCACCGAGGCGGACCTCGAGGACGCCGTGGCGCGCGCTGGCGTGCTCGCGATCTCGGCGACGTTGCCGCTGTACGGCAAGAAGGTCAAGCCGTCGGCGGGGGAGGCGGGGCGGCGCGAGGCCGCGGGCCTCGCCGCGCTCGACCTGCGCTGGGTCGACCTGGTCGGTCGCCACGGCGACCGCCGGTCGACGCGCATCGCGGGGCTCGAAGCGTCGGTCGGGCGCGACGGGCCGGACCTGCTGCTGAGCTTCGAGCTCCCCAAGGGGAGCTACGCGACGAGCGTGCTGCGTGAGGTCATGAAGGTGGACGTGGACGCGCCGCTCGACGGGTCGGGGTCCGAAGCGAGGCTCAGCGACCGTCCGGCCGACTGACGTCGGTCGGGTCGGGTGCGTACCGCCGCCACGCGAGCTCGGCGATCAGGAGCGCGAAGGCGAGCGCGGCTGCCCAGCCCCAGAGCGGCGCGGCCGTAGCGCTGCCGGCTGGTCGGTACCCCGCAAGGTCCTCGAGGGCGAGGACGTCGCCGCCGGAGCGTTCGGCCAGCGCGGCCAGCGCTGCGCCGCCGTCGCCGCCCGCGAGCTCCGGGTCCGGCGTCGCGACCGAGTGCCGAGCGACCACTTCGGCGCCGTCGGCGACCACGAGCGTGCCGCCGCTGCCCCGAACCGGCAGCTCGCCCACGTAACGTCCGGGCGCCACCTGCCGAAGCTCGGTTTCGGTTCCCTGGAACCGCGCCACCAGCGGTCGGTCGTTCACGTACGCGCCGGCGACCACCGCGTCGACCACGACGTCGAGCACGCCGCCGCGCGGTCGGGCGGTGGCGCTGTAGGGCTCCGGTCGCGCTTGCAACCAGCGCACGACGCCGCCCAGTACGGCCGGTAGCTCCGACCAGCGCCCGAAGTCGCCGGCCCACGCGTTCAGGTCGGTGGTCAAGGCGGCGCTGCGGCCGAGCCCGGCGCGGCCGACCGCCAGCAGCGGCTCGTCGTCGAGGGCGACGAACAGCGGTTCCCCCGTCGGCGCGAGCGTCGTGGCCACGTACGCGTCGACGCTCGGCGCGGGGCCCTCGAACGGCGAGAGCGGGTGGCGGCGTCCCTCGGGCACCACCCGCTCGTCGCGCAGCAGGTCGCGTGAAGCGGTCAAGGCCTCGTTCGTGAACAGCCGTGGCAGCGTGGCCGTATCGAACGCCTCGTAGAAGCGGCCGCCGCCGCCGCGCGCGAGGCCTTCGAGCGCGACCCGGTCGGCGTCCGCGCCGATCGCGATCGCGCTGGTGGTGATGCGGCCGAGCCGAGCGCCCGCGGCGGTCGCTTCCCAGTCTGGTGCAGAGCCGGCGAAGGCGCCCTGGCCGTCGTAGAGCTTGCCGTCCGAGAGCACGATCACGTGCTTGATCGCCGCGTCGCTCGCGGCGAGCGCCTCGAGCGCCTGCTCGTACGCCGGCCCGAGGAGCGTGCCGCCCTGCGGCTGAACGGCGAGCGTCGCGTCGCGCATCGCGCGCTTGCCGGACTCGGTGGCGGATCGCAGCTCGAACGCCCAGCGGGTGGAGGACGGGTCGGAGAACACGATCAAACCGAGCAGGTCGGTCTCGAAGGAGAGGTCCACCACGTCGATCACGCCGCGCTTCGCCAGCTCGAGGCGGCTCGGTTGACCGGCCGCCATCGACTGGGACACGTCGAGCACCATGACCATGGCGACCTGCGGCACGGTCACCTCGGTGCGCACGTCGCTCCGCACCGGCAGCGTCGATTCGAGCGGCGTCCGGTACCACCCACCGAGGCCGAAGCCCTGCGGTCCGCCGGTCATCAGGAGGCCACCGCCCTGGTCCACGTAGCGCGCCAGCAGCTCCAGCTGGCCGGGCGTGAAATCGCCGGAGCCCGCGCGCAACACCACCGCCGCCGGGTCGAACGGTGCGCGCACCCGATCGGGGGTCGCCTCCTCGACGTCCAAGCCCTGGGCGCGCAGCAGTGCGGCCGCGGCGGGATCGCCGATCACGAGCACGGCGCCGCGCGCGGCGACGGCCACCTCGGTGGTCTGGGCGTCGTCGCCGGTGGGCTGAGCGAAGTCGACCTCGAGCGTCGCACCGATGCGCAGCGCGCTCTCCGCACGGGCGTCGGCGTCGATCGGCGCCGCCACCCGGAACGGGATCGCGTGGCTTCCGGCCTCCAGGTCGAGCTCGACGGGCTCCAGGGCGACGCCGTTCAGCTCGGGACGCAGCACGACGCGCGAGGCCTGGTCGAGGTCGACGAGGGCCACGGCCTCGATCGACGCCCCCGGCGTCACCCGGTCCGGTGCCGTGAGCGCCTCGAGGCGGGCGTTGGCGGTCGCCGGCAGCACGACCACGTCGACGGGCACCGCCGCGGAGCTCGGCATGCCGGCGGAGGTGCTGTCGATGCCATCCGACACCAGCACCATCCGGCGCGCACCGTCCGCGAGCGCGACCGCCAGGGCGCGCGCGACGTCGGTGCTCCCCGGATCGACGCCGGCGGCGGGCGCCGCGGCGCCGATCGAGCCGGCTTCGACCCGGGCGACGTCGCCCGCGAAGCGGTAGACGGTCGCGTCGGCTCCGAGAGCCCGAGCGAGCGTCTCCTCGGCGCCGGCGCCCGCGTTCCCGACGCTGTCGGACACGTCGACGAGGACGGCCACCCGGTCTTCGATCGCCGGTCGCTGCGGTTGCGCCAGCGCGACCACCAGGGCGGCCAGCACCGCCGCCCGCCACGGCCAGCCGCGCCCACGCGGCAGCAGCGGCAGCGCGAGCAGCGCCACGAGCGCCCAGGGGAACGCGAACCAGGTGAAGACGTCGTCCACGGAGCAACGGTACCCGAGCGTGGCCACCGCGACCGGTGCCCGGCGTACGGGCGCTGGGGATACGCGCCCTGTGGCGTGCGCCCAAGGGGGTCCCAGGCGAGGTGCGGCGGCGGCACGCTATGATGGACCTCCATGACGGCGTCGCAACCTCCGTACGTGCTTATCGCCATGGCCTCCGAGGCCCGGGGCCAGGGGTTGCGCTCGGTCGTGCGCGCGTTGCGGCTCGCCACCGAGGTCTTCGACGACGTGGAGAAGCTCCTTTACCACACGCGGGGCTCCGTGCCCGAGGCGATCGTGCTCGAGCACGCGCTCGTGGACAAGGTGGCCCAACTCGACCTGATCGCGCTCCTGCGGCGCCGGGCCTCCTTGGTCGACGTCCCGATCGTGTACCTGGGGCCCAACGATCCGGCCCTCGAATCCAAGGTCGTGGACCAGGGCGTCGACGCGTACCTGAACCTGCCCACCCGGCCGGACGTCGTCCGTGCGACCCTCAAGCGGCTGCTCGACCGCCGTCAGGTCGAGCGCGGTCTGCGGCACGCGCTCGAGCAATCGCGCCGCTTCGAGCAGGCGTACAAGGAGTCCGAGCGCGTCAAGGACGACCTGATCCACATGCTGGTCCACGACCTGAAGAGCCCGATCTCGAGCGTCATGGGGTTGCTCGACCACTCGCTGGACATGATCAAGACGGGCGCGCACGAGGACGCCGGCCTCGACGAACTGCTCGGGCTCGCGCGCAGCGAGGCCCAGCATCTGCTGAACCTGGCGGCCAACATCCTCGACGTCCGGCGCATGAAAGAGGGCCACATGCCCTACGGCCCCGCCGTGGTCCCCAGCTTGACCGAGCTCGCCAAGGAGTCGCTCGGCGACGTCTCCGGCGGGCCGCGCGACCGACACTTCGGCTTCCTGGTGCGGCCCGAGGCGGAGCGCATCTTCGCCGATCCCAACCTCTTGCGGCGGGTCCTCGCGAACCTGATGGCCAACGCGATCAAGCACACCCGCCGCGGCGGGTACATCGATTTTCGCGCCTGGAAGCAGGACGAGGAGTTCGTCCTGTCCGTGCGCGACGACGGCGAAGGCATCCCCGAAGCCGACCAGAAGCGCATCTTCAACGCCTTCGAGCAATCTCGGCACACGGTCCACGACCGCTACGACACCGGCATGGGTCTGACGTTCTGCAAGCTCGCGGTCGAGAAGCACGGTGGCCGGATCTGGGTGGAATCGAAGGTGGGGCGCGGCAGCACCTTCTACTTCACGATCCCGGTCGACGTGGCTGCGCCCATCGTGGCCGAGGAGATCGCGGCCGCGAGCGCGTGAGCTCGGCGGGCTTCGAGCTGGAGCGCGCCTTCTGGGCGTGTGGGCTGCGTGCCGTCGCGGGGATCGACGAGGCCGGCCGCGGCGCGTGGGCCGGCCCGGTGGTCGTCGCGGTGGTGGTGTTGCCCGAGCTCGCCGACCTGCCGTACCGCGATTCGAAGACGCTGGCGCCGGCGGTGCGCGAGCGCCTCGCCGCGCACGTGCGCGCGTGCGCCCGCGCCTGGGCCGTCGCGGAGGCCGACGCCCGCGAGGTCGACGCCTTGGGCCCGTTGCGCGCCACCCACGTCGCCGCGCACCGCGCCATCGCGACCCTGGGCCTGGTCCCGGACGCCTTCGTCACCGACTACCTGCACCTGCGCTTCGAGTCCGGCCCGGTGCCGCTGGTCGCGCCGCCCAGGGCCGACGCGACCTCGCTGTCGGTGGCTGCCGCCTCGATCCTGGCCAAGACCCACCGCGACGACTGCATGCGCGCCGCCGCCCGCGCGTTCCCGGACTACGGGTTCGAGCGCCACAAGGGCTACGGGGCGCCGGCCCATCGCGCGGCCCTGCACGCGCACGGCCCGTGCTCCTTGCACCGACGAAGCTACCGGCCGGTGGCGCAGTGCGCGCCGCCGCTCCTTGGAGGAACCGCATGATCGACGCCTTGGGCGTGACGTTCGACAACGGCCCCAAACTGCACTACGTCGAAGCTCCGCCGAGCCCGCCGCCGGTCGGCGCGCCCTGCGTGGTGACCACCCGCCGCGGCGTGGAGATCGCCAAGGTGCGCACCGAGTTGCGCAGCGAGGAGCGGACGGTGGGCCACGTCCTGCGCGCCGCCGACCGCGCCGACCTCGAGGCGTACGAGCGGCTGCGCGCCAAGGCCGAGGACCTCAAATGGTTGGTGCGGGCCCGGGTGCGCGAGACCGGTTCGGACGCCAAGATCGTCGCGCTGGAGTTCACGCTCGACGAGGCCGTACTCGTCCTCAGTTACGGCACCGAGGGGCAGGCGCCGCTGCGGGCGATGGCGCAGGCGCTGATGGCGCACACCGACGCGCGCCTCGAGTTCGTCAACGTGGGACCGCGCGACCAGGCACGCATGTTCGGGACGCTGGGCCGGTGCGGCACTGGATCGTGCTCGTCGACCTGGTTGCAGACCTTCAGCGCGGTCTCGATCCGGATGGCGCGCGATCAGCAGCTTCCGCTCAACCCCGAGAAGATCACGGGACCGTGCGGTCGGCTCATGTGCTGCTTGCAGTACGAACACGAGCAGTACCGCGAGCTGCTCAAGGGCATGCCCAAGAAGGGCGGCCAGGCCTGCCACGACGACTCCGGGACCTGCGGCAAGGTGGTCAAGATCAGCCCGCTCGCCGGCACCGTGGAGCTGCGCACCGACGAGGGGAGCTTCCACGAGTTCCCGGCCGCCGAGGTGCGGCGCGTCAAGGGTGGCGGTTGAGGACCGAGCGCAGCGTCAACACCCATCGCCGCAACGCCAACTCCCGGTGCGCGTACGCGCCCCAGGCCTTCTCCAGGGCAGCGGTCGCCGCGTCGCCGTTCGCGTAGGCGGCTGGCCCCGCGCTGCGCCACGCCTCGCGCAAGAGCCCAGGCATCTCGTCGTCGCCGGTGGGCCACGCTGCGGCCAGCACCTCGGCCGCCGCGAAGGCGTCGGCCAGGTCGCCCGGTAGCGCAGCCAGGAACCCGCCCACCGCTGCGCGTTTCGCGTCCGTCGACGCCTCGTCCGCGAGGGCCGAGCGCCACGCCGCCGGGCGGCCCAAGCGAAGCGCCGGATGCGGCGCGAGCCGCGCCCGGACCGCGGCGGGCGCGTCGGCCGGCCTCAGGCGCACGACCGCGCAGCGCGAAGCCACCGTGGGCAGCAGCGCATCGGGACCCGGCGCGATCAGCACCAGCGTCGCGTGCCGCGGCGGCGCCTCGAGGGTGGTGAGGAAGGCGTTCGCCGCTTCCTCGGTCAAGGTCTCCGCGCGCACGATCGTCCCCACCCGGTGCCGGAACGCCGGGGGTCGCGCCAGCCACGTGCCCAAGGGGTCGTCGACGTCGCTGCGCTCGCGCGGGACCAGCTGGTCGATGCGCAGCTGCGGACGCCGGGACGGTTTCCCGTCGCGGGTCGTGGTCGCGGGACCGATCTCGCGGTAGTCGGGGGCGTCCACGACCCCGTCGGCGTCCGGGAGGAGCGTGCGGCAGGCCGCGCAGCGTCCGCACGGATCGCCCTGGTTGGCGCCGCACCCGCGCAGCGCCGCGTACCAGCGGGCCACGTCGCGCCGCCCGACGCCATCGGGACCGGCGAGCAAGAGCGTGCGCGGTGCGTCGTCGCCGCGCGCGGCGAGCGCGCGCAACGCCGCGAGCGCCGCGCCCTGCCCTTCGGGCACCAGGCTCATCGACCGCGTTCCAGGCGCTCCGCGAGCGCCTCCGGGTAGCCGGCCTGGTGCACCTTCCGCTGGACCGCCATCACGTCGTAGGGCACCCGACGGACGGTGAAGCGGCGCTTGTCCGGCTCGAACAGCGCGTACGCCGCCGCCGGGTCGCCGTCGCGCGGTTGGCCGACGGAGCCGGGGTTGAGGAAGGCGCGCGCCCGAGGGGGCACCGTGTAGCTCGAAGTCGGACCCTTGAAGTCCACCGTGCGCCACAGCGGCGCGCCGTCCGATTCGACGACGGCGAAGGCGCGCGCGACGTGGGTGTGGCCGACCAGGCCGAGCGGGGAGGGCAAGTGCTCGAGGTTCGCGGCGGCCGACTCCAGGCCGGTCAGGTAATCGAACGGGGCCCGGAACGCACCGTGGGCAGCGGACCAGACGTCGTCACCCGCCCTCGCGCTCGCGCCGCGCACGTAGTCGATCGCGGCGTGGTCCAAGGCAGCGAGGTGGCGCTGGACGACGTCGACCACCAGCGTGCCCTCCTTGGCGCGCACCGCGCTGGCGCCGTCGGCGAGCGCGACGAGGAGCGCGTCATGGTTGCCGGCCAGACGCACCTGGGGAGCGAGCTCGCGGAGTCGATCG
>JBHEOT010000002.1:0-24265 GCA_046260675.1 Trueperaceae bacterium | reverse complement strand
GCGGTACCTGGTGTTCGGCGTCGCGGAGCACGGCGTCGAGCGCGGGGGCGTTGCCGTGGACGTCGCCGAACACCAGGTACCGCATCGGATTCGCACGATACACCGGGTGCGCCGCGTCGCCGGCGCGGGCACGGCGCCCGTCGGTGCGCGCGAAGGCGGCTGCTAGACTGACGGAGATGAATCGTTGGAGCCCGCTGGTGGCGGTTGGGGTCGCGCTCGCGCTGGCGTTGCTGCCGGCGCCGGTGCGCGCCGAAGGGTTCGCGATCCCGGACCTGCCCGCCCGCGAGGCGGTCGCCCCGGAGATCGCGGGTCGCTTCGTCGAGGCGCTGCGGTCCGCGCTGGTGGAGCGGGGGCAGCGGGTGACGTCGGCCTCGCTCATCACCGCTGGCATCGCCGGGAGCCTCGAGCCCGACTTCGCGGTGTTGATCGCCCAGTTGGAGGGCACCCGGTTCGCGGTGTCCGGCGAGATCGTCGCGCGCGCGGCCGCCGACGGACCTTTCGCGGTGGACCTCCTGGCGGTCGACGCGCTCGAGGGGCGTGCGTCCGACCTGCTCTCGCGCGGGTTCGGCCTCGCGACCTTGCACGCGGTCGCGGACGAGGTCGCGGCGGTGCTCGCCGAGTTCGCGGCAGCGGGCCCGGCGCTGCCCGAGGGCGATGCGGGGCTGTTCGTGTCCAGTGAGCCGCGCGGGGCCGAGGTGCGGGTCGACGGCGTTGCGGTGGGCCGCTCCGGGGCCGTCGACCTGCTGGGGCTCGCTCCGGGCCGCTACGAGGTGGAGCTGCGCTTCGACGGGTACCTTCCCGAAGTGCGCACCCTCGACCTGCGCGGGGGCGACACCCGCTTCCTGCACGTCGAGATGACCGCGATCGTGGGTGGAAGCCTGCAGGTGGCGGCGACGCCGCCGGCCGACGTGTTCGTCGACGGCGTGCCCGTCGGTCGGTCGCCGCTCACGGTCGACGCGGCACCGGGCGTGCGCGAGGTCACGGTGCGCCGGTCCGGGTTCGAACCGCGCACCGTGACCGCGCCCGTGCGCGGCTTCCGGGTGACGCGCGTCGAGCTCGAGCTGGTGGCGCTCGGAGACCCGCTCCTGGTCTGGCGGACGGATCGGCCGGTGCGCGTCTTCGTCGACGGGGTGCCGCAGGGCGAAGGCTACGCGGTGCCGGAGCCGGGTCTGCGAACGATCGAGGTCGTGACGGCCGGCACCGTGCGGCGGTGGCTGCGGGCCGTGCCCGACCAGGGCGCGTTCGAGCTCGACCTCGACACCGGCGCGCTGCGCGCCCTGATGCCGTGAGGTACGTGTCCTGAGGCACGTGCCCTGACCTGCGACCCTCAGCGCGGCAGCGCTCGCGACCAGCCGAGCTCGGCCAACCAGGTCGTGCCCGTCCAAGCCACCTCCAGGCGGCCGCGTCCGGTGGCCATGGGGGCGCTCGCGCGCAGCGCGGCGTAGCCGACGGGTCGGTCGCTCCAGAAGGGTGCCCAACCGGCGGCGAGGCTCGCTTCGGTCGCGCCGGAGCGCACCTGCCACGCCACCTCGGCGCCGGGCGCGGCGATGGCGTTCGCGGCGCCCGACCAGGCAGCGCCCCACCAGATCGTGGCGCTCGATTCCGGCGCCCGCCGCGGGGCGTGGTGCAGCGTCGCTCCGAGCGCCGCGTGGCCCGCGCTCGCACCGGCGGCGGCGTCGATTCGAACGGACAGGTCGAGGTCGTCGCCGAGCCCATAGCGACGCAACGCCGCTTCCAGGGAGCCCGTCCAGTCCGACGCGGTGCGGACCACGGTGGGGGCGGCCGAGAGCGTCCAGCTCCGGTCGATGCGCCAGGTCGCGCGAAACCTGGCGGCGACGATGGGTTCGTCGGCACCCGCGGTCGTGCGAGCCCGAGGCTCGGCGGGGGGCGCGGCCGGCGCGTCGACGGAGAGCTCCGGCCAGATGAACGGGACGCGGTTCCCGTACGCCGCCCGCACCGCGAGCGCCACCGGCCCGGCCACCCCGCGCGCACCGAGCTCCACGCCCGCGCGCGCACCGTCCGTGGCCGCCGGGCCCGAAGCGGCGCGGCCGGCGCCGATCGCCCCCTCGAGCACGAGGTTGCCGACGGGCCCCGCGACCGCGGTGCGGCGCCACCCGAGCGCGGCGGACGCCGCGGCCTCCGTGCGTGCGAACCCCACGTCGAAGCGGTCGTCGGCGAGCCTCGGGTCGGCCATTCGCAGGTCGGCGACGAGGACGCGCCCCCGAGGGCCGCCCGTGTCCGCGCCGACGAAGGCGTGCAGGTCGGCGCCGTGCGCGGTCGCAGGGAGCGTGCCGAGCAGCACCGCCAGGGCGACGATGGCGAATGGATGGAGGGCGGCGGTTGGGCGCATGGATCAGGCTACAAGGAAGACGGGTGGTACCCTCTCACGGTCCCCCACCGGGGATTTGGAGACCCACCATGAGCATCCTCGGACGCGTCACCGTCCTGCCCCACTTACCCCCACCGCTCGCGCGCCTCGACGAGCTCTCACGCAACCTGTTCTGGACCTATGAGCCCGACGCGCGCGCGCTGTTCCGCGAGCTCGACCGAGATCTGTGGGAGCGCGTCGACCACAACCCGATCGTGCTGCTTCGCGACATCGAGCAAGAGCGTCTGGAGGTCAAAGCGGCCGATCCGGAGTTCTTGTCGCATCTGGAGCGCGTCGTGGCTCGCTTCGACGCGTACCTCGTCGACCCGAGCTGGTTCGGTCGCGTGCACCCCGATCGTGCGCAGGACTCGTACGCCTACTTCTGTGCCGAGTACGGCTGGCACGAGGGCGTCGCGCTGTACTCGGGCGGCCTGGGGATCCTCGCCGGCGACCACACCAAGGCCGCGAGCGACCTGGGCGTGCCGCTCACGGCGGTCGGCCTGTGGTACCCGGAGGGGTACTTCCACCAACGGGTGGCTGCGGATGGTCGCCAAGAGGCGGTGTACGCGCGCCGCAGCCCGTTCGACCTGGGGCTCACGAAGGTCGTCGGCGAGGATGGCGACCCGGTGCGCGTGCGCGTGCACGTCTTCGGCCGTGACGTCGTGGTCGGCGCATGGCAAACGCGCGTCGGTCGGGTACCGGTCGTGCTGCTCGACATCGACCTTCCCGAGAACCACCCCGACGATCGGGCGCTCTCCGCTCGCCTCTACGGCGGCGGTCAGCGCACCCGCATCGCGCAGGAGATGGTGCTGGGCGTCGCCGGCGTGCGCATGCTGCGGGCCCTCGGCGTCGCGCCGACGTCGTGGCACATGAACGAGGGGCACTCGGCCTTCATGGCGCTGGAGCGGTGTCGCGAGCTGGTCGCCGAAGGCGTCCCGTTCGATCAAGCGCGCGAGGCGGTCGCGGCGAGCACCGTGTTCACGGTGCACACGCCGGTGGCCGCGGGCAACGACGCGTTCCCCTTCGAGCTCGTCGCCCAGGCGTTCGGCGGGTACTGGGGGCAGCTCGGACTGCGCCAGCACGACTTCATGGAGCTGGGTCGCGCCGATCACGGCTGGGGACCGGTCTTCAGCATGCCCGCGCTGGCGCTGCGCTTCACCAGCGGGCGCAACGGCGTCGCGAAGCTCCACGGCGAGACCAGCCGCAAGATCTGGTCGGAGCTGTGGCCCGGCGTCCCCGAGGACGAGGTGCCGATCGGCCACGTGACCAACGGTGTGCATGCCGGGACCTGGCTCGCCCCGCAGATCCGTGACCTGGTCGACGGGGTGCTGCCGGCCGATTGGCCGCAGCGACTCGACGACGTGGCGATGTGGTCCGACGTGCACGACCTCGATCCGGCGGCGCTGTGGCGTGCGCGCCAGGACATGAAGGCGCAGAGCGTGCGCTTCCTGCGCCGTCGGGTGCGCCGCCAGCTCGACCGGCAGGAGGCCAGCCCGACCGACATGGCCGACATCGGCGAGCTGTTCGATCCTGACGCGCTGACGATCGGCTTCGCCCGCCGCTTCGCGACCTACAAGCGCGCGATGCTGATCTTCCGCGACCTCGACCGGCTCGAGCGCCTGCTCTCCGATCCGGAGCGCCCCGTGCAGCTCGTGTTCGCGGGCAAGGCGCACCCGGCGGACGAGGCGGGGCAAGAGCTGATCCGCTCGATCCAGCAGCTTTCCTCGGAGTCGAGGTTCCGGGGCAAGGTGCTCTTCGTCGAGGACTACGACATGGCCGTCGGCCGCGCGCTGACGCGTGGCGTGGACGTGTGGCTCAACACCCCGCGCCGTCCGCTCGAGGCGTCGGGCACGAGTGGGCAGAAGGCGGCGATGAACGGGGTGCTCAACCTCAGCATCCTCGACGGTTGGTGGCCCGAGGGGTACGACGGCGGCAACGGCTGGGCGATCGGTGGCGAGCGTTCCTACGCCAGCGACGAGCGCGCCGACGCGTCGGACGCGGACGAGCTGTACGCGCTGCTCGAGCGCGAGGTCGTGCCGCTCTACTACGCCCGCGACGACGCCGGCATCCCCACCGCCTGGATGGGCCGGTCGGCGCAGGCGATCGCGAGCGTGGCGCCGCGCTTCAACGCTCAGCGGATGGTCAAGGACTACGTCGAGACGTACTACGCGCCGGCCAGCGCGCGGGGCGCGGCGTTCGCCGAGGACGGCTACGCACTCGCCGGCGAACTCGCCGCGTGGCGCAAGAAGGTGCTCGAGCACTGGCCTACGGTCTACTTCGAGGGCCGCCCTGCGACGGACGGCGTGCGCCAGGTGGGCGACGCCATCGAGGTCGAGGCGGTCCTCAACCCGCGCGGCCTCCTGGGCGCCGACCTGGTCGTCGAGGTGGTCTACGGGCTCGAGGGCGACGATCTGCAGCGGCACCTGCACGTGGCGCCGATGGTGCACGTCGAGACCTACCCGGACGGGGGGCACCGGTACGTGGCGAGCTTCGCGCCGACGATCAGTGGGCGCCTCGTGTACGGCGTGCGGGCGTACCCGGTGCACCCGGGCCTCGCGAACCCGTTCGACGGGCTCGCATTGCGCTGGGGCTAATCAGACCCGCCGGCGCCATCCGGCGCGGCGGCCGCGGCGGCGTCGGCGAACACGTGAAGCGCCTCGCGCGGCCGGACCGCGGTCAGCGGGAGCGCATCCGCCACGTCGGGGCCGACCGGAGCGTCGCTCCTGAGCGTTCGCAGCGTGCGCTCCAGCGCGTGGCGTTTGTCCGCTCCCGCGACCAGCACCCAGGCTTCGCGGGCGCGGCCGAGCGCACCGGCGGTGAGCGAGAGCCGCGCCGGACCGGCGGCATCGGGACGCACGACCACCGTCGTGCCCCCGGCGGCGGCGGCGCCGGTGCCGGGGAAGAGGCTGGCCGTATGGGCGTCCGCGCCTAGTCCGAGCAGCGCGAGGTCGAGGTCGAGCGGGTCGCCGAACGAGCTGTGGAGCGCCTCCGCGTGCGTGCGAGCGGACGACCGAGGGTCGGGTCCGTAGGGCCAAGCGACGACGTGGTCCGCCGGGATGGGAACGGCGTCGAGCAACGCCTCGCGGGCGGTCCGTTCGTTGCGGTCCGGGTGGTCGGGGGGCACGTCGCGCTCGTCGCCCCACGTGACCCAGACGCGCTCCCACGGAAGGTCGCGGCGATCGCGCAGCCGCCGGTAGCCGGGGAGCGGGGTACCTCCGCCGGAGAGCGCCACGACGAAGCGACCGCGCGCCGCGACGGCGTGGTGGCAGGACTCGATGAAGCGTCGCACCCACGCGTCCGCGAGGTCGTCGACCACGTGAAACTCCAGCGTTGCCATGCGGCGAGCCTACCACCGGCCGTGCGCAGCTCGCCGGAGCGTTAGGCTTTGGCCCATGACCTTTGACCGTGCCGCTGCCCACGCCCTGATGACCGAATGGACCGCCAGCGAGAGCCTGCGCCACCACATGCTGGCCGTCGAGGCCGCCGTGGTCGCGTACGCCGAGCGCGAAGGCGCGGACACCGACCTGTGGGCCGCCACCGCGCTGCTCCACGACCTCGATTACGAGCGCCACCCGCATCTGGGCGAAGACGGGCACCCCTACGTCGCCGTGGAGCACCTGCGGGCGCACGGAGCGCCCGACGTCATGCTCGACGCCATCCTCGGGCATGCGGACTACACCGGCGTCCCGCGCACTACGCGCTTGGCCAAGGTGCTCTACGCATGCGACGAGGTGACGGGTCTGATCACCGCCGCGGCGCTCGTCCGGCCGGACAAGGACGTGCGCCAGCTCGAACTCAAGAGCCTCAAGAAGAAGTTCAAGGACAAGGCGTTCGCCCGCGGCGTCGATCGCGAGGGGGTCGTGCGGGCCGCCGAAGAGCTGGGCGCCGACCTGTGGGCGCACGTCGCCGTCGTCCTGGCCGCGATGCAAGCACGCGCCGACGTGCTGGGGCTCGACGGACGGCGCGCGGAGGCCTGATCGCCGGCCGGCCCGGGTCGGACGAGCGTGCTCCGGGTCCTCAGAGCGGCCGCACGTTCCACGCCCATGCCCCGTCGGACGTTCGGCGGAGCGGTGGCCACACGACCCACGCCGCGCGCCCCGCCACCTGGTCGAGCGGCACGGGGCCGAAGGCGCGCGAGTCGCGCGACGCCAGCGGGGTGCGGTTGTCGCCCAGCACGAACACGCTCTCGTCCGGCACGATCTGGGCCGACAGGACGGTCGGCGGCACCCGGGTGCCGGCGAGGTACGGCTCGTCCACCACGGCACCGTCGACGACTGGACGACCCCGTTCGATCCCGATCGTCGAGCCCGCGGTGGCGGCGACTCGCTTGATCAGGAAGGGACCGCCGGTCACGCGATCGACCCACGACGTCGGCACGGCGCCGGGCGGTCGGAAGTACACGACGTCGCCCGACGACCACGTTCGACCCGTGGCGCGCAGCCACCAGGTCTCGTAGCGCGGCACCAGCGCGCGCTCCCCGTCGTGCAGGGTCGGCGCCATCGAGTCGCCCTCGATGCCCACGGTCGTGACGACGAACACTGCGGTGACGACCCCGAGCAGCAGCACGGCGGCCGTGCGCAGGAGCTGGATCGCGACGCCGCCGCGCGGCGGCGGGGCGGACGGGGCGAGCACGTCGCTCAGCGACCGTCCATCTCGGGCGGGGCGGGGACCTCGGCGAACGCGGCCGGCGGCCGCAGCGCGCGCCAGTTCCATTCCCCGTCGCGCCTGGGCGGCCAGATGATGGCGCTGGCCTTGCCGGCGATCGACATCAGCGGCACCGGGCCGAACAGGCGCGAGTCCTCGCTGCCGCCGCGCGCCCGCTGCCGGTTGTCGCCCATGAGGAAGTAGTGGTCCTCCGGCAAGATCAGGTCGTGGACGAACGGCACCCGGTCGGCGGCATCGGCCGGCAAGGGGGCCAACGAGTCCAGCGTGAGGCCGTAGTAGAGCTCCACCCGCGGGTCCTCGATGGGCAGCGCCGGCGGGTAGAAGCCGGCGACGGGCAGGTCGGGGGCGGGCGTGCCCGACGGCGTGGTCGCGAAGCGCACGACCAGCCCCTCGAGCTCACCGTCCTGCGTGGTGATCACCGGGAAGTCCTGGCGGTCGGCGGTGATCTCGCCCGTACCCTCGATGAACCCCTGATCGATCGGGTGGCCGTTGACCACCACGCGTCCGGCTTCGATGCGCAGGTGGTCGCCCGGGATGGCGACCACGCGCTTGATGAAGAACGGGCGGGTGTCGGTCTCGAGCGCCGTGGGGGAGTTCGCCGGGTCGCGCACCACGACGATGTCGCCCCGCCGGTACGGACCGAGCAGGCCCGCGCGCCGCAACCAGGTCTCGTACTTGGGGATGAACACGCGGTCGCCGGTCAGGAGCGATTGCAGCAGGTTGCTGCTGCCGACGCCGCCGTTGAGGTTCGGTCGCATGGAGCTGCCGACCACGCCGACGGTGTTGAAGACGAACGTGACCACCAAAAAGGCGATGACCAGGGCTTCGGCGTAGCCGCGCACTTCGGTCCACACGCGTTGACCGAAGGTCGGTTTGGGTTCGGTGCGCGCGGGGCGAGAGGGCGCGTGGGGACGCGAGGGTTCGGCCATGGCGGGCAGTCTACCCCCGGCGCCGTTTGGCCCGCGCGGCCGTCGACCGCGCCGCGCTGGCGGTGGTGCGCCCGCCACGCGTGTTGGCGTCGCGCCCGGTCACGTCGCTGGCGTCGTGGTCCGGATCCGGCAGCGGGCGTGCGGCGCCCGGTGCGCCCGTGCTCGATTGCAGCTTCCGCAGGAGCGCGGGCTCCGCGCGGAACGCCGCCTCCGCGTTCGTCTCGCCCTTGGCGACGATCGCGTCGAGGTCCCAGAACGATTCGAGGCGGACCTCGGGAAGGTCGTGCTGGATCCGCAAGTCGGCGGGATGATGGACGTACCGGGTGTCGGTGAGGAGCCGCATCATGATGTCGGTCGAGCGGAGCGTGACCGTCGCGAGCGGGCTGCGGCGCTCGAGCGTCACCGTCGCCACCATCCGCGACCACCACGAGGCCTTGTC
This sequence comes from Trueperaceae bacterium, assembly GCA_046260675.1. Lineage (GTDB taxonomy): Bacteria > Deinococcota > Deinococci > Deinococcales > Trueperaceae > JAABTL01. Next base: position 15,864 of record JBHEOT010000002.1, on the reverse strand, counting down.
GGCGTCGGGGTGCACGAAGCCGGCCCGCCGCGAGGCGGTGACGTCCGAGGCGATCGTGATCTCGGCGCGCATCAGCGCGAGCGCGTCGACCGGGAGGTTGTTGCAGATGCCGCCGTCCGCGAGGGTGCGCCCCTCGTGCTCGATCGGTTCGAACGCGCCCGGGAAGCAGGCGGAGGCGCGCACGGCGGTGATCAGGCCGCCGCTCGTGAAGGTCAGCTCCTCGCCGTTCTCGAGGTCCGTGCACGTCACCGCGAGGGGCTTCGCGAGCTCGTCGAAGGTCTCGGGAAGGTACGTGGCGAGCAGCTGGCGCAGCTTCTCGCCCTTGAGAAGCCCCGCCTGGAGCGACAGGTCGATCACGTCGCGCCAACTCACGGACGCGGCGAGCTCTTGGAGGTCGTCGGCGCGGTACCCGTGGGCGTAGAGCGCGCCGACGATCGCGCCCATCGACGTGCCGGCGACGACGTCGACCTCGACGCCGTGGCGCTCCAGGACGCGCAGGAGCCCGATGTGGGCGAAGCCGCGGGCACCGCCGCCGGACAGGACGAGGCCGATGCGGTGCCGATCGGGGTGGGGGGGCGATTCGGCTTTCGAGACCAGGTGGCGGGCGCTCACGACGCCGCCTCGAGGGGCGGCAGCGGCGCGAGGCGCTCCGCACGGTTGACGAGCGTGCGCGCTCCAGCGCGACCGGCGGGAAGGTCGAGGTCGAGGTGCTCGCCGTCGTCGTCGAGGCTGGCGCCGGACAGCGCGTCCGTCCACGGCCCCGCGACGCCCAGGACGCCGATCGGCAGTCGGACCCGGCCCCCCGTGCGGTGCAGCACGCAGACGACCGCCTCGCCGTCCGACTCGCGGGCGAACGCGAACACGTCGCCCTCGGCGAGGAGCGTCCGGTAGCGTCCGCGCGCGAGCGCGGGGTGGTGGCGGCGCACGTGCGCGAGTCGGCGGACGGTCGCGTGCACGCGCCGGTTCCAGGCGCTCTTCGCCCAGGGCATGGGGCGGCGGTTGTCCGGGTCCTCGCCCCCTTCGAGCCCGACCTCGTCGCCGTAGTACACGCAGGGGACCCCGACGTACGCGAAGAGCGCGTGGTGGGCGGCGAGGAACGCGTCGGCGTCGCCACCGACGCGGGTGAGGAAACGCGGGACGTCGTGCGACGAGAGCAGGTTGAACTGGGAGAGCGCGATCGGCCACGGCAGCCGAGCTCGCGTGCGCGTGAGCCGTCGGTCGAGCTCGGCCGCGTCGCACCGTTCCGGGTCGCCGCGAAAGTCGATCCCGGCCCAGAAGGCGAGCATCGGCCGCAGGAAGCCGGCGTAGTTCATGGCCCCGTCCTCCTCATGCCCCTGAAGCCAAGCGGTGGCGTCGAAGAAGTGCTCGCCCAGGACGTAGGCGTCGGGGCGCTCCGTACGGATCGCACGGCGCATCGCGGCCACGTGGTCGTGGTTGCGCGATGCCCCCGAACCCTCGCCGAGCATGTGGATCACGTCGAGGCGCCAGCCGTCGATCGCCCACGGGGGCCGCAACCAGCGTCGCAGGACCGCGTCGTCCGCCTCGTACACCTTGGCGCGCACGCCGGCGCTGGCGAAGTCGAGCACCGGCAGCGTGCGCACGCCGGCCCAGCCGACGTAGCGGTCGGGGTCGGCTGGCTCGGGGAACACGTAGTGGTCGCGGGTGCCCGTCGCGGTGCCGGTGCCTACGCTGGCGCGCGCTTCCTCGAACCAGGGATGGCGCTCGCTCGTGTGGTTGACGACCGCGTCGAGGACCACCCGGACCCCGCGGTCGCGGGCGTCCTCGAGCAGCGCACGGAGCGCCGCGTCGCCGCCCAGGTGGGGGTCGACTCGGGCGTAGTCGACGGTGTCGTACTTGTGGCTGCTCGGACTCACGAAGACCGGGTTGAGGTAGAGCGCGTTCGCGCCGAGGTCGGCGACGTGGTCGAGGGCTTGGCGCACGCCCTGCAGGTCGCCACCGAAGAACTCGCGCGGCCCCATGCCGGGCGTCGGTCGGTCGGTCCACGCGCGCCGCACGATCGGCTCGCCGCCGACCGACCATGCGCCGTCCTGCGGGTCGTTCGTCGGGTCGCCGTTGCGGAAGCGCTCGGGGAAGACCTGGTAGAAGACCGAGTCCCAGACCCACTCGGCGGGCGCGTGCCCAGCCGCATGGCGGAAGTGGACGCTCGGGTCGGGTTCGCCCGGATGCAGCCCATCGGCGGCCAGCCACGCCTGGCGGTCGGCGAACACGAACCGGAAGACGTACCTCGTGCTGGGGTCGTGGGTGGCGACCGCGACCTCGGCGGACCAGGTGGTCCAGCCGCGCGCGTCGGCCGCTCCCTCCGGGACGAGGGTCGTCAAGCGCTCTTCGTGGTCGGGTTCGGTGCGCACGCAGGCGCGAACGGGGAGCGGTCCGCGCGTGCGGACCCGCAACCGCAGCAGCGCGCCGCGGTCCTCGAAGAGCTCGGGGACCGCGGCGTGCTCGGCGATGAAGGGGGCGTCGATCACGCCCTCAGGGTACGCGCCCGAGCGCCCCGGCGGGCGTGCGCGTCACTCGTCCGAAGGGACGCTGAGCTCCACCTCGACGGTGCGCACGTCGCCGTTGCGCCAGACCTCGAGCACCACGGTGTCGCCGGCCTCCTTGCCGAACACGATGCGCTGGAGGTCCTCGGCGCGCTCGAGATCGACCCCGTCGGCCGAGACCAGCACGTCGCCACCGGCCGGGAAGGTGGTGTCGCCCACTTGGGCGCCGAAGGACGGTCCGCGCAGGTCCGCGTCCTCGGCGGCGCTGCCGGGTTGCACGGAGGTCACCACGAGCCCCCGCTCCGGGAGGTCGAGCGCCTCGCGCACGGCGGTGGGGACGTCCTCGAGCGCACCGATGGTGATGCCCAGGCGCGGTTGGTCGGGGTTCGTCGAGGCGGCGAACACGCCGGAGAGCCCGCCGGCCTCGAGGTCGGGGAGCGCGTCGCGCACGAGCTCGGCCGGCACCGCGAAGCCGATGCCGACGTTGCCGGCGCTGCCGCCGACGCTGCGGCCGGCGACGATCGCGGTGTTCACCCCGAGCAGGCGCCCTTGGCTGTCGAGCAATGGGCCGCCCGAGTTGCCGGGGTTGATCGCGGCGTCGGTCTGGATCATCGGGACCTCGATGCGGCCGATCGACGGTAGCTCGCGCCCGATCGCCGACACGATGCCGGTGGTGACCGTGTTCGCGAGGCCGAAGGGGTTGCCGATCGCGATCGCCTTCTGCCCGACGCGCACGTCGCCGTCGCCGAGCGGGACCGGGCGGACGTTCGGGGCCGTGCTCGGATCGACCAGCTCGAGCAGCGCCAGGTCGACGTCGGGGTTCGCGCCGACGACGCGGACGGCGTACTCGGTCTCGTCGCCCGGGTAGGTGACGGTGACGGTCGCGCCGTCGACGAAGGCCACGTCGTTGGGGGCGAGGGCGTCGGCGATCACGTGGTAGTTGGTGATCAACCGGTCGCCCGCGACGACGAAGCCGCTGCCGGCGCCCTGACGCACCTGCGGTCCGTTCGGGGCCTGCGGCAAGCTGAAGAAGTCGCGGAACTGCGGCGGGATCTGGTCGCGCAGCGCGCCGAACGGGTCGATCGCCTCACCGCGGATCTCGACGCTGACCGAGACGACGCTCGGGCCGTAGGCCTCGATCACCTCGACGTTGTTGCGTTCGTCGGCCAACAAGACTCCGGCTTCGTCGAGCGGTGCGATCTGGGCCAACCCAGGGCTGACGAGCGGGGCGACGAGCAGCGCCGCCATCGCGAGGACCAGGGCGAGCGCGGCGGTCGTCAGGCGGCCGCGCGCATCGGAGCGCGTCGCGGTCGCCGCGCGTGGCCTGGGGTCGTGAAGGTGGGCGTCGTGCGGGTCTGGGTTCATGGGGGCGAACCTCCTCAGCTTCAGCATGACCGCTGCGGATGATGCGCGCCCGTCAGCGCGATGAAGCGGATGAGAAGGGGTACCGAGGACGCCGCGGCGTCAGCGCGTGCGCCGCTCCCACGTCGCGAGCGCGAGCACGGCCGCGAAGGCGCCGCTCGCCAGCGCCGCGGCCGCTACCGCAGCCGTCGCGTCCGGCGGGGCGAACAGCGCCAGGCGCAGCGCCTCGTCGCCCTGCCAGGGCCAGACGCGCCGCAGGCTGCCGAACAGGAAGCCCGCGAGCACGGCGTGGGTGGTGTCCGGCGCGTGCCGCAGCCAGCGGGCGAGGAGCCGCGCGAAGCCGAGCAGCCCGATGCCGGCGCCGAGCGCGAAGGGGGCCAGGGTCGCGAGGTCCGCGGACGCGATCGCGCCCAGGACCCGCTCGTACTGACCCAGCAGCACGAGCAGGAAAGCGCCAGAGACCCCGGGCAGCACCAGGGCACAGATGCCGATGGCGCCGGCGACGGCGAGGAACCAGGCCGCCTCGGGCGTCGAGGTCGGGGCGAGCCCGACCACGATCGCCGCGACGAGCGCGGTGCCGAGGAACGCCGCGATCTGGACCGGACCGCGCGTGCGGACGAAGCGCAGCACGACCACGCCCGAGGCGGCCACGAGTCCGAAGAAGGTGGCGTACACCCACGGGCGGTAGGCGTGGAGCGCCGCCTCGACGACGCCGGCCGCCGCGACGACCATGAGCCCGATGCCGAGCAGGAGGGTCGCCAGGAAGGTCCCGTCGATCGCGCGCCAGGCGGCGGCCCAGCGGCGATCGACGAGCGCCCTCCAGGTGGTGGCTCCGGTGAGCGCGGCCAGCGCCGCGATCAGCCTGGGGTAGACGCCGAGCAACAGGGCCATGGTCCCGCCGGAGACCCCGGGGACCACGTCGGCCAAGCCCATGAGCGCGCCGCGCCAGAGCGTGCCGAAGGTCCTGACGCCGGCCCGGCGCGGCGCACCCGCGGTGGCGGGCTCGGGGGCGATGGGTTCTCTGGGGAGGCCGTCGGGCACGCCGGCCAAGCTAGCACGCGCGCCGGCCGGAGGCCGACGCGCGCCGCGTGCGGGACGTGCGCCACGCGCGCCGTACGGTACGCTCCACGGATGAACGAGGTATCTGCGCGCGTCAGCGAGGTCCTGGGCGAACTCGGGCTTGCCGCCGAAGCGCTCGAAGAACTGGCAGGCTCCCTCCTGTGGCGCATCGGGCGCGCCGCCGACGACGGCCCGGTGACCGTGCGCGTCGGCTTCGCGACGAGCGCCGCGCTGTTCGCCGAGCTGCCCCGGCTGCGCAACGCCACCGAGGAGGAGCTCGCCGCCGCGATCGACGCCGACGAGTTGCGCGTCGAGTGGGTGGGGCCGCGCACCCGATGAGCGGCGACGCGCCGAGGATGCAGCCATGATGCTCGAGCACCAAGTCGTGTTCGACTTCGACGTGGCGTTGCCGCGGGACGAGGCGCTCGCCTTCGTGCGCGACGTCCCGCGCAGTCTGGCGAATGCGACGTTCTTGGAGGCGCTCACGGTCGTGCCGGGGGAACCCGAGGTGGTCCGTGCGGCGCTGCCGGTCAACGCGGCGTTCTTGGGGCAGCGCTCGCTGCCGTTCGAGAGCGAACTGGTGGTCACCGATGCCGGCGCGCGGCTGATCGGCCGGCCGCTCGACCCCGACGGTCCGGGCTGGGCGGAGGTGGACGGCGAGGCGGAGGTCGCAACGCACCCTGGAAGCGGTCGCAGCGCGCCCGCTTCCAGGGTGCGCTACCAGTTCGACGTGCGCGTCCACCTGAGGCTCCCCGAGCCGGAGCGCTGGGGTGGTCGGGCGCTGCTCCACATGATCGAGTTCACGGCGCGTTCGGTCCTGGAACGCGTGACCGCGCAGTTCCCGGCAGCCATCCAGGCGGCCGCGGTCGAGGCCGAAGCCGCCATCGTCGCCTGAGCGGCTACTTCCCCACGCAGAACCGCGCGAACACCTCGCTCAGCGTCGTCTCGACCACGTCGCCGCGACCCGTGATCCGGTCGAGGGCACGCAGGGCGGTCTCGAGGTCGAGCCCCTGCAGGTCGTGCGGCACCGTCGGTAGCCGGTCGAGCGCGGCGATGGCCTCGCGGAGCGCGTCGGCGTGGCGCTCGGACGTGACCCACGTCTCTTCGCTGGCGGCGTCGCCGAGCAGCCGCGCTTCGATCTGCGCCTCGAGCGCGTCGAGGCCGGAGCCGTCGTGGCTCGACATCCGCAGGATCGGTACCTCGAGGGCGTCGTCGGGCCAGGCGTGCGGCAGATCGGCTTTGGTCGCGACCCAGACGGTGCGCGTCGGGTCGAGTTCGGCGACGAGCGCGCGGTCCTCCGCCGCGAGCGGACGCGCGCCGTCGACGAGCGCCACGACCACGTCGGCGGCGCCGGCGAGCGCGCGCGCCCGAGCGACGCCGCCCGCCTCCACGTCGTCGTCCGTCGCGCGCAGGCCGGCGGTGTCGATCGCCGTGACGCTCACGCGGCCGAGCTCGAGCGGCGCCTCGAGGTAGTCGCGGGTGGTTCCCGGGGTGGGCCCGACCAGGGCGCGCTCGAACCCCAGCAGGGCGTTCAGGAGGCTCGACTTGCCGGCGTTCGGTCGCCCCACCAGCGCCATGCGGGCGCCCTGGACCGCGAAGCGTCCGGCCTGCGCGGTGCCGAGCAGCCGCGCCAGCCGGGCGCGCGCTTCGCCCACGTGCGCGGCGACGTCGGCGTCGGGCACACCCTCCTCGGGGTAGTCGAGCGCCGCGACCACGTGCGCGTAAGCGCTGGTGAGGTGCGTCTGCGCTTCGCCCAGGGCGTGCGCGAGGCTGCCGGCGAGCCCGATGCTCGCCTGCCGCCGCGCGGCGTCGGAGCGCGCCTCGATCATCGCGCCGACCGCCTCGGCGCGCGTCAGGTCGAGCTTTCCGTGCACGACCGCGCGGAGCGTGAACTCTCCCGGACCCGCCGGACGCGCGCCGGCGCGCAGCGTCGCGTCGAGCACCGCCCGCAGCACGGCGGGGCCGCCGTGGAGCTGCAGCTCGACGACGTCTTGTCCCGTGTAGGACCGCGGCGCCCGAAACGGCAGGAGCAGGCCTTCGTCGAGGAAGGCGTCGCCATCCTGGAGCCGTCCGAACGTCGCCACGCGGTCGGTGGCGTGCGCGGCGCGCCCACCATCGGCGGGCCGGAACACCGCGTCGGCGACGGCGAGCGCCTCCGGTCCCGAGATCCGTACGATGCCGATGGCGCCGATCCCGGGCGCCGTGGCGATCGCCGCGATCGTGTCGTCGATCGGGGCAAGCGCCACGTGCGCCCTCAGCCCGCCGCTTCTCGGAAGGCGGCGCGCGCGGCGTCGGCCACCTGTTCGAGCGCTTCGTCGTCGAGCGTGAACCCGAGGAAGGCGGACTCGAATCCGGAGGGGGGCCACCACACGCCTCGGTCGAGGAGTCCGTGGAACCAGCGCCCGAAGGCTCGAGCGTCGCTCTGCGCGGCGGTGGCTAGATCCGTAACGGCGTGTTCTGTGAAGAACACCGTCAGCATGGACCCCACCTGGTTGACGGTCACCGGTACCCCCGCTTCGGCGGCACCCGCGCGCAGCGCGTCGGCCAGCCAGGCGCCCCGGCGCTCGAGGGTCGGGTACAGATCGGGGGTCGCGTCGATCGCATCGAGCGTCGCGGCGCCGGCCGCCATCGCCAACGGGTTCCCGGACAAGGTGCCGGCCTGGTAGACCTTGCCGATCGGCGAGACGTGGTCCATCACCGCGCCGCGGCCGCCGTACCCGCCCACCGGCAGGCCGCCGCCGAGCACCTTGCCCCAGCAGACCAAGTCCGCGTCGAGCCCGTAGCGTTCGATGGCGCCGCCGCGTGCCAGGCGGAACCCGGTCATCACCTCGTCGACGATCAAGAGCGCGCCGCGCGCGCGCGTGAGGTCGCGGAGCGCCGCGCGGAACGCGGGCGTGGGTTCGACGACGCCCATGTTGCCGGCCACGGGCTCGACGATCACCGCGGCGATGTCGGCGCCGCGCTCGTCGAACAGCCGCGTGAGCGCGGCGACGTCGTTGTAGGGCGCCACCCAGGTCCACGCAGCCGTCTCCGCCGGCACGCCGGCGGAGGACGGCACGCCCGTGGTCACCGCGCCCGATCCGGCGGACACCAGCAGGCCATCGGCGTGGCCGTGGTAACCGCCGGCGAACTTCACGACGGCGCTGCGGCCGGTGGCGCCGCGAGCGACGCGCAGCGCGCTCATCGTCGCCTCGGTGCCGCTGCTGACGAACCGCAACCGCTCTACGGCCGGGTAGCGGTCGACCACGCGCTCGGCGAGAAGCAGCTCGGCTTCGGTGGGGGCCCCGAACGACGTGCCGTGGGCCAAGGCTCCCTCGATCGCGGCGACGACCGTCGGATGCCGATGCCCGAGGATCATCGGTCCCCAGGAGCCGACCAGGTCGAGGTACCGGTGCCCATCGACGTCCCAGACGTGCGCACCATCGGCACGGGCGACGAAGCGAGGCGTACCGCCGACCGAACCGAAGGCACGGACCGGCGAGTTGACGCCGCCGGGCAAGAGGCGGCGGGAGCGTTCGAAGAGGGCATCGGACCGGGGGGCGTCGCTCATGTCGACCATGGTCGCACGACGTTCGGCCGGGTGGAGGAACGGCGGCGACCCGCGGCGTGCGCCGAGGGCTGCACGATAGGATGCCCGCGACGTCGGAGCCGCCCCTGACGCGCACGTGCCTCAGCCGCAGCCGGCGGCGAGCTCGGCACCTGACGCCGCGGCCCGCTGGGGGTCCGGATGCAGACCGTCTACCTCGTTCAGAGCGTCGCCGCACCGTGGCTCGACGCGCTGATGACCTGGATCACCGAAATCGGCTCCGCGGAGGTGTACGTGGTGCTGATGGTCTTCACGTACCTCGCGGTCGACCCGCGTGCCGGCCGCGCGATCGGCATCGCGCTCCTGGTCAGCTTCCAGCTGAACCAGTACGCCAAGGGCTGGTTCGACACCGCGCGCCCGTTCGAACTCGACGCCTCGGTGATCCGAACCCAGTGGTCGGTCGACCGCGCCCTCGGGGCAGGGTTCCCGAGCGGGCACGCGCAGATCGCGGCCACCTTCTGGGGGTTCGCCGCCGTGCTCGTGCGACGCGCTTGGATCTGGGTCGTCGCGGTGGTGCTGGTCGTGCTCGTCTCGTTCTCGCGGATCTACCTGGGCGTCCACGTGCCCGCCGACGTCGTCGGTGGCCTGCTGATCGGTGTCGTGGTCGTGGGCATGGCGACGCTGTGGGTGCGCTCCGGGTTCGATCCGCCGCTCCCGCTCGCCGTCCTATTGGGCGTCGCGCTGCCGCTCGCGCTTCACGGTGCGTTCCCCACGCCCGAGTCCGACCTCGTGACCGGCACGCTCGCGGCGCTGACCGTGGCGCCGATGCTCCTGCGCCACCGCACCGATGGACCGCTCCTCGGTCGCCTCGCCGTCGCCATCGTCGGTCTCGTCCTGGCCTTCACCGTCCTGGTGGCGAGCGCCGAACTGCTGCCCGAAGCGATCAAGCGCCATCCGGTCGGCGGCTACCTGCGGTACGTCGTCCTCGGCCTCGCCGCGACCGTGTTCGCCCCGTTCATCGGCCAGGCCTTCGGCTGGACCCCGGCCGCCCGACGGCCTTGAGCGCGTCGGCCGGCTCGGCCGCGGGAGCGCGCCGCGTCCGCCTCACCCTCGAGTTCGACGGCACCGACTTCCATGGCTGGCAGTGGCAGCCCACCGGCGAGCGCACCGTTCAGGGCGCGCTGCACCACGCGATCGCGCGGCTGCCCGGGGTTCACGGTTCGGTGGTCGCCGCCGGCCGCACCGACGCGGGGGTGCACGCCCTGGCGATGGTCGCGCACGTCGACACGACGACCGCCATCCCGGACGAGAAGCTGCGGCTGGCGCTGAACGCACACCTGCCGCGCGACGTGCTCGTGCTCGACCTCGAGACCGTTCGGAGCGACTTCGAGGCGCAGTACGACTGCCGCTATCGCCGCTACCTCTACCGTCTGCGGCCCGCCCGCGACGACCCCAGGGGCTTGGCGCTGGAGCGCCACCGGGTGCTGCCGGTACTGCGCCGCCTGGACGTCCCGGCGATGCAGGCGGCGACGCACCATCTGGTCGGTCGCCACGACTTCTCGTCGTTCGCTACCCAGGAGACCCGCACACCGGTGCGCACCGTCCACTTGTGCGCCTTGCGCGTCGACGGGGCGGAGCTGCGCCTGCACGTCGCCGGCGACGGCTTCTTGCGCAACATGGTGCGGACGATCGTCGGCACGCTCCTGTGGGTGGGGAAGGGGAAGCTGCGGCCGGAGGAGGTGGCCGACGTGCTCGCGGCACGCGACCGCGCGCGCGCCGGTCCGAACGTGGGGCCGCAGGGCCTCTTCTTCGTCGAGGCGGGCTACGAGGCGTGGGACGTGGCGGTGTCCGAGCGGCGAGCTGCGGCGCGGGCACCCGGCGCCGCTGCGGCGCCGCCGGCGTGACGTGGCCAGGCGCCTGGCGACGGCGAGATCGGCGCTGCCCGTTTATCCTGCTGCCATGCATGTTGCCCTGCGCCCCGTCGACGTCGACGACCTCGACGCCTTCGCCCACCTCGATGCGGCGTACGCCGCGACGTACGCCCTCGAACCCGTCGTGACGCGCGCCTCGCTGGCCTTCTACGCCCGCAGCGGCCACTCCTTCGCCGCCGGCCCGGTGGCGGCCCCCGTCGGCTTCGTGCTCGCCCACGCCGTCTGGAACGGTGCCCATCCGACCGTGACGGTCGCGCGCGTCGTAGCGCAGGACGACGACGCCCTGGTCTTGCGCGCCCTGGTCGAGGCGGTCGTCAAGAGCGCGTTCGATGCCGCCGTGTACGACCTGGCGATCGACCTTCCGGCCGCCGACGGTGCGGCCCGCGAGGCGCTCGACGCCCCGTGGCGCGAGCGGCCGGTACGTCGCTTCGAGCGCGTCCTGGGCGCGCGTGCGGCGTCCGCGGCGGCGCCCCCGGACGACGCGTGAAGAACCTCGATCGCGCGGTCTTGAGCGTTCGCGGCCTCGACACGGACGCCGCCCGCGTCAAGGTGCTCGCCGCCTTGCGCTCCGTCCCGGGCGTCGCCAGCGCGGAGACCCACGGACCCGACCAGGCGCTCGTCACGTACGACGGTGGCGAGACGACCGTCATGGATTTGATCCGCTCGTTGCGCAAGCTCGGCTTCCTGGCCGGCATGGGCTGATGCCGCGGAAGCTTCCGGACGCGGGCCCGGTCGCGCCTTGGTTGGGGGTCCTGCAGGTCGAGATCGGTACGCCATGGGCGCGCAGCCTCAAGGAGAAGCGCGCCCTGCTCCTGCCGCTGCTCACGCGCTGGCGAGCCCGGCCCGAACTCTCCGTCGCGCGCTTGAGCGACCACGACGCGCACGGCGTCGAAACCTGGGCGCTCGCGGCGATCGATGTCGACGCCGACCGCCTGCGCGCGCTCCTCGCGCGTGCGCGCGACGAGATCGCAGCCGCCGGCCTCATCGCGCGCGCCGCGCGCCTCGACCTGGAACCTTGGGAGCCGCTCGATCCGCGCGACTCCATCGCTGGCGTCCCGGGGTCGACCGAGCCCGGCTCGGCGACGCGGTAGCATGCCCAATCTTCCGAGGAGGACCCTTATGCCCCGACGCACGGCCGATGCCGAAGGCGCCCCAGCCGCTGCCGCCCAGACCCCCAAGCCGCGCCGCCGCTCGACCAAACGGACGCCAGCCGGGGCCGTCGACCACGTGCACGTTGCCGACGGTGCGCTGGCGACGATCATCGGTCTGGCCGCCCACGAGGTGCCAGGGGTCGTAGGCATGGCGCCGGCGAGCCTGAGCGAGGGTTTGCGGCGGATCCTCGGGGTGTCCCAAGTGGACGAGGGGGTCGAGGTCGACCGCTCCGAGGACGCCTCCCGCGCCGAAATCGTGCTGCACGTCGTCGTCGCGTACGGCGTGAACATCCCGGCGGTGGCCGAGTCGGTCGTCGAGCGCGTGCGGTACGCCGCCCATACCTACGCCGGCGTCGAGGTGGACGAGGTCAAGGTCCACGTCGCGGGGGTCAGCCGTGGGTGAGGGTTTGACCGCGAAGCGCGCGGCGGCGGTCGGGGTCGACGCGGCGACGCTGACGCCGGGCGCCCTGGCGGACGCCTTCGCCTTCGCCACCGACTTCCTGGGCGTGCACATCGACGAGGTGAACGCGCTCAACGTCTACCCGGTGCCCGATGGCGACACCGGTACCAACATGCACCTGACGCTGCAGTCGGTGCGCCGACAGCTGCACGAGGAGTCGCCGACCTCCATGGCCGACGTCGCGCACGCGCTCTCGTACGGATCGCTGCTCGGCGCTCGCGGCAACTCCGGCGTCATCTTGTCGCAGGTGCTCAAAGGGTTCGCCGACGTCGCCAAGCGGCACGACGCGCTGAGCGCGGCGGTCCTCGCCAAGGCGCTCAACGGTGCGAGCAAGACGGCGTACGCGGCGGTGATGAAGCCCGTGGAGGGGACCATCCTGACGGTCGTGCGGCTCGCGGCCGACGCGGTCACCAAGCCGTTCGACGGCGAGAAGCCGGTCGCTCTGCTGCAGCGCGCGCTCGTGGCCGGGCAAGAGGCGCTCGCGCGCACGCCGGAGCAGCTCCCGATCCTCAAGCAAGCCGGCGTCGTCGACGCCGGTGGCCTCGGCTTCTTGCGCATCCTCGAGGGGCTGATCGCGGCGTTCGAAGGCACGCCGCTGCCTGAACCGCCCAAGGTGACCACCCGCGCGCAGGAGCAGTTCGAAGAGGAGGCTTTCGGTTTCTGCACCGAGTTCCTGCTCGCCGAGGTGAGCGTCGAGACGCGTGAGATCCAAGACGCGGTGGCGCCGTTCGGCGACTCGTTGCTGGTGGTGGGCGCCGAGGGGTTCGTGAAGGGCCACATCCACACCGAGGAGCCCGAGAAGCTGCTCGCGCTCGTCGCGCGCTACGGCCGGATGGTGCGCTCCAAGGTCGAGGACATGTCCGAGCAGCACTCCGAGATCCTCGCGGACGTCGACATGGGGGCCGCTGAGCCGCCGAAGACCGGTCTGGTGGCGGTCTCGAGCGGGTACGGGATCACCAAGGCCTTCCGCAGCCTGGGCGCCCGCGTCGTCGGCGGCGGCCAGACCAACAACCCTTCGGTGCAGGACATCGCCGATGCGGTGCGCTCGCTCGGAGCGCCCGCGGTGGTCGTGCTGCCGAACAACAAGAACATCATCCTCGCGGCCGAGCGGGTCGCCGAGCTGGTCCCCGAGAAGCGCGTGGTCGTGTTGGCGACCCGCACGCTGGGCCAGGGCCTCGCGGCCTCGGTCGCCTTCTCGGAGGGCTCCGAGGTCGACACCGTGGTGCCCGCGATGGAACGCGCCGCCAAGGACGCGCGCACCCTGGAAGTCACCGTCGCGAGCCGCGACGCCTCGATCGACGGCGTCGACGTGCAGGAGGGGGCCTACATCGGCCTCATCGACGGGGCGCTGACGGAGACGGCGGACACCGCCGAGGCCTGCGTGTTGGCGATGCTGGAGGGCGTGGCGAAGGACGCCGAGCTGGGTACGCTGTTCTACGCGGTGGCCACCGGCGAGGAGGCGGCGCACGCGCTCGTCGGCCGCATCGAGGAGGCGTACCCGGATCTGGAGCTCGAGGTGCACGGAGGCGGTCCGGATCTGTACCCGTTCCTCATGATCGTCGAGTAAGTCCGCACGTGAACGGTCGGTGACGGTCGCGTCAGGGTAGGCATGGGTCGGAGGGCTACCATGCGGTGAACTAGGAGGTCCTCAATGACCCACCGTCGTCTTCTCCCTCTCGCGGCCCTCGCCGCGCTCGCCTTGGTGCTCGCTTCCTGCCAGGTCACCATCACGGATGGGCGGACGCCGACGTGGCCGCCGGTCTTCAACGCCACCCTCGAAGCCCAGGCCACGTTCGACCCGTCCGCCCAGGAGTCCGGGACGCTGGCGTCCGGCGCCACCCGCTACTTCGACCTGGAGGTCGACGTCCAGCGCGACCTGCTCTACGCCGAGGTCCAAGGTTCGTCCGGGCTGCGCGTGTCGCTCTATACGAGCGGCGGGACGCGCTTGGCCGTCTCTGAATCGGCGACCTACTTCGGCGCTTCGGTCTCCGCGCTCGCCTCGTCAGCCGATGCCGTCGCGGGGTCTTCGATCTCGGTGGCCTTCCAGTGCCTCGGTCCCTGCGCCGCGGTGACTTCGGCCTCCGACTCGTACGTCGTCGCGGTGACGAACACGTCCAACTCGAGCCGGGACTTCGAGGTGTTCGCGTACACGTTCAACGAGACGGACACGAACGAACCCAACGACGCCGTCGCTTCGCCCACCCTTCTGAGCGGGGCTGGCAATTATGCGGGCGCCATCGAGGTCCTCGGCGACGTCGACCACTTCGAGTACGACGCGACCGCCGGCGGCAGCTTCTTTGTCGTCTTCCAGCCCTTCGACCTGGCACTCGGTCTCGAGTTGGAGATCCTGGACTGCGCCGAATGCAAGGTGCTCGACGGCACGAGCGGGTTCTTGGTCGAGGGTTTGGTCGACGGCGACCTCCTCCGCGTCCGCTCCGCCACGGGCCGCGCAGGTCCGAACGCCACGTCCGGATACTCGCTGCAGGTCACGGCCAGCCCGCCCGCGGGCGCCGCGGTGTCGTCGCGCTGACCGACGCCTTCGGCCGCTTCGGGGCTGCCCGCATCCACGGATGCGGGCGGCCCTTCGCCGTGGGTCCGGCCGTCGCCCGGACCCTGGCCCTGACCCTAGCCGTGGCGCTGGCCGGCTCCGGTTCGGCGCGGGGCGCTACGTGCGCCCACGGGGCGCACACGCACCCCATCCCCGCCCTGGCCCACGTCGTCCGCACCCTGGAGCCCGCCCTGCCACGTTCCGTGGTGGTGGGGCGACTCGAGTTGCCGGACGACCACCCGCACGTCGAAGACCTGCGCTACCTGCGCGAGCGGCGGGTGATCGCACGCGGGGCCGAGGTCGATCCGATGGCGCCCGCCGTGTGGCAGGCGGCGCTCGACGTGATCGCCGGGTGGTACGACGTCGCCGCGCCGATCGCCGGCGACCCAGCGGACTTGGCGCGCGTCGGCACCGATCTCGATGCCTTGCTCGCTCGCGTCGCGCCCGTGCTCCGTCCCGCGGCGCTCGTCGCTTGGACGCCCGAGGACGCCCGCCGAATCGCGTTCCTCGGGTTGGTGTGGAACTGGTCCGCGTACCCGCGCCTGATCGTCACGCGCCCGAGCGACGAGGTGTGGGACGGGGCGCCCCGCTCGGCCGCCGCCCGCCTCGCTACGTGCGCGTACGACGTGAGCGCCTACGTCGGTGCGGTGGCGCCGGTCGCGGTCGACCTGTTCCTCGCGGAGAACCGCGCGCGGATGTACCTGGTCGGAAGCGAGCCGGATCTCCCGGGCGCCTGGCCCCACGAGGTGCCGGTGGGCGAGGAAGTGGACGTGTTCGCGTTCACCCACCCGCTCGTCGCGGGGCTCGACGCGTTCTCGGCCGTCTTCGTGGGCGATCCGGCGCCGGTGCTGACCTTCGTGCGCTTGTTGCCGCGCGTGCGCACCAACCTGTCGCCGGTGGGGATGCGGCGGATCCTGCAGACGCCTTCCGGGCGCTGAGCGGCCGGCGCGTCATGTCTTCGGGCTGGACCCGAGCGACAGACCGTGCGCCCCTTGGTGCTCGACACCGTGACCGAGCAGGGGTCGTCGCGTGAGGGTCCTCCGGGCAGAACTCGAGCAGCTGCGGGCGGACGCGCGGTGCGCCTCGAATCCATGAGGCGTCGCTGACGACGCCGACGGCCGTGCCCTGGTGATCGAACGACTCCGAGCGCTCGACGACCGGGACCGGATCGCAGCTTGGTCGTGCGATGGGCTCGCTACCGAGGTGGTCCGACGCCGGGTCCTCGAGCATCGGCAGGGTGCGCGGGCCGACCAAGGCGAGCCGACCCCAGGAGCGTGCCTCGGCGCGACGCTTCGGTAACCTTGCAATTTGAAAGCGCGACTTTTG
>JBHEOT010000199.1:0-938 GCA_046260675.1 Trueperaceae bacterium | reverse complement strand
GAGAAGCTGGGCTTCGTGCTCGTCGATGAGCGCGAGGACGAGCAGGGGCGCGTCTTGCGCTGGGTGAAGCGGCGCGCGTGACGCGTGGCGGCCGCCCTAGAGGTGGCGCAGGTACGCCTCGGGCCCGTCCAGGAACGCGCGAAGCGTGCGTACGGGCTCGAGTTCGTCGAACTCCGCCTCGTGCACGTCGTCGTCCGTGAGTTCGAACCGGCGCGCTCCCGGGTAGGCCATCGGGATGGGGGCGTGGGTGGCGATCACGAACTGTGCTCCGCGCTTCGCGGCGTCCTTGATGAGCGACAGGAACGCGAGTTGCCGCACCGGAGACAGCGCGGCCTCGGGTTCGTCGAGCAGGTAAAGCCCTGGACCCGTCAGGCGCCCTTTGAAGAAGGCGAGGAACGACTCGCCGTGGGAGCGGGCGTCGAGGTCGCCCCTGTAGCGGCCGTCGAGCGCGCCGGCCGATCCCACGTATGGCGCCATCCGCCTGGCACGTTCCAGTTCCGGCACATCCACCGTGTCGCGGGCGACGCGCGCCGCGGCGGCCAGCAACTCCGCCTTCTCGCGGCGCACCCGCTGGGCGTACCCGAAGTAGTCCTCGGCGCGGAGGAACAGGCCTCGGCGGCTGCGCGCGGACCACTCGAGCCGCAATGCGTCCGCGAGCGGCCGTACGGCGTCGAGCGTGGCGTCGGACGCGAGGTCCCGGGCTCCGGCCACCGGGAGCTCGGCAGCGATGGCGAGCGCTTCCAGCACGGTGCTCTTGCCCGAACCGTTCTCCCCGACGATCACGGTCACGCCTGGGTCGAGGAGCAAGCGGCAACCCGAGCCCAACCAAGGCAGGTCGAACGGATAGGCGGAGGCTCGCGGCGGTAGGCCGACGGCGAGGAGCGGCATGCGCCCATCGTGCCCCAGGTTCGCGCCGGACGTTCGACCCAGGACGGCAC
>JBHEOT010000198.1:0-943 GCA_046260675.1 Trueperaceae bacterium | reverse complement strand
GGCCTTGGGTTCGCCGTCGGCCCAACGCCACACGCAGCTTGGGCCCGCCGCAGGCGGACCCGAACTGCAGGGTCTTCATCATCCGCCACCGGCGGATGATGAAGACACAGGCACCCGTAGCTCAGTGGACAGAGCAGCCGCCTTCTAAGCGGCCGGTCCCAGGTTCGAATCCTGGCGGGTGCGCCATGCCTCGTCCCAGCCCCGGCGACGTACGATGGGCGCCACCGCTCGCGGATCGCTCGGTGGACCTCCCATGGCGCAACCCCTGCTCACCGCCACCGGCCTCGGTCGCCTCGTCGACGACCGGTGGTTGTGGCGCGACCTGGAGCTGGCGTTGGCGCCGGGCGAGACGCTGGCCGTCACCGGCGGCTCGGGCAGCGGCAAGACGCTGCTGCTCCGCGCGCTGGCGGGCCTCGACCCGGCGGACGCCGGCGAGGTCGCGCTCGACGGCCTGCCCCAGGACGGTTGGTCGATGCCGACCTACCGCGCACAGGTGCGCTACCTCCCCCAGAAACCGGTGACGATCGAGGGCTCCGTCGAGGACGGGCTGCGGTTCGCGTTCGGCCTGCGGGTCCATCGCGGCGCCACGTTCTCGCGCCCGCGGGCGCTCGACCTCCTCGAGCGCGTCGGTCGCGACGAGCGCTTCCTCGCTGCCCAGTCCGCCTCGCTGTCGGGCGGCGAAGGGCAGCTGGTGGCGCTGGTGCGCGCCCTGCTGCTGCCGCCGCGCGTGCTCCTCCTCGACGAGCCCACTGCCTCGCTCGACGACGCCACGGCCCGCGACGTCGAGGCCCTGGTGGCCGACTGGCTCGCGGGGGCCGACGACCGGGCGGTCATCTGGACCAGCCATCGCGACGAGCAGCTGGCACGGGTGAGCCGCCGCCGCCTCGAGCTCGGGGGGACGACGTGAGCGACGCCTACCTGCGCATCGACCTCGTCCAGCTGG
>JBHEOT010000197.1:703-963 GCA_046260675.1 Trueperaceae bacterium | reverse complement strand
CTGGTACCCGCTCGGCACGCCGGAGGAGAACGCCGCCCACGTCGCAGCCCTCGAGGACGTGGCCCGCGGGTACGCCCGCGTGGTGATCGCTCCGCGGGAGGGGATGCCGACCCGCTACGCGGCGACGTCCTGGCAGCGCTTGCAGCGCTTCGAGGACGTCGACCCCGAGGGCATGCGCGCGTTCATCGCCGCCTACCACGGCATCGACAACCACCGTTGAGGGCGCCACGCATCCCGTGCTCCGCCGGCACCCCACGCCA
>JBHEOT010000197.1:0-612 GCA_046260675.1 Trueperaceae bacterium | reverse complement strand
GGTCGGGCCACGGTGTCGTACCATCGGCCGCATGAACCCGCAACGCCTGACGCTCATCACCGTGATCCTCGCCGTCCTCGTCGTCGCCGGCGTGCTGATCGCGCCCCGGCTGCGGCCGACGACGGCCGCGTCGCTCGATCTCGACGGGCAGCCGCTGCTCGGCGACCCGTCCGCGTCGGTGACGATGGTGGTGTTCGAGGACTTCCGCTGCCCCGGCTGCCAGAGCTTCGAGCTCAACGTCATGCCCGACATCCGGCGCGACTACGTCGTGGACGGCCGCGTGCAGGTGGCGTACTTCAACCTGCCGGTGGTGGCGCCCGTCACCGCCTCCGAGCACGTGGCCGCTGACGTACGCGCCCGGCATCGACGCCAGCGCGCTGGACGCTTGCCTCGCGGACGCGAGCAGCCTGCAGGCCGTGCGCGACGACGCGGCGCTCGCCGTGCGCCTCGAGGTGCGTGCCACCCCCACGGTCATCGTGAACGGCGTGAAGGTCGACTCCCCCGCAGCCTCCGCGGTCCGCGCCGCCCTGGACGCCGCGCTGCGCGACTGACCCCGATGGCCGCCCGCGGGGTGTGGCTCTACCTGGCGTGGCTGGTCTCCATCGCCGCCAC
>JBHEOT010000196.1:0-988 GCA_046260675.1 Trueperaceae bacterium | reverse complement strand
CTCAAGAAGGAGGCGGCCCTCACCACCGGCGACCGACTTCCTCTCGGCACCACACGCCAAAACGAAACAGCCCGAACCATAGGTTCAGGCTGTTTCCGATCTCTTGAGAGATCACATGGTGGGCGGCACAGGATTTGAACCTGCGACCCCTCGCGTGTGAAGCGCGATCGAGACCAGGACGCGCTGGCTCGTCTCGTACTCCGGCGTGTCCGTTGGTGTGTTGCCAACGGTCTCCCCACTGGCCATCGGCACGAGTTCGTGCCGGTTCGCGTCGTCGCGTGGTGCCCGCTCTGCGGTCAGACCTGCGGTCAACGAGCGCCGCACACCGACACCGGAGTTCGCACGTATGCTAACCTGAGTTCGTGGCGTTCACCATCGAGTACTACCACCCACGGGTGCTCGCCACCATCGAAGACTGGCCCGTCGAGGTCGTCGCCGACTACGCGCGGCTCGTCGAACTGCTGGCGAAGCACGGTCCCGCCATCGGCATGCCGCACTCCCGTGCCCTGGGCCAAGGGCTGTTCGAGTTGAGACCTCGGGGCCGATCAGGTACCGGCCGCGCGCTCTACTGCTTCGTCCAAGACCGCCGCATCGTCATCGTCCACGCGTTCCTCAAGAAGACCCGCACCGCCCCAGGACGCGACCTCGCCATCGCGCGCCAGCGCACCAAGGAGATCCACCGTGGCTGAACTCGAACACCGACCTGTCGTCCACGACCACGAAACGTTCCTCGCCCGCGCCCGCCGTCGCCGCGGCTTCCAGAAGGCCTACGACGCGCTCGAGACCGAGTACCAGGTCGCCAACCAACTCATTGCCGCCCGAGCGCGTGCAGGTCTGACTCAAGACGTCGTCGCCCAACGCATGGGCACCACCAAGAGCGCCGTCTCGCGGCTCGAGAGCTCGGGCAAGCACACGCCGTCCGTCGGCACGCTCCAGCGCTACGCCAAGGCCGTGGGTTGCGAGCTGAAAATCGAGCTCGTGCCGAAGG
>JBHEOT010000195.1:0-995 GCA_046260675.1 Trueperaceae bacterium | reverse complement strand
GGCCATCCGGTCGCCCGAGATGGAACGCAGCGCGCGCGTCTCCTGCTCCATCAGGCGGGTCACTGGCGTGTCGGCCATCAGCGGACCGGCCATCAGCGCAAAGAGCGCGCTTGTCAAAATTTGGTGCATCTGTCGTCTCCGTCGCTTCGAGGGCAGTCTCCTCGCATTGGCGGAGCGATGTAGACAATTTGATGCGTCCCGTCCAGCCGAGGGTCGGCGGGGATTTGCTCATGCCGTCCCGGCGCGTTGCGGGCCGGTGTCTGTCAGGGCGTTTTGATCGTGTCGCGGACGGTCAGTTGCGCGGCGGCAAGGCGCGCCACGGGCACCCGGAACGGCGGCTGGCCCTGCATGATGCGGAAGAGATCGGTGAAATCGGCACGCTGCATGGGCAGCAGACGTTCCAGCACCGCGGCGCGATCGGTGCTGGTACCCGCAAAGATCATTTCGCGCATCACCGTCAGGCGGTCATCCTCGAAGAACATGTGCTCGGTCCGGCACAGCCCGATGCCCCGCGCGTTGAAATTGCGCGCCACCTCGGCATCGGCGGGGGTGTCGGCATTGGCGCGCACCGCGATGTCGCGGACATTGTCGGCCCAGCCCACCAGACCTTGCCGTTCTCGATGGTGAACTCGGCCTGCATTTCCTCGCGCAGCGTCTCGCGCATCAGGGCCGTGTAGGATTTGATCTCGGCAAAGGCGTCGGGGGCCAGTTCCTCCAGCGACGGCCCGCGCGGGTCGCGTTCCAGAAACAGCGCGTCCGCGCCGCGCTGCAACGCGTCGCGCCCCTGGCTCTGGCTGAGATAGCGCCAGGTGATCTGGCGCGCGCCGGTCTGGCTGTTGACCAGCTGCATGACACCCGAGCCGCATTCACCCCGCCCAAGGCCGAGGGCCAGCTCCTGCACCACGAGGCCCAGCCCGGCATCGGCGGGGGCACCCTTGCCCTGCCGCAGCAGGCGCGCGGTCGTGCCCTCCCAGGCCCGCGCCATCGATCGCAGC
>JBHEOT010000194.1:377-1000 GCA_046260675.1 Trueperaceae bacterium | reverse complement strand
CGGTAGCGCACCATCCGCTTGCCGATCCCGCGGCTCTCGATCTCCGCGATGATCCGGTCGATCGCTTCGGGGACCGCAAGCCCCGAAATCGACCCGGAGTCGACGGACACGCCGCTGCGGTTCTCGGTGTACGCCTCGCTCATCGTCTTTGGGTCGAGCATCTCGCCCGCGGGCGTGACGACGATCCGGATGTCGAGCCCGTACTGACGCGCGAACTCGAAGTCGCGCTGGTCGTGTCCGGGGACGGCCATGATCGCGCCGGTGCCGTACTGCGGAAGGACGAAGTTGCCGAGCCAGATCGGGATCTCGTCGCCGGTGAAGGGGTTGATCGCGTACGAGCCGGTGAATCGCCCTTCCTTCCCCGACTCCTGCCGCTCGAGATTGCTCTGGTTCCGCACGTCGTGAATCCACGCCTCGAGCGCCTCGCGATCCGGCGCGTCGGCGATGAGGGTGGGCACGTCCGAGTGCTCGGGCGCGAGCACCATGAAGGTCGCGCCATAGATCGTGTCCGGGCGGGTGGTGAAGATCGTGACTGCTCGGCCGAGCTTCGGGATCGTGAACTCGACGTCGGCGCCGACCGACTTGCCGATCCAGTTCCGCTGCATCGTGCGGACCCGGTCGGA
>JBHEOT010000194.1:0-261 GCA_046260675.1 Trueperaceae bacterium | reverse complement strand
CGCCGCATCGCTCGCATCGCCCGTCGACGACCTGCTCGTTCGCGAGGACGGTGTGGCAGCTCGGGCACCAGTTGACCGGCGCCTTGCCTCGATAGGCGAGCCCCCGCTCGTACATCTTCAGGAAGAGCCACTGGTTCCAGCGGTAGTACGTCGGCTCGCAGGAAGCGAGCTCCTTCGACCAGTCGTAGAGGATGCCCCAGCGGCCGAACTGCCGCTTCATGCGTCCGATGTTGCCCAGGGTCCACTCGCGCGGGTGGACAC
>JBHEOT010000193.1:0-1001 GCA_046260675.1 Trueperaceae bacterium | reverse complement strand
GCGTTCTCCTCCCACGCGGGCGGCGCCTTGCGCAGTCGCCGCCAGTGGCGCCACAACGACCCCCCTGCCCGGGCGCCCTCCGCGAGGACCGCCGCACGCGCGCGCCACGCCGCGCGCCCCCCGGCAGTCCACGGCGGATCGTCCCTCAGCGGTCGCCACGCCAACGCGGCCACCCCACCGGCCAGCAGCCCGAGGAGCAACGTGCCGCCGAGGACGCTGACGAGGGCCGCGCCCGCGAAGAAGGCCGCGGTCGGCCCCAGCCAGGACGATCCCGCGCCCCGCCTCACGGCACTCCCCACGGTTGGGCAACCGACGAACTCATGCGCCGAGGGTACCGCGTGGCCCGCCACAGCGCGTCGCCCGGGCCCGTCCGGTACGCTGGCGCCATCGCCACCGCGGCTCCGGCCGCCAGGAGACCCCATGGCCCGACGACTTCTCGCCGCGATCTCGCTCTGCTTCGCCCTGGGCGTGGCCACCGCCCAAGCCACCGGCGCCTGGCAGGTCGAGAACGACCTGGACCTGTACAGCTACCTCGGCCTCGGCTCGATCCGGGTGGCCGCGTACCAGGCGCCCGGCGACCTCGACCCCGACGACGCCCTGCTGGTGATCGGCTGCGACGCCAGCGCACCCTTGGGCTTCGAGGTCTCCGCCTGGGTCGCGCCTGCGGGCGCCTTCGCCTTCGGGGCCGACGGCATCGACATCGGCATGCTCGTGCGCTTCGACCAGGGACCCGTGCTGAACCAGACGTGGTTCCTGGCGGAGGGCTCCTTCCTGTCCGAGGCCATCGCGTCCTCCGGCCTGAACGAGGCGCTGTTCGCCGGCCTGGCTACGGCCACCAACCTCGCACTGCGCGTCCAGGCCGATCCGGTGACCGGCATCGAAGAGCGCACCTTCCAGTACGACGTCAGCGGCTTCTCGGAGGCACTCGCCGCGCTTCGCTGCGGTACCCCGAACCCGACCCCCGGAGCCGCGGCCGATCCCTTCGGCGACGGGTCCCCGGC
>JBHEOT010000192.1:0-1002 GCA_046260675.1 Trueperaceae bacterium | reverse complement strand
AAGGCACGCCCCAGGCGGGTGGACGCCTGGAGGGCGCCCTCAGCCTCTCGAACGGCGAGGCGCGAGGCGCCCTGCGCCTGCGCGACACCGGCCCGCTGGCCGGCGAGCCGGTCGAGGTCGAGCTGCGCGTCGACGGACCGCTGAGCGATCTCCCCTTCGAGGTCGAGCTGCGCGGCGACGCGCCCTGGCGACCGGACCTGCCCGGCCTGAGCACCGACGCAGACCTGCGCGGCGTCGTCACCGGCCGCTACGCGGACCTGACGCTCTCCGAGCTGGCCGGCGGGCTGGGACCGATCGCGGTGGAGGGCGAGGTGGACGCAGAGGCGGACTCCGAGGTGGGGGACGCGGACGAGGCGCTGCAGCCGCTACGCTGGTCGCTGGCGCCGACGCCCGTCGCCGCCGGACCTGCCGGCGGCGTCGTCCAGGTCCGAGACGGCGCCTTCGCGCCGTGGGGACCGGACGGATCGACGCTGACGGGCCGGCTGGAGCTGACCGACGCCGCCGCCCCGCCGGCGCGGGTCCAGTCGGTCGGTGGAGCCGTGACGGCGCGGCTCCCCTGGCTGGCCACGGGCACGCCCCGCGACGGGATCGCCGTCGAGCTGGACGGCGACCGACTGGACGCGTCGTACGCCGGCGGCCTGATCGAGCTGGTCGCGGACGGCATGCCCCTGGTCCTGGCCGACGCGCGCGGTCCCCTGAACGCCGATCTCGCGCTGGACCTCGGCCAGCCGCTGAGCAGCCTGCGCGGGACGGTGTCGTACCGCGCGACCGGCCTGGCCGGGGATCCCAGCGACACGACACAGACGGCTTCCGGCATCGTCCCGACGCTGCTCCTGGACGCCAGCGACGCCGGCCTGACGCTGGACGCCAGCCTGCCCGCGGGCAGCTCGCTGGCCGGTCTCTCGATGGCCGGGCTCTCACTGACCCAAGACGTCGAGGTTCAAGCGGCGCTGGACGCGGCCGGTGCCGGCGAGGTGCGAGCCCGCGCCGGAAGCGTCACCC
>JBHEOT010000191.1:658-1014 GCA_046260675.1 Trueperaceae bacterium | reverse complement strand
CCAGCAGCGAGCCCGCGGTGCCGGCCCACGGGCCGACGGCGGCCGCGATGCCGACGATCGCGACCTCGGTCACCTCCGTGCGAACGGCGAGCGCGACGAGCGCGACCAGCGCGGTGAGCGCGCCGTTCACGGCGAGCCCGATCGCGATGGCGCGCACCGCGGCGCGGGCGTCGGGCATGAGCCCCTTCACCACCTGCGGCACGCTGTAGAAGGTCCAGTAGGCGTACATGACCATCGCGTAGAGCACCAGCCACGCCGGCGCGCCGCCGCCGCCGACGGGGTCGAGCCGCAGCGGCGTGCGCAGCGCGCCGACGCCGATCGCGACGACGAGGGCCACCAGCACCGCGGCGCCGTAG
>JBHEOT010000191.1:0-531 GCA_046260675.1 Trueperaceae bacterium | reverse complement strand
CGATCTCCCCCGCGCCCGCCACGTAGGCCGCGAGGTTGGCGAGGAAGGCGACGGCCAGCAGCGCGAAGACGAGCCAGGTGAGCGTTCGCCCCACGGGCCCGCGGAAGACGTAGAGGCGCATGAGCTCGACGACCTGCAGCGGTCGACCGGTGCGGAACAGCACCTCGGCGAGCATGAGGTGCACGAGCGCGCTGGCGGCCCAGGCGAGCGGCAGGACGAGCGCGAGCCCCAGCAGCCCGACGCGCTCGGCGAGGAGCGGGACGGCCATGATGCCGGCGCCGACGCCCGCGCCGACCGTCAGCGACGTGGCCTCCCAGGGGGTCAGGCGGTGCTCGTTCATCCGCTCCTCCATCGTCGACCGCGCAAACGCGTCACAGCGTCGCGATCTCCACGTACGGCACGCGGCCGTCGAGGCGGGCCGCCGGATCGCCGGACCACGACAGCGCCACCAGGTCGCTGCGGTAGGTGACGTGCGGTCGGCGCCGGACGACCGGCAGGAGCGGGTCGGCGTCGGCCAGTCCGACCATGAGG
>JBHEOT010000190.1:0-1048 GCA_046260675.1 Trueperaceae bacterium | reverse complement strand
CCCGTCGCCAGCGAGCCGTTGGCGACGCCAGCCGAGCACCGCCCGAACGACGGTCTCCGGGCGGTCGTGCGTGGGCACGAGCACGCTGACGAGCGGCACTGCGCTCATCGCTCCACCTCGGCGAGCGCCGCCGCGGCGCCCTCGGCGTAGGCGAGCTCCCACGCACGCCGATCGGACGGCAGCGCGCGGCCCGCGGGACCTGCGAGCAGCGCCCGTTTGATTGCCAGGCTCCACGGGTGGACCCCGAGCGCCCAGGCGATCCGCGCGTCGCCGTGCTTGCGCCAGACCGCCACGTGCGCTTGCCCCGCAGAACGCGCCTTGGCCTCGAGGTGGCGCCCGTACCCCTCGTCCCAGTGCTCGACCACGTGCTGCGGGAGGAGCCTGAAACGGGCGCCCGCACGCCGCAACCGCCAACCGAGGTCCGGGTCCTCGCCGCCGTAGGTGGAGAACGCCGGATCGTAGCCACCTAGGGCTTCGAACAGTGAGCGCCGCAGGCTCGTGGAACGCCCGTTCGTGTTCCACCACCCGGCCACGCGGTCGAGCGCGTCGCCCTGCGCGAGGTGGGGCGGCAGCCGCTGCCGCGACAGACCTACGAAGCCGGTCGCCTCGTGGAGGCGTCGGTTCTCAGCCACCCAGCCGGGCGGCGCTACGACGTCGTCGTCGGAGAAGAGCAAGACCTCGCCGCGACCCTCAGCAGCGCCGAGGTTGCGGGCCGTGGCGGCGTGAAGACCGGGACCGCGAAGCCAACGCAAGGGGTAGGGCGGCCGGTACGCCGCCAGGAAGGCCTCGGTATCGTCGCGGCAGGCGTCGGCGACCACGACCACCTCGAAGCGGGTGTCGAAGGCTCCCTGCGCGCGCTCGGACGCCAGGGCCCCCAGCTTGCGCTCGAGCAGCGGCCGTCGGTCCCGCGTCGGAACGACGACGGTGACGTCGATCTCGCCCTCTCCCCACGACTCCGTCAACCCACACCCCGCCGCTCGCGCGCCATCGCCAGGAAGTTCGCGAGCATCGCGTGGCCGTCCTCCGTGAGGACGCTCTCGGGGTGGAA
>JBHEOT010000019.1:0-41721 GCA_046260675.1 Trueperaceae bacterium | reverse complement strand
GCCCCTCGAGGTTGTGGTAGCTCCAGTTCTCCCGGCGCAGCGTGCCCGCCACCTCGGCGACCGTGAGGCCGGTGCCCGACAGCGCCGCCGGGTTGACCTCGAACACCCGCTCGACGACGCTTCCCTCGAGGCTCGAGCGGACGTCGCGCAGCCACGGGCTCGTCGCCATCACGTCGCGGGCGAGCTGGTCGCGCTGTTCGAGCAAGGCGCGGTCGGCGCCGATCAGGGTGAGCTCGAGGCCCGTCGCGACCGGGACCGCACCACCGTCGTCGGCGCCGACGGTGACGCGCGCCTCGGGAAAGCCGGCCACGGCCGCTTCCACCAGGGGCCGCAGTTGGTCTGCCACGGCGAAGGACGAGGCGCCGCGATCGCGCGCGATCTCGAGCTGCAGGCTCGCGTTCACCGCGCTGGCGTTGCCGAAGGTGCCGCCGCTGCCGACGTTCGTCAGCGTCGTCGCGACGTCCGGGTGCGCGCGGACGACGCCCTCGGCGAGCGCCGCGATCGCGTCCGTGCGGTCGAGCGGAGTGCCTGGCGGCAGCTCGATGCGCACCGCCACCTGACCGGCGTCGACCGGCGAGACGAAGTTGAAGCTGATCAGCGGGAACACGACGCCGAGGCTGGCGACCAACAGGACGGCGACGACCAGCGTGGCGGTGGCCCGGTCGAGCACCCAGCCGAGCGCACCGGCGTAGCGCTCGCGCAGCCAGCGCACGCCGCCGTCGGTCGCCTCGTGGCCGGCGCGCAGCACCGCCCCCACCAGCGTGCCGGCCAGCCGGCCCGCGTACCGCAGCGCGCCGAGCAGCGGCGGCAGCAGCAACGCCAACGCCACGACGAGGGCGCCCGCCACCGCCGCGCCCACCGGAACCGTCGCCGGCCACGGCACGACGGCCGACGTCCAGCCCTGGGCCACCGCGGCTCCGGCCACCACGGCCAGGGCGCCGGCCCCGAGATAGGTGCGCGCGCGCGTCCACTGCCGCGCCGTCCAGCGCGCGTCCGGGCGGAGCGCGCGCAGCGCCGGACCGATCGCCCGCCACGTGGGGGGGAGCGGGTTGGGCAGGTACGCGAGCCGCACCGTGAGGAAGAACATCGCTTCGAGGTACGAGACGAAGATGGTCGCCGCGAGCGAGAGCCCGAACTGGCTGAAGAACTGACCGATCACGCCCGGCAGGAAGGCGATGGGCACGAACACCGCGAGCAGCGACAGGGTGGCGGTGAGCACCGCGACGGCGACCTCGCCGGCCCCCTTGAACACCGCCTCCTTGAGGTTCGACCCCATCGCTCGGTAGCGCTCGACGTTCTCCGAGATGACGATCGAGTCGTCCACCACCAACCCCACCGCGACCGTGATCGCGAGCAGCGTGACGGTGTTGAAGGTGAACCCCAGCAGACCGAAGATCAAGACCGCACCGGTGATCGTGATCGGGATCGCGAGCACCACCGAGAAGGTCGAGCCCAGCCGGCCGACGAACAGCAGCACGATCAGCGCGACGGCGGCGATCGCGAGCAGCGTCTCGTTGACCGTGTCGAACACCGAGTTCTCGATGAACACGGTCGTGTCGCCGACGATGCGCAGTTCGTATCCGGCGGGGAGTTCCAGGTCGGCCATCGCCGCTTTGAGGCCGCGCGCGGCGCTCACCGAGTTCGCGCCCGAGGCCTTGCGCACCTCCATGAGCACGGCCGGCTCGCCGTCGAGGCGGACGAAACGTTCGGCGTCGGCGATGGTGTCGCGCACCGTGGCGACGTCGACGGCGGTGAGCCCGCGGGCGGTGTCGATGAAGGTGTTCGCGACGTCGGCCGCGTCCGCCGGGGTCCGGCGCACGGACAGCAGGATGCGCTCGCCGCCCACCTCGATCGCGCCCGCCGGGACGGTGGCCGCGCCCGCGCGGAGCGCGCCCGCCACCTGGCTGGGCGTGAGGCCCAGGGCGCGCAGGCGGGCCGGGTCGAGCAGCACCTGGATCTCGCGCGTGACCGGGCCGAGGGTGGTGATCGCGGCGATGCCGGCGGTCGATTGCAGCCGCGCCTCGACGCGGTCGCGCGCGACGCGCTCGACCTCGAGCAGGTCGACGCCCGGGGCGACGAGCGCCAGGTTGAGGATCGGTTGGTCGTTGGGGTCGAACTTCTGGATCGTGGGGTCGCCCGCGTCCTCGGGGAGGGAGGGCGCGATCGCGTCGGTGGCCTGCTTGACGTCGATGGCGGCCTGGTCGACCGAGGTGCCGAAGGCGAACTGCACGATGACGAAGGAGAAGCCCTCGCCGCTGAAGGAGCTGACGTCGGTGACGCCGGCCAAGCGCGCGACGGCGTCCTCGATCGGCTCGGCGAGCTGCTGCGCGGTCTCGGCCGCGCCGGCGCCCGCGTAGGTGACGTTGACCGCGACGATCGGGAACTCGAACTCCGGCAACAGGTCGACGCCGATGCGGGTGCCCGCTGAGAGCCCGAAGAAGGCGACCGCCAGGAAGATGGCGAGCGCGAACACCCAGCGCTCGACGAAGAAGGCGATGAGCTTGATCACGTGCTACTCGCCGATCACGCGCACGGCGGTGCCGTCGCGCACGTCGAGCGGCCGCGGCGCGATCACGAGCGCCCCCTCGACCAGGGCGCCGTCCTGGACCGACTCGACGACGGCCACGTTCGCGGACTCGGCGGCGACGCGCACCTCGAGGCGGCGCGCGACCGCGCCGTCGGCCTCGTCGGCGACGACGTAGACGTAGCTGCGGCCCGCGTCGGCGGCGAGCGCACTGGAGGGGACGAGCAGCCCGGCGCCGAGCGGCACGGTGTAGCGCACCTCGGCGAGGGTCCCGGACGGCAGCCTCGGCGCCTCCGGGTCGATCTGCGCGAGCACCGTGACGAGCCGCGCCTGCTCGGCGAGGCGTTCGAGGCGCGTGATCGTCGCGCGCACGCTGCCCGAGCCGGTGAGGATGTCGACGACGCCGAGGGCCTCGACCGCCGCCGCCTCCTCGGGGGCGACGCTGAACGAGGCGTCCTGGGGGCCGAGGCCGAGCAGCCGGACCACGGGGCTGCCGGCGCCGACGAACTCGCCGGTCTCGACGAAGGTCTGCGCCACCTCGCCGTCGAACGGCGCCCGCACGACGGTCTCTTCGAGCTGATCGCGGGCGGTGCGCCGCTGGAGTTCCGCTTGGGACAGCTGCAGCTCGAGCAGCGCCAGGTCCTCGGACTCGGCGCGGCTGGCGCGCGCCACGGCGTCGCGGGCTTGCAGGTCCGCACCCTCCGCTTGCGCGCGCTGCGCGCGCAGGGCGTTCACGTCGGATTCTGCGACCGCGCCGAGGGCGAGGAGGGCCTCGAGCTCGGCCAGCTGCCGATCGACGTTCGCCAGCGCTTGCGCCGCGCTGCGCGCGCCCGCGGCGGCCTGCGCGACCGCGTCGTCGGTCGAGCGCCGGGCGCGATCCAAGTTGATCCGAGCCTGCGCGACGGCGAGTTCCGCGGCGTCGAGGTTGGCCCTGGCCGGGGCGTCGTCGAGCCGCACGAGCGGGTCGCCGGCGGCCACGCGCGCGCCTTCGCGCGCCACGACCTCCAAGACGCGCCCGGAGGCCCCCGAGGCGACGCGGCTCTCCTGCGAGGGGCGCACGGTCACGGAGGCGCTCCGGGTCGCGACGATGGCGTCGCGCACCACCGGCGAGGCGCGAACCGCGCGGGCCGTCTCGGGCGCCGTTGCGGTCGTCGCCGCGGTCGTCGCGGGCGCGGTGTCGCTGGCGGTCTCGCCGCCTCCGCCGCAGGCGGCGAGGAGCGCGACCGAGGCGATGGCGACGAGCAGACCGGCGCGCCGGACGTCAGAAGCCACGACCGACCCCCAGGTCGAGCAGGGTGCCCGCTTCGAGCTCGAGCCAGGCGCGCAGCAGGCCGTGTTCGGCCTGCAAGACCGCCAGCCCGGCCTGGTCGACGCTCAAGCGCACCCGTGCGACCGCGAGGTCGGCGACGAGTCCGGCTTCGAGCCGGCGCTCCTCGATCGCCAGCCGCTCTTCCGCTTGGCCGAGCGCTTCGCGCGCGATGCGGTCGCGGTCGGCCGCGCTCGCGACCGCGTTCCGCAGCGCCCGTGCGCGCAGCCCGAGGCCACGGTCGACTTCGGTCAGGCCGGCCTCCGCTTGCGTCAGCTGGGTGCGCGCCTGGTCGATCTGCGCCTGGGCCGCGAAGCTCGGGTCGAGCAGGTCGACGGCGATAGATGCGAGCTCGGCGCCGTGGGCGACCTGCAGGTACGCAGGGAGGCCGACGATGGCGGCGTCGAGGGTGGCGTCGTCGGGCAGCGGCAGGTCGAGCCGGGCGCGGTCGATCGGCGTGGCGTCGACCGGGACGTCGCGCCCCACGACGCCGACCAGGTCGGCGCGGGCGAGCGCGAGGCCGTCGCGAGCGGCGGCCACGTTCGCCTCGGCGTCCGCCAGGTCGGTCTCCGCCTCGTCGACATCGAGCCGGGTCGCGCTGCCGCGCTCGAAGCGCAGCTGCGCCACGCCGAGCGCACGCCCGGTCAGGTCGCGCGCCCCTTCCGCGAGCGCGAGTTGCGCCATCGTCTCGCGGACGCGCGTCCAAGCGCCCACGAGCTCGACGGCGGTGTCGGCGCGCGCCATCGCGAGCTCGGCGCGGGCGAGCTCGACCCCTTGCCGCGCCTGGGTTCGCTCGAGGCGCAGCGCGAGCGGGTCGGCGTCGGTCCGCGCGAGCGTCCGCTCGGCCTCCTGGAGGTCGAGGTCGGCGGTGACGACCGCCACCCGGCCCTCGCGGGCGGCGAGGACGGCATCGAGGTCGAGCGCGACGGGATCGCTCTGGGCGAACCCGTGCCCCACGGTGAGGGCGATCAGGACCAGGACGTACAGGGCCGGCGCGCGGGGGGGCGGGCGACGGCGGGGTGCGGGCGTCACGGGAGGACCTCCGAGAGGGGTTGGGCGTAGGTGAGGTGGGTGTCGAGCACGGCGTTCAGCGCCTCGACGCGGGCCGAGGCGAGCGCGAAGGCGGCGCGGCGCCAACCGAGATGGGCTTGCAGGCGTTCGAGTTCGCCGATGGCGCCAGCGGCGAAGCGGGCGTCCGCGGCGTCGCGCTCGAGGGTGCGGAGCGCGAGGTCGAGGCGGGCGAGCTCCTCGCGGTCGGTCGCAGCGGCGATCGACGCTTCGAGGGCGCGCTGGCCGAGCCGCGCCCGGTCGTGCGCCGATGCGAGGCCGGCGACCGCGGCGTCGAGCTGCCGGCCCACCGCCTCCGCCTCGAGCGCGTTCTGGGGGGAGAGGGTCCAGGCGACCCCGACGTTCAGCGCACCGCGCACCGTCGGTTGCGCCGTGCTCGGGATCGCGCTCGCGAAGCCGTTCCCGCCCCCTCCGGCCCCCGCCGTCTGGTAGGTGACCGCCGGTTGCCAGCTGCGGCTCTCGAGCGAGAGGGTGAACGAGGCACCGTCGTCCTGCAACCAGGTGTAGCCGGCCTCGACGGTCGGGAGGAGGCCGCGCTCGGCGTTGCGCACCCCCACCTCGGCCAGAGCGACGTCGAGGGTCGCGCGCACCAGGTCGGGTGGCACGCCCACGACCGGGTCCAGGGCGAAGGGGGCGAGCGGGGCGCCGTTCGGCACCAAGGTCGCGAGGCGGGCGGTCGCGAGGTCGCGCTGGGCGCGCGCGTCGCGGAGGCCGGCGGCCGCCTCGCGCAGGGCTCGTTCGGCGTCGCCGCGCTCGACCGCGTTCGCGCCGCCCACGGCCGCGCGCCGCTCACTGGCGGCCGCCGCGGCCGCAGCCAGCGCCTCGCCCTGGGCCGCGAGGTCGACGGCGAGATCGGCGAGCCACAGGCCCAGCGCGGCCTGGATCGTCTGCGCTTCGAGCTGTGCGGTGGCCTCGCGGGCCTGGAGCGCGGCGCGCTCCGCATCGGCGCGGCGCTGGTCGGCGAGGTCGGCCAGGTCACCGGCCAGGAACGGGCGCAGCAGGAGGGTCGCGGAGAGCGACTCGGTGGCCGCGTCGACCGCGAAGAGCTCGTCGAACGGGGGTGGGAGCGGTTCCTCGGCCGGGTCGACGGTCAAGCGCTGGGCGTCGAAGCGCAACACCAGCGACAGCGGCTGGCGGACGGCCTCTAAGCGGAGCGCCGCCGCCTCGGCGAGCGCGTCGGCCGCGCGGCGCCCCGGGTGCTCGGCGAGCCCCTCGAGCAGGGTGGCGACCGCGGCCGGCGTCGACGTCGCGTCGACGGTGCGTTCGGCCTGGGCCCAGGCCGGCGCAGCGGTCAGCACCAGGACGGCGATCCACGCGCTGCGCAGAGGGATCACGACGGGCTCCGTCGGGCGACCTGCGCCGCGACGCGGGCGACCGCGTGCAGGTCGTCGAGGTCGACGCCGTCCAGGTACGTTCGGCCGGCTTCGAGCCACGCGGCGCCGAGGCGGGCGTACGTCGCTTCGCCCTCCGCGTTCAGGCGCAGGCGTGCGCGCCGACGGTCCTCCGGGTCGGTCGTCCGCTCGATCAAACCCTTCGATTCGAGGTCGCCCAAGATCGCCGTGACCGCGCTCGGCACCGTCTCGAGCACCTCGGCGAGCGCCTTGGGCTGGTCGACGCCGCGATGGATGAGCTCCAGAACGAGCACCCGCGAGGTGCGGAGCCCGATCGGCGCGAACACGCGCTCGGCGGCGTGGCGCAGGGCGTGGGCGAAGGGCAACAGCTGGCTCGACAGCTCGAGCACGAGCGCGTCGCGGGGGTCTGGGGGTGGCTTCGGCATCGACCCGTCATCATGCGCTTCACTTGAGTGAAGGATCGGGTTCTGGATCACATGGTTCATTGGAGTGAACGAACACGCGCGCTCATGCACGATGCGCGCCCGGCGGACGCGACCCGGTCGGGCGCGACCTAGCGACGAGCGCGGTAGCCTGAACGTCATCGTTCCGAGCTTCGCGAGGAGGACCCATGTCCGTGCACCCCGATGCTGGTCACCCGGCCGGACCCGACGCCCACGCCCACGTGCCGAGGACGGTTGCCGCGTACTACACGGACGCCCCCGATCCGACGGACCCGCGACAGCGCGTCGCGTTCGGCACGTCGGGCCACCGCGGCCGTTCGCTCGAAGGTTCCTTCAACGACGCGCACGTCGCCGCCATCGTCCAGGCGGTCGTCGAGCACCGGCGCGCGGCCGAGATCACGGGTCCGCTGTTCCTGGGCGCCGACACCCACGCGCTCTCCGAGCCCGCCCTGCGCACCGCGCTCGAGGTGCTCGCCGCCAACGGCGTCGACACCGTCGTCGAGCGCGACCTGGCGCCGGTGCCGACGCCGGTCGTGTCGCACGCCATCCTCCGGCACCGCGCGCTCAAGCGCGAGGACGCCGACGGCCTGGTGATCACGCCCTCGCACAACCCCCCCGGCGACGGCGGGATCAAGTACAACCCGCCGCACGGCGGTCCTGCCGGCACCGACGTGACCAAGGCGGTCGAGGCGCGCGCGAACGAGCTGCTCGAGGTCGGCCTGCGCGGCGTGCAGCGCGTCGCGTGGCGCCGCGCGTTGGACGCGACGACGACCCACCGACGCGACGTGGTCGGGCCTTACGTCGAGGACCTGCGCGCCGCCGTCGACCTCGACGCCGTGCGAACCGCCGGGCTGAAGCTCGGCGTCGACCCGATGGGCGGCGCCTCGCTCGCGACCTGGGACCGCGTCGCCGACGCCTACGCCTTGGACCTGGTGGTCGTCGACCGCACGGTGGACGCCTCGTTCGCCTTCATGCCGCTCGATCACGACGGCGTGGTCCGCATGGACTGCAGCTCGCCCTACGCGATGGCGAACCTGGTGCGGCTGGCCGGGCGCTTCGACGTCGCCTTCGGCAACGACCCCGACGGGGATCGGCACGGCATCGTCGTGCCGGGCGCCGGGCTCCTGAACCCGAACGCCTACCTCGCCGTCGCCATCGATTATCTGCTCGGTCACCGACCCGGATGGGCGCCCGATCTGGCGGTCGGGAAGACGCTGGTCTCGAGCGCGTTGATCGACCGCGTGGTCGCCCGCCACGATCGCCGCCTCGAAGAGGTCCCGGTGGGCTTCAAGTGGTTCGTGGACGGCCTGCACTCGGGGCGACTGGCGTTCGGCGGCGAGGAGTCGGCGGGGGCGAGCTTCCTGCGGCGCGATGGCGGCACCTGGACCACCGACAAGGACGGCATCCTGCTCGCGCTCCTGGCCGCCGAGATGACGGCGGTGACCGGCGAGGACCCCGGCGTGCGCCACGCGGCGCTCACCGCGGAGCTCGGCGCCACGGCTTACCGCCGGGTCGACGCGCCCGCCACGCCGGAGCAGAAGGCGGCGCTCGCGGCGCTCGACGCCGACGCGGTCACCGCGACGGAGCTCGCGGGCGACCCGGTCACCGCGATCCTGACGCGCGCGCCGGGCAACGACGCCCCGATCGGTGGGCTGAAGGTCGTCACCGAGCGCGGCTGGTTCGCCGCGCGCCCCTCCGGGACCGAGGACGTCTACAAGATCTACGCCGAGAGCTTCGGCGGCGAGGCGCACCTCGACCGGCTGATCGAGGAGGCTCGGGCGGTCGTGTCGGCGGCGTTCGAGGGGTAGCGCGAGCGCGCCGGCGGGGCCCGAGCTCAGGTCGCCGGCACGCTCAAGATGGGCACCGCGCTCGAGCGGATGAGGGCGTCCGCGCGGGCGCCCATCAGCAGGCCGGCGATCGCGCTGTGGCGCCGCATGCCGACGACGATCGCGTCGGCGCCGACCTCGTCCGCGAGCGCCGGCAGCTTGTCCACCGGATGGCCTGCGCGCACGATGCAGCGCTCGGCGCGCCCCGCGGAGAGGGCCTCGAGCCGGTCTGCGGGCACCTTCGCGTCGCCCCGCTTCTCCTCGTCGACGTGCGCGAGCACCAGCTTCAGGTTCGCCGTCTGCGCCAGGTGGGTGGCGTAGGTCCACGCCGCCATCGATGCCTTCGCGAAATCCGTCGCGACCAGGAGCCGCTTGATCTGCGTGCGGTTGCAGCCTTCGCGAACGGTGAGCACCGGCGTCGTCGTGCGCCGCACCAGGCGGCCCGCGACGCCACCGAGGAAAGCCTCGTCGAACGGGTTGGCTCCGTGGGCGCCCATCACCACGAGGTCGTGTTCGTTCGCGAGCCGAAGCAGTTCGCGCAAGACGCCGCCCCAGACCAGTTCGCTGGAGGCGCCCTCGGCGACGTTCGCGAGCCGCTCGCGCAGCCGTCGCGACTCGTTCGCGCGGTCCTCGGCGAGGCGGCGTTGCAGTTCGGCGTTGATCGTCTCCGTCTGAGCCGGCAGGTAGCGTCGCGCCGCCTCATCCTTGAAGCGCTCCTGGACGTGGACGAGGAGCAGCTTCGCATGCGCCCGGACGGCGAGGTCCTGGGCCAGCACGTGGGCGAGGTCGGCCGTGTGGCTGAAGTCGGTCGGGTGCAGGATGCGCATGGCGTCCCTCCAGGGCGTGGCGGCTCGGTGTTCGACCGGGTCGCCCGCGAATACGTCATCGTACCAAGCCGCTCCGTCGCGGCCGTAGGCAGGTGCCGCCCGCTGGTGTGCGCCACAAAACATTCCGGTCACCGCGAGCGGGCTGCCGGGGGTGGTCGCGGTGACCGGTATGGATCGGCCGGCCCGGGTGGGGCTGCCGATGCATCCAGTGGACCCCATCTGCCGCGACAGCGGCGTCGGACGAAGTCCCACACGTCCGTAGTCCGGATCCGTTGGTCGCGACCGCGGCCGGCGCCCTATGCTGAGGTGCGATTCGCCGCGACGCGCCGTCGGCGACCGCCCCCGTTGGGGGGCGGCGCACCTGCGCGGGTCGGACGACGGAGCGCCGCGTGAGCGGCGCGGGAGGTGCCGGATGTACCGCAAGATCCTGATCCCCACCGACGGCAGCGCGTGCGCCAACCAAGCGGTGGCCGAAGCGCTCGAGTTGGCCAAGGCGATCGGCGCCGAAGTGACGTTCCTCTACGCCCTCGAGAACCCGCTCACCACCGGCACGGCCAGCCCCGAGGCGCTGCCGTACTCGGCCCAGTTGTGGGAGGACCTCAAGGCGATGGCGAACGAGGCGCTCGAAACGGCCACCGAGGCGGCGAAGGCCGCGGGCGTCCAGGCCACGGCCGTCCGCGTCGACAACCGCGCCCCGGTCCAGGCGATCCTGGAGGCCGAGGGCGACCACGACCTGGTGGTGATGGGCACGCACGGCCGGCGCGGCTTCAACCGCTGGATGTTCGGGTCGGTCGCCGAGGGAGCGCTGCGGCGTGCCAAGCGGCCCTTCCTGCTCATCCGCAGCGACGAAGCGAAGGGCTAGAAGAGGCGAAGGTTCTGGTGACGCGGGTCGGGCAACGCGCGTCGGGCGACGCGGGTCGGCCGACCCGAACCCGCCCGCCACCGCGTCCGAGGGGCTGCCCCGAGGAGCACCCGGTCGATGACCGATCCTGAGGGCCGCTCGCCGGCCACATCGAACGCCGTTGCGCCGAACGGGGCCGACGGCGTGCCGAGCATGGCCGAGTTCGAGGCGCTGCGCGCGCTGGCGCGTGCGTTGCTGCGCGCTCAAGAAGAGGAGCGCGGCCGCGTCGCGCACGACCTCCACGAGCGCGTGGCGCAGAGCCTCACCGCGCTCCGCCTCGGGCTCGACGCCAGCCCCATCGACGCGGCGGGCCGGGAGCAGCTCCGGACGCTGGCCGCCGACGTGCTTCGCGACGTGCGTCGGCTCGCCGTGGAGCTCCGCCCGACG
This sequence comes from Trueperaceae bacterium, assembly GCA_046260675.1. GTDB lineage: Bacteria > Deinococcota > Deinococci > Deinococcales > Trueperaceae > JAABTL01. Next base: position 31,087 of record JBHEOT010000019.1, on the reverse strand, counting down.
AGCCTCGACACGCTGGGCCTCGAGGCCGCGCTCCGGGCGTGCGCTCGCGACCTGCACGCCCGGGGTGGCCCGGAGGTCGACGTGTACGTGGCGCTGCCCGTGCGCTTGGCGCCGACGGACGCGGTGCTGCTCTACCGGGTCGCTCAGGAGGCGCTCTCGAACGTCGCGCGCCACGCGCGCGCGTCGCACGCGTCGGTGGTGGTCTTGGGGCTGGAGGGCGTGATCGATCTGGTCGTCGAGGACGACGGCGCCGGCTTCGATCCCGAGTGGCTCGCGCCCGAAGCGCAGACCGGACTCACCGCGATGCGCGAACGCGTCGCGGGCGCCGGCGGGTGGTGGGCGCTCGAGGCCGCGCCCGGATCGGGCTGCCGCGTGCACGCGCGGCTTCCGGTACGCTGACCGAGTGCCGCCGATCCGCCTGTTCCTCGTCGAAGACCACGCGATCGTGCGGGCCGGCGTCCGCGCCCTCTTGGAGTCGCACGACCAGCTCGAGGTGGTCGGCGAAGCGGAGAGCGGCGAGGACGCGCTCGTTCGAGTGCCCGAAGCGGTCCCCGACGTCGTCTTGTTGGACCTGACGCTCCCCGGCATGAACGGCATCGCCACCGCGCGGGCGCTGCGCGCTCGGTCGCCGTCGCTGCGGTTGGTCGCGCTGTCGATGCACGAGGATCCGGAGTCCGTCCAGGGCTTCCTGGAGGCCGGCGGTTCGGGGTACGTCCCGAAGAGCTCGCTCGAAGCGCAGCTCGTCGACGCCATCCTGGCGGTCGCCCGCGGCGAGTACTACGCGCCGGCGCGGCTGCTCGCCGAGTTGGCCCGCGAGATGGCCCAAGGGGACCCGAACAAGCACGTCAAGCTGACCCCACGGGAGCACGAGGTGGTGCGCCAGATCGCCCAGGGGAGCACGTACCGCGAGATCGCCGAGGCGCTGGGCATCTCCGAGAAGACGGTGGCCACCTACCGCGAGCGCGCGTCCGAGAAGCTCGGCGTGCGCAGTCGCGCCGGGTTGGTGCGGTGGGCGCTGGAGAACGGGGTGCTGGCCTAAGCGGCGCGCGGACGCCGGGGGGCTTCGCCCCCACGGCTGCGCGCCGTTGCGGTCGCTCCGCGACCGCCGCGCCGCGCCGCGGTTGCGAAGCAACCGCAACGCGCCGCAGGCGCCGGAGGCGCAGCCTCCGCGCCGTCCGCGGCGCGCTCAGAGCCGGTGGAAGGCCTCGACGTCCAGGACGAACACGATCGCCCCGCCCACGGGCACCTCCATCGGCTGTGAGGCGAAGGCCCCCTCCACCGCGTGGAGCGGTGAGCCGGCCGTGACCACCTTGGTGCGCTCGCGGCAGTTCGCGCGCACGATCTCCTGCACGACAGCGACGTCGCGGTCCTCGACCCCGATGATCAGCGTGGTGTTCCCCTCGCGGAGGAACCCACCGGTGGTGGCGAGCTTCGTCGAACCGAACCCGCGCTCGCGCAGAGCACCCTCGAGCTTGCCCGCGTCGGCGTCCTGGACGATGGTCAGGAGCAGCTTCATGGTGCGCGCATGGTAGCAGACCGGAGCGCCATGCGCCCGACGCGTCGTTCGAGCGCTCGAGCGCGAGCCCGAATCTTGACACCCCCATGGCCTCGGCGTACCCTCGTCGCCATCGCTCGCCGTTGCGAACCTCGTCCAGCACGCGGTTCGGGCCGAGCTTCCGGAGGCTTCCGATGACGACGAGCGACCTCACGCTGATCCGTGAGAAGCATGCGCAGCTCGACGCGCTGCTTCCCGCGCTCCCCGCCGACGCGTGGGTCGTGTTCTGCCGTGAGGGCAGCGACGCCTCGACGCTGCTGTTCGCCGGCTTCGAGATGGTCGGCCTCTCGGCCTTCGTCTTCACCCGCAGCGGCCGCAAGCTCGCGCTCGTCGCCGATTACGACCGCACGGGGATCGAGGCGCCCGGCGTGTTCGACCGCGTCGTCGCGTACGGCCGCGAGGGTTTGACTTGCCACCTCGAGTCGGTGTGGGCCGAGCTCGCGCCGGCGACCGTGGCCCTCAACCAGCACGAGGACGATTACTTGGTCGATGGCTTGACGGTGGGCCTGCTGCGCAAACTGGAGAAGTCGGTGGGCGACCCCACCCTCGGCGCCCGAGCGGTCAGCTCCGCGCCGGTGCTCGAGCCGTTGCGCGCGCGCAAGAGCCCGGAGGAGCTGCGCCGCCTCGAGCGCGCGATCGCCCTCACCGAGCAGCTGCTCGACGAGGCGGGTCGCTTCATGCGCCCCGGCATGACCGAACGCGAGGTGGCCGAGCACCTCAAGCGCCGGCAGCGCGAACTCGGCGTCGCCCATTCGTTCGGCGATGGCGCCGCGGTGATGACCGGCGCCGCCGGGTTGGGCCACCGCAGCGCCGGCGACGCCCCGCTGCTTCCGGGCGACACGGTCGTCATCGACATGGGCGTGTTCGTCGAAGGCTACACGTCGGACATCATGCGCACGTACTACGTCGCGCGCCCGGGCGAGGAGACCGCACCGGCCGACGTCCAGCACCGCTTCGACGCGGCGATGGCGGCGGTGCACGAGAGCGTCGCGGCGATGCGCCCAGGCGTCGCCGGTCATGAGGTCGACGCGGTCGCGCGGCGCGTGCTCGAGGCGCGCGGCATCACCCCGTACACCCACGCCCTCGGCCACCAGATCGGCCGCACCGTCCACGACGGCGGCACCACGCTGGCGCCGCTCGGCGATCGCTACGGCGACCGCGGCCTCGGGCGGCTCGTGGCGGGTGAGGTCTACACGGTCGAGCCGGTCGTCCACGGCCGCACCGGCGTCGACGGGCATCCGATCGGGCCCGAGCAGGACGTGCTGGTCACGGCCGACGGTGCGACGTTCCTCTCGACGCCGCCGAAGGCGCTGACGATCGTTCGATGACGCGGTGCGTGCGAGGGGGCCGCCGACCGGACGATCCGGTGCGGGCGGGTGGCCGTGGCGGGCCCTGCGACGGCGCCGCGCGGCGCTAGCCTTGCGGGGAGACGAGGTGATGCCCACGCCAGCGCACGCACCGACGCCGCCCGACCAACCGGGAGGGCCCCCCGCCCCGGATCCGGGCGCCCGCCGCGACCTGGTGCTGCTCGCCGCCGCCAGCGCCGTCGCCACCGTCGGCTGGTCGATGCTCATGCTGCTGGTGCCGCTGCTGGCGTTGCGCTTCGGGACCGGCGCCGGCGGGCTCGGCCTGATCGTGGCGGGCGCGTCGCTGCTTCCGCTCGTCTCGGCGGTGCCGATCGGCACGTACGTCGACCGCTGGGGGGCACGGCGGGCGGCGACCGTGGGTTTCCTGGGCACCACGCTGGGGCTGCTGCCGATGGCGGTGGCGCCGTCCCTGCTTTGGTTGGTCGTCGCTTTCGTGGTCGGCAGCGCGCTCCAGAACGCGTTCATCATCGGCGCCCAGGCGTTGATCGCGGCGCTCGGTTCCGCCGGCCGCAGCCGCGAAGCGGCCTACGGCTGGTGGACCACGGCGATGGCGGCCGGTCAGGTGGTCGGGCCGATCGTGGCCGGGGTGGTGCTCGACGCTTACGGCGCGCGGCCGGCCTTCGCCGGCGTCGCGATCGCGACGGCCACCGCGTTCGTGCTCATGCTGGGGTTGCGTACGCAGGCGCGCTCGGAGACGGTCGTGCCGCCGTTCCGCTGGTCGGCGGGCGCGGCCCTGGTGCGCGATCGGACGGTGGGCATCGCGATCCTCACGAGCGGCGCCGCGGTCTGGGCGATGACGATCCACGCGACCTTCCTGCCCGTGCACCTCGAGACGCTGTCGATGTCGGCGGCCACGATCGGTGCGCTGCTGTCGCTGCGCTCGGTCGCCGCGGTGGTCGTCCGTCCGATCATGCCGCAGCTGGTCGCCTTGTTCGGCGGGCGCGAGCGCACGGTCGTCTACACGCTCGCAGCGTTGTCGTTGGGGCTGGCTGGGGTGGTCTGGAGCCCCTCTCCGTGGGCCATCGGGGCGTGGGTGGTGCTCTTCGGCGCGGGCCACGGCCTGTCGCAACCGATCTCGATGGTCATGGTCGCCGACCGGGTCGCGCCGCGCGAGCGCGGATCCGCCCTCGGCGTCCGGCTGATGCTCAACCGACTGGCGCAGGTGCTCGCCCCGGTCGCGTTCGCGGTGGTCGCCGACCTCGCCGGGTTGGGGGCGATGTTCGTGGCCCACGCGGCGCTGGTCGGGGCCGCGGCGGTGGTGCTGGCGCTGCGGGTCCGGCGCCCGGCGCCGGCGCCCGATTGACGGGCGACGCGCTCAGCGGATCGCGTCGATCACGTCGGCGACGATGTGCACGTCGGTCGGACGCTCGATGCGTTCATGGTGCGCGGCCGACTCGGGCGGTGGGGGCGTGCCCCAGCGCCGCTGGTAGCGTGCGCGCATGGGGATCAGCGGTCGGCCGTGGCGGGCTCGGGCTCCGGCGCGTCGTCGCGTCCGGTCGCGAGGCGCGTGATGGCGTCGAGCGCGAGCAGCGTCCGGTCGGGGGGGAGTTCGGTCAGCCAGCCCCCCAGCGCGGATTCCAAGTGCGCGTGCGCTCGCGAGAGCGCAGCACGCCCCGCGTCGGTGAGCGCCACCACGCGCCGCCGGGCGTCCCCGGGCGCGATGCGACGCACGACCAGCCCCGCGCCCTCGAGGCGGCCGAGGCCGCGCGAGATCGCGTGCGGGGGGAGCCGCAGCGCCATGGCCACTTCGCCCGGGGCGAGGTCGGTGAGCGCCAGCGTCTCCAGGAGGACGAAATCGTCGAGGTCGAGCCCACACGCCTCGGGCAGGCCGTCCTCGAGGCGGACGGTCAGGCGCCGGTGCATGCCCCAGACGCCGTGCACGAGCCGTCGGGAGGCATCGGCGAGGGAGGTGGTCGTGCGTGCGGACGTCATGTGATGAGCATAGAACGCAACGATTGCATGATGCAAGGAGGTGCGGATGAGCGCGACGCCGACGCTCGAGGTCGGCAGCCGCCCGCTCGTCGAGGTGCTCGCCTGGCTGCGCACGACGCTCGCGGAGCGCGCCGTGGCGCCCGGGGCGATCGCCGCCGCGCTGGTCGTCCCCGACCCGGACGAGGGATCGGAGCTCTGGCCCGGCGCCGAGCGTCGCGACGGCGCCCCCCAACGCGGCTGGCGCGCCTGGGTCGACCTCGCGATGGGGCTCGGGTGCGCGATCGGAACCCCCGTGCCGCTCGGCGACGGTCGCGTGCGGGTGCCGTTCCGGCTGCTGGGCGGCGAGGCGCCGTGGCACGCGGATGGCGCGGGGGGCCTGGTGGACGCGCCCGAGCGTTACGCAGCGCCCGATGGGTTCGCCGCGGTGCGCAAGCTCGAGGACCCGGGGTTCCTGCTCCCGCTGCTCGAGGCGCTCGAGCGCGTGCGTCCGCCCGACGGCGGGCGCGCGTTGGTGCTGGGCTGCCACCGGGGCGACGAGGTGGCCGCGCTCGGTTGGCTGGAGCCGGCCCCGCGCGACCTCGAGGTCGTCGGCGTCGACCACGCCGCAGCGCCGCTCGTCGAGGCCCGGGCGCGCTTCCCGGGGGCGACCTTCCTCGAGGCCGACGTCGGCGCGCTGCCGACCGACCTCGGGCGCTTCGACCTGGTCGTCGCGATCGCGGTCCTGCAGAGCCGCGGGGTCGACGATCGGGCGCTCGTGCGCCGTTTGGTGCAGGAGCACTTGGCGCCCGACGGCGCGCTGCTCCTCGGCGTGCCGGCCAGCCGCTTCCGCGCCTTCGACGTGGTCTGGGGGTCGCGGACGCGCAACTTCCGCGCCCCGGACCTGTCGCTCGCGGTGCAGGACCTGGCCGCGTATCGGCGCTACCTCCACCAGCACCGCTTCCGGACGCACGTCGGCGGTCGCTACGACCTGTTGCTCAGCGCCTGGCGCCGCGGCGCACCGCGCGCTCGGTAGCCGCTCGGTAGGCGCCGAACGCGCGTGCTCGACGCGCGCGCTACGATGCCGGCATGACGCTTCGCGAGCGCATCGGGCAGGTGATCTTCGAGACCGACACCAAGGCGGCGCGCGCCTTCGACGTGGCGCTGCTGTGGGCGATCGTCGCGAGCGTGGTGTCGGTGGTGCTCGACAGCGTGCCGTCGATCCGCGCCTCGTACGGCTCGACCCTGCGGTGGATCGAGTGGGCGTTCACCGCGCTGTTCGGCGTCGAGTACGCGCTGCGCGTATGGAGCGCGCGCGACCGGCGCCGCTACGTGCTCGGCTTCTACGGCGTGGTCGACCTGGTGGCGCTGCTCCCGGCCTTCCTCGCGCTCGCCTTCGGCGCTGGGCCGTACCTGGTGGTGCTGCGCGCGCTGCGGCTGTTGCGGGTGTTCCGGGTGCTCAAACTGCTTCGCTACCTGAGCGAGGCCCGCGTGCTCGGCGACGCGCTGTTGGCGAGCCGCGCCAAGATCACCGTGTTCCTGACCTTCGTCCTCACCGTGGTCCTGGTGGTGGGGGCGGCGATGTACCTGATCGAAGGCCCGGCGTCGGGGTTCGACAGCATCCCGATCTCGATGTACTGGGCGATCGTGACGCTCACGACCGTCGGGTACGGCGACGTCGCGCCGCTCACCTCGTGGGGACGGTTGCTCGCGTCGGCGCTGATGATCTTGGGCTACGGGGTGATCGCCGTACCCACCGGGATCGTCACGACGGAGCTGGTGCGGGCCGAGGACCGGCGTGCGGCCGAGGCGCGCAGCGCCGACCGCGGGCGCCCGGGCGTCGGCACCCCTTCCGCAACGGAGGACCCGGGCGACGATCGGAGCGACGACCCGGTGGTCTGCCCAAAGTGTGGGGCCGTGGGCCACGCCGCCGACGCCCGCTACTGCCGCCGCTGCGGCGCGGAGCTCAGTCCGGACGAGCCTTGAGGTCGCGCACCGGGTTGCTCAACCGGCCTACGCCGTCGATGGTGCAGCCGACGACGCAGCCGTCGCGCAGCACCACGGCGCCGGGGGTGCCGGTGCTGATCACGTCGCCCGGCTCGAGCGTCATCACGTGGGAGAAGAACGAGACCAGGTAGGCGGGGGAGAACATCATGTTCGCCACGACGTTCTCGCGGTGCAGCTCGCCGTCGATGGTGGTGCGCACCACCAGCTGCGACAGGTCGCCGACCTCGTCGAGGGTGACGAGCTCGGGGCCGAACGAGAAGAAGGTCTCGAAGCTCTTGGCGCGGGTCAAGAAGCGGGGGTTGCGCTGCAGGACGTCTTCGGCGGTCATGTCGATGATCGTCGTGACGCCGGCGATGGCGTCCAGCGCGTCCGCTTCGTCGAGGAAGCGCGCGCGGGTGGCGACGATCAAGCCGAGTTCGGCCTCGCCGGTCGTGCGTTCCGATTGCGGCGGGATCAGGACCTCGTCGTCCGGACCGACGATCGAGGTCGCGGGCTTCATGAACGTCGCCGGCTCCTCGGGGCGCTGCTCGCCCAGGTCGCCAGCGTGCTCCGCGTAGTTGAGGCCGACGCCCAGGATCTTGCGTGGATGGGGCAGCAGCGCGCCCGGCCGCGGGTCGTGCGCCGCCGGCGCCGTGGCGAGCGCGTCGTCGGAGCGACGCACCCATGCGTGGAAGGCGTCGAAGCGCCCGGAGTCGAGCAGCGCGTGCAGGCTCGTGGGCCAATCGGAGTCGGCGTGCGCGTTGAGGGCGTCGAGCGGCACCGTGCCGTGCGGGAGCACGAGCGCGGCGGTGGGTCCGAGGTTGACTAGGCGCATGAAGGGCCTCCGTGGGCGGTGGGGTCGGGGTCGCTGGGCGCGTGGAGCGAGCCCTGCGGGTCGTACCGGTACTCGGCGGCCGGGAGGTCGACCCGGCAGGTCTGGTCGCCGTAGCTCACCCGTAGGCCCAGGAAGCGCGCCAGGAAGAACTCGCCGAAGGCCGGGCGGTGGTGTTCGAGCGCGTGCTCGAAGCGCTCAAAGGTCAGGGCCTCGTCCACGTTCGGCTCCCTACTCGAACACCGGTGGGCGCTTGGCGAGGAAGGCGCGCACGCCCTCCTCGTAGTCCCCGCCGTCGAAGGCTGCGTTGCGCAGCGCCAGCGTCTCGGCGTCGTCCTCGAGCTGTCCCGCGGCGATGCGCTGCAGGATCTGCTTGCTGGAGCGGATCGAGTACTGCGAGCGCGAGCAGAGCAGCTCGGCGAACTCGAGGGTCTTGGCCTCGAGCTCCGCGGGGGCCTCCAGGCGGTCGAAGATGCCGACGTCGAACGCACGGCGAGCCTCGAGGTGGAGCCCGGTGAACAGGACGTGGCGCGCGACGGCCGGCCCCACGAGGTCGGTGAGCTGGCGGGTCGCGGAGAGGCCGTAGACGACACCGAGCCGGGCGGGCGTGATGCCGAAGCGGGCGTTGGTGTCCGCGAAGCGGAAGTCGCAGCCGAGCGCCAGCCCGGCGCCGCCTCCGATGCAGAAACCGTGGATCATGGCGATCGTCGGCTTGGAGAAGCTCGCCATCGCGCGCTCGGCGACGTGGGTCGCCTCGGTGTAGGCGCGCGCACCGGCCGGGTCCGCGCGGTAGCGGTCGAACTCGCCGATGTCGGCGCCGGCCGAGAAGGCGACGTCGCCGGCCCCCCGGACGATCAGCACCTTGATCGCGTCGTCGTTCGCGACGTCATGAAGCAGGCCCGGGAGCGCGGACCACATCGCGAAGCTGATGGGGTTGCGCTTCTCGGGCCGGTTCAGGACCAGCGTCGCGACGGCGCCGCGCTTCGCGACGGTCAAGGGATCCTCGTTCACGCGTGCCGGTCCTTGCGGCAGCTCACGCCGCCGTCGGCGCGACCGCGGCGCCGGGCTCGCTCAGGAAGCGCACCAAAAGCGCGACGCCGGCCTCCAGGTCGCCCTTGGCCACCATCTCGGTCACCGTGTGCACGTAGCGCGACGGCGTCGAGAGGGTGCCGCTGGCCACCCCGGCGCGGCTGCGCTGGATGGCGCCCGCATCGGTGCCGCCGTGCGGCAGGACCTCGAACTGGTGCGCGATGCCGTGCGCCTCGGCGAGGTCGGCGAGGCGGTCGACCAGCCAACCGTGGCTGATGGTCGAGCTGTCGCTCACCTTGATCGCCGCGCCGGCGCCCAGGCGGGTGACCGCCTGGTCGGGCTTGGTGCCCGGCGTGTCGACGGCGAGGGTGGTGTCGAGCGCGATGCCGACGTCCGGAGCCACCGAGAACGCGCTCGTGGTCGCGCCGCGCAGCCCGACCTCCTCCTGCACGCTGAACACCGCGGCGAGGCGGACGGCGGGCGCCTCGAGGCGCTTCAGCGCCTCGAGCAGGATCCAGCAGCCGACGCGGTCGTCGAGCGCTTTGCCCACGACCACGTCGCCGAGGTCCTGGAAGGTCTGCTGCAGCGTGACCATGTCGCCCACGCGCACCTCGGCCTCGACGGTCTCGGCCGGCAACCCGAGGTCGACGACGAAGTCCGCCATCTCGGGGATCTTCTTGCGGTCCTCGGGGGAGGCGATGTGGACGGGCTTGACGCCGGGGTTGAGGACCCCGGTCCGCGGCTGGCCGCGGCGCACGTGCACCGTCACCAGCCGCGCGAACAGGTTGCGCACGTCGAAGCCGCCCAGGTTCTGCACCCGCAGGAAGCCCTGGTCGTCGATATGGCGCACCACGAAGCCGATCTCGTCCATGTGGGCGCTCACCATGACGAGCGGCGCGGAATCGGGGCCGGGCACGTCGACGATCAGGTTGCCCATCGCGTCGGTGCGGGCGTGCTCGGCGAGCTCACCGAGCTCGCTGCGGATCAGGTCGCGCACCCGGTCCTCGCGGCCGGGCACGCCCGCCGCCTCGCTGAGGCGGCGGAGCAGGGCGTAGTCGTGGGTCATGCGGAACGCTACCACCGGGCGTTCGGGGGCGACGCGGTGCTCAGGCGCTACCGAGCGCCGCGTCGAGGTCGTCGAGCAGGTCGTCCGCGTCTTCGATCCCGCACGTCAGCCGTAGCCGCACGCCGCCGCCGTCGCCTTCGCCGAGGTTGGTGCAGAGGGTGACCACGCCGTCCGAGAGCGCGTCGCGCTCGCCGCAGCGGATCCACCGCAGGCGCCCGCGCACGTCAGTGGCGTGGTCGGGCACGTCGACCGTGCAGGTGAGCAGCGGGCCCCAGCGCGTGGGACCGCACTCGGGCACACGACCGGCATCGGGGTGGCCGGGGAGGCCCGGGTACACGACGTCGCGCACCCGCGGGTGGCGCTTGAGGAACCGCGCGAGCGCGAGCGCGTTGGCGGCGCGTCGCTCCGCGCGCAGCGGGTGCGATCGGAAGCCGGCGAGCAGCCGCTCGGCCGCACCCGGGCGCATCTGCGCGTCGTTGCGGCCGCGTTCCTCCACGAGGCGCGCGACCAGCTCGGCGTCGCCGGCCACCAGCCCGCCCCGCAGCTCCTGGTCGCCCGCCGCTGCGATCCCTACCGCACCGGCGCCCGCGAGCGCCGCGACGTCGGCGTGCACGACGAGGTCCGCACCCACCCGGAGCGGATGCGGCGGCACCGCGGTCGCGCCGGTGGCGTCGAAGACGACGACGGCCCCTTCGCCGCTCGCGCGGCGCGCCAAGCGCGCGACGTCGAAGACCCGCAGGTTCGGGCCGACGGGGCTGGTGATCCACAGCTGGTCGACGCCGTCGTCGATGGCGGCTTCGAGCGCCGTGGCGTCGTCCGCCGCGACCGATCGCAGCTGAGTCCCGTGGGCGACCAGCGTCCGCAGGGCGACCGAGTTCCAATCGAGCACCGCCACCACGCGCGGCTTGTCCCCGTGGGTCGCGTGCAACACGGCGCGCACGGCGGCCTCGCCGGTGACGAACGCGGCGCACGCGTCCGCGTGCTCCCAGCACTTGATGGCGTCCTCGAGGTTGCCGACGGGGCCATCGGCCGTCCGCAAGCCGGCCCACGCGGCGGACGTCGCGTCCGAGGGGACCGTGGCCGATGGCATCGCGTCGAGCGTCAGCGCGAGCCCACCGGCGAGCGCCGTGCGGAGGCGTTCGCTGAGCCAGCGCACGGCGCGGGACACGGCCGGGCTCATGCCGGCGGCACCGCCGTGCGCGCCGTCGTGCTCGCGGTGCGCCGAGGGGCCGACGCCGATCGCGACGAGCTCCAGCGGCGGTGCGATGCGCTCCGGACCGCTCGCGAGGGCGAGCGCGCGGACCAGTTCGGCGTCGACCGGCGCGGGACGCAGGGCCCCGCCCTGAGTGGCCCATGCCACCGCGCTCAGGCCGCCGACTTCCAAGTCGGTTTCGCCCGCGTACACGACGACGACACGGTCGTAGCCCGCCCAGCGATCCACGAGTTCGAGCGGCGACCCTTCCCAGCCGATCGCCGACACACCGTCGGACGCCGTCTCCGCGATCCGCCGCGCAACTTCCAAGGGGGCGGCTTCGTCGCCCCGTTCCCAATCACCGACGCCCACGACGAGCGCACGCATGGTTGCCGTCCCTTCACGAACCGCAGTCGAGCGGGTCCTGACCGTCATCGTGACGGTCTGCACGCGGTCGAGCCAGGGTCGGATGTCAGGGGTGGCGCGAGCGGCGCGGCGCGGGCGTCAGTCGCCGAGCCCCGCGACGAGCGCGTCGACCGCTTCGCGCACCGAGCGCCGCTCGTCGGCCAGGTCGGCCAAGCGGACCTCGAGCGCGTCCACCTCGTCCTCTTGCGTCTCGAGGTCGGCCAGGTAGCGCCGGTAGAGCGCCGAGTTGCGCTCCAACGCCGCCATGTTCTGGCGCACCCGCTCCTGGTCGCGGAAGACCGCGTCCAGCCGGGTCCGCGCGTCGGTAGCCGCGCGCTCGAGCGCCACCAGCTGCCCCTGCAGGTCGAGGTAGCGCTCGAAGACGGCGCGGTCGTCGGCGCTGAGTTCGGCGTTCTGGAGGTAGAGGCGCACCTGCTGGGGGTCGGTGAAGCCGAGCGCCACCGTGCGCTGCTCGACGCGTTCGAACACGACCTCGAAGGTGCAGACCTCGTCGCCGGTGGGGCACTCGACGTGGGTCGGCACCGTCGCGTCGCCCTCGGCGCCCGCGAGCGCGACGCCGAAGCGCAGCGCGTCGGCGGTCTCGGCGGGGGCCGGGGTGGGCGCGACGACGTCGTAGCCGGTGCGCCGCGGCAGCTCGACGATCAGGAAGCGCGCGTCGTCGGCGTTGGAGACGCGCACGGTGGTGCGCAACCGCAGCCGGTGCGCGGTCTCGACGATCCCGCCGCGCAGCAGCACCGACACCAACGCTTCGGGTTCGCCCGACGTCGCGGCCGTCACCTCGAGGCCCAGGTCGACCGCGTGGCTCAGCCAGCGCTCGTCGCCCGCCGGCACGTCGCCGAGCAGCGCGTTGCCCACGAACCCACCGGCATCGAACAGGGCCACCGGCCCCGCCGCCAGATGCAGGCCGGTGTCGTTCACGAGCCGCACGGCCCGCAGCGGCGAGCGCCCGGCGGTGCCGTCGTGGAAGGACGCTCGGGGGGCTTCGACGTCGGCGGTCAAGATCGGCATCAGCACCGATTCGAAGCGGCCGACGCTCACGGGCTCGCGCACCCGGTACGCGAACGTGGCGCCCGTCGCGGCGCCGTCGGCCATCGCCGCGACGCCGCCGCCGCTCGCGGCGAAGTCGGCGGCGGCGGATTCCATCGCCATCGGCGCGGGCGCCAGCGCGCCGCGGAGTTCGGCGGCGTCGAAGGAGGCGCCGTCGGCCTCGGGCGCGAGCGCCTCGGCCACGGCCGCCTCCACGCGGGCGCGCGGTGCGTACACGGGCTCGAAGAGGGCGCTGACGAACGACACCGGCCGACCCGCTATGAGCACGACCTCGACGTCCACCAGGTCGAGGTGGGTCGGGTTGTCGAAGATCGCCCACCCCTGCAGGTCGGCGCGTCCAGCCTCGCCGAGCACGAGGCGGTACGTCGCCTTCCACACCGGCATCTCGCGGACGTAGCCGATCCGCACGCGGCGCTCGCCCGTGCCCTCGAAGCGCAGGGTCACCGTCTGGGTCTCGGCGTCGCGGGCGCGGGCGATCGACGCCAGCGCGGCGTCGAGCTCGGCGCGCAGCGCCGCGTTCTCGAAGCGCAGCGTGCGCACCTCCTCCAACGCGACGCGGCGCAAGCCGTCGGCGGTGGCGAGCGTGAGCAGCGTGCGTGCGTCGCCCTCGCCGGTGGTGGTGCGCTCGACGTTCACCAGCGTCCCCTCGAGCACGACGTCGGTATCGACCCGAAGGGCTTCGCCGCGCGCCTGGCCCAGCAGCTGCGCGAACGTCGGGTCGCCCGAGAGGTCGAGCGCGAAGCTGCCGAGGACGCGCCCCAGCGGGTCGCGGGCGCCGTAGCGCACGGGGCGCACCGAGCCGCCGTCGAGGTCGGCGAGCACCAGGCTCTGGAGCAGGTCGTCCATGTGTTCGGTGGCGACGCGGAGCTCGACCTCCTGATCGCCGACGACGGTGCCGGCGTGCTCGAAGTAGCCGACGCCGGTCGTGAACAGCACGACGCGGGTGACGGGGAGTTCGGCGGTCTCGGCGTCGACCTGCGCTGCCGCCAGCGGCGCCGTGAGGACGAGGAGCAGGAGGATCAGCGTTCGGGCGGTCGCGCGGGCTCGGTTCATGAGCCGATGCTAAGGCCGGCGCATGAGGGAGGGCGAGGTGAGCAGCACTTCGCGCGCTTCTGGGGCCCGCACCGCGGTGCGGACCCCAGAAGCGCATTGCATGATGCCACCATGGCGTCCCTCGTCCTCGACCACGCGATCCTCGCCGGCCCCGCGCTTCCCGAACTCGTCGCCGCCTTCACCGCGCGGACCGGGGTGCCGGCGACGCCAGGGGGCCGCCACGCCGGGCAGGGGACCCACAACGCGTTGGTCGGCCTCGGTCCGGGGCGCTACCTCGAGCTCCTCGCGCCCGACCCCGACGCGGACGACGGTCCGTTCCGGGCGTCGATCGCCTACCTGGACGCGCCGGCGCTCCACACGTGGTGCGTGCGCGGCGGCGGCGCCGACGCGTTCGAAGCGCGCGTGCGGGCGGCCGGGCTCGCGCCGCGGCGGGTCGCGATGGCGCGCACCCGTCCCGACGGCGTCCGGCTCGCGTGGGAGCTGGTGTTCGTCGAGGGGCACGCTTTCGGGGGGTCGGTGCCGTTCTTCATCGACTGGGGCGGCTCCGCGCACCCGTCGGGAGCGCTCGGCGCGCCGCTCGACTGGCGCTCGCTCAGGCTCGAGCACCCGGACGCCGCGCGCCTCGCGGCGCTGCTCGGGGCGCTGGGCGGCGTGCCCGACGGGGTTCGGGTCGAACCGGGCACGGCGCCGCGACTCGTCGCCGCCTGGCGCGGGCCCGGCGGCGACGACGTCTGGGACGGGCGCGGTGGGCCCGCCTGACGGCCGAGCCTACCGGCGGCGCACCGGGGCGCCGCGGGGTGCACCTTCTTCCTCGTGCTTGACGACCATGACCGGGCAGGGGGCGAACTCGAGCACCCGCTCCGCCACCGAGCCGAGCAGCACCCGAGCGCGTGGGCGCCGGCCGACGTGGCCCATCACGATCAGGTCGACCCCGTGTTGCTGCGACGTGGCGACGATCTCCTCGAACGGGTCGCCGCGCCGCACCGTGCTCGCCACCGTGAGGCCCTGCCGCTCCCCCTCGTCGCGCAGCACGCCGACGACGCGTTCCCCCTGCTCGAGCAACTCGCGCTGGATCTCGTCGAGCTCGCGCTGGTCGAAGCGCCGCAGCTCCTCGCACAGGAGCAGGTCGATCACGAACAACAGGTCGACTTTGGCATCGCACGCGCGCGCGAGGCGATAGGCCAGTCGCGCGGCGGCCACCGAGGCGTCCGAGCCGTCGGTGGGGACGAGCACGTGGCGGAAGATTCGGTCTGAAGCGCTGCGGTCATGCACGGTCGGCCTCCCGTTCCTCTTCCAGGCGCGCTTTGACGCGCTTGGTGCGCACGAACCCCTCGCGATCGGCCTCCTCGAGCGTCGCCTCGATCGCCCGGATCGCCTCCTCGAGCTCCGGGATCAGCACCTGCTCCAGGGCTGCCACCCGCCGCTGGGTGCGCGCGAGCTCCGCCGCGACGCGCCACACCGAGCCGTAGGTCTCGGCCCAGACGGCCAGCACCTCCGCGACCTCCAGCCAGCGGCGGCGCGTGGCGTCGAGCGCCACCGGGGTCCCGCCGGCGCTGGTCGTGAGCCGCTCGGGCACGACGGTCAGCTCGACGCTGGGCAGCGCGACGCCCATCAGGTTGCGCACCTCGACCCGGCACGTCGTGCGCGCCGACGGCGCCAACAGCGCCCAGCGCACGGTCTCGCCGCCGGCGTCGAGGCGCGCTCCGCGCAGGGCCGCGTGCGCCGCCTCGAAGCGGTCGCGCACCCGCCCCTCGTGCTGGCGCGCGGCGCGAATCAGCTCCCACACTTCGCGCAGCAGCACTTCGCGCTTGCGTTCGAGCAGCGCGTGGCCCTCGCGCGCCTCGGTCAGCGACTGGCGCAGCTGCAGCAGCGACGCGCGGGTGCGGGGTAGTTCGGTGCTCTTGGCCATGGCTCAGCCCGCTCCGGACGCGCCGCGCGCGGCGTCGAGCTTGCCGCGGTAGCGGGCCTCGAGCGTCGCCTCCGACACGCGGTGCAGCTCGTCCGCGGGGAGCTTGGCGAGCGCTTCCCACGCGAGGTCGAGCGTGCGCTCCATCGGCCGGGCCTCGTCGGGGCGCTGCGCGAGCACCTGGTGTTCGAACGCGGTGCCGAAGGCCAGGTACCGGCGGTCCGTCGCCGACAGCGCGCTCTCGCCGATGATCAGCGCCAGGTTGCGCACCTCGCGCACCCGGGCGTAGGCCGCGAAGAGCTGCGCGGCCAACTCGGCGTGGTCCTCGCGGGTCCGCCCCGCACCGATGCCGTCCTTCATCAGCCGCGAGAGCGAGGCGGGCACGTCGACCGGCGGGTACACGCCCGCGCGGTGGAGCGCCCGCGAGAGCACCACCTGCCCCTCGGTGATGTAGCCGGTGAGGTCGGGGATCGGGTGGGTCACGTCGTCGCCGGGCATCGTGAGCACCGGGATCTGGGTGAGCGAGCCGGGGCGGCCGCGGGCGCGCCCGCAGCGTTCATAGAGGCCGGCGAGGTCGGTGTAGAGGTAGCCGGGGTAGCCCTTGCGCCCCGGCACCTCGTTCTTGCGCGCCGAGAGCTCGCGCAGCGCCTCGGCGTAGTTGGTCATGTCGGTCATCAGGACCAGCACGTGCATGCCGCGCTCGAAGGCGAGGAACTCCGCGAGGGTCAGCGCCACGCGCGGGGTGACGATCCGCTCCATCGGCGGGTCGTCGGCGAGGTTCAGGAAGAGCGCCGTGCGCCCCAGGAGGCCCGACGACGCGAAGCGCTCGCGGAAGTACGCGGCGGTGTCGTGCGCGATCCCGAGCGCCACGAACACCACGGCCACGTCCTCGGCCTCGTCCTCCCCGCTCAAGCGCGCCTGCAGCGCGATCTGGGCGGCGAGCTCGTCGTGTGGGAGGCCGGCGCCGGAGAAGATCGGGAGCTTCTGGCCGCGTACGAGCGTGTTGAGCCCGTCGAGCGCCGAGATGCCGGTCTCGATGACGTCGCGCGGGTAGTCGCGCGCGGTCGGGTTGAGCGGTGCGCCGTGGACGTCGAGGCGCGCTTCGGCCACCGGCGCCGGCAGCCCGTCGCGCGGCCGGCCGAGGCCGTCGAACACGCGACCGAGCATCTCGCGCGACACGCCCAGGTGCAGCGTCTCGCCGCGGAAGCGCACGGATACGTCGCCCGGGCGCAGTCCGGTCGTGTCGCCCCACAGCTCGACGATGGTGGCGTCGGTGCCCGCCGAGAGCACCTCGCCCAGGTGCACGCCCGCCGCCGAGCGGACCTCGACGACCTCACCGTAGGCGGCTTGGCCGAAGCCCTCGATGACGAGCAGCGGCCCGTCGACGCGGTCCGCGCGGGCGATGTCGATCATGAGCGCACCTCGTTCTCGGGTCCCGGGCTCCGGCGTCCGGGCCCGCGATCGGCCGCGGCCTCCTGCCGCAGCGCACCGAAGACGCGCGCCAGGTCGCGGGCGACCGTGTCGAGCCGGTCGATGTCGTCGTTGGGGACGGTCTCCTTGAGGCGCGTGAGCATGGGCCGATCGAGCGCTTCGCGCAGCCGCAACAGCAGTACGCCGGCCTCGATCAGTTCGACGCCGTGGTCGTGGAGGTCGACGAACAGCCGCAGCAGCCGGGCCTGCTTCGCGGGCGGGCAGAACGCGTCCACCGGGTGCAGGCCGTTCTGGCGCAGCACCCCCTCCTTGATCAGGGTGGCCATCTCCAGCGTCCAGCGCTGCCGGTCGGGGAGCGCCTCGGCGCCGACGAGCCGCACCATCTGCTCCAGGCGGGCGTCTTGTTCGAGCACGTCGCTGGCGCGTCGGCGCAGGTCCATCCAGTCGATCTTGGTGGCCTCGCGCCACCAGCCGGCGACGGCGCCGGCGTAGAAGCTGTAGCTCCCGCGCCAACTGACCGCGGGGTAATGGCGGGCGTTCGCGAGCTCGCGGTCGAGCGCCCAGAAGGCGCGCGTGAAGCGCTGCGTGTGCTGCGTCACCGGCTCGGTGAAGTCGCCACCGGGCGGGCTCACCGCACCGATGACCGTGACCGAGCCCTCCTCGCCGGAGAGCGTGGTCGCGCGGCAGGCGCGCTCGTAGAACGCGGCGAGCCGCGACGGCAGGTACGCCGGGTACCCCTCCTCGGCGGGCATCTCCTCGAGGCGGCCGGCGATCTCGCGCAGCGCCTCCGCCCAGCGCGAGGTGGAGTCGGCCATGAGCGCGACGTCGTAGCCCTGGTCGCGGTAGTACTCGGCCAGGGTGATGCCCGTGTAGACGCTCGCTTCGCGCGCGGCGACCGGCATGTTCGACGTGTTGGCGATCAGGATCGTGCGCTCCATCAGCGGTCGCCCGCTGCGCGGGTCGACGAGCTCGGGGAACTCCTGGAGCACCTGCGCCATCTCGTTGCCGCGCTCGCCGCAGCCGACGTAGACGATCACCTGCGCGTCCGACCACTTCGCCAGCGAGTGTTGCAGGATGGTCTTGCCGGCGCCGAACGGCCCGGGCAGCGCCGCGCTCCCCCCCTTGACGATGGGGAAGAACGTATCGAGCACGCGCTGTCCGGTGACGAGCGGGCGATCGGGCTCCAGGCGTGCCGCGATGGGGCGCGGCCGGCGGACCGGCCAGCGCTGCGCGAGCGTGACCTCGTGTTCGGCGCCGTCGGCGTCCTCGATGCGGGCGACGACGTCGGCGTAGCGCAGCAGGCCCTCGGCCGCGACCTCGGTGATCGTGCCTCGAAGCACGGGCGGCACGAGCACCCGGTGCTCGATGAGGGGCGTCTCGGGCACCGTGCCCAGGATCTGGCCGGGCGCGACCGCGTCGCCGACCGCCACGCGCGGCGTGAAGGCCCACTCGCGATCGGGCAGCCCCTCGGAGGCGCCGCGCTGCAGGTAGATGCCCTGGGCTTCGCGCACCACCTCGAGCGGGCGCTGGATGCCGTCGAAGGTCTGGCCGATCAGGCCCGGTGCCAGCAGCACCGACAGCGGATGGCCGGTGCCCTCGACCGGCTCGCCCGGACGCACGCCGGTGGTCTCCTCGTAGATCTGGACGATCGCGCGGTCGCCGGCGACCGAGATCACCTCGGCGGCGAGGCGGTCGACGCCCACCCAGACGTGTTCCAACACGGCCACCGGGGCGTGCGTGCGGACGTGCGCGATCGGTCCCGTGATGCGCTCGATGCGCCCGACGACGCTCATGACGCTCCCTCGCCGCTGCCGCTCGGGGTCTTCCCGGCGAGCAGGTCGGCGACGGTGCTGCGGAGCACATCGCGCGCCTGCGCCAGCCGCCCCTCGAAGGTGGCGTCCACCGAGGCGCGTTCCGCGCTCACGCGTGCGCCGTGGCCGGCCGGCAGCGGCTCGGGACCTTTCTGGAGCGCGGGACCGTTCGGGTCGCCCCAGGCTGCGACGTCCTCGGCCGACAGGCGCGCGTGCGCGTCCGGGTCCAGGGTCACGACGACCGCGTCGCCCCCGAGTCGTCTGGCGGCGTTGCGGCACAGGGCAGCGCGGGCGGCGTCGCCGTCCGGACCGCTCGCGAGTCGTTCGAGTTCCGCATGCGCTGCGTTCCAGACGCGCTCCAATCGGGCCTCCCGGGCATCGAGACGCGCTTGACGGCGCTCCAGGTCGGCCCGCGCGAGTTGGCTGCGCCGCTGCTGCTCGGTGCGCGCCGCGCACGCTTCGCGGGCGGCTGCCCGCACCGTCTCGACCCGCGCTGCACCTTCGTCCTCGATGCGCTTCGCCTGGGCATCGGCGGCCGCCTCGGTCGCGAGCGCCCGGCGTTCGGCGCTGCGGTGGACCTGGGCCATCAGCTCGTCGACGTTGCCGCGCAGTTCCGCCATCGCCTCAGACCTCCAAGCGCATGCCGAGCACGCGCTCCACGCGTTCGGTGAGGGGGACGTCGCCCGTCACCCCGTCGGGATCGGGGACCTCGACCACCAGCGGGCCATCGACGTCGACGGCGGCCGCTTCCATCCGGTCGCGCAGGTCCGCAGCCCACGCCTGGCCGAGCAGCACCATCGCCACGCCAGGCGTGGCCAGGGCGCGCTCGAGCGCCGCCGCGGCCTCGTGGGCGTTCGCCACCACGGTCCCCTCGATGCCGAGCAGGCCGAGGCCCAGCACGGTGTCCTCAGGGCCGACGACGACGATGCGACCGCCGCGGCCGCCGGTGCCGACGGCCTCGGTCATCCGCCCCCCAGGATGATGAACGACACGATCAGGCCGTAGATGACGATGCCCTCGGCCAGGCCGACGAAGATCAGCGTGCGGCCGAGGAGTTCGGGCTTCTCGGCGATGGCGCCGATGGCTGCGGCGCCGGCGATGCCGACGGCGATGCCGGCGCCGATCGCCGCGAGGCCGGTCGCGATCGCCGCGGCCAACGGAGCGCCCGAAGCGCCGTCTTGCGCGAACGCGACACCGCCGAACAGGAAGACGAGCGCGAGCACCGCGGCGAGGCGGTGCGGGCGGTCAGGGACGAAGCGCGGTGCGGGCATCGGAACCTCCTGCGAAGGCGAGCGGTCGGAAGGGGCGGCCCCTTCCCTGGAAGAAGCGGCCGAAGAACTCGTAGTACTGCAGGCGCAGCGCTTGGATGCCGACGATGGCCCCCT
The DNA here is from genome assembly GCA_046260675.1 of Trueperaceae bacterium. Taxonomy (GTDB): domain Bacteria; phylum Deinococcota; class Deinococci; order Deinococcales; family Trueperaceae; genus JAABTL01. Next base: position 11,093 of record JBHEOT010000019.1, on the reverse strand, counting down.
CGAAGCCGACGATCAGCGCCGTGCCGATGAGGAGCACCCCCCAACCCCCGGGGGCGAGTCCGTACTGGAGCACCATCGCCGAGAGGCCCTCGTGGGCGACCGCGAAGGCGCCGAGTCGGATGAACGAGAGGGTGTTGGACAGGTACGAGATCACGGTCTCGAAGAGCTCGAAGAAGCCGGTCACCGCGTGCCCGCCGAAGCTGGCGCGGTGGCCGTGCCAGCGCTCGATCAGGGGTTCGCGGAACCAGGTCGCGAGCGCGAGCGGGGCGGCGATCGCCAGCCAGATGGGCACCGGCAGGCCCCACACGAACACGGCCAGCCCGCCGCCGAGGAGCGTCCAGTAGAACGCCAGCCCCACCACGCCGCTGGCGCCGAGCCAGAAGGTGGCGCGGTCGCCGCTGCGCCAGGACGTGATCAGCGCGAGCACGAAGCCGAGGTTGAGGATGACGGCGCCTGCGGCGACCGCCGCGATCAGCAGCGGGAAGATCGCGTGCAGCGGTTGCAGCCACAGCGCTGGGAAGACCGGGTGGCCGAACGCGACCCCGTAGAGGGCGCCGAACACCATCGAGGCCGCGCCGGCGGCGGCGATGACCGTCCCGAACGGGGTGGCGCGGCTCAGCGCCAGACCCAAGAGCGCGAGGAGCGCGCCGTGGCCGAGGTCGCCGAACATCATCCCGTAGGTGAACAGGAAGACGATCGCGGTCACGAGCGTCGGGTTGAGTTCGTCGTATCCGGGGAGGCCGAAGGTGGTGACCAGCACGTCGAAGGGCTGGAGCCAGGGCGGGTTGCGCACCAGGCTCGGGACCGACCGGCGGCCCGGCGCAGGGGGCAGCGCCTCCACCACCACCGGATCGCGAGCGACCGCGCGCACGCGCTCCGCCACGGCTTCGACGCGCGCCTTGGGCATCCACCCCGCCAGCACGTAGACGCCGTCCTGGAACGGGACCCGGCGCAGCGCCTCGCAGAGCTCGAGGTCGAGGCGCGCCCGTGCGAGCGCTTCGCGCGCCTCGTCGCCGAACTCCTGCGCGAGCGCTTCTCGGGTGTCCTCGAGCTCCGCGACGCGCTTCCGCGCCTGCGCGGCGGCGTCCTCGGCGGTGGCGAGCGCCTCGGGCGGCAACCCGCGGACGCGCTCGGGGAGCTCCAGCGGCTCGAAGAAGGCGCTGCGCAGCGCCCGGTCGAGTACGAATGCGTCCTCGCGTGCGCTCGCCACCGCGACCAGCGTGCGGCCGCCGCGCCGCTCGAGCGGGACGAGCGCGAAGGCGATCTGGAAGAGCGCCGCGGCGACCCGGTCGACGTTCTCGTCGGGCAGCGTGCCGATCGTCAAGTGGACGTGGCGGAGCCGCCGCAGGTCTTCCACGGGTGCCGCGAGCGGCTGCAACAGGGCCAGCTGGCGCCGCGCGCCCTCGAGCTCCTCGAGGTCGTCCTGCGCGCTACGCAGCTCGTCCTCGAAGGTTCCGAGCCGCGCTTCCAGGCGCAGAGCGACCGTCTCGAGCTCCGCACGGTCGTCCAGCGGCCGGGGGGCGGTTGCGAGCTCCGACGGCACGTCGGCGCCGCCGAGCGAGCGCTCCGCAAGGCCGAGCGAGCGCTGGGCGGCGGCGAGGCGGGCCTCCAGCGCCCGGTAGACCTCCGCCGCCTCGCCCCACCGGGGGGCGGGCGTCCAGTGCTCGCCTTCGAGGGCCTCGACGTGCAGGGCCCGCTCGTGCATGAGCGCCGCCGTCACCGCCTCGAGGTCGTGTTCGCCGACGAAGAGGTTGACCTCCACGAGGCGTTCGGGGGTCAGCACGTCACGGCACCTCCCTGGGGATCCGCGCGCGGAGCGCCGCGGGGTCGAGTCCTTGGGCTTCGCCTTCGCACAGCGCGACCAGGTCGGCGGCCTCGGCGGCTTTCTCGATCAGGTACGCGAGCACCAGCCCCAGCCCGAAGGGCTGGCGACCGAAGCGCGCGCGGGCCGCGGCCCGCTGCATGCGGTCGTTCGCGCGCTCGAGTTCGAGCAGGGTGGCGGCGTCGTCGGCCGCAGCGGCGTGCGGACCGTCGTTCGGGGGGGGCGGCGGCAGCACGACCCCTAGGGCCGCCGCCTCGTCGCGCAGCGACGCGCCCACGGCCACCCGCTGCACCATCGCCAAGCCACCGCCGAAGTCGCGGTGGAGGCAGAAGTTGACCACCTCTTCGGGGCTGACGCCCGCCAGGGAGCGGTAGCGTCCCGCGGCGATCAGGTTGCTGCGCGCCAATGCGCGACCGAGCAGCTGCTTGGCGTCCTCGCGATCGCCGCCCGAGAGCGCCTCGATGCGCGCGACCAAGCCCCGTTGGTACGCGAGGTCGAGCGCGACCTCGAGGTAGAACGGGCGCCCCTCCTGGCGTGCGCGGTCCCAGGCGTCGGCCAGCGCGCGGCCGTACGGCGTCCGCTCGAGCGCCACGATCAGGGCCGGGACGCTGCGCACCCCCTCGACGTCGGCGTAGGCGTCGTCTTCTCGGTCGGAGAGCGTGGTGGCGGACCATACCGCCTCGAGCGAGTGCCCGTGCCACAGCGCGCGTACGAGCAACTTGAGGTCTTGAACGACGGCGGCGTTCGCGTGCCACAGCAGGAGCTCGCGCGCCGTCGGCGGGACGCTGGCGGCGAGCGCGACCGCCTCGCGGCGCAGCGTTCGGCGCAGGTTCCGCTCCAGGCGCACGAGCGTCGCGGCCGCGACGTCCGGGGGGCCCATCGCGTCGCCGTACGGCGTCGCGCGCAGCGCCTGGAGCGTTCGCCCGAGCGAGCCGGCGTCGATCAGGTCGCGCCACGCGGTGGCGTCGAGCAAGCGCGACCGCCGTGCTCGGACGCGTGCCTGCACCGAGGCGTAGCCGATGGCGGACAGCACCTCAGGGTTCCGGTTCCGTCACCCAGCGGACCACGTGGTCGACCGCTGCTTCGTGGTGGGCCTCGGCGGCGGCGGCGGCCGCTTCGAGCTCGCGCTCGAGCGCGCGGTGCGCGTCCGCGACCTCCGCATCGGTCTTGACGCCGACCTCGGCGCAGATCCGTGCTGCCTCGGCCTCGGCCTCGGCGCGGGCGGTGCGCGCCGCTTCATCGACGCCGCGCCGCGCCGCCTCGACGCGCTCGTTCGCGCGCGCGTCCGCTTCGTCGATGCGCTCGCGCGCCGCAGCATCCCCCTCGAGGAGCCGCCGGAGCGCCGGCGCCACGGCCGACCCGGTACCGTTCATGCCCCCGGTGTACCCGAGGGTCGCTCGTGAACGAAAGTGCAGGATGTCCCATGGGCCCAGGCTTGGTCGTTTGGGCCGTGCGTCCTCCGGGGCAGGTGTACCTTGGCGCCGAGGAGGACCGTGGGCAGCTTCGCCGAACTCTTCGTCGGGTTCACCGGCCCCAACCCCGTCGTGCAGGGCCTGGTCGCCGGGCTCGTGATCACCGCGTTCAACCTGATCGGGGCGCTGGTGATCGTCGTGTGGCGCAACCCGTCGCTGCGCTCGCTCGACGCGGCGCTGGGGTTCGCCGCGGGCGTGATGCTCACCGCGAGCTTCACCAGCCTGATCCTGCCCGGTATCGAGGCGGGCGGGCTCGTGCCCGTCGTGATCGGCATGGTGCTGGGCGCGGTGGTGCTCGACCGCGCCGACGCGTGGGTGCCGCACGTGCACGTGCTCGTCACCGGGCGTCGGCGCTCGGACGCCGCTCCGGGCGGGTCGCTCGACGGGCGCTTCATGAGCGTCGTCTTGTTCATCGTCGCGATCACGCTGCACAACATGCCCGAGGGGCTGGCGGTGGGGGTCGCCTTCGGCGGTGGCGCGGTCCGCGACGCGGTCGCGCTGATGTTCGCGATCGGCATCCAGAACGTGCCCGAGGGGCTGGCCGTGGCGGTGGCCGCCCGCAACGCCGGCATGGGGGGCACGTGGTACGCGGCCTTCGTCGGCGCCCGCGCCGGCGCCGTCGAGATCCCGCTCGCGGTGTTCGGCGCCTGGGCGGTGAGCGCGGCGGCGCCGATCCTGCCCTACGCGATGGGCTTCGCCGCCGGCGCGATGCTCTTCGTGGTGAGCGACGAGATCATCCCCGAGACGCATGCGAACGGCTTCGAGCGGATCGCCACGATCGGCACGATGGTGGGCATCATCGTGATGCTGGTGCTGGACGTGGCGCTGGGGTGAGGCGCGGGCGGCCTCAGATGAACAGCGTCTGCGCTCCGGCGGAGAGCTCGATGAAGTCGGTGGCGCTGAGGATGCCCTCGACGCCCTCGTAGAGGTCGTCCAGCGTCAGCTCGTGCATGTCCGCCGACATGCGGCAGGCCCACAGGTGGCCGCCGGCGGCGGTGATCAGGTCGAGCATCTCCGGGATGGGCGGGACGTCGAGCTTGGCGATCTTCTGGCGCATCATCTTCGTGGCCATCGACTGCATGCCGGGCAGGCCGGAGACGGCGGCGGGCATGTGGGTGGCCGGGTTCCCGACGGGCGAGAACTGCAGGTCGCCCATCGTCTTCTTGTGGATGATCTCGAAGCCCCAGAAGGTGAAGAACAGGTGGGTCTCGATGCCCTCGCCGAGCGCGGCGTTGGCGAGGATCAGCCCCGGGTAGGCCATGTCGAGCGAGCCCTTGGAGCAGATGATGGCGAGCTTGCGGTCGGCGCTCGCCTCGTCGTCGAAGACGGGTTTGGGGCGGTCTTCGGTGGCCGTGGTGGTCATGGCTCGGCTCCCGGGGGTCACACGCACCCGACGGGTTTGGGCACGCCGGCGACGTAGGCCATCTTCTTGGCGGGCTTCTTGGGGAAGAGCACGAACAGCCGCTTGGTGTCGAAGCCGCCCACGCTGCTCACGCGCCGGAGCGTCGGCGTCTCGCCGTTCGCCCGGTACGCGGTGCGCAGGAAGCGCAGCACCTGCAGGTGCTCCTCGGTCAGCGCCTCGATCCCCACGTCGCACGCGAGCTCCCCGGCGATGGGTTCCGTCCACTCGTCGAACTCGGTGAGGAAGCCCTCCTCGTCCACGTGGACCTCGCGGCCGGCGATCGAGACGAGGGTCATGGCGGAGGCTCCGCGCTCGGCGCCGTGCCGGTCGCCAGCCGCGAAAGCGCGTCGGCGAGGCGCGGTAGGGCGCGTTGGACGTGCGCGTGGCCTGCGGCGTCGAGGTGCTGGAGGCGATCGGCGGCGGCTTCGAGCAGGTCGGCGACGGCCTCGAGGTCGGCCCCGAGGATCGACGCGGCGGTCGAGTCGTCCTCGCCGCCGTTCATGGGCGCTCGCCCGGCATGGGCCGGTACGCCGTCGGCGAGCGCTTCGCGCACCTGCTCGGCCGCGAAGCGCCACTGCCGGCCCACGCGCAGCGCGGGCAGGCGGCCGTCGCTCGCCATCCGGTAGACGGTGGACGTGTCGACGCCCAGGAGGCGTCCGACGGCAGCGGCGGTCATCAGCGGCGGTTCGTGCGGCTCGTGCATCTCCTGCAGGCTATGCCCGCTCGTGCCGTCCGTTGAGAGCGGAACGTCCCGCGGTGCGGCGTTCGAGTACCATGCGCGCCATGCACGACGTAGCCCTCCCGTACGACCACCTGCCCCCCGACGCCCCCAAGGCTGCGCGCTACGCCGAGCTTCGGGCGCGCGTGCGCGCGTTGCTCGACGGCGAGTCCGACTGGGTCGCCAACCTCGCCAACGCCGCCGCCGAGGTCCACGCGCTGCTGCCCGACCTCAACTGGGCCGGCTTCTACGTGATGAAGGGGGGCGAACTCGTGGTGGGCCCCTTCCAGGGGCGCCCCGCGTGCGTGCGCATCGCGGTGGGGCACGGCGTGTGCGGGACGGCCGTCCGGGAGGTCGCCACGCAGGTGGTCGCGGACGTGCACGCGTTCGCCGGCCACATCGCCTGCGACCCGCGCTCGCGCGCCGAGGTCGTCGTGCCGGTCGTGGTGGACGGCGCCGTGGTGGCGGTCCTCGACCTCGACAGCGAGCGCCCGGGGCGCTTCGACGACGACGACCGCGCAGGGCTCGAGGCGCTGGTCGCCGAGCTGGCGCCCCTCGTCGATTGGGGCCGAGCCACCGCGACGTGAGCCGGCCGGCGGGTCAGGTGAAGAGCGGCTCCATCGCTTCGCGCTCGATCAGCGCCTGCATCGCCGCGTCGCTCGGGCGCGCCTCGAAGGTCTCGATCTCGGACAGCAACCGCGGCAGCACGTCGACGTCGCCGACCGTGTTCAGGAAGGCCTCGGGGCGGCCGAGCACCCAATGCGCAGCCAGGCGCATCGCGTCGGGGTCCTCGAGCGGCTGGTACCAGGTGGCGCGGTCCTGGGTGCGCTCGCCCCAGGGACGGCGGGTGATCGCCTTGATGGTCTGAAGGGCCACCCCGCGCTCCGCGCACGCCGCGGCGAGCGCCTCGAAGTCCGCGGCGTAATCCGGGTTCTGCATCATCACGAACGAGTACGGGAGCAGCACCGAGTCGAAGTCGAAGCGCTCCAGCGCGGCGAGGTGCCGCTCGGCGACGGTCACGCCGTGTCCGGTGACGCCGATGAAGCGCACCAACCCCTGCTCGCGCGCTTCGAGCGCTGCCTCGAGCGCCCCGCCGGGTCCGAGCGCCGTGGCCCACTCGTCCGGATCGACCAGGTTGTGGAGCTGCCACAGGTCGACGCGGTCGGTGCGCAGGCGCTCGAGCGAACGGTGCAGCTCGTCGCGGGCGGCCGCGCGCGTCCGCTCGCCGGTCTTGGTGGCGAGGAAGACGTCGCCGCGGATCCGTTCCATCCACGGACCCAGACGCAGTTCGGCCTCGCCGTACGAGGCGGCGGTGTCGAAGTGGTTGATCCCATGGTCGAGCACGAGCTGGATCGCGCGATCGGCTTCGTCTTGGGTGACGCTGCTCAGCGCCGCCGCCCCGAAGATCGCGCGGCTGCTCTGATGTCCGGTGCGTCCGAAGGGGGCGCGGGCGATCATGAGGCCTCCCGTCCGCTGGCCGCGGCAGGGGCGTGCGTGCCGGGGCGGCGGCTCCACCCCATGCTAGCGCCGCTTAGGGGGTCAGTAGACGAACTCGTCGATGTCGTACCGCGCGACCGGCGTGCGCGGCGCCAAGTCCCGGGCGGCGGCGCGCAGCACGCGGTACTGCTCCGCGATCGCGCTCGGCTCGAGCGGCTGCACCCCGTCGCCCGCGGCGCGCTCGGCGTACCCCGAGCCGGGGTGGACGACGAAGGGGGAGAGGTACACGACGTCGCCGGCGCCCGGCGCGAGGCGCTCGAGCAGCGCAGCGGTGTCGCGGACGTGCGCCTCGGCGAAGCGCGCGCCTCCTACCCCCACCATCAGGATGATGGCGACGCGCAGGCCGGCGCGCTTGAGGTCGGCGACGAACGCCGCCGCCGCGTCGGCGCCGCCGGGTTTGTTCAACCAGGCCAGCAGCGGATCGTGGCCGGTCTCGACGCCGATCGCGACGCGCTCGAGCCCCAGGGCGCGCAGCTCGCGCCAGTCGTCGACGCTCTTGCGCTCGCCCGAGAAGACGTCGACGAAGCCGGCGAAGGGGCGGTCGGGGAAGGCGTCGCGCGCGGCGTCGAGGATGGGGCGCAGCCGCGCGTTCGCGAGCACGAGCGCGTTGCCGTCGGCGAGGAACACGCCGCGCCGGTCGGCGGCGGCGCGGCCGAACAGCTCGGCCACGGCCGCGACGTGCGCGTCGAACGCGGCCGGCGGACGCACCTGGAACGGCCGGTCCTGGTAGAAGCTGCAGAACGTGCAGCGGTTCCAGCTGCAACCGAACGTCGCCTGCAGGACGACCGCGCCGTACTGGTCGGGCGGCAGGATCGGGATCGGCGCGTAGGCGGCGGCGAAGCGTCCACGCTCGGCGCGCAGACGCTCCGGTGACCAGACACGAGCGTCCTGGAGGCGGGCGCGCAGTTCCGTGCGCGCGTTGGCCGGCACGGCTTCGGCCGCGCCCTGGGCCGCCTCGGCGAGGGCCGCCGCGCGAGCGAACAGCGCGTCGGCCTCGTCGTCCGGGACCGCCCAGCGGTGGCGCGGGCCGCGGGCGGCGGCCGGGACGTCGCCCGGTTCGCTGCGCCGCGCGACCACGTCCGACGCGAGCGTGCGCTTGTAGACGGTGCCGTCGACGAACCAGCTGCGCACCCGCCCCTCGAGGTCGTAGCTCACCACTTCGGACCGCGACGGGCTCAGGACCGTCGCCGTGGGCTGAACGGCGATGCGCCAGTGGTCGTGGGGGGAACGTCCGGGCATGACCCTGCGACGATACCGGGCGCCCGGGTTCGGGCCGGCTCACGACGACTTCACGACCGCTTCCCTAACCTTCGGCTCGAGCCAGCCGAGGCGCCGGCTCGAATCCACCGAACGGTTGGGAGTTCCCATGCATGCCTACGTTCACCGAGCGGTCCTCGCGACCGCGGCGGTCTTCGTGCCGACCGGGGTCGCGCTGGCGCGCTCGCCGCTCAGATGGGGCGATCGACGCGGTAGATGCGGCGCTCGCCGTCCGCGCCTGCGGGCACGAAGCCGCAGCGCTCGAGCACGGCGATCGACGCCCCGTTGGTGGCGTCGGTGTGGGCGACGACCGCTTCCAGGCCCAGGGCGTCGAAGCCGAACGCGACCGCGAGCGCGACGGCCTCGGTCATGAACCCGCGCCTGCGGTGGGCGGGGCGCAGCACGTACCCGACCTCGCCCACCCCGTCCACGAAGCCGCGGTAGAAGCCGACCGTCCCGACCAGCGCGCATCTGGTGGCGTCTTCGATCGCCCAATGCACCGTCTCGCCGCGCGCTTGGTCGCCGGCGATGCGTTCGACCTGCTCGAGCGCCGCGGCTTCATTTTGTGCCGCGACGCCGTCGTAGACCGAGATCTCTAGGAGCGCGGCGGCGTCCGCCGCGGTCACGGCGCGAAGCCGCACGCGTGCGCCCGGCAGGGTGGGCGACGGGTTCGGGACGCGGGGGTGGGCGGTGGCGGCGTGGGGCACGCCGCAGGGTCGCACGGTCGGCACGGCCCCACCACGCGTGCGGTCGTTGCGGCCACGCGAGCGCCGCAGGTCAGATGAAGACGAAGCGCGCCAACAGCCCCCCGAGCAGCGCGTACCCGAGCGCCACCCCGAGCGTGCGGCGAAGCACGGCGCCCTCCTGCCCCGACAGCTGCACGGTCGCGGCGGCCGCGACGATGTTGTGCGGGCAGATGATGTTGCCGACCGCCGCGCCGAACCCCTGGGCGCCCAGGAGCGGCAGCGGGTCGAGGCCGAGGGTGCGGGCGGTGGCCAACTGGAAGTCGCTGAACAGCACGTTCGAGGCGGTGGCCGAGCCGGTGACGAAGGTGCCGAGCATCCCCACGAACGGAGCGAACAGCGGCCAGGCGGCCCCGGTCGTGGTGGCGGCCAGGAGCGCGAGCTCTTCGATCATCCCGGCGTGCACCATCAGCCGCGACAGCCCGAGCATCGCGACCAACGCCACGGCCACCGGCAGCAGCTGCGCCCCGGCGCGCGACAGCGCGCCGACGACGTCGCGGCGGCGCGGACCCTGGATGAGCGCCCCGGCGACGAAGCCGAGCGCGAGCATGGTGCCCGGGTGGTAGAGCGGGGCGAACTCGCCGGTGAACGGCCCCCAGCGCCAGGCCCAGGCCAGGCCGGAGAGCGCCTCGCGCGCGCCGGGGAGTAGCCGCGTCGCCAGCACGAGGGCGATGAGCGCCAGGTAGGGGGCGGCCGCACGGAGGAGGCCGCGCGGGCCGGTCGCGCTGGCCGCCGGGGCCTCCGGTGCTCCGCCGGCCACGGCGCGCGTCCGCCCGCGCATCCACGCGAGCGCCGCGACGAAGGCGAGCCCGCCGACCAGCGACCCGACCAGCGTGGGCAGTTCGGGGCCGACGAAGGTCGCGACCAAAGTCGACGGCACGAGGAACGCCGCCGCGGCGAAGAGCGTCCAGCCCCAGATGCCGCGGCCGCGGACGTCCGGGAACGCGCGCACGACCATGAGCATCGCCGCGAGGGGGATGAGCGCGCCCACGATCGCGTGGTACGCGGCGGTCGCCGCGCTCAACTCGAGTCCGGTGTAGGGCGTCACGGCGATTTGCGGCAGGATGGGCGTGCCGACCGCCCCGAACGACACCCCGACGGTGTGGCCGACGAGCGCGATCGCCACGGCCTCGACGCGCTTGAAGCCGGCGCTCACCAGGAACGGCGCCGCGAGCGCCACCGAGGTGCCGAAGCCCGCCGCACCCTCGACGAACAGGACGAAGAACCACGCGACCAGCAGCGCCACGATGCGCGGGTCGCCCGACAGCCGCCCCATCGCCAGGCGGAGCACGTCGACCGAGCCGGTGCGCAGCTGCAGCTCGTGGATGGCGAGGGCGGGGAAGACGATCCAGAGGATCGTCGCGGCCAGGAACAGCGCCTCGAGCAGCGCGCCCCCCGCCGCCGCGGTGGGCCCCAGCGCCGGAAGCACGCGGGTGCCGAGGCCGAACGCGAGCCACGCCGAGGCGAGCGCCACGGCGAGCCCGACGAGGCCGGCGCGGGCCGCCGACCAGCGCGCGCCCAGCATCAGCCCGACGACGACCAGGAGCGGCGCGGCGGCCGCCAGCGCCTGGACCAGGGTCGTCACCGCTCAGGCCAGCTTGTCGGCCGTGACCCGGTGGAGCGTCCCGGTGCCATCCTCGAAGGCGGTGGCGTTGGCGAGCGTGGTCTCGGCGATCGCGGTGACCGCCTCGGCGGTGAAGAAGGCCTGGTGGCCGGTGACCAGCACGTTGGGGAAGGTGAGCAGGCGGCTGAAGACGTCGTCCTGGATCACCCGGTCCGAAAGGTCCTGGAAGAAGAGGTTCTCCTCCTCCTCGTACACGTCGAGCCCCAGGTGGCCGATGCGCCCGCTCTTGAGCCCTTCGATGACCGCGAGGGTGTCGACGAGCGCCCCGCGGCTGGTGTTGATGACCATCGTGCCGGGCTTCATCCGCCCCACCGCGTCGTCGTCGATCAGGTGGTGGGTCTCGGGGGTGAGCGGGCAGTGGAGCGAGACGATGTCGCTCTCTTCGAACAACGTCGCGAGCGGTACGTACGAGCCGATCGCCTCGACCTCGGGGTGCGGGAAGGGGTCGTACGCGAGCACGCGGCAACCGAACCCGCGCATGATGCCGGCGAAGATGCGCCCGATCTTGCCGGTGCCGACGACGCCGACGGTCCTGCCGTTCAGGTCGAAGCCGAGCAG
>JBHEOT010000189.1:404-1076 GCA_046260675.1 Trueperaceae bacterium | reverse complement strand
CCGGTGGGGTGGGACGCGGGGGGTGGGGGCGCGGGCGCCGAGTCGGGCGTCGCGGCCGTGGGTGTCGGGGGTCAGCGGCGGCGGAGGGTGCGCTCCAGGGCGATCGCCTCGAGCCGCGCGAGCAGGGCGTCGCGCAGCGCGTTCCAGGCGGCCGGGGTGGTGGGGTCGACGAAGTCGTCGCGCACGTGGAGTTCGAGGCCGTCGAGGAGCGGGTAGCGGGTCCAGGCGACGCCGCGGTCGGCGGGCGGCTGCGGTGCCGGGGCAGCGGCACGATCGCGGATCTCGGCGCGCTCCCTGGACGTAGCGCGCTCCCTGAGGGAGGCGCGCTCGTGGAGCGAGGCGGCGTCGGCGGAGATGGGGTCGTCCGCCATCGTCGCTGGCGGCGCCCGCAGCGGCGCATGCATGACCGTGGTGGCGGGCCCTCCTTGAGCGGCTTGGGCAGGACGCCCTCGGTCGTGTAATGGCGCACCAGGCGCGGGTTGATCTCCAGCTTGCCGCGGGCCGCCGCGTCGCCGGGGACGACCTCGGGCAGCAGCCGGTTCACCTCGGCGACGAAGTCGTCGAGGCTCCAGTCGCGGTCGCGGGCCGTGAGCGAGGCGTAGGTGACCGGCATGGCATCAGCGTACTGGATGCCAAAGGGCATTGTCAATGCCAAACGGTATTGCAAGTCCG
>JBHEOT010000189.1:0-231 GCA_046260675.1 Trueperaceae bacterium | reverse complement strand
AACCAGCAGCACCTTCAGCGTCGCGCCACCCGCGCGGGCCAGGTCGTAGCCGCGCTGGGCCTCCTCGAGCGGCAGCCGCGCGTCGATCCAGGCGCCGGCGTCCACGCGGCCGTCGGCCAGCAGGTCGATGGCGCGGCGGACGTCGTCGCCCTGGTACATGAGCGTGCCCTGCAGGCGCAGCTCGCGGTCCTGCACCCAGCCCGCCTGGATCGCGGGGTCGTGGCCGTGGAC
>JBHEOT010000188.1:0-1107 GCA_046260675.1 Trueperaceae bacterium | reverse complement strand
GCCCCGTCGAGGCCGGCGAAGTCGGCCGGACCGAGCCCGCGCTCCGGCGAGATGAGCACCCAGGCCGCGCCGAAGGGGTCCTTGCGGAGGAACGACATGCGGACCCGAGTCTAGCAGCGTCCGCGCGGCTTCGGGCGTGAAGGATGCCGCCACGGACGGCCTCGACGGCGCGCGGGCCGCGTCCGCCCCGGGCTCGGTGTGAAGGGACCCACCCCGGCATCCGCGGCGGCGGCGCTATGTTGTTGCGCGAACGCACGCGGGCGCCCCTCGACCTCCGGGGCCAACGCGCCCAGGAGAGGTCGATGGACGCCGAGCTGCACGACGCCCGCATCCTGATCGTCGACGACGAACTGGTCAACACCGTGCTGCTCGAGCGGCTGCTGCGGTCGGTCGGTTACATCGACGTGACGCGGACCACCGAGCCCGAGGAGGCGGTCACGACGTTCGCGGAGGCGCTCGCCGCGGGGCGCCCGTTCGACCTGTTGTGCACCGATCTGCACATGCCGCGCCTGTCGGGGCTGCAGGTGATCGACGCGGTGACGGCCCAAACGCCCGATGAGGAGTTCTTCCCCATCCTCGTCCTGACCGCCGACGTCAGCCCGGCCGCCGAGCAGGACGCGCTGACGCGCGGCGCCAAGGACTTCTTGACCAAACCGTTCCGCAAGGAGCAGATCCGACTGCGCGTGGCGAACCTGCTGCGCTCGCGCCACCTCCAAGCGAAGCTGCGCCAGCACGCCGACCAGCTCGAGGACATGGTGCGCGAGCGGACGATCGAGCTCGAGGCAGCGCGCCTCGACGTGCTCGAACGCCTCGCCGCCGCCGCCGAGTACCGCGACTACACGACGGGCCGCCACACCCACCGGGTGGGGCTGCTCTCGGCGCTGCTGGCCGAGCGATTGGGTCACGGCGCCGCCGAGATCGAGCTGATCCGGCGCGCGGCGCCGCTCCACGACGTGGGCAAGATCGGCATCCCGGACCACATCCTGCTCAAGCCCGGCAAGCTCACGCACGAGGAGTTCGCCCAGATGAAAGGACACGTCGGCGTGGGCGCGCGGCTCCTGGCGCACGGTCGCTCGAAGCTGATCAACCTGGCGCAGGAGATCGCCG
>JBHEOT010000187.1:525-1117 GCA_046260675.1 Trueperaceae bacterium | reverse complement strand
GCCCAGCCGCACGACCTCGGACTTGGACACCAGGCGCTCGGGATTCGAGAGGTGGTAGGCGGTCTTGGTCAGCAGCGAGTCCTGTTCCTCGCTGATCACCACCTGCAGACGCTTGCTCTTCTCCCGCTTCGGCACGTCGACCTCCAGGTCGTTCGCGGTCCGCCGGGGACCGGCTTCCTTACGCAGCATAGCATCATCGGTAGCAGGTGTATCCGGTTGACCCAACTGATGATGCGGGCTACACTCAAGTTACACATGGTGCCCAGGAGAGTCCCGACGGGGCCACGGCGCCGGGAGGAGGCGCACCCATGACGATGCGCAGCGCGTTGGAGATCGTGGGCGGCGGGCCCCTGGCCGGCGACGTCCAGGTCCATGCGGCCAAGAACTCCGCGCTCTACCTGATCCTCGCCAGCCTGCTCAGCGACGAGCCCGTGGTCATCGAGGGGGTGCCGAGGCTCTCCGACGTGCTCGTCGGCCTGGAGATCCTCGAACACACCGGCGTGCAGGTCGCCTGGGATGGAGCCGACGTGCACCTCCACGCCCACAGCGTCCGCGACACCAGCGCGCCGTACCGCCTGGTCAGCAAGATGCG
>JBHEOT010000187.1:0-394 GCA_046260675.1 Trueperaceae bacterium | reverse complement strand
CCCAGGCCCGTCGATCGCCACATCAAGGCCTTCGCGGCGCTCGGCGTCGAGGTCTCGGACGACAACGGCGACTTCGTCGCCCGGCGCCGCGGGCCGCTGACCGGCCGCGTCGTGTTCGAGGCGCCCACCGTCGGCGGCACGCAGAACGTCCTCCTGGCGACGGCGCTGGGCGACGGTGTGGCCGAGATCGAGAACGCCGCGCTCGAACCGGAGATCGCGGATCTCGCCGAGCTGCTCAACGCCATGGGTGCGCGCATCGAGGGCGCCGGGACGCCGTTCATCCGGGTCCACGGGGTCGACCGCCTGTCCGGCACGCGCTTCCGCCCGATCCCCGATCGGATCGAGGCCGGCACCTTCATGCTGGCCGCCGCGGCCACTCGGGGCGACGTCACCC
>JBHEOT010000186.1:477-1118 GCA_046260675.1 Trueperaceae bacterium | reverse complement strand
CACCAGCACACCGCCTACAGCCTCCTGGACGGTGCCGCACGGATCAAGGATCTGATCGCCTGGGTCAAGCAGGTCACGCCGGACGATCCGGTCGTCGCGATGACCGACCACGGAAACATGCACGGTGCCGTCGAGTTCTACCGGACCGCGACGGCCCACGGCGTCAAGCCGATCCTCGGCTTCGAGGCGTACGTCACCGCCGGCAGCCGGTTCGAGCGGAAACGGCCCAGCAGCAAGCTCGACGGCGGCTACTTCCACCTGACGCTGCTCGCGAAGAATCTCGCCGGCTACAAGAACCTCTCCAAGCTGAACAGCCGCGCCTGGCTCGAGGGGTTCTACATGAAGCCGCGCGTGGATCACGAGCTGCTCGCGGAGCATTCCGAGGGCGTCATCGCCCTCTCAGGATGCCTGGGTGCGCAGATTCCGCGCACCGTTCTCGACGTCGGAGAGGAGGCCGGCGAGGAGGTCCTGCGCCAGTACCTCGACATCTTCGGCGACGACTTCTTCGTCGAGCTGCAGGACCACGGTCTGGACGAGCAGAAGCGGCTGAACCCGGTCCTGAAGGGCTTGGCCGATCGGTATGGCTTGGGCCTGGTGGCGACGAACGACGGGCACTACGTCCGGCGCGAGGACGCGCGGGC
>JBHEOT010000186.1:0-467 GCA_046260675.1 Trueperaceae bacterium | reverse complement strand
CGCACGAGGCGCTGCTCGCGATCCAGACGAAGACGACGCTGTCCGATCCGGACCGGTTCAAGTTCCCGTGCGACGAGTTCTACGTCAAGACGCCGGACGAGATGGCGCAGGCGATTCCCGAGTCGGCCTACCCCGGGGCACTGGCCAACACCATGCGGGTCGCCGAGATGTGTGACGTCCAGCTGCCCATCGGCGACGCACGCGTGTACCAGATGCCCGAGCTGCCCATTCCAGAGGGACGCACCCTGGCCGAGCAGCTGCGCGTCCAGACGTACGCGGGGCTGATGCAGCGCTATCCCGAGCGGATCGACGAGGCACTGGTGCGGCGCTATGCGGCGGTCGCCGGGCGCGTCCAGGGACCGTTGGGCGTGGACGCGGCCCGGGCGCCGCTGGACGAGGTTCTGCTGGGCGTCGCACGCTGCGGCGAGCGCGGACGGACCGAGAAAGATCCCAGCCAGACGTACGAC
>JBHEOT010000185.1:0-1129 GCA_046260675.1 Trueperaceae bacterium | reverse complement strand
GAGCAAGAACGTGCTCCGTCCGGTCCCTCGGTCCATGTCCGCTCCCTCCGGGGCACCCGTCCGGGTGCGCGGCCGTGCGACGTACACGGTGTGCCGGCAGGTTATCAGGCGCGGCGCGTCGCGAGACGTGAGAACTTCATGATGGCGACGGCAGAGCGCCTTCCGAACCCTCGATCATCAGCATCACCGTCCAGCGTCCGACCGACTGAGCGCCAGCAGGCGCACCCACACCCGCTCCACGGCGGCGTCGAGGTCCTCCTCGGCGCCGCCGTTGTCGATCACGAAGGTCGCGCGCCGCGCCTTCTCGTCGGCGCCCCACTGCGCGGCGTCGCGCGCGCGCACCGCGGCCTCGCTCAGCCCCGAGCGCGCCGCGAGCCGCGTCGCCCGCGTCGCGAAGGGGGCCGCCACCACCACGGTGGCGTCCATCGTGGCGTCGAGGCCGTTCTCGAACAGCAGCGGCACGTCGTGCACCACCACGGGCGGCGGGGGTGCCTCGGCGTGAGCGGCGGCCTCGGCTGCGGCGGCCCGGGCGCGCACCCACGGGTGCACGATCGCCTCGAGCGCGCGGCGGGCGCCCGCGTCGGCGAACACCTTGGCGGCGGTGGCGCCGCGGTCGAGGCGCCCGTCCACCACCAGCTCCGAGCCCACCTCGGCGGCGATGCGCGCCAGCACCACCGGGTCGGCGGTGGCTTCGCGCGCGAGGGCGTCGGCATCGATCACCCGCGCACCCAGCGCGCCGAGCCGCCGCGCCACGCTCGACTTGCCGGCGCCGACCGCGCCGGTGAGCCCGACCCGCAGAGGAGGCGGGTAGCCTGGAGCCATGGCGCCCTTGGGATTCTGGTCGCGCTGGCGGCGCGCGCCGTCGCCGTCGTCGTTCGCGGTGCAAGAGCGCATGCGGCAGTGTACGGCGGGCCCGGACGGTCGCGACCCCACCCGCTCCGGTGCGCCGCTCGACGGCGGCGTGCTGGTGGGCGGGGCGGTGCGCGACGTGCTGCTCGGCCGCAGCCCCAGCGACCTCGACTGGCTGGTGCCCGACCCCGAACGGGTCGCGCGCGCGCTGGCCGAATCGTGGAACGGCTCGCTGGTCGCGCTCGACCCGGAGCGCGGGCACTGGCGGGTGGTCGTCAGG
>JBHEOT010000184.1:0-1143 GCA_046260675.1 Trueperaceae bacterium | reverse complement strand
CTACTCCGACGAGGACATCGCCAAGGTGCTGGGCGGCAACATCATGCGGGTTCTGGACGCGGCGTGGGCCAAGTGACCGAGACCACGCGCCCGCTGGTCGGGCGCGTGGTCGGGGTGTACGGCAGCGCCGGGGCGCCGTGGGCGCACCTCGCCTACGCCGCCTGGCACGGTGCCGAGGTGCGCGTCGTGCGCGCCGAGGACGTCGTAGCGGGCCGGCTGGCCGAGCTGGACGTGTTCGTGATGCCGGGCGGCGGAGCGACCGCCATGGCCGGCTTGCTGGCTCCGCTGGGCGACGGGGGCGCCAGCGCGATCCGCGACTGGGTGCTGCGCGGCGGCACCTACCTGTCGTCGTGCGCGGGGTCGGTCCTGCCCCTCGCCCTGGACGGCGAAGCCGCGGCCGCCCTCCCGCAGGCGGCCGCCCTGCGCATGGTCGACGTGGCCCTGGCGAACCCGGGCGACGCGACGCTGGGCGGCCTGGCCTCGCCCGGTGTCGGCCGGATCGAGGTGCGGGTCGACCGCTCGCACCCCGTCGCCCGCGACGTGCCCGAACGCGTGTCGCTGATCCACTACAACGGGCCGCTGTTCGACCTCGCGGGCGCGCCCGACACGGTGACGCCGTTCGCGTGGCCCGTCGCGGCCAGCGAGGCGTTCACGCCGGCGGAGCGCTTCCTGCCGGCGGGGGACGGTGCCGGGGACGGCGCGGCGGACGGTGTGGTGGATGTTCGGGCGGACGACGCCGCGACGACCGTGTTCGAGCGCTGCGTCGCCGCGGGCGCCGCGACCGCCTTGGACGCCAAGGTGGGTGCGGGCCGGGCGATCCTGTTCGGGTCGCACCCCGAGTTCGGGCTCGGTCCGATCGGGCTCGGGTGGGGAGAGGGCGCGGGCCTGCTGCTAGGTGCGCTGCGTGCACCGGATGGCGCCTCGACCGCATCCCGGCGCGACGCGTCCCCCGCCGATCCCGGCTGGAGCGTCCGGCCGGACAGGCCGGACCGTGGTGCCAGCGAGCTCGCGATCTCCGTCGCGGGCCAGCTCGACAGCGCCGCGGACCGCTTCCGGGCGATCGCCGACCGTCCGCCCGGCGCCTGGCTGGAGCCGGAGCGGGCCGCGTCGTTCCACGGCCGGGACGCCCGCGCGATCTGGCGC
>JBHEOT010000183.1:0-1157 GCA_046260675.1 Trueperaceae bacterium | reverse complement strand
CCGTTAGGCTGTAACCGGACGCAGACCAGGAGGAGACGCGCGATGACGAACACCCCCCACGAGCTTGCCGAGGAATTCCCCGATTTTGCCGGGAAGATCAGCGATCTCAAACAGAACGATGCGCATTTCGCGCGGCTCGCGGATGAGTATCACGCCATCAACGGCCGGATCCATCGCGCCGAGACGCTGGTCGAGCCGATGGAGGAGCAGGCCGAGCATGGGCTGCGCAAGGAACGCGCGCGGCTCAAGGACGAGATCTACCGCATGCTCAGCGCCTGAGTGCCCGCGCGCGCCGCGCGGTCAGATGATCGCGTGGCGCATCCGCGACGAGACCCATTCGCTGAGCACCACGGTGCCGAGGATCAGGATCAGGATCATCGTGACCCCGTCCCATGACAGCGTGTTCAGCGAGGCGTTGAGCTTGAGCCCGATCCCGCCCGCACCGACGAGGCCGAGGATCGTGCTCTCGCGGATGTTGATGTCCCAGCGAAACACCGAGATCCCCCAGAATGCCGGCATGATCTGCGGCACGATGCCGTAGCTCACCACCTGCGCGGGGCTGGCCCCGGTGGCCTGCACCGCTTCGACCTGGCGCGCGTCGGTCTCCTCGATCGCCTCGTAGAGCAGCTTGCCGACAAAGCCGATCGAGCGCAGCGCAATGGCGATGATCCCCGCGAGGATGCCGGGCCCGATGATCGCCACCAGCAGCAGCGCCCAGATCAGCGAGTTGATCGAGCGCGAGGCGACGATCCCCGCCGATCGTGCCCAGCGTGGCGATGTTGATCGTGTCCCAGAGCGGGACCATCAGCTCGGGCAGGTAGGACACCCGCGGCGGCATCATCCGGCTGCCGATATCGGCGGCCTGTTTTGGGGCGTCGCTGACGAAGGCCCAGATCGTGGTTTCGGTCATGACCTGCCAGCACCACACGAACAGCGCCACCAGCGCCAGCCAGCCCATCCACATGAGGAGGCGCGTGCGCGGCGTGCGGTGCGACCAGACTTGGCGATAATGCGTGATCTCGGTCATTGCAGGAACTTTCGCAGATAGCTCGAGCCGTATTCGGTCACCATCACCAGACCGATGATGATCAGCAGGATCGCCCCCGCGCTGTCGTATTCATAGCGGTCGATGGCGGTGTTGAGCGTCGCCCCGATAC
>JBHEOT010000182.1:0-1165 GCA_046260675.1 Trueperaceae bacterium | reverse complement strand
CGTCCGGCACCCCGGCGCGCAAGCGGTCAGCCGCCGCCAGGCACTCGAGATGCTGACTGAACGGCATGCGTCCCCTTCCTTGGAGGACCTGTCCGCTGATGCGTTGAGTCGCACCGTGCACGGTCTCCTTGGAGCGCCTGGCTAGCGCGAGGCCCGGGACGCATCTCCGCGCGCCCTCACCGGCGATCGTGCGAGCCCACGGCAGGCGACCGTCCCCGATCGCGCCCTCCACGCGAGCAGCACCCGCTCACGGGCACCTCGCGTGAGCGTGCGGTTCCTGGCCGGCGGCCGCCTGACGCGCCCCAACGCAGAAGCGGCCCCATGTGAACGAGACCGCTTCGCGACAAGCCTACGTGCAGGACGTAGTTTCCCTTGGTGGAGCTGAGGGGATTCGAACCCCTGACCTCCTGAGTGCGATTCAGGCGCGCTCCCAACTGCGCCACAGCCCCAAGCGCCCTAGAGCCTACCGCAGGGCTTCCAGGGCGTCAACGAAGCGTGACGCGAAGCGTGCATGGCTCGTCGACGGTCTCGGGCGGTAGGATAGTGGGGATGAGCGACCGAGCTTCGTCCGACCTTCCGCCTCCGGAGCGCTCGGGGGAGACGCTGTGGGTGGTCGACGTGACCGCCCCGTTGGCCCCGGGCCGCGTCCGCTGGGTCGCGGGCGAGGCGGCGGCGCGGCTACAGCTGCCTGCCGAGAAGCTCGTCGCGCTGCTCGAGAATCGCATCGGCCCGGTCACGAAGCCCCTTCCCAAGGCGTCCGCCGACCGCGTGGCGGAGGTGTTGGACCTGGCCGGCGCCGAGGTGTCGATCCGGGCGGCGGGACCGGCGGACGCCCGGGTGGCGGCGCAGGGCCGGGCGCCGCGGGAACCGGATTCGAGCGAAGCCGTGTCGGGGGTCGCTTCGCAAGGCGCGTCCGAACCCGCGTCCGAACCCGCGTCCGAACCCCCGCCCGAGACCCCGTCCGAACCCCCGTCCGAGCCCAGGGCCGAGCGACACCCCGAGTCCTCGACCGACGCCGCAGAGGAGGCCGCGACCGACGCCGATGCCGAGGCGCTCGCCGAGGTCCCTTCCGACGATGTGCGTGTCCGGCCCGAGGCCAACGCTCGGGAGGAGGCCGAACAGGCCCCCGCTGACGAGGACGCCTCTTACGAGGACGCCTCTCACG
>JBHEOT010000181.1:887-1198 GCA_046260675.1 Trueperaceae bacterium | reverse complement strand
CTCCCGGAGGCGCCTCGCGGCCAGCGATCCACCGACGTCCTGGAACGCGCTCCTCGCTACCTCCAACTCGACGCGCCCCACGCCATGATGCCCGCCACGCCATGATCCCGTACCCTCTCGGCCACGCAGAAGCTGCCCGCGTCAAGTTCAGGACCTACACCGCGACCCGCGACTCGCTCTTCGCATCGAACACGTGGAGTGCCTCCGGATCGAACGCCGTCCACACCTCGTCGCCGACCGCGAACGTCCCATCGCGCCGATCCTGGTCGACCGTCGCGAAGCGGTCCCCGGCCACGTCGAGCATCCGAAGG
>JBHEOT010000181.1:489-760 GCA_046260675.1 Trueperaceae bacterium | reverse complement strand
TCCTTCATCACCGCCATCCGCCCGGACAGCGTCAGCGCCTCCACCTGGTCGTGCGTGACGTAGATGATGGTCTTGCCCGTCTGGGCGTGGAGGCGCTTGAGCTCGACGCGCATGTCGATGCGCAGCTTGGCGTCGAGGTTGCTGAGCGGCTCGTCCATCAGCAGGACCTCGGCGTGGGTGACCAGTTCGCGCGCGAGCGCGATGCGCTGCTGCTGGCCCCCGCTCAGTTCGCTCGGGTACCGCGCCTCGAACCCGTTGATCTGAAGCTGAT
>JBHEOT010000181.1:0-452 GCA_046260675.1 Trueperaceae bacterium | reverse complement strand
CCCCAGCTTCCGGTTCGCGGCCGGCACGAAGGTGCCGTCGCTCGCGTCGAAGACCACCTGGTCGCCGATGAGGATGCGACCCTCGTCGGGACGTTCCAGCCCGGCGATGAGCCGCATCGTCGTCGTCTTGCCGCAACCGCTGGGTCCGAGCAGGCTGAAGAACTCGCCGGACGCGATCTCGAGCGACAGGTCGTCGACCGCGACGTCGCGACCGAACCGTTTGGTGACGTGCTCCAAGACGACCTTCGTCATCGGCTTCCCCCTCCGAACCCTTCGAGCGGGTTGGTCTTCGTGGCCCACTGCGCGAGCCACGTGCAGCTCAGGACCAACACCACGATGACCACGCCGATGGCGTCGGCGAACTGGCGACGCCCGAGCTCGACGTAGCCGAACGTCAACACCGTGAGCACCATCGTCTGCGGCGTGACGAGCAGCACGACCAGGCTCAGGTC
>JBHEOT010000180.1:0-1202 GCA_046260675.1 Trueperaceae bacterium | reverse complement strand
TTTCTCTCCTTGTCAGTCCGGATGTTTTGCAGGATCCCGGTTTCTCCTGTTTCGCCTAACTATCCGGGAAGGCTATGCAATCGGAGGCCAGCCATAACAGCTGGGTTTGCTCTCCATCGGCATAGTCCGGCGCGGATAGGTCGTTGAGGACTTTGACGACAATCGTCGTCCCGTCAGCAAGCGTGAAATAATAGCGAATGAAATCGCCCACATAGATTCGCGTGTCGAACCGGACCGTCAAGGCGTTGTCATGGGAATGGGTCGTCGGCGGGATGAACAGTTTCTCGGGCCGCACCGACACCCTGCAACCAGATCCGATGGTCAATCCCTCTGCGGCCTGCGCTACGACGATGCCATCATCCGTCCGGACCTGTGCGACACCACCGTCCAGCGACTTGACCGTGCCCGGAATGAAATTGTTCTCGCCGATGAACTCGGCCACGAACGCGTTGGCCGGCCTTTCATAGAGCTCCGCCGGGGGCGCGCATTGCTGCACCACGCCATCGTCGAACACCGCAATCCGGTCGGACATCGACAGGGCTTCGGTCTGGTCATGGGTCACGTAAATGACCGTGAAACCGAACTGCTTGTGCAGGCGCGTGATCTCGAACTGCATCTGTTCGCGCAGGTTCTTGTCGAGCGCGCCCAGAGGTTCGTCCATGAGGATCAATGTCGGCTGAAATATCATCGCCCGCGCCAGCGCGATCCGCTGCCGCTGACCGCCCGACAACTGGCCGGGGCGCCGGTTGCCGAACTCCGAGAGCTCGACGAGGGCCAGATATTCCGCTACCCGGTCCCGGATCTGCGCCTTGGGCATTTTGCGCACGGTCAACGGATATGCCAGATTGTCCGCGACCGTCATGTGCGGGAACAGGGCGTAATTCTGGAACACCATGCCGATGTTGCGCTTGTTGGGCGCGGTTCGGTTGATGGATTTTCCCGCGATCGAGATGTCGCCCGAGGTCACGCTTTCGAAGCCGGCCAGCATCATCAGCACGGTCGTCTTTCCCGATCCTGACGGCCCGAGCAGGGTGATGAACTCGCCCTTGGCGACGTTCATGTCAAAACCTTTGACGACAAGGCTCTTCTGGTCGTAGGACTTCCTCACCGCATCGAAACGCAGAAAGGTATCTGTTACAGTATCTTTCATTCGCAATCGAACTTTTCTTGTCGTTTCCTCAGCTTGCGCATGTCGCGCGACC
>JBHEOT010000018.1:11877-41882 GCA_046260675.1 Trueperaceae bacterium | reverse complement strand
GCTATCTCGAGACCGCCTCCGTCGTCGGTGCCAGCACCTGGCAACGGCTACGCGACATCATCTTGCCGATGATCCGCACGCACGTCATCACCGCCTTGGTGCTGATCACGCTGTGGACGTTCAACACCTTCACGCCCTTCCTGCTCACCGGCGGCGGCCCGGCGTACCAGACCGAGGTCGTCTCGATCTACACGTACCGCACCGCCTTCCAGTTCTTCCGCTTCGGCCAGGGCGGAGCCGTCGGGATGGTGATGATGCTGATCAACCGCGCAAGCCCCCGCCGAGCGACGGCGTTCGCGCCGCGCGCTTCGTGTTCGGACGGATCTTCTACTACGTCGGCTCGGTCCTGTTCGCCTCGATCTTCCTGCTGCCGCTCTTGTGGCTCACGGTGGCGCCCTTCAGCACGCTGGCGAACCTGTCGGTCCAGGTGCCGGACCCGTGGAGCCTGCAGAACTTCGTGCGCGTCTTCGAGAACACCTTCGCCATCCGCGCGCTCGTGCAGAACAGCGTGCTGCAGGCCGCCGGCGGGATGATCCTGGTCACGGTGTGCGCCACGCTCGCCGCTTACGCGCTCTCGCGGGCGGCGATCCGCGGCACCGAGGCGATCACCTACGGCCTGGTGCTGTTCTCGTCGGTCGTCACCGGCACGGCGGCGATGGTGCCGATCTTCCTGATGATCTTCCGGATGGGGCTCATCGACACCCACCTGGCCGTGATCCTCGTCTTCACCGGTGGCCTGTTGCCGGCCGCGATCTTCATCATGCGCGACTTCGTCGACTCGATCCCGCGCTCCTACGAGGAGTCGGCGATGGTGGCCGGCGCGAGCTCGTGGGCCGTGTTCCGCGACGTGGCGCTGCCGATCGTGCGCCCCGGGATGATGGTCGTGGGCGTGTGGGCGTTCGTCAACGTCTGGGGCGGCTTCCTGATCCCCTTCATCCTGCTGCGCAGCAGCGAGAAGATGCCGGCGGCCGTCGCGATCTACTCCTTCTACACGGAGGCGGGCACCCCGCTCGTCACCCTGACCGCCGCCTACTCGGTGCTCTACACCCTGCCCGTCCTGCTCCTGTACCTGTTCGTCAACTGGAAGTACGGCTTCCGGTTCTTCGGAGGGATCAAGTCGTGAAGCATGCCCAGCCGACCGGAGGTCCGCGATGGCGCTCGTGAGGTTCGAGAACGTCGAGAAGGCGTTCGGCAGCGTCAAGGCCGTCGACGACGTCTCGTTCGACATCGCCGACGGCGAGTTCGTCTGCCTGTTGGGGCCCTCGGGCTGCGGCAAGACGACGACGCTGCGGCTCATCGCCGGCCTCGAGAAACCGACCGCCGGCACCATCCACATCGGCGACCGCGACGTCACCAAGCTCGCCGCCCGCGATCGCGACATCGGGATGGTCTTCCAGGACTACGCCCTGTACCCGCACATGTCGATCGCCGACAACATCGGCTACCCGCTCAAGGGGCGCGGCGCCCCCGTCGCCGCCCGCGACCAACGCGTGCGCGAGGTCGCCGACCACCTGCAGATCGGCAACCTGCTCGAGCGCCGGCCCGGCCAGATCTCCGGTGGCCAACAGCAGCGCACGTCGGTCGCGCGCGCGGTGGTCCACGAACCGCAGGTGTTCCTGTTCGACGAGCCGCTCTCGAACCTCGACGCCAAGCTGCGCCTCGAGGCGCGCTCCTTCCTCAAGCACCTCCAGCGTGAGGTGGGCGTCACCGCTGTCTACGTCACCCACGACCAGGCGGAGGCGATGGCGATCGCCGACCGGATCGCCGTGATGAGTGATGGCAAGATCGTCCAGATCGGCCCGCCGCTCGAGGTCTACCGCCGCCCCGCGACCACCTTCGTGGCGAACTTCCTCGGCAGCCCGCCGATGAACCTGCTGCCGTTCACCGTCCACGGCAGCCCGCGACCGCGGCTCACGTCCGACGAGGTCGAGCTCGCCTTGAGCGACGCCACCGCAGCCTGGTTGGTGCCGGCGATCGGCGACGGTCGTACGGTCACGGCCGGCATCCGGCCGGAGCATCTGAAGCTGGTGGAGCAAGCGGGCCCCGCCACCATCTCGGGCGCGCCCTACGCGGTCGAGACGCTCGGGCCCGAGTCGCTCGTGACGCTCAAGGTCGGCGAGACGCTCCTCACCGTGCGGGTCTTCTCCGACGACCCCCCCGACATGCCCGAGGGCGTCGCCCACGTCTTGCTCGACGAGGCACACGTGCACTACTTCGACGCCGACGGGGTGCGGATCGAGGCGCGGTGATGGGGCGCGACGGCCCCGGCGACCACGCAGCGGGCGCGGCCTCTCCCCTCGTGGTCGAGCGCGTGCTCGAGGGACGACTCCAACGGGACCCGACCGAACCGGTCGCGGCGCTGCCGTTCGAGGTGCCGCCCGGGGCCACGCGGATCGACCTGGGCTACGCCCACGCCGAGGGCAACGTGCTCGACCTCGGCCTGCTCGACCCCCGGGCCACCCCCTTCGTGTCGCGCGCGGGGTTCCGCGGCTGGAGCGGCGGCGCGCGCCGCGAAGCGTTCGTGGCGATCGAAGACGCCACGCCCGGCTACCTGCCGGGCCCCCTTCCGTCCGGCACGTGGCAGGTGCTGCTCGGCCGCGCGAAGGTCGCGCCCGAGGGCTGCGCCTATCGCGTCGACGTGCGGGTCACGCTCGGGGGGTCGAATCCGACCGCCGTCGCCGCCAGCGCCACCGCCACCGCCAGCGCCGAGCCAACGCCCGTCGAGGACCCCGACCCCCTCGCCCCCGACGCCGCCTGGTACCCCGGCGACCTCCAATCGCACACCCACCACAGCGACGCCAAGGGGAGCGTCGCCGAACTGCTCGTGGCTGCAGAAGAGCGCGGCTTGCGCTTCCTCGCCGTCACCGACCACAACACGATCAGCCACCACGCCGACCTGCGCCGCCACGCCGACGGCCCCGTCCTCCCCGTCCCCGGGCTCGAGGTCACCACGTACCGGGGCCACGCGAACGTGTGGGGCGCGTCGGACTGGGTCGACTTCCGGATCACGGGCGAAGCCGACGTCGCCGCGATGGCGCGCCGTGCCCACGAACTCGGTGGACTGGTCTCGGTGAACCACCCGAAGACGCAGCCGGGGTGCATCGGCTGCGACTGGACGTACGACGTGCCGGGCGAGGCCGACGCGCTCGAGGCGTGGCAAGGGCCCTGGTGGCTCCGCAACTGGGAGTCGCTCGCGCGCTACGACGCGCTCGTGGCGAACGGACGGCGCCTGACGCTCGTCGGTGGCAGCGACCGCCACCAGCCCGCCGGCGTCGACCTCGACCCCGACGAACTGCGCGTCGGCAGCCCCACCACCTGGCTGCGCCTCCAGACGGTCGCCGTGCCCGACGTCCTCGCCGCGCTCCGCGCCGGGCAGGCCAGCGTGTCGGAGTCGCCGAGCGGCCCGTTCGTGCGCATCGAGGCGTCGACGACGCCGATGGGTGGAACGCTGCCCAAGCGCGCCGAGCACGAGCTCCGCGCCGTCGTGCGCGGCGGTGCCGGCGACCTGCTGCGCTGGGTGGGGGCGCGCGGCGTGGTCCGCGAGGTCGCCATCGACCGCGAGCGCTTCACCGACGCTTGGTTCTGGCGCCCCGACGGCGCCTTCGTGCGCGCGGAGGTCGTCGCCAGCGCGGCCGGGCGCGCCCGGCGCCTCGAGGCGCTCCGCGCGCTCGTGGCGGGTCGAACGCTGCCGTTCGGCCTCACCCTCGACGAGGTCGACGCGCATCCGTGGGTGCGCGCGCTCTCGAACCCCATCTACGTATGACGCCTGTGGATGCGAGCGCAGGCACGGAGGTCACGATGCAGCAGATCCGGTTCGCCCTGGTGGGCGCGGGCTTGATGGGGCGGTTCCACGGGCGCACGCTGGCCTCGCTCGTCGGCGGTCGTCTGGTCGTGGTCGTCGACGCCGACCTCGCGGCGGCCCAGGCGGTCGCCGCTTGGTCGCCGGGCGCCCGCGCGACGGTCGACGTGAGCGCCGCGTACGGCGACGACGTCGACGCGGTCGTCGTGGTCACGCCCGCCCAGACGCACGCGCCCATCATCGAAGCGGCCGCGCGCGCCGGCAAA
The DNA here is from genome assembly GCA_046260675.1 of Trueperaceae bacterium. GTDB lineage: Bacteria > Deinococcota > Deinococci > Deinococcales > Trueperaceae > JAABTL01. The sequence goes on along the minus strand of JBHEOT010000018.1, from coordinate 37,817 downwards.
GCGGTCTTCTGCGAGAAGCCGCTGGCGACCACGTGGGACGACGCGCTGCGGGTGCGCGCCACGCTGCGCACCACCGGCACCCCCTTCCAGATCGGCTTCCAACGGCGCTACGACCCCGGCGTCGCGCGCCTGCTGCGCCTGCTCGCCGACGGCGAGCTCGGCACCGTCGAGACGCTCCGATCGGTGACGGCCGACCCGATGGGGCCCGACGTGGAGGGGATGCGCCGCGCGGCCGGCATCTTCCACGACACGCTCGCCCACGACGCCGACCTGGCGCTCGCGGTCGGCGGCCCGGTCGACGACGTCTTCGCCCGCGGCGCGAGCCTGTTCGACGCGCGCTTCGAGGCGCTCGGCAAGCCCGATACCACGCTGCTGTCGCTGCGCTTCGCGAGCGGTGCGCTCGGCGTGATCGAGAACCGGCTGCGCACCGGCTACGGCTACGAGACGGTGCTGGAGGTGGGCGGCAGCCTGGCCAAGGGCGCCGTGCGCGACGACGCCATCGACGGGCTCACCCTGTTCCGCGGCAACCGCTTCGAGCGCGATCACGTTCCGTGGTTCTTGGAGCGCTTCGCCACGGCGTACCGCAACGAGCTCGAAGCGTTCGTGGCGGCGCTGGTCGAGGGCCGCGCGCCCGACCCCGGCGTCGACCAGGGGGTGGCGGTGATGCGCCTGTGCCTCGCCGCCGAGCGCTCGTACGCCGAGGCGCGCCTCGTGCGGCTCGAGGAGTTCGCCGACCCGGGCTGAAGCCGCGGCTCGCGATGCTCAGCCGAGCAAGGTCCGGTTCGCCGCGATCAGCGCCTCGTACGCGGCGAGCGTCGCGGCCACGTCGGGCAGGTCGAGCGCCACGGTCACGGCCGCACGGACGTCCGGCACCGCGTTCGCAGGCGCGAACGCCACCCCACAAACGCGCAGCCACGCCAAGTCGCCGATGGCGTCGCCGATGCCGGCCACCTCCACCGGGTCGACGCCGATCGCGGCGCACAGCTCGCGCAACCCGCTCGTCTTGTCGACGCCGGGCAGGAGCAGGTTGACGCAGCCGGTCGAGGGGTCGACCTCGAGCGCCAGCCGCTCGCGCTCCAGCAGCTCGGTCAAGTCGGCGCTCAGGTCGTCGACCGGCCACGCCGGGTCGTTCGGGAAGACGCTGAGCGAGGCGACCTTGCCCAGCTGGACGAAGACGTCGTCGCGCGCCTCCAGCGCGGCCGTGACCGCGGCGATCGCCGGGCCGCCCGCTTCCACCGCCGCCGCGAGCCAGGCGCGGTACGGGATCCGGGTGGCGAGCCCGGCGCCGTTCTCGAACGAAGCCGGCAAGCGTACGTCCAGGACCTGCATGACGGCGTCCACGTAGGCGTGCGGCCGTCCGGTCACGAGCGTCAGCGCCGGGACCGTGGGGTCCTGCGCGCTCGCGCGGTTGAGCTCGGCGATGGCCTGCAGGCGCTCCAGGTCGAACGCCACGTGATCGACTGCGGCGAGGCAGCCGTCGATGTCGCAGGCGAACACCCGCACCGGGCGCTCGAGCGCGAGCGGGGCCGCGCTCACGCCGGCGGCAGCAGCGAGACGCCCGCGGTCTTGAGCCGCAACCGCACCAGGTCGCCCTTGCGCGCGGCGCTCATGCCGCCGCCCGACATGGTCGCGAACACCTCGGTGCCGGCGACGTCGAACACGAACTCGGTCACCGCGCCCAGGTAGGCGGCGCTGCGGAAGGTGGCGTCGAGGCCCACCTCGTCGTCGCGCGCGAACTCGACCGCCTCGGGGCGCACCATCACCGTCACGTCGCCGGCGGCGACGTCCTGCACGTGGGGTACTTGGTATTGGCCGAGCAGGTCGATCATGGCGCCGTCGTAGCGGCCGGGCAAGAAGTTCGCCGAGCCGATGAAGTCGGCGACGAAACGGCTGGCGGGTCGGGTGTAGAGGTCGAGCGGCGAGCCGATCTGTTCGATGGTGCCCTCACGCATCACCACCACCCGGTCGCTGATCGCGAGCGCCTCCTCCTGGTCGTGGGTGACGTAGACGCTGGTGATCCCGAGGCGCTGCTGGAGTTCGCGGATGTCCTCGCGCACGCGCTTGCGCAGCTTGGCGTCGAGGTTGCTGAGCGGCTCGTCGAACAGCAGCACCCGCGGCCGGATCGCCAGCGCGCGCGCCAGCGCCACGCGCTGCTGCTGGCCCCCCGAGAGCGCCGACGTCGCGCGATCGGCGAGGCCCTCGAGCCCCACCATCGCCAGCGCTTCGGCGACGCGCGACGCGACCTCGTCCTTCGGGCGCCGCGCCACCTTGAGGCCGTACGCGACGTTCTCGAACACGTTCATGTGCGGGAACAGCGCGTAGCTCTGGAACACCATGGTGATGTCGCGAAGGTAGGCGGGGAGCCGGGTGACGTCGTCGGTGTCGATCAGCACCTGGCCCTCGGTCGGCTTCTCGAGGCCGGCGATCATCCGCAGCGCGGTGGTCTTGCCGCAGCCCGAAGGACCGAGGAGCGTGAGCAGCTCGCCACGCGCGACGTGCAGGTCGACGTGGTCGACCGCGATCACGTCGCGTCCGAAGCGCTTGACGAGGCCACGGAGCTCCACCGAAGCCGGTTGCAGTCCTTCCATCACGTGCGCACCCCCACCATCCGGTTGCCCAGCATCTTGGCGATCTGGAGCACCACGACGATCACGAGCAGCAGCGTGACGATGAGGATGGTGCCCATCGCCGCCGCGCGGCCGAGCTGCCCCTGGTCCACCCAACCGAGCAGGAGCACGGTCGCGAACTGGTTGCCGGGGCTGACGAGGAAGATGACCTGGCTGACGGCGGTCATCGCGGTCACGAAGGCGAAGATCAAGCCCGTCACCAACGTGTTGATGAGCAGCGGGAACAGCACCCGCCGCATGGTCGTGAACGACTTGGCGCGCAGCATGGTCGAGGCCTCCTCGAGGCTCGGGTCGATCTGCGCCAGCCCGGCCACCGCCGCCCGGATGGCGACGGGCATGTTGCGGAAGACCAGCGCGATCACGATGATCGTGGCGCTGGCGGTCAACAGCACCGGACCGGTGTTGAAAGCGAAGATGTACGCGACGCCCATCACGGTGCCGGGCGTGGCGAACGACAGCAGCGAACCGAACTCCACGAAGCGCCGGCCCCAGAAGCGCTGGCGCGCCACCAGGTAGGCGACGAGAAAGCCGAGGAGCATCGCCGGGACCGCGCTGATGGCGGCGACCCGGGCGGTGAACAAGAAGACGTCGACGCCGGCCCCGGTGAAGAAGTCCTGGTAGTGCCTCAGGGTGAAGGCGTAGTTGACGCCCCACAGCTCCGCGAACGAGCCGACCGCGATCGACAGGTACAGCGCGGCCACGGACACCGACCAGACGAAGAGGACCGCGACGAGCAGCGTCTCGAGGAGGCGCGGGAGCGGCGCGATCGCGCCGCTCGTCGGCTTGCCGGTCACGGTCACGAACGACCCGCCGCCGAGCCACCAGCGCTGCAAGAAGAAGGCGCCGAGCACCAGGAGCAGGAGGATCGCCCCGTACACCGCCGCCTCGTTCGGGTTGAAGCGGCCGGTGAGCGACAGGTAGACCTCGGTGGCCATGTACTTGCGGTTGCCGCCGAGGATGATCGGGTTGCCGAAGTCGGCGAGCGACTCGATCATGCTGAGCAGGAACGCCGCCGCCAGACCGGGGCGCACCAGCGGCCAGGTGATGGTGCGCAGGGTCACCCAAGCGTTCGCGCCGAGCGTCTGGGCGGCCTCCTCGAGCGCGGGGTTGAGCGAGCTCATCGATCCGCGGAGCAGCAGATAAGCGATCGGGGTGAAGGAGAGGATCTGCGCGATCGCGACCCCCGGAAGCCCGAAGATCCAACTGCTCGACTGATCGAGCAAGTTGTAGGTGATGAGGCCGCGGCGGCCCAGCAAGAAGATCATCGCGAACGACAGCACGAAGGGCGGCGTGATGATCGGCAGGATGCTGATGACGTCGAGCGAGCGGCGGACCGCGCCGATCCGCGCGCGCTGGCCCAGGAGCGCGAAGGCGAGCCCGAGCATGGTGGTCGTCGGCGCCACGATCGTCACGAGCAGCAGGCTGGTGGGCAGCGCGCCGTTCCCGTAGAGCATGACCCCCACGACGAAGCCGAGGACGCCGCCCAGGGCAATGCGCGCGAGCACCGTCGGCCAGCGCCGGCGGTTCCACGCGGCGAGCGCGGCCAAGGCGACCGCGCCACCCGCCGACCAGCGCAGCGCCATCCCGACCTCGTCGACGTCCGAGAGCGGGTTGCCGAGCATGAGGAACAGCGGGTGCTGCAGGGTGCGCACGAAGACCGACAGGTCGAACGCCCCGTCGACGAAGACCGACGAGCGCAGCACCATGAAGAGCGGATACAAGATGAAGAGCACGACGAAGGAAGAGACGAACAGGATGCTCGAGGCGATGAAGGCGTCGCCCTGGACCCGCCCCGACTCGCTGAGCGCGTTCCCCAGCACCAGCACCAGTCCGGACAGGACGACCAGCGCCCCGATGCCGAACGGCACCCGCCCCACCATGAACCACAGCACCACGGCTGTGAGACCGACCGCTCCCACGGCGAGGATCAGGTCCGCGCGGCGCGCGGTGGAGAGCGGCAGGAACGAGAGCGCGAGCGCGACCGCGCTCGCCGCGAGCGTCAACCACAAGAGCGGGTGGCCGATGGCGGCGGCGTAGAGGTCGGGCTCGAGCGTCAGGAACGGTCGACCGGGGCGGCCGATCGGCAGCGCCCACCAGGCGACGAGCGCGAAGAGGGCCGGGAGCCAGGCGCCGCTGACGGCGAGGCCGGCCGCGGGGCGCCTAGGGCGTGCGGGCGAACGAGAGGCTTCGGCGTCCAACGGGGGTCCTCACGGCGGGGTCGAGCGACGCAGGCGCTCGGAGGAGTTCGCGGACCCCCGAGGCCCGGCCGCAGCGTGCGCGACCGGGCCTCGGAGGTGCAACGGCGTTCTTCGGGCTGGGTTCTTTCCAGCCCAAAAGACGACGCGTCAGCGCGGCTGCGGGAAGATCTCGTTCGTCCAGCGGCCGACCAGGCGCTCCTTGACCTCGGGGGTGCCGTAGGTGTCGAAGTCGTAGTCGATCAGGTTGATGGTCGTGAGGTCGGGCGCCAGGTCCGGGACCGGGGTGTTCCGGTTGGACTGGATCTGGTACGAGTCGCCCTGCTCGGCGGCGATCATCTGCGCCTCGGGGGTGAGCGCCCACTCGATGAAGGCGAGCGCGGCGTCGCGGTTGGGGGCGTTCGCGATCAGGCTCAGGCCGCCGATCTCGTAGCCGGTGCCCTCGACGGGCGCGTAGGTGGTGAGCGGGAAGCCCTGCGCGGCGAACTTGACGCCGTCGTGCATGAACTGGATCCCGATCGCGACTTCGCCGCGGCCGGCGAGCTGGCCGGGGCCGCTGCCCGAGCTGGTGTACTGGTTCATGTTCTGGTGCATGCCGGCGAGGATCTCGAAGGCCTCTTCCTCACCGAAGAGCTGCACGAGCGTGGCGATGACCGTGTACGCCGTGCCCGAGCTGTTCGGGTCGGACATGCCGAGCAGGCCCTTGTACATCGGGTCGGTCAGGTCGCGCCAGCCCGCCGGCATCGGCATGCCCTCGAGCACGCCCTCGTTGACGACGAAGCCGAGCGCGCCGGCGTACAGCGGGATGTACGTGCCGCCGACCTGGTCCTTGAGGTCCTGGATGATCTCGCCCCACATCGAGGGCTCGACGAACTCGGTCAGCCCCTCGCGGAACGCGATCAGGTGCGGGTCGCCGGTGCCGCCGAACCAGACGTCGAAGATCGGGCTCGCGGCCTCGGCGCGGATGCGCGCGAGGGCGTCGTTCGAGCTGACGCGGATGAACTCGAGGTCGATGCCGGTCGCATCTTTGAAGGCGGGCCCGAGCGCCTCGCACCAGGCGAGGTCGGGGCTGCAGAGCAGGTTGACGCGCTGCGCCTGGGCTTGGCCCAGGAACAGGGCGGACGCGGCGATCAGTAGGACGGCGAATCGCTTCATCGAATCATCTCCTTCAGGTCGAAGCGGTGGCTGGAGCCACCGGGACGCCATGGCTGGGGCGCGGCCTCGGCCACGCTCGTTGGTTTGCGTGCGCGCAGCCTACCGCACGGTGCCGCGCTTACGTCAGGGTTCGGTCAGGCGGCTTTCAGGTATCGCTCATGCACCGTCCGGAACGAGTCCACCGTGCGCGTCCGCCAGCGTCAGCGCCTCGTCGAGCGTCGCCATGAAGTTGGCGCAGCCGAGGCGGGTGACGACGATCGCCCCGCAGGCGTTGCCCAGGCGGGCGCTCTTCGCCCAACCCCACCCCTGGGCGCGGCCGTAGATGAAGCCGGCGGCGAAGGCGTCGCCGGCACCGAGCACGTTGACCACCTCCACCGGGAAGCCCGGCACCGCCAGGGCCGACCCGTCGCTCAGGTGCACCGACGCGCCCGCTCGCCCGCGCTTGACCACCAGCGCGCCCGGGCCGCGCGCCAGGAGCGCGGCGACGTTGGCGTCCAGGTCGCCGCGCACCGTGGGCGCGCTCACCTGCTGGTGGGTGATGGCGAGGTCCTCGATGCGCTCGAGCATCGCGGCGTTCACCTCCTCCTCGGTGCCGAAGGCGACGTCGACGAGCGGTAAGAGCGAACGCACGACGGCGCCGAACGCGCGCGGGTCGTGCCACTGGTCGGCCCGGAAGTCGAGATCGAGGTAGACGGTGCGCCCGGCGGCGCGCGCACGCTCGCAGGCGACGAAGGTGGCGCTGCGCCCCGGCTCCTTGGCGAGTCCGGTGCCCGAGACCTCGAGCGCGGCGCTCGCCGCGATCGGGGCCGCGAGGACGTCGTCGATCGTCAGCTGCGCGTCGGCGGCGTTGTCGCGGTAGAAGACGAGCGGGAAGCGGTCGGGCGGCTCGATGCCGAGCAGCACGGCGCTGCTGCGCGCGCCCGGCTTCACGGGCACCCAGTCGACCCCGACGCCCTCGCGGCGCAGGAAGGCGAGGATGAAGTCGCCGACCTTGTCCTCGCCCACCGCGGTCAACAGCGCCGTGCGCAGGCCCAGCCGCTGCGCGCCCACGGCGATGTTGAGCGGGCTGCCGCCCACGTACGCCGCGAACCCCTGGATGTCCTCGAACGCCGCGCCCACCTCCTGGGCGTACAGGTCGATCGACGAGCGCCCCATGGTGAGCAGGTCGAAGGTCGGGGCGCTCACTCCTCGCGCCCCGTCCCCTTCAGCGGCAGCTCGAGCCGCCCCTCGCGACCCGCCCACTGGCCACGCACCCACGCCAGGTCGGGCTCGTCGCGCGCCACCCAACTCGGCTCCTCACCGGCCAGGAAGTTCAGGTAGTACCCGTCGTACCCCGGCGCCAGCACGACGGGGTGGTAACCGCGGCGCACGAGCACGGTGTCGCCGTCGGCGACGATCACGACGTCGTTCAGGTCGCGGTCGTCGGTGTACAGCCGCTGGAGCGCCCAGCCTTCGGCGGGGTCGATGCGGTAGTGGTAGACCTCGTCGAGGTCGACCTCGATCCCCGGGTGGTGTGCGTCGTGCTTGTGCGGCGGGTAGCTCGACCAGTTGCCCGACGGGGTGTAGACCTCGACGCACAGCAGCTTCTCGGCGTCGTCGGGATCGAGCACGTGGGTGATCTGGCGGGTCGCGTTGTGGCCGCCGCGGATCTCGACCTTCACGTCGTCGGGGGTGATGAGCCGGACCGGCAAGCGCCCCTCGGCGGGCGCGCTGCCGAGGGCGATCTCGAGGTCGGTTCCGGCACGGACGCCGTAGTGCGTCCCGGGCGGGACGTACAGCGCGTGCGGCAAGCCTTCGAAGACGGCGCGGCGCCCGTGCACCGTCCAGTGCTCCGAGCCCGCCGACAGGTCGGCGTCGCCGGAGAGGAGCACGACGCACACTTCAAACGATCCGCTCTCGGCGGTGAAGCTCTCGCCGGCCCGCAGCGAGCGGACCTGGAAGCCGAGGTGCCGCCAGCCGGCGCGCTCCGGGGTGACGTCGGCGCGGACGGGGGCGCTGCGGTCGAGTGGGACGACGTGCGCGTCGCGGATCGGGTCGCTCATCGGGAACCTCCAACAACAAGGGGTGCGTGCGGCGCCGGGGTCACAGCCCCAGGCCGCGCAGGACGTCGCGGTTGCGGCGCGCGCTCGCTTCGGGTGTGCCCATGCCGGGGAGCACGTCCTGCTCGACCGTCAGCCAGTCGGCGTAGCCCTGCGCGCGCAGGAAGGCCACCACGCCCGCCAGGTCGACGCTCCCCTGGCCGAGCTCGCAGAACACGCCTTCGCCGACGGCCTCCGGGTAGCCCGAGCCCTCGGCCCGGGCCCGCGCGGCGACCGCCGGATCGCAGTCTTTCAGGTGGACGTAGGGGACGCGCCCCCAGAAGCGCCGCAGGCCGTCGAGGGCGGCCGTGCCGCTGCCCGGAGGATCGCCGGGATCAGCGTCGGGCCGTCCGGTCCCGTACGTGAAGTGGCCGGTGTCGAACACCAGGTCGACGAGCCCGGCGGGGACGGCGTCGAGGAAGCGCGCGATCTCATCGGGGGTCTCGACCCAGGCGCCGCAGTGGTGGTGGAAGAGCGTGCGCAGGCCGGTCTCCTCGGCGATCAGTCGCGCGATCGCGCCCGCGTTGCGCGCGAAGGTCGCGTGCGCCGCCTGGCCCAGGCGCAGGTTGCGCGGTACCCGACCGGCGAGGCGGGGGCGCTCCGGGTCGCCGCACGTGGTGTCCGCGAGGATGAAGAACGGCGCCCGACCGGGGTCGCCGACGTCGCCGGCCGCCGCGAGCAGCTTCGCGACCGTCAGCAGCCGTGCGCGGTGGCGCTCCACCGCGTCCTCCGCGCGCAGGTCGACCCCCTCGAAACCGCCGAGCAGCGCGAGCCCGCGCTCCGCGAGCGCCGCCCGCAGCGCCTCGGGCTCAATGGGCAGGTACCCGAGGTCGCCGAGCTCGGTGGCGGCGTAGCCGGTGCCCGCGAGCTGGTCGAGCATCGCGCCCCATGGCGTCGCGTCGCCGAACCCCTCGATGGTGCCCCAGGAGCACGGGGCGTTGGCGACGCGGATGGTCGGTCCGGTCGGTGCCGTCATGGCGCGACCCCCGCGGCGTCGCCGACGTCGGCGACCTGCACCGCACGCCCCTCGCGCAGGCTGAGGCGCGCGGCCTCGGCGACGCGCAGCGACTCGACCGCGTCGACCGCGCCCGGCTCGGGCGCGCGCCCGGCGCGCACCGCGTCGACGAAGGCCTGAACCTCGAGGCGGTAGGCGTCGCGGAAGCGGTCCAGGAAGTGGTGGTAGTAGTCGCCGCGCGGGCCGCCGGGTCCGTAGCGCCACACCTTGGTGGCGCGCTCGTCCTCGGCGACCAGCTTGCCGAGCGCCCCGTGCACCTCGACGCGCAGATCGTGGCCGTAGACCGTCCGGCGCGAGTTCATCAGCACGCCCAGCGCGCCGGACGCGAACTCGAGCGTCAGCACGCTGGTGTCGACGTCGCCGTACTTGGCGTAGAGCGGGTCGACCCGCACCCGACCGAGCGCGGTGACGCGCTCCACCTCGCCGCAGACGAAGCGGGCGGTGTCGATGTCGTGGATCACCGAGTCGTGGAAGAAGCCGGCGGAGGCCGCGATGTACGCCTCGGGGGCCGGACCGGGGTCGGACGACTGGCTCCGGAAGAGCTCCACCGGCCCGAGCTCACCGGCGCGCACCGCCCGCCCGACCTCGGCGTAGGCCGGGTCGAAGCGGCGGTTGAAGCCGATCTGGAAGGGCACCCCCGCGCGCCGCACGCCGTCCATGGCGCGCACCGTGCCGGCGAGGTCGTCGGCGACCGGTTTCTCGCACAAGATCGCCTTGCCGGCCGCGGCCGCCGCCTCGAGCTGCTCGGCATGGTGCACCGTGGGCGAGGCGATCAGCACCGCGTCGACGGCGGGGTCGGCCAGCGCCGTGGCCAGGTCGTCGCCGGCGACCGCGCCCGGGGGCGCAGCGCGGCGGGCGGCGGCCGCGTCGGGGTCGACGACGCGCACGAGGCGCGCGCCGTCCACCGCCCCCGCCAGGTGCCGGGCGTGCAGCGCGCCGATCCGTCCGGCGCCGATCACCGCGAACCCCAGGGGGGATGGTCCAGTGCGCGTCATCGCTCCTCCTCCTCCGCGTCCAGCGCGGGCGGCGGCGTCGCGCGTCGCTCGAGCGTCCTCATCGCTCCTCCTCCTCCGCGTCCAGCGCGGGCGGCGGCGTCGCGACCGCCGAGTGCGCCCGGCGGCGCGCGGCGGCCGTCTGGTGCGCCGCCCGCGCAGCCCGCACCTCGGCGCGCTCCGACACCTCCGCCGGCGGCACGTCCCACCAGCCGTCGAAGCTCGGCACCCGCCGTTCGGGATCGGTGGCGACCACGACCACGCGCACGCCGTCGGCCGCGCGCGCCTCGGCGAGCGCCGGGCGCAACGCCTCGAGGTCGCGGACCGACCAGGTGCGCGCGCCCATCGCGGCGGCGTGGGCGGCGAAATCGACCGGCACCACCGGGCCGTCGAGCCGACCCGATTCGGGGTCGCGCGCCCGGCGCTCGTTGATGAACGAGGGGACGCCCACCGAGCGCTGCAGGCCGTGGATCGACTGGAAGCCCTGGTTCTCCACGAGGACCACGGTGAACGACAGCCCCTCGGCCACCGCCGTGACCAGCTCCGAGTTCATCATCAGGTAGGAGCCGTCGCCCACGAACACGACGATCTCGCGGCCCGGCTCGGCAAGGGCTACCCCGATCCCAGCAGGGATCTCGTACCCCATGCACGAGAAGCCGTACTCCACGTGGTACGCGCGCGGGTCGGCGGTGCGCCACAACTTGAGCAGGTCGCCGGGCATGCTGCCAGCGGCGTTGATCACCACGGCCTGGTCGCCGAAGGCTTCGTGGACGGCGCCGATGACCTCGGCCTGGGCGAGCCCGCCGCCGTCGGCACGGGGTTGGCGCAGCTCGTCGACGGTGGAGCGCCACGCGGCGACGCGCTCGGTGGCCTCGGCGCGGTACCCCTGGTCGCTCCGCGACCCTTCGGACGCGAGCGCGGTCGTGAGCCCCTCGAGCCCCGCACGAGCGTCGGCCACGAGCGCCAGCGCGCCCACCTTGTGGGCGTCGAACGGGGCGACGTTGAGGCCGACGAAGCGCACGTCCGGATGGGCGAACGCGGTCATCGACCCGGTCGTGAAGTCCGCCAGCCGCGTCCCCACCGCCAGCACCACGTCGGCGCGGCGCGCGAGGGCGTTGGCGGCGCTGCCGCCGTTGGCGCCGACCGGACCCGCGGCCAGCGGGTGGTCCCACGCCAGCGCCCCCTTGCCGGCCTGGGTCTCGACGACCGGCACGCCGAAGCGCTCGGCGAAGGCGGCGAGCGCTTCGCCGGCGGCGGCGTAGCGCACGCCGCCCCCTGCCACGATCAGCGGGCGCCGGGCGGCACCCAGCCAACGCGCGGCCTTCGAAAGCACCTCGGCCTCCGGCGGCGGCCGGCGCACCCGCCAGGTGCGCGGCGCGAAGAGCGCCGCGGGCCAGTCCCAGGCCTCGGCTTGCACGTCCTCGGGCAGCGCGAGCACGACCGCACCGGTCTCGACCGGGTCGGTGAGCACGCGCAGCGCCTCGGGGAGCGCGGCGAGCAGCTGCTCCGGGCGGTGGATGCGGGCGAAGAAGCGAGCGACCGGCCGGAAGGCGTCGGCGACGCTGACGTCCTGTTCCTGCGGGTGCTCGAGCTGCTGCAGCACCGGGTCGGCCCGGCGCGCGGCGAACTCGTCGCTCGGCAGCAAGAGCACCGGCAGCCGGTTGACCGTCGCGCCGGCGGCGGCGGTGAGCATGTTGGCGCTGCCGGGGCCGACCGACGCGGTGCAGGCGAAGGTCGCGAGCCGGTCGACGTGCTTGGCGTAGGCCGCGGCGGCGTGCACCATCGCCTGTTCGTTCTGGGCGCGGTAGGTGGGGAGGTCGACGGCGTCGCCGAGCTCCTCGAGCGCCTGCCCCAACCCGGCGACGTTGCCGTGCCCGAGGATCGCCCATACCCCCGGGATCGTGCGCCGACGCACCCCATCGCGCTCGGTCCACTGCGCGGCCAGGTACCGCACCAAGGCTTGCCCCACCGTCATCCGGAGCGTGCTCATGCTGCCTCCTCACGTTCGTCGCTCCAGCCTACCCGGCGGCGCGCCCTCACCCCGCCGACGCCGCTCCGGCGCGTCTCGATCGCGAAGGCGAACGTCGCGTCGTCCTCGCCCCGCCCCTCGTAGCGGGGGGATGAAAGATGTCCCTGGCCCGCCACCCACCTGCTGCGCGATGCTGAGGCATGAAACCCGACCGGGACACTTGGGAATCGGCGCCGGTCGCCTGCGACTCGATGGGCAGCGCGCCGTGCTGCGTCGTGTGCCCGCTCAGCCAGCTCGAGCGCGGCGCGTGCGCCCGCGTCGTGTCGCTCGCGGGCGCCCCGCGGCTGCGGCGCAAGCTGATGGCGCTCGGGCTCCGCCCCAGCGCCGACCTGGCCGTCCTCGGGCGCGCCGCGCGCCACGGCGCGATGGAGCTGCGCGCCGGCACCGTGCACCTGATGCTCCGCGCCGACGAGGCGCAGGGCGTGCTCGTCGAGCTCGCGCCCGCCGAACCTGGAGCCCGTTATGAGCTGCCCGTCCTGTAGAGCCAAGCACGGCTGCGGCTGCGCCGCCGGGACGTCGTCGACGTTGGCGCCCGTGGGGCCGTCGCGGTGGTGCCTCGTCGGCACCCCCAACGTCGGCAAGACCAGCCTGATCAACGCGATCTCGGGCAGCCGCCTCGAGGTGGGCAACTGGTCCGGCACCACCGTCGAGGTGGCGTCGGCGCACGCCGTCGTCGACGGGGCCCCCCTGCACCTGGTCGACCTGCCGGGTGCGTACGCGCTCGGCGGCACCGGCGCCGAGGAGGACGTGGTCCTCCCCGCCCTGGAAGCCGATCCCAACGCGCTGATCGTCAACGTCGTCGACGCGGTGCACCTCGCGCGCGACCTGACCCTCACCCTCGAGCTGAGCGAACTCGGCCGGCCCATGGTGGTGGCGCTCAACCTGATCGAACAGGCGACCGCTCGCGGCACCACGCTCGACGTCGCGGTGCTCGAAGCGGAGCTCGGCGTTCCCGTGGTCGCCCTGCGCGACCACCGGCGCCACGGCGCCGGCAGCCTGATCGCCGCCGCCCGGCGCGCCGCGGTCCCGACCGCGACCGTGGCCTACCCGGAGCCGGTCGCCGCCGCGGCCACGGCGCTGACCGCCGCCGGCGCTCCGACCCGCTGGCACGCGCTCGCCGCGCTCACCGACGAACTGCCCGTGCCGACCGCCGCAGGCGGACGCGCCGCCGCGCGCAGCACGGTCGCCCCACCGCCGCTCGTCCCCGACGCTGCGCTTCAGCGCCAGCGCGCCGCGCTGGACGAAGCGGGCATCGACCCCTTCCTCGCCGTCGCCGAAGCGCGCCACCGCACCGCCCACGCCCTCGCCGGCCTCGCTGCGCGCACCGCGGCCGGGCGCGTCGACCCGAGCGAGCGGGTCGACCGCTTCCTGCTGAACCCGGTCGCCGGCCCCATCGCGCTCCTCGCCGGCCTGGCGCTGATCTTCCACCTCACCTTCGCGCTCTCCGACCCCTGGGTCGGCCTCTTCGGCACCGTCCAGGAGGTGCTCGCCGGCTGGGTGACGGCCGCGGCGCTGCCGCCGCTGCTCGAGTCGTTCCTCGCCGGCGCGCTGGTCGAGGGCGTGGGTACGGTGCTCGCGTTCGTGCCGGTACTGTTCGTCTTGTACGTGATCCTCGGGGTGCTCGAGAACGCCGGCATCCTGGCGCGCGTCGCCTTCCTGGCCGACGGCCTCATGCGCGCGCTGGGCTTGCCGGGGCGCGCGGTGCTGCCGATGGTGCTCTCGATCGGCTGCACGGTGCCCGCCGTCCAGGCCACCCGCACCCTCGAGCAGCGCGGCGACCGCTTGCGGGTCGCGCTCGCCATCCCGTCGATCCCCTGCTCCGCCCGGCTGCCCGTCTTCGTGCTGCTGGCCGCCGCCTTCGTACCGGCCTACGCGGCGGTGGTGCTCACGGGGCTGTACGTGCTCGGCTTCGCGGTCGCGCTCGCCTCGGCGCTCGCCTTCAAGCACCTGCTCCGCACGCCGCCCAGCTCGGGCGCGATGGAGCTGCCCTCGTACCGCTGGCCCCCCGCGCGGCTGGTGCTGAAGCTCGCCTGGGCCCGCACCAAGGCCTTCCTCCAGGGCGCGACCGGCCCCATCCTGATCGCGGTGGTCGCGGTGTGGGCGCTGCTGTCGCTGGAACTCGCGAACGGCATGAGCCTGTTCGAGACCGTCGCGCGGTCGCTCGCGCCCGTGTTCGCGCCGCTGGGCTTGGGCGACTGGCGCGTGGTCGGCGCGCTGATCCCCGGCGCGGTCGCCAAGGAGGTCGTGCTCGGCAGCCTGGCGCTGACCCTGCTGGGCGACGTCCCCGCGGCCGCCATCGGGCTGCTGGAAGGGCTGGCCACGATCGGCACGGGCCTCGTCGAAGCGCTTCGGGGCACGCTGACCGCCCTGTGGGGGTTCGGGGGCGGCGAGCCGCTCGACGCCGACCTGAGCGCGCGCCTCGGCGGCGTCCTCACGACCGGCGGGGCGGTGGCGCTGATGGTCTTCACGCTGCTGTACATGCCCTGCGTCGCGACCCTCGCGGCGCTGCGCAAAGCGTTCGGCACGCGCTGGATGCTGTTCTCGGTGCTGTGGCAGACCTTCGTGGCGTACGCGGCCGCCTGGGCGGTGTTCGCGCTGTGGCCCTGAGCTACGCGGTCCTCGAAGCGCTGCAGGCACCGGCGTCGGTCGAAGCGTTGGCGCAGCGGTTGGCCGTGCCGGCGCCGTACGTGCGCGGCGAACTGGACCGCTTGGCGCGCCGTGGCTACGTGGCGCGGGTCGACGGCGGCTCGGACGACGCCGTGGCCTGCAGCAGCGTCGCCTGCGCCGGCTGCGGCTTTCGCGCCGCGTGCGGCGTGGCGCCGGAAGTGCTGTGGGCGCGGGTGAGCTCGCCGCGCTGATGGGGCTCGACACGTCGGCGCCACCGACGTGGTCGCCGCCGCCTGGTGAGCCCCCGCACGCCCCCGGCCCTCCGACGAGCCGCGCCGGGTACGCTCGCCGCACGATGAACGCCGTACCCACGTTCGCCCTGATCGGCTGCGGCAACCGCGGCGCGGAGGCTTACGGCGCCTGGCTGGCGCGGCACCCTCACCGCGGGCGCGTGGTGGCGGTCGCCGACGGCGACCCCGGCCGCCGCGTCCGCGCCGGCGACGAGCACGAGGTGCCCGCGGCGGCGCGCTTCGCCGACGGCGCGGCGCTGCTCGCCGCCTCCGAGGCCGCCGGCGCCCCGCTCGCCGACGTGGCGGTCGTCGCCACCCCCGACCGGGGCCACGCCGACCTGGCCGTCGCCGCGCTCGCCCAGGGGTACCACCTGCTGCTCGAGAAACCGATCGCGACGTCGCCCGACGACATCGAACGGGTCGCCACGGCCGCGGCGGCCGCCACCGGCACCGTCGCGGTCGCGCACGTGCTGCGCTACGCGCCGCTGATGCGAGCCGTCGCGCGGGTGCTGCGTGAGGGGCGCCTGGGCCAACTGATCCACGTGCTCCACGAGGAGCGCATCGGCGCGTGGCACTTCGCCCACAGCTACGTCCGCGGCAACTGGCACCGCGAGGCGGCGTCGAGCCCGATGCTGCTCGCCAAGGCGTGCCACGACCTCGACCTGCTCGCCTGGTGGGTGGGGGCGCCCGCGACGAGCGTCGCCTCGACCGGCCGGCTCGCCCACTTCCGCCCCGAGCGCGCGCCGGCGGGCGCCACCGAGCGCTGCCTCGACTGCCCGGCCGCCGCCACGTGCCCGTACGACGCCGCGCACCTCTACCTGGACCGCCTGGCCGACGTCGACGGTTGGCCGGTGTCGGTCGTCACCGCCGACCCGAGCCCCGAGGCCCGCCGCCGGGCTCTGCGGGAGGGGCCGTACGGGCGCTGCGTGTACCTGGGCGCGAACGACGTGGTCGACCACCAGGCGGTGCTGCTCGACTTCGCGAACGGCGCCACGGCCACCCTCGAGGTGAACGCCTTCCACGCCGTCGGTACCCGCCGCCTGACGCTCACCGGCTCGCACGCCGAGCTGCGCGGCGACCTGACCGCGGGCGTCCTCGAGGTGATCGACCACCGCAGCGGTGCGGTCGCACCCGTTGCGGTCGATGGCAGCGACGACGACGGCCACGGCGGCGGCGACGGCGCGCTGATGGACGACCTCACCCGCCGGCTCGCGGCGTGGAAAGCGGGCGAGCGCGCGCCGTCGCCCACGTCGGTGGCCGAGGCGTTGGCCAGCCACCGATGGGCGTTCGCCGCGGAGCGGGCGCGGCGCGAGCGGCGGGTCGTCGCGCTCGACGCCGCCGGGCGCGCGATCGACGACTGACCGCGTCGCTCAGCGGCGCCGGCCGCGCCCCCGCACCTCGTCCGGATCCAAACGCGACACGCCGACGTTCCGGTCGAGCCACGCCACCACCGGCTCGGCCGCCGCCCACGTGCCCACGGCGAACTCGAGCGGCTCGCGGGTCTCGAGCGCGTCGCCGGGCGGCATCCAAGCGGCCACCGTCAGCGACTTGTGCCTCAGCAGCGCCGCGTGCGGGTGGTCGCGCGGCACGCCGCGCGGCGTCGTTTTGAGCCGGTTGCCGCCCACCTCGAGCCCCGCCGCGCGCACCGCCTCGAGCGCCCGGGCGAGCGCGGGCGCGGCCGGACCGGCGGCGGCTGCGCGGTAGCGCTCGAGCTGGTCGGCCGCGAGCTGGTGGTACCCAGTCGCCGCCATCAGCCCGCGCGCCGAGAGCTCGACGTAGCGCACGGCGGGCGAGCGGTCCGCGTTCGGCACGTAGCCACCGGTGGCGCTCTTGAGCGGGCCGGCGTCGCGCGCGAAGCGGAGGTCGCGGTGCGGCCGGAAGAGCTTGGGGCGCTCGCCACCCTCGGCGGCGACCTCCTCGAGCAGGTCCTCGAGCGGCGCGCGGACGTCGCGCTGCCACACGTCCTTGGTCGCCGCCCAGTAGGCGCGCGAGTTGTCGTTCGCCAGGGCCACGAACCAATCGGTCACGGCGGGGCCGAACCCGGTGAAGCTCGCTGCGATCGTGGCCGGTGCGTTCATGTCCGGAGGGTAGCGCCCCGCGCCGCTCGGCACCGCGCGATCGGCGACGGTGGCCCCCGCCGTGGCCCCGTCACGCCAGCGGTTCGTCGAAGCGCTGCAGCTCGACCAGGTACCCGTTGGGGTCGCGCACGAACGCCGACGTGCAGGCGAAGCGCTCGCTGTGCGCCGGCGCCGACACCGCCGGCGCGCCGCGCGCGACCACCGCGTCGAACGCGCCCTGGACGTCGTCGACCAGGAGCGTCAGCACCACCCGCACGCCCTCGGGCACCGCGTACCCGCGCTCGCAGAAGCCGAGGTGGGCGCCCGGCGCGGTGCGGTAGATGCGGCACAGCCCCTGGTCGCGCACCAGCTCGAGCTCGAGCACGTGCCCGTAGAAGGCGCCGGTGGCGATCAGGTCGGCGGTCGGCAGGAAGGTGATCTGGGCAGTGGGAGCGAGGGTCATAGGCGAGCCTAGCCGCCCTGCGCGGCGCGCGCCGCCCGGTACGCGTCCGCGACCGCTTCGTCGGCGAGCACGAAGCGCACCCGCTCGGGGCCGCCGAAGCGCGCGAGTTCGTCGAGCACGGTTGCCATGGCCACGCGGGTGGCCGCGTCCACCGGGTACCGGTAGGTTCCGGTCCCCACCGCCGGCAGCGCCATCGACGCCGCGCGCAGGCGTCGGGCGACGTCCAGCGCCGCCCGGTAGGCGTCCTCGAGCAGCCGCAGCTCGCCGTGGTCGCCCCCGTGCCACGCAGGCACCGCGACGTGCGCCACGTGCTGCGCCCGGAGCCGGAAGCCGGGCGTGACGACGGCGTGGCCGTACGCGAGCTCGCCGACCCGCCGACAGGCGGCGGTCAACCGCGGCCCCCCCTTGCGGTGCACCTCGCCGTCGACGCCGCCGGCGCCGAAGAGCCCGCGGTTGGTCGAGTTCACCAGCACGTCGACCGCCTCCTCGGTCACGTCGCCCACGACCACCTCGACGCGCGCCGGCGCCCCATCGGCCCGCGCGAACGCTCGCGGCGCGGGGTCGTCCGGCGCGGCGCGCTCGACGGGCGCCTCGGTGGCGTCGACGTACACCCCGCCCCCGGCCTCGGCCAGCTCGCGGAGCAGCGTGCGGTCGGGCGCCGGTCCGACGCCCACGAAGCTCGTCGCCACGCCGGTCGCCGCGTGCGCCCCGGCGACGTCGTCGCGCAGGACACCGGGGTCCATCACGCCCACGTCGGGGTCGCCGTCCGTGAAGACGACCACCCTCACCGACGGCTCCAGGGCGAAGAGGCCGGCGTCCCCCACCCCGGCGAGCGCCTGCGTCAGCCCTTCGACCCACCCTGCGTGCAGCGCGCTGCCGCGCTCGTTGCGCAGCGCCCACGCCGCCTTGTGCACCCGCCCCCCGTCCGCCAAGACGGACGCCAGCGGCTGCACCACCTGCACGCGGGCGTCGAACGCGACCAGGCCGACGCGGGCGTCGGGTCCGAGTTGCGCGACCGCGTCGCCGATGGCCGTCCGCGCCGCCCGCAGACCGACCTCGCCCACCGACGTCGAGCGGTCGACGACGAAGACGACGGTGGGGTCGCCGTGCGGGTCCACGAGCGGCCGCGCTCTGCGCGTCATCGCCGGCGCCCACCGCGCTCGAGCGCGATCGCCTCCAGGCGCGCGAGCAGCACGTCGCGCAGGCGTTCGCGCGCCGCCGGGGTGGGCGGGTCGTCGAAGTCGTCGCGCACGTGGAGCTCGAGGCCCTCGACGAGCGGGTAGCGCGTCCAGGCGACGCCCCCCTCGGAGCTGGCGCGCGCGGTGGGGGTCACCCGCCTCGGCACCTGCCGGCTCCACGCCTCCCCCTCCAGCGACCGGCGGTGGAGCAGCGGTGCGGGCTCGGCGTCGCCGCGCGGGGGCGCACCGACCTCGCGGCGGGGGGGCGCCGATCGGGTGCGCTCGGCGCGCTCCGACGGCGGCGCCCCCAGCGGGGGCAAACCGGCGCGCCGCCGCAGGTCGGCGAGGCGCTCGCGGACGCCCTCGCTCAGGTGCGCGACCGGGTGCGCCACCGGCGCCGCGACGACGTCGGGTTCGAGGTCGACGCCCACGCGCAGCTCGCCGACGAGCAGGCGCGCGAGCGCCTCGGTGTCGTGGCGGGCGAGCACGGTGCCCGCCACGCCGCTCGGGTACCCGTCGGCGAGCAGCCGCCGCAGGGCGAGCGCGCGCACCAGGTGGTCGGCCCCGTACTGGGCCTCGCCGGACTGCTTGAGCGGCTTGGGGAGCACGCCCTCGGTGGCGTAGTGGCGGACGAGGCGCGCGTTCATCTCGGCCTTGGCGCGCCCGGGCGAGCCGTCCGGCATGATCATCGGCAGCAGCCGGTTGACCTCGGCGACGAAGTCGTCGAGCGACCAGGTGCGGTCGCGCGCGATGAGGTCGGCCACGGTGAGCGCCACGTGCCCATGCTACGCCACCTGGCGTTGGCGGTCGCAAACGGTGCTGTCACGCCAGCTCGTACGCACCATCTTCCAGCCGGGCGGCCACGCCGCGCCAGTCGCCGATCGCGGCCGCGACGAGCTCGGCGAGCCGCCCGTCGAGGCCGGGGTCGAGCCCGTCGCCGTGCACCTCCACGGTCGTGCGCACCGGCCGGTCGACGCGCTGGCCGATGCGCGACGTCAGCGTCACCGACGCCCCTTCACCCAAGCCCTCGGCGACGATCGCGTGCGCCGCGTCCCAGGCGATCGCCTGGTAGAGCTTGCCGACGTGCGCCCACGGGTTCTTGCCGCAGGCGGCCTCCATCGAACCCAACCGACAGGGCGTGATCAGCCCGCCGATGCGGTTCCCGCGTCCGACCTGGCCGTCGTCGCCCGCCTCGGCGGACGAGCCCGTGAGCGTCAAGTACGCGCCCTCGGCGCTTGCCTCGTCGAGGTCGGCGCCGTTGAGGTGCACGAACACCCGGCCGCCGAGCGGGGCCAGCGGCCCGCGCACGGCCTCGACCACGTGCGCGCGGACGGCGTCGAGCACGCCGCGGTACGCCGCGGCGTCCGGCACCCGTTCGGCCAGCACCGGGACGGCCACGTCGAACAGGTGCGCGTCGGCGTAGCGGGTGCCGAGCACCTTGACGTCGGCGCCGATCGGCAGGACGGCGCGCGCGTCGGGGTCGGCGAGCGCCCGCTCGACCGCGTGGACGGCCGCCTCGAGCGGGCTGCGGGCCGCGAAGGCGGTCGCGACGCTGGTGTCGTTCGCGAGCGGCACCCCGTTCGCGGCGACCCCGCGGTCGAGCAGCGGCGCCAGGTCGCGGCTCGACGCCTCGAGCCACACCTCGATCCGGTACGCCTCGCGGCTCGCCCACGGCAGCAGCTCGAACAGGCGCGCGTACGCGGCCTCGATGAGCGCCTCGAGCGGAAGCGGGAAGGCGCGCCGGTCGACCTTACCGGCCAGCACGATGCGCGTCGGACGCACCAGCGCTCCCCCACCGAATCCGACCTCGACGGCGCCCGCGGCCAGCAGCGCCTTGTCGACGTTGAAGTGCACCGGACGTCCGAAGCGCTCGCGCGCGTCGCGCACGATCGCGGCCGCCAGCGCTTCGGCGAGGTGGTCGCACAGGCTGTCCGGATGGCCGACGCCCTTGCGCTCGACCACCTCGTCGTGCGGCGCGTACCGGGGGCGGGGCTGGACGAGCGCGTGACCGCCCACCAGCGGCAGCGGGACGCCACGGCTCGCGCGCTCCAGGAAGCGGGCGGGGAGCGCGGGTCCGACGCGGTCGTCGAGGCGGGCGGGGGCGGGGCGGGAAGCGGGTGGACGAGCGCGGACCATGGCGGGCCTCCTGGGTGGGCGCCCCGATCCGGGGCGCTGGAGCCAGGTTCGCCCTCCGGCGACGCTCCACTCAGTGGACCGTCCTGGCGCCACCCTTCGGCGTGCGCCCGACCAGCACGTGCCACTCCTCGCTGCCGTCGTCGGCCACCGCCAGCACGTAACGCTCCAGCGTCAGGTCGGCATCGGTCAGCTGCTGCGCCAGGTGCGAGGTCGCCAGCCACACCGCGCCGGGCTCGCGCACCGGTCGCGTGACCACCACCACGAAGCCGCCCGGCGCCACGACGCCCATCGCCCCGGCGACCATCGCCGCCACCGCGTCGGCGTACCCGTCGACCTGCTCCATGCGGGCGACGTCGGGCGCCGCCGCCGCCCAGCTGCGGTACGTGGGCGGGTGCACGACGAGCACGTCGGCCACGGCGCTTCCCGGCCCCTCCGGCGCGGACCCCAGCAGCGCCGCGTCGGCGCGGTGGACGAACGGAGCGCGCGGCTCGAGGTCGCCCGACCACGTCGCCACGCCGTGCCGGCGCGCGACGTCGGCGATCGTGCCTGCCCCCGCGGTCGCGTCGACCAGCCGCCCTCCGGAGGGGAGCAGCCGGGCGAGCAGCGCCTCGACCACCTCGGGGGCGAGCGCCTCGGCGTCGCGCCGCGGCCCCGCCGCCGCGAAGGTCCACACGTCGCCCGGGCGGTCGGCGGGGGGTCGCGGGTCCGGGTCGGGCGCCCGCCAACCGACCGCGTCCAGCCCGGACTCCACGGTGCGACCGGCCTTGCCGGCGGCCGGCGGCGGGGCCGAGCCACGGTCGCGCGCCCCGCGCGCGCGCCGTTCCACCTGCGCCGCCACGCCCCGTGGCAGCAGGCGCCCAAACGCACCGACGCCCGCCAACGGCTCCAGCGCCCACGCCCGCGCTTCGGCGGTCGCGAGCCCGTTCACCTGGCGCGCGACCGCCAGCGGCAGCCCTTCGCGCAGCGCGGCGCGCACGTCGGGGGCGAACGCGCGGATCGAGAGGACGTGCCGCAGGAGGTAGGCGCGGGTCACGCCGGCGGCGTCGACCACCCGCGCGACCGGCGCCGGCAGCGCTTCGGCGGTCCGCAGCACGCGCCGCAGGAGCGCCACGCGGGCGTCCTCGTCGGACGCCGTGCCGGCGACGATGTCGGCCGCGTCGAGCAGCTTCGCGTAGAGGTCGATCGGGCGCCTCACGTCGGACGTCAGGCGGCCGTGCTCCCCAACAGCAGGAGCGTGCGGCAGGCGCGGAACGCGTCGAGGTAGTCGCCGCCGGTCCACCGGACCGTGCGCCCGTCGATGCGGTCCACGCCCGGCATCACCGCCGCGACGTCGGCCATGCTGGAGCGCAGGAAGGTGACGTCGAGGACGTACGGCGGTTCGGGCGGTTCGAGCACGTCCAGGTGGCGGTCGGCCGACAGCGCGCGGCGGACCGCGCCGGCGATCGCGCTGCGCGCCGCCGCCGGGGTCAGGGTGCGCGCCGCCGTCCGCGACAGGGCCTGCTTGACGGTCGCGACCTCGATGCGCGGCAGCAGCGCCCGCGCCTCGGCCGCGACCTTGTCGTCGCCGCTCACCACCACGACCGGCACGCCGTGCGCGCCGGCGAGCATGGCGTTGAGCGCGAACTCGCCGCACGGCATGCCGTTGAGGTGCAGGTCGTAGCCGACGCTCCCCAGGTAGGCGTGGTCGAGCACGGCTTCGGCGGTGCCGGTGCGGGCGTGGTAGCCGAGGAACAGCGCCGCGTCGAAGCCCTGGTCGACGCCGTGCACCATGTTGAAGGCCTTGGGCTTGCCGGTGAGCAGCTCGACGCGCTCGTCGAGCTCTTCGACCAGCAGGTTGGTGTTGGGGCCGTGGGCGTCGTTGATCCAGATCTCACCCGCGCCCGCGTCGAACGCCGCGCGCACCGCCGCGTTGACCTCGGCGGTCATGAGCCTGCGGGCGCGCTGGTACTCGACGCCGCCCGACGGGACCGTGTGGTCGGCGGAGACGACGCCGGCCACCCCTTCGATGTCGCTCGAAACGTACACCCTCACGGGGGCACCTCCTGAAGGACGTTGACCCGAGCCTAGCGCGCCCGAGGTACGGCCGAGGCGGTTGCTCGCCGTTCGCACCGCACCCACCGTCGTCGCCTGGCATGCGGGTGCGGCCCAACCAGATTGGGGCTGCCCCGAGGAGTCCTTCGGCGCGACGCTTCGGTAACCTTGCAAATTTAAAGTCCCACTTTTGATTTGCAAGGTTGCCTAAGCGCCCACGATCGACCCCTCCCCCGACGTCGAGCGCGCAGCCGCCGGGCTCAGGCCGCGGGCTCAGGCCGCGAGCACCCCCCGCGCCGCCGCCAGCGCCTGCGCGAAGTCCTCGATCAGGTCGTCGACGTGCTCGAGGCCGGTCGCCACGCGCACCAGACCCGGCGCCACCCCCCCTGCCTGCAGCTGCTCGGGCGTGAGCTGGCTGTGGGTGGTGCTCGCGGGATGGGTGACGCTGGTCTTGGCGTCGCCGAGGTTGACGAGTCGCGAGGCGAGCTGGAGCGCGTTCAGGAAGCGTTTCCCGGCCTCGACACCGCCCTCGAGCTCGAACGTGAGCACGCCGCCGGCGCCGCGCGGCCAGTCGCGCTGGGCGCGCTCGAAGTCGGGGTGCCCCTCGAGGCCGGGGAAGTTCACGGCCAGGACCCCGGGCTGCGCTTGGAACCAGCGCGCGAGCGCCTCGGTGTTGGCCACGTGCCGGTCGGCGCGCAACGAGAGCGTCTCGAGCCCCTGCAGATGCAGCCAGGCGTTCTGCGGGGCGAGGGCGGCGCCCAGGTCGCGCAGCCCCTCGACGCGCGCGCGGATGGCGAAGGCGACGTTGCCGAAGGGGCCACCGCTCCCGAACACCTTCCAGAACTCGAGCCCGCCGTAGCTGGGGCTGGGGTCGGTGAACAGCGGGTAGCGGCCGTTGCCCCAGTCGAAGCTGCCGGCGTCGACGAGCACCCCGCCCACGCTGGTCCCGTGGCCGTTGATCCACTTGGTGGCCGAGTGGATCACGACGTCCGCGCCGTGCTCGATCGGCCGGAAGAGGTACCCACCCATGCCGCCGGTGTTGTCCGTGAACACCGCGACGCCGCGCGCGTGGGCCGCGTCGGCGATGCCGCGCAGGTCGGGCAGGCGCAGCGAGGGGTTGGGGATCGACTCGACGTAGACCGCCCGGGTGCGCTCGTCGATCAGCGCGTCGAACTGCTCGGGCGTCGCCTCGGGACCGGTGAAGCGCACGGTGATGCCCAGCCGCGGCAGCGTCACCCGGAAGAGGTTCGCCGTGCCGCCGTAGAGGTGCGGGCTCGACACCACGTTGTCGCCCGCCTGGGCGACGGTAGCGATCGCCAAGAACTCGGCGGCGTGGCCCGAGGCCACCGCCACCCCCATCGCACCCCCCTCGAGCGCGGCGACGCGCTTCTCGAGCACGTCGTTGGTGGGGTTCATGATCCGCGAGTAGATGTTGCCGAACTCCTGCAGCCCGAACAGACGCGCAGCGTGGTCGGCGTCGTCGAAGGCGTAGGCGGTGGTCTGGTAGATCGGGACGGCGGAGCTCTTGGTGGTGGGGTCGACGGTCTCGTAGCCGGCGTGGATCTGGAGGGTCTCGAAGCGGTGGGGCATGGGGGACTCCTGGGGTGCGGTTAGGGGACCGCGGTGCGATGCGATGAGGACGCGACCCCTCGGCGGGCGAGGGGCCTTCGGACGGGACGGCCGGAGGGCGTCCGACCCGGGCGGCGGGCGGCTAGGTCAGCCGACGCGCCGCGACCGGCATTCGCCGACGCACACGGGGTACGGGCGCGGTGCGCGCCCTGATGCTCTGGTGGGTGGAACGATCGAACATGGTCGCCTCCTCCCGCACCGCGTGCCGCGGCGCCGGGAACGAAGACGAGGCAGTCGCCCCGATCTCCCCGAGGGCCGGCCCGATCGTCGAGGCCGCGCGCTCGGCTGGAGGAAGCACCCGCGGAGATGACCGCTGGTTGCTGCGGGATCGTCGGGCCAGGACCCTCACCCGCTCTGGATCGGCGTCCGACCGGTCGACGAGACCGAAGGGACGTGCCGCGGAGTAGACCACGGCGCCGGTCGCGAGGGCAACCCCACCCAACAGCGTGGGCCCCGAGATCGACTCGGAGCCCACGCGGCGATCGCGTTCGGTGCGGCGTGTTTACTCGACGGTCACCAGCACGGTGATCTCGAGCGGCACGTCGGTCCGCGGCGAATCGTTGAAGGCGATGCCGAAGCTCCCCTTGCGCAGGTCGACGCCGGCGTAGACGCCGTTCGGGTCACCGAAGCCGCCGAAGAAGTAGGAAACGTCGGCGAAGAGCGTGCCGCTGCTCGGATCTCGCTCTTGTACGACCCCCTCGACCGTGAACGAGCTCGTGTACGGCACGGCGAAGCTGAACGACGCGGTCATCTCCAGCTTCAGCGGCGCCGCGATCTGGATGACGTCGATGCCCAAGATCGTGCCCCTACAGACGAAGTCGTTGTCGTCCAAGCAGGACCGGACCGCCACCGTCTCCGCGGATGCGATGGTGCGCAGGGCGAGCGATCCGGCGGTCGTGGGCGTCCGCACCTGGTACGAGAACGTGAAGTCACCCGGGTTCGCCCCGGCGTCGCCGTCGGCGGCCGACGCGGACGACCCCTTGCCGGCTTGGAGACCCAGGTACGTGACCGTCACCAGGTGGTCAGGCACGAGCGGGTTCGTAGGCCGGGTGTTCTCGAGGCTGTCGAGCGCACCGTCGCCATCGGTGTCGGCCAGGCCCGGGTCGGTGCCGATCGAGAGCTCCACGGCGTCGGTGAGGCCGTCGCCGTCCGCGTCGCGGCGCAGCGGATCGGAGTACACGACGTAGCCACCGCGGCCCGCGACGCTGACGAGCCAGAAGTCGTCGACCTCCGCGCCGTCGCTGCGGCCGTCGCCATCGCTATCGGCGTTCAGCGGCTCGGTGAAGCGGATCGGATCGGTGGTGTCGCTCGGGAACGGGACGCCGTCCACCTCGATGCGGTCGCTGATGCCGTCGGCGTCGGAATCGACCTCGCGCGGGTTCGTGGAGCCCCAGCGACGGTCGTCGTCGCACACGAAGTCGCGGTTCGCGTCGCGGCAGCCGCGGTACTCCTCCCAGT
>JBHEOT010000018.1:10210-11867 GCA_046260675.1 Trueperaceae bacterium | reverse complement strand
TGGCAATCGGTCAAGCCGTCGCCGTCGGTGTCGACCAGCCGCGGATCGGAGGTGACGGCGGTCGTGACCAAAGCGCCGGCGGCGTTGCGGTAGGTCACGTTCCACCCGAGCGTCTCGACGCGGTTGACGAGGCCGTCGGCGTCGTCGTCGCGCACGGTGTCGCCGTCGGGTTGGATCGGGTTCGACCCCAGGCGCACCTCCGCGCGGTCGTCGAGGCCGTCGCGGTCGGTGTCGCGGTCGAGCGGGTTGGTGGCGTACGGGTTGGTCGGATCGGTCTCGGGCGTCACGACGACGCGGGCGCCGGTCAGATCGACGTACGCGAAGCCGATCGCCTCTTGGAGGTCGGTGAGCCCGTCGCCGTCGGTGTCCGGGGCGCTGGGGTCGGTGGGGGCGCTCAACGTGGTGGTGCCCAAGAGCGCGTGCGCGGCGCCGTCGAGGGAGGTGGTTTGCAGGGTGGGGACGCCGTCGCCGTCGAGGTACACGGTGATCTCCGCGCAAACCGGGTCGACCAGCAGCTCCTGGCAATCGCTCAAGCCGTCGCCGTCGGTGTCGGCGCGACCGGGGTGCGCCATCGTCGGATAGGCGTCGCGGCCGTCCTCCAGGCGGATGATCCAACGCACGCGCCGGTTGCCCACGAACGGTCCGTACACCTCGTCGGCATCGTCGATGCCGTCGCGGTCGGTGTCGCGGCTGTCGGGGACGCCGTCGGCCGGGTCGACGTCGGCGTCGGAGTCGATGCTTCGGTAGAAACCCTCTTCGATGGCCTCGAGGTCGTCCTGGTCGAGGTCCTGTACGAAGGCGAAGGCGAAGTCCTGGTCGGAGAAGACGGTGGTCGTGCGGAAGTCGACGCCGGGTCGGGTGCCGACCGGGGTGATGTTGCCCTGCGGCCCCAGCACCCACCAATCGCGCTCCTGGCCGGTGAGCGTGCGCGAGACGCGCTTGACGCGCCACAGGGTGTCGACGCCGTTCACGATGCGCGTCGAGTAACTGCGATCGAGCAGGTCGGCGTCGGCGCGCACGGTGGGGTCGAGCGCCGCGTCGCGCGCTTCCTCCACGTACTCGAGCCCGAGCACGTCCTCCATCACCTGCGCGAAGGTGATCCCCGAAGGCCGCCCATCCGGGTCGAAGGTGCCGTTGGTGGCGACCTGGTGGCGCTCGAGCGTCTCGTTGCCAGCGTAGTTGATCTCGAGGTAAGCGGTGCGGTCGTTCACGTCCTGCTCGACGAAGGCGAAGTCGCGCCCGAACTCGTCGACGATCGTGTAGCTCGCGACCTCGAAGGTCAGGCCGCGCGGGTTCGCCATCAGGCTCTCGACCAGGCTCGGGAACGCGCTCTCGGTCGCGAAGCGGAAGGGCCCCCGCTCCGGGTCCAGCGGACCGATGCTGATCGGCGCCCCGGAGGCGGCGAACAGGGTCGCGACCGGGACGAACACGCTCGGATCGCGCGGGTCCTGGATGCGCGCGGTCAGCTCGATGTCGCTGATCGTGAAGGCGATGTTGCTCGCGTTGCGCAGGTTGACCTCGACGGCCATGGTGGCGCCCTCGACCACGCGCGTGACGACGGACTCGGCGGTGATCTCCGCCTCGCTCGCCAGGCTCGTGGCGTACTCGCGCTGGGTGGCGCGGACCGAGGCGCTCGTGAACGTGGTCGAGCTCGAGC
>JBHEOT010000018.1:0-10201 GCA_046260675.1 Trueperaceae bacterium | reverse complement strand
ACCGCCGTAGGTGCAGACGGTCGCCTCGCCTTGTACGAACCACTCGAGGGTGCTGGAGGTCTCGCGCGCCTGGGCCGACTCCTGCGACTGCGCGAGGGTAGAGGCGAAGCTGCGGCTGTCGAGCGTGCGGGTGCCGCTGGCCGTCTGCTCCTCGAAGCGGACGTCGAGCCGCAGGTCGACCGCGCCGACGTTGATGGCGACGCGCGGCAGGTCGGCGATGCGCGGGTTGCGGTTGTCGGTGGTCACCTCGTAGCCGTCGTCGAACTGGTCGCCGTCCGTGTCGGCCAAGAGCGGCGAGGTACCGAAGAAGTCCAACTCGAGCCCGTCGGGCAGACCGTCGCCGTCGGTGTCCTCCAGAGTCGGCTCCGAGTAGTGCAGGTTCAGCTCATCGAAGTCCGTGACCTCGTCGCCGTCGGTGTCGTCGCTGCGCGGATCGATCCCGTACTGGCGCTCCTCGGCGTCGGTCATCCCGTCGCCGTCGGTGTCGGCGCTGAAGGGGTCGCTCGTGACCTCGCGGCGCTCGACGCTGCCGTCCGCTCGGGTGACGCGCACGGTCCAACCGCGCTGCTCGACGTCGTCGGTCAGACCGTCGCCGTCGCTGTCGATCAGCTCGCCCGGCGCCGGCGCGGTGCCGCGGAAGCTCAGGCGGCTCGGGTCGACGCCGCGCTCGGGCGGCGCGATCTGATTGCCGGCCAGATCGCGCACGTCGACGACCTCGAGCACGTAACCGAGGTCGGACTGCGACGTGGTCGAGAGCGTCACCGAGGTGCGGGTGGCGTCGAGCACCGCGTCGAGCACCAGGAGCGTGGCGAGCGGGCCCACCTCGGTCGGCGAGGTCTCGCTCGAGAAGATGCGGTAATGGTCCGGGTCCTCGGCGCTGGACGGGCCTCCGAGCACCGGCTCCGAGAAGGTGACCGTCACGGACGTGTTCCCGGTGGACCCGACGTTGGCGACGCGCGGCGGCGTCGTGTCGACGCCCACGGGGGCGTCCTGGCCCACGAACGCGACGTCGGTGGGGTTGGGTTCGAGCGCGTTGCCCGCGTCGTCGCGCACGCCTTGGACCGTGAGCGTGTAGGAACGCCCGTTCACCTGGCTGCGGCCGGTGGTCAACACGGCGGCGGTGCGGTACGCGTTGAGCTCGACGGCGACGACCGGCAGCGATTCACTCGATCCGTCCACGATGGCGTAGCTCGCCGGGTCGCCGGCACCCCCCGGCTCGTCGCGCACCGGCTCGCTGAAACGCACCTCCACCGCCGTGACGCCGAGCGACGACGCCAGGTCGACGGTGGGCGAGCGCGTGTCGTTGGCGGCGATGCCCACGAAGGTCGTGCGGTTGTTGAACGGGTCGACCAGGCGCTCGCCGACGCGGCTGAACACCGCCGCGACGTCGAGCGTGTAGATCACGTCGAACTGCGGCGCGGTGGTCAGAACGACGGTCGCGAAGTCGCTGCCGAAGGCGGCCCCCTCGATCTCGAGGGCGAGCGCGCTGTCGGTGGCCCGGTACTGGAGCAGATCCTCGGCCGACGGCCCGAGTTCCGCGGGCGCGCCGGTCGCCGGGTCGTGGAACGAGACGACCACCTGCGTGGGGCTGATCGCCACGGCGCTGGCCACGACCGGCGCCAAGTCGACGTTGCCGGTGAAGTCGCCGCTCATGTCGGCGAGCGGCTGCAACGCGTCCACCGTCGCCACGCCGCCGAGGCTCAGGCGGTAGGCCACCGCCTGCTGCGGCGCGGTGCCGAGCACCACGCTGCGACCATCGGACCGCGGGTGCATGGCGACCACGTCGAGCGCGGCACCATCTGGGTCGCGGATGGCGAAGGCGCTCGCATCGGGGACGTGGACGGGTGCATCGAACGCCACCACCAACGACGTCGCCGACGTCGCTCGGACCTCGGTGATCGCGGCGGTCGGTGGCGGCGCCTGTTGCGCGCAGCTCGCCAAGACGGCTGCGACCAACAGTCCCAAGACGCGCCCTACCGCCTTCCGCCGCCCTCGTCGCAACGGGTGCGAGCCATCGGTCGTCGTTGATCCCATTCCTGCCATCGCATCACGCTCCTCCACGGCGACGACCGAACCTCGGTCGAAGACGCCGCTCCTTGGCCCGGCGTTCCCACCAGGTCCGGCGGGCGCAGCGTGCTGCTTCCAATGACCGTTCAGGGTGCGATGGGCTCTGGAGGACCGTACCAACCGACGGTCGTGCTCATGAGCCACACATACGGTACTCAGGGACTCAAGTGGTGCCCCGGTCGTGGGGCACCACGCCGCGGTCGTTCGTGCGCGGTGGCACCGAACCTGGCGTCGCTACGCCGGCCCGGCCACATGCCCGAGCGGCACGAACCCTCGCTCGCGCCCCCGGAAGGTCGCCAAGCGGGTCACCCCGAGCGCTCGCAGCCGGCCGGCGACGTCGTCCCAGCCGTACTGCACCTCGTTGGGCTCGTGCGCGTCGGATCCGTACGTGATCGGCACCCCGGCATCGACCAGCCGTCGTAGGAAGGCGTCCGACGGGTACGGCTCGCCGCACTTGCGCAAGCCCGAGGTGTTGACCTCCACCGCCACATCGGCCTTCGCGATGGCCGCGACGGTGCGGTCGACGTCGTCGGCCACGTCGGGCCAGGGGCTCGGGGCACGCCCCTTCCAGGCGTCGACGTGCGCGAGGACGTCGAACAGCCCGCTGTCGGCCGCCTCCCGCACGAGCTCCAGGTAGCGGCGCGCGAAGGCGGCCACGTCGAAGCCCGGTTGGAAGCGGGTGCGGTCGTACACGTGGCGGCCGTCGACGTAGTGGACCGACCCCAGCACGTAGTCGAGCGGGTGGCGCGCGAGTTCGGTGCGGTACGCCGCGACCGTCCCCTCGACGTAATCGGCCTCGACGCCGACGAGCACCTCGAGCGCGCCGGCGTGCGTCGCCTGCAGGGCGCGCGCCTCGGCGACGTACGCCGGGAAGGCGCTGCGCGCCATGTGCATACCGGGCGCCGGGTGGTCGTCGGGCTTGGCCCAGAGCGGGGCGTGGTCGCTGAGGCCGAGCACGCTCAGGCCACGCGCACGGCCCGCGGCCACGTAGTCGGCGAGGGTGCCGCGGGCGTGGCCGCAGCGGTGGTGGTGGGTGTGGAGGTCGATCATCGGGTCAACTCTTCACCGAACCGGTGACGATCGAGATCGCCGCCGCCGTCATGAGGCCGGTCCGCGGCGCATTGTACGCAGCTGCGTCGAGCTCGAAGCTCGACCGCGTCTACCTCCGATGGCCAGGAGCGATCCTAGCGGCAGCCCCGACCTCAGCCACCGAACGTCCGCTCGTCGTTCGGGTAGGTCACGCCCAACTGCTTCCGCACGGCGTCGAACAGCCTCATCGTAGCGACCGTGTCGGCGAGCGGCATGGTCGGGCTCTCGCGCAGCCCCTGCTGCACGCAGCGCGCCACCTCGCGCAGCATCCAGGCGTAGGGCGCCGAACCGAGCCCCACCTCCTCGCGGCGGTGGTCGTCGCCCGCCATCACCATGAAGCCCTCTGGGCGCGTGAGCGGCGCGAAGGTGCGCAGCGTGCCGCGCGTGCCGGCGATCGTCGCCGTCCGCGTCGCCTGCGCCTCGAGCGTGCCGAGCAGCTGCGCGACCGCGCCATCCGGGTACGACAGCGTGAGGGCGTGGGTCCCGTCGACGCCTTCGGGGGTGCGGGTGCCCACCGCATGGATCCCTTCGGGCATCCCGAGCGCGCCGAACGCCCACGTGAACGGGTACACCGCCAAGTCCAGGAGCGCCCCACCCCCCGCGTCGCGCGCCCAGAGGCGCGCCTGAGGGTCGCGCTCGGCAGCGAACCCGAGGTCGGCCTGCACCCACCGGACGTCGCCGAGCTCGCCGGAGGCCACCACGTCGAGCGCGCGCTGGTACACCGGCAGGAAGCGCGTCCAGACGGCCTCCATCAGGAAGACGTCGCGCTCGCTCGCGAGCTCGACGAGCGCCTCGGCCTCGTCGCCGGTGATGGTGAACGACTTCTCGATCAACACGTGCTTGCCGGCCTCGAGCAGCGGCTTCGCGACCTCGAAGTGCTGGCCGTGCGGCGTCGCGACGTAGACCACGTCGACGTCGGGGTCGGCCGCCATGCGCTCGTACCCCAGCATGCCGTCGCCGTCGCCGTACGCGACCGCGGCGCCCAGGTCGTCGGCGAACGCGCGGGCGCGCGCCGGATCGCGCGAGGAGACCGCATGCAGCACGGCGTCCTCGAGCTGGACGAGCTGCGACGTGACGCTCCGGGCGATGCTGCCGGTGGCGACCACCCCCCAGCGCAGCGTCCGGCCGGTGGCCGCGAGCGGGTCGTCGGGGAACGGGGGGCGAAGGACGCGTCGGGTGGCCATGGAGCAGGATGGCACGGGGGTGGGCCGGGGCGCGGCATGATGCGCGCATGCAGCCTCCAGCGAACGGCCCCGCGCCGACGGTGATCCTGCGCGAGCTACGACCGGACGACGCGGACGCGTACCGCTCGCTGCGCCTCGAGGCGCTGCGGAACGTGCCGAGCGCCTTCGCCTCGAGCTTCGAGGAGGAGTCCGTGCGCGACCTCGCGGCCACCCTCGAGCGCCTGCGTCCCAATCCCGACGGCGCCACCTTCGGCGCCTTCCAAGCGGAGCGCTTGGTGGGGACGAGCGCGATCTTCCGCCTTCCGCGGCTCAAAGAGCGGCACAAGGCCTACCTGGTCGGGATGTACGTCGCTCCGGCAGCCCGGCGCACCGGCGTCGGGCGCGCGCTCGTCGCCGCCGTGCTCGACCGCGCGCGCGCGATGCCCGGACTGCGGCAGGTGCTGCTGGGCGTCGAGGCGGGCAACGCCCCGGCGCGCGCGCTCTACGAGGCGTTCGGGTTCGAGGCCTTCGGGTACGAACGCGACGCGCTGATCGTCGACGGCGTGGCGTACGACGAGGTGCACATGGTGTGGGTCCTGCCGCGCTGAACCGTCGTCAGCGAACGAGCACGACCTCGATCTCGGGCACGGCGTCGACCCACGCGCGGTCGGCCGTGAGCACCTGGGCGCCGCGCGCGGCCGCGAGCGCCATGGCCGCTCGGTCGCCCAGCGACAGGCCGCGCGCACGCGTCGGCTCGCGCAAGGCCGCGGCAGCCCGTGCTGCATCGGCGTCGAACGCGACGACCTCCAACCCGAGCCCTTCGAGCGCGTCCTCAGCCGCGGCCCGCGGCATGCCGATGTCGGACAGCTTCGTCAGCACTTCCGTGAGGTTGACGGCCCCGATCGCTGCCCCACCGACGATGGCGGCCGCGACCCGTTCCGCGCCTGGCTCGTCCCCGAGGAGCGCCAACACCGCCGAAGCGTCCAGGACGGTGGTCACTCGCTGGCCGCTTCCGCTCGGCGATCGGCGAGCAGCTCTTGGGAGAGCGAGCGTGCCTGTAAGTACGGGCGCACGGCGCGCTGGGCGCGGCGCACCGCCGCTGCCGGTGTCGAGAGCCGCACCTCGTCGTCCAGCACGCGGACGACGAGCGTATCACCGTCGGCGACGCCCAGCGCGCGCCGCACCTCGACCGGGAGGACGAATCGACCATTCGTGCCCATCCTTACCAGATGCTCCGCCATGATGCCATGATACTGCACCCTTCCCATAAATCCCGGTCCTTCCATTTCCATGGCTCATCGTGGCCCAGTGCGCCCTCTCGAATGCGACCGGATCGGCACGAACCGCTTCGCTCTGGGCGACCATCCGGGTCGCCCGCGCCCGGTGTGTACATCCGAAACACCGCCCACCACGCGAAGCACCCCCGGATGCTACGCTCCGCCATGCCCGAGCCACGACCCGAACCGTTTCGCGACTACGCCGTCCCGACCGGGTACGACGAGGCCTTCGACGCCGCCGGGAACGTTCGCCCCGCCTACCTCGACGCCTTGCAGCGCTTCGGCGCGTACGGGCTGCGCGAGTTCCAGCGGCGGCTCCACCTGATCGAGCTGATCTTCCGCAACCAGGGCATCACTTTCACCGTCTACGGCGACGCCGCCGGCACCGAGCGCTCGTTCCCGTTCGACCCGGTGCCGCGCATCCTCGAGGCCGCCGAGTGGGCGCATCTCGAGGCCGGGCTGCGGCAGCGCGCCACCGCGCTCAACCGCTTCCTCGCCGACGTGTACGGACCGCAGGAGGTGCTCGAGGACGGCGTCGTCCCGCCCGAGCTCGTCTTGCGCAACGGCGCCTACCGGCCGCAGGTGCGCGGCACCCCGATGCCGCACGGCGCGTTCACGCACGTCCTGGGGACCGACCTCATCCGCGACGGCGAGGGGCGCTTTTTGGTGCTCGAGGACAACGCCCGCAGCCCCAGCGGGGTGAGCTACATGCTCGCCAACCGCGGCGTGATGGCGCGCGCCTTCCCGAAGATGATGGCGGCGCATCCGGTGCGACCGGTCCGCCACTACCCGTCGGAGCTGCTCGAGACGCTCCACAGCCTCAGCCCGCGCGACGTCCCCGAGCCGGTCGTGGTGGTGCTGACGCCGGGCCCGTACAACAGCGCCTACTTCGAGCACGCCTACCTGGCGCAGCAGATGGGCGTGGAGCTGGTGGAGGGGCGCGACCTGTTCGTCGACGAGGAGCGGGTGTGGATGCGCACCACCCGTGGCCGCCGGCAGGTGGACGTGGTCTACCGCCGCATCGACGACGACTTCCTCGACCCCACCGTCTTCCGGGCCGACTCCACGCTGGGGGTGCCGGGGATCGTCGACGTCTACCGGGCGGGGCGCGTGGGGCTCGCGAACGCGATCGGCACCGGGATCGCGGACGACAAGGCCGTCTACGCGTACGTGCCCGCCCTCATCCGCTACTACCTGAACGAGGAACCGCTGCTGCCGAACGTCGAGACGCTCCGCTGCGCCGATCCCGACGTGCTCGAACACGTCGCGGCGCACGCGGACGAGCTGGTGATCAAGGAGGTCGCGGGCTCCGGCGGCTACGGCATGCTCATCGGCCCCGAGTCCGACGCCAAGGGGCGCGCCGCCTTCGTGAAGCGGGTGCGCGCGAACCCCGCCAACTACATCGCGCAGCCGGTCATCCAGCTATCGACGCACCCGACCTTCGACCCCGCCCGTCAGGCGTTCGACCCGTGCCACGTCGACCTGCGCCCGTACGTGCTGGTGGGCGATCAGATCCGCATCGTGCCGGGCGGCCTGACGCGCGTGGCGCTCGAGCGCGGCTCGCTGGTCGTGAACTCGTCGCAAGGGGGCGGCTCCAAGGACACCTGGGTGCTCGCGGCGCCGGGCGAGCGCTCGAGCGACGAGGGCGGCCCCCCGCTCAACGGCGACGGCCCCGGCTGGGCGCCGGCGGGCGCGGCAACCGAGGAGGTGTCCTGATGCTCTCGCGGCTCGCCGAAGCGCTCTACTGGTTCGGTCGCTACCTCGAGCGCGCCGAGAACACCGCGCGGCTCCTGGACGTCAACTACTACGCGATCGCCGAGGCGCCGCTGGCGCCCTCGGGGCGCGGCATCGTCGCCGAGCAGTGGGCGCCGCTGCTCGCCATCACGGACTCGGACGCCTCGTTCCGGCAGCACTTCGAGCGCGCCGACGCCTCGAGCGTGCCGGCGTGGCTGACCGTCCACCCCGACAACCCGGCGTCGATCCGCTCGTCGCTCACGTTCGCGCGCACGAACGCGCGCACCGTGCGCGACCGCATCAGCACCGAGATGTGGGAAGCCGTCAACCGCGCGTACCTGGAGCTGGCGAACGGGCGCGGTGAGGCGCCGGAGGAAGACGCCCTGCACGACTACTGCATCGCGGTGCGCGACGCCAGCCACCTGGTCCTGGGCATCGCGCACGCGACGCTCCCGCGCGACCTGGGTTGGTACTTCGTGCGCGCGGGCCAGTACGTCGAGCGCGCCGACACCATCGTGCGGATGCTGAGCGTGCGCGTTCGCCACGACTTCGGCACCGACGCGGTCGCCGCCGGCTTGGAGGCGCACCGGTCGATGGCGATGCTCAAGTCGACCTCGGCGTACGAGGCGTACCGCAAACGCCATCGCCGCACCCCGACGCGCGAGTCGATCGCCGCCTTCCTGCTGCTCGAGCCCGACTTCCCGCGCTCGCTGCGCTACTGCCTGACCATGATCGACGAGGTGCTCGCCCAGATCGCCACCGCCAACCCGGGCACCGACCGCGAGGCGCAGCGGCAGGCCGGCTGGCTCGCGGCCCGCATCGCCTACTGTCCGGACGTGGCGCAGATCCTCGAAGACGAGGAGCCCAGCTTGGACGAGCTGCTCGAGGCGATCGCTGCGCTGTCGGACGAGATCGGGCGGACGTACTTCCTGCGCTAACGCTCTTCGGCCAGCGACTCGTCGAGCACCGCCACGCCCACGGCGCGCGGCGCCGCGCCGGCCGGCGCATGGCGGACGCGCACGGTGACGTCGAGCGTCCCATCCCCGCCGCCGCGGCGCAGCCCGCGCACCGGCGGCACGTCGTCGTAATCGCGCCCGACGCCGATCTTCACGTGCGCTTCGCCCACGGGGATGCCGTTGGTGGGGTCGTAGCCGACCCAGCCGTTGCCCGGCAGGAACACCTCGACCCACGCGTGGGAGCCTTCGCTGCCGAGGAGCGTCTCGCGCGAGTACGGGTGCGGGTGGACGTACCCCGACACGTAGCGCGCCGGGATCCCCGCCATGCGGCACAGCGCCAGCATCGCGTGCGCGTAGTCCTGGCAGACGCCCGCGCCCGCGGCGACGAAGTCTGCCAGCTGGGTGTCGACCTCGGTGGCGTTGGGGGCGTACCGAAACCGGTCGCGCAGGTAGCGGTTGAGATCGAAGACGTACGCGGCCAGCCCCGCGCCGGGGTCGAGCGGGGTGGTGCCGAGGAGCCGCGACCAATCGCGGTCGAGCGGCACCCGCACGGTGGGCGCGAGGAACTCGAACAGGCGGTGGCGCAGCCCCGGCAACACGTTGGCGGGCGCCTCGACGGGCTCGGGCACGGTGTACGTCTCCACCGTCGACGTCGCGGAGATGGAGAGCGCCACGTGCGGCTGCGGGACGTGGAACTGGTGGATCAGGTTGCCCGACGCGTCGCGGTGGCTGCGCAGCTCGACGACCGGATCGACCTTGAGCGAGAAGGCGTGCAGCGTCTGCCGATAATCGTCGTTCGGGCGCAGGCACAACTGGTTGAAGGAGTCCCAAGCGGGTTCCTCGTAGCCGTACCGGGTCACGTGCGTGATGCGCAGGAGCACGGGTCTCAAAGTACCCCGCGACGGAGGTTACGGACGCACGCACGAGCGTCGGCGTAGGCTCGCCTATGGACACACATCCCCTGCCCACCGGCGGCCTCGCGGTCGTCTTCGGCGCCTCCGGCGCCATCGGCGGCGCCCTCGTCGACCGCTTGCGCGCCGACCCCCAGTTCGCCGACGTCCTCGCCTTCTCCCGCTCCGGCGATCCCGCGGTCGACATCACCGACGACGCGAGCGTCGCCGCCGCGGCCGCTGCGGTCAAGGCCACCGGCCTCGACCCGCGGCTGGTGGTCGTCGCCACCGGCTTCCTGCACGGCGACGGCCAGCAGCCCGAGAAGACCTGGCGGCACCTCGACGCCGACGCGCTCGCGCGCTCGTTCGCCATCAACGCGATCGGCCCGGCGCTCGTGATGAAGCACGTGCTGCCACTGCTTCCGCGCGAAGGGCGCAGCGCCTTCGCGGTGCTGTCGGCGCGCGCAGCGAGCATGAGCGAGAACAAGATCGGTGGCTGGTACGGCTACCGCGCCTCCAAGGCGGCCTTGAACCAACTGGTGCGCAGCGCGGCCGCCGAGCTCGGTCGCCGCAGCAAGGAGTCCGTGTGCGTGGCGCTGCATCCGGGCCACGTCGAGAGCGCGCTGTCGGCGCCGTTCGGGGCGGGCGGCAACCGCTCCTACGCGCCGGACGAGGCGGCGGAGAACCTGCTGACGGTGCTCGACGGGCTCGCACCTTCCGAAACGGGTGGGTTCTTCGACGAGAACGGGGCGGCGATCGGCTGGTAACGGTGCAACCCCGGAGGTCGCGGCCGTTCGCCGCCACCGACGGAGCGCGCGGGACCTGCGCAG
Organism: Trueperaceae bacterium; assembly: GCA_046260675.1. Lineage (GTDB taxonomy): Bacteria > Deinococcota > Deinococci > Deinococcales > Trueperaceae > JAABTL01. Next base: position 195 of record JBHEOT010000018.1, on the reverse strand, counting down.
GTCCCGCGCGGTGTCGTCTCGTGCACTGTGATGCCAACTTTTGCTGCTATTGACATATTTGATTGCCACTCCTAGAATGATGCATCGCCCCCCATCCCCCGTAGCCCGTCGTCCGCGCACCCCGTTCGGACCCTAGGAACCGCCGCGCCTTCCACGCCGTCGCCGCCCCGTGCGGCGCCCGGACGGGAGCCCTCG
>JBHEOT010000179.1:0-1211 GCA_046260675.1 Trueperaceae bacterium | reverse complement strand
CTGGCGATCGTGCTGCTGGCGATCTTTCAGCCGACGCTGGCCTACGTGATCCTCGCCATCGCGATCGTCAGCTGGCCACCGGTCGCGCGGCTGGTGCGCGGCGAGGTGCTGTCGCTGCGCAACCGCGAGTTTGTCGAGGCGGCGACCCTGTCGGGTCAGGGCGATCTGCGCATCATCGCGCGACAGGTGCTGCCCAATGCGCTGCCCCCCATTATCGTGCTGGCCTCGCTGATGGTCGCCACCGCGATCCTGCTGGAAAGCGCGCTCAGCTTTCTCGGGCTTGGCGATCCCAACGTGATGTCCTGGGGCTACATGATCGGGGCCGCGCGCACCGTGCTGCGCACCGCTTGGTGGCTCAGCTTCATTCCCGGCATCGCCATCCTGCTGACGGTTCTGGCGCTCAACCTCATCGGCGAGGGCCTGAATGATGCGCTGAACCCCCGGCTGCGGGTGCGGACGACATGACATTGCTTGCCATCGACAATCTGTCCATCGCGCTGCCCAAGGGGGCCGACCGCGATCTGGCGGTAAAGGACATGTCGCTGACGCTCGACAAGGGCGAGATCCTGTGCATCGTCGGCGAAAGCGGATCGGGCAAATCCATGGCGGCGAATGCGCTGATGGGGCTTTTGCCCGAGGGGGTGACGCCCGCTGGCGGCACGATCATGTTCGAGGGGCGCGACCTGCTGAAACTGTCCGAGCGGGACATGCTGGCCCTGCGCGGGCACGACATCTCGATGATCTTTCAGGAACCGCTGAGCGCGCTCAACCCGCTGATGCGGATCGGCGACCAGATCGCCGAGGTGTTCGAGGCGCATGACATCCTGACACCGCCCGAGCGCCGCAAACGCGCGCTGGCGCTTCTGCACGAGGTCGGCCTGCCCGACCCCGACACGACCATCCGCGCCTATCCGTTCCAGTTGTCAGGTGGCCAGCGTCAGCGGGTGGTGATCGCCATGGCGCTCGCGCTGGAGCCCAAGATCCTGATCGCGGACGAGCCGACAACCGCGCTCGATGTGACGACACAGGCGCAGATCCTCGACCTGATCGAGGATCTGCGCCGCAATCACGGGATGGCGGTGCTGTTCATCACCCATGATTTCGGCGTGGTGGCCGATATCGCCGACCGGATCATCGTCATGCAATCGGGCGAGGTTGTCGAATCCGGCGATGCCGACACCGTGCTGCTCAATCCGACGACGGCCTACACC
>JBHEOT010000178.1:808-1247 GCA_046260675.1 Trueperaceae bacterium | reverse complement strand
GCCGAGCGCATGGCGCTCGACCGCGACATCGCGATGATCGAGATGACGCGGGCGCGCTACCATGTCGATCAGATCACCACCGCGCGCGCGCTGCCCGCGCTGGCGCGGGCCAAGGCCAACGGGCTCGACATCACCGCCGGAACCTCGATCCATCACCTGACCCTCAACGAGCTCGACGTGTCGGATTACCGCACCTTCTTCAAGGTCAAGCCGCCGCTGCGATCCGAGGAGGACCGGCAGGCGGTGACCGAGGCCATCCGCGCGGGCCATATCGACATCATCTCCTCGATGCACACGCCGCAGGACGAGGAGAGCAAGCGCCTGCCCTTCGAGGCGGCGGCGAGCGGGGCGGTAGCGCTCGAGACGCTGCTGCCGGCGGCGCTGCGGCTCTACCATGCCGAGGCGCTCGATCTGCCGACGCTGTGGCGCGCGCTGTCGC
>JBHEOT010000178.1:0-798 GCA_046260675.1 Trueperaceae bacterium | reverse complement strand
TCCTGGACCGGGTGACCCTGCGCTCGAAATCCAAGAACACGCCCTTCGACGGCGCGCGGCTCCAGGGCCGGGTGAGCGGCACCTGGGTCGCGGGCCGTCCAGTCTACGAGGTTGCCTGATGCCGCTTTTGGAAACCGCCCCGGGCCTGCTCGTTCTCTGGGCGGTGATCGGGTATCTCTTGGGTTCGGTGCCGTTCGGCATGGTGCTGGCGCGCGCCATGGGGCTCGGCAATCTGCGCGAGATCGGCTCGGGCAATATCGGGGCGACCAACGTGCTGCGCACCGGCAGCAAGGCGGCGGCGGCGCTGACGCTGCTGCTCGACGGCGGCAAGGGGGCCGCGGCGGTGCTGCTCGCGCGCGGGCTTGCCGGCGAGGATGCCGCGCAACTGGCCGGGCTGGCGGCCTTTATCGGGCGCGGCGGTCATGCTCGCCATCTGGCTCGCCGCGCTCATTTTCTGGCGGCACCGCGGCAATATCGCGCGGCTGGCCGCGGGCACCGAGCCCAGGATCGGGCAGAAAGACTGAGATCGCAGCGAGAGGAGCGACGCGCATGGAGTTCACCACCGCCGTCAGAACGGTGCTCACCGAGAATTACGCCAATTTCCGCGGCCGCGCGCGGCGGTCCGAGTTCTGGTGGTTCGTGCTCTTCACCCTTGTCTGCACGGTGGCCCTCGGGGCGGTGGCCGATCTGCTCGCCGGGCTGTTCTCGCTGGCGGTGCTGCTGCCCGCGATCGGGGTGGCGGTGCGGCGGCTGCACGATGTGGACCGCTCCGGCTGGTGGTATCTGCTGGTGCTGATC
>JBHEOT010000177.1:0-1267 GCA_046260675.1 Trueperaceae bacterium | reverse complement strand
ACCGGGGGTGACGGACTGGAGGAGGTGCGCCGGAACCTCCGCGGGTACCTCGACTCGATCGACTCCGCCGTCGCGCCGATCGTCGGGCTGTGATCGCCCTCGTGGGCCCCCCGGGATCCGGCAAGACCACGGTACTGCGCAGCATCGCCGGGCTCTGGAATCCCGACGAGGCGCGGATCGTCGCGGGCGGGACGGTCTGGCTGGACACAGAGGCGCGCGTGAACCGCTCCGCGCATCGCCGCCGGCTCGGGGTGGTGTTCCAAGCCTATGCGCTCTTCCCGCATATGGACGCCCTCGGCAACGTCATGGCGGCGATGGATCGCGCCGACGCGGAAGAGGCGCGGCGGCTGCTGCATCTGGTCAACCTGCACGGGCTGGAGACGCGCCGTCCCGCGCAGCTGTCGGGCGGGCAGCAGCAGCGCGTGGCGCTGGCGCGGGCGCTGGCGCGGCGGCCGCAGGCGCTGCTGCTGGACGAGCCGTTTTCGGCGGTGGATCGCGCCACCCGCGAAAGGCTGCAGGCCGAGGGCATCCGCGAACTGGCCGCGATGCTGCCCGCCACGATCGTCGAGCGGGACGCCGACGGCCTGACCCGGCTTGAGGGGCCGACCGGGCCGCTTTTCCTGCCGGGGATCATTGATGCGCCGGGCCGCGAGGTGCGGGTGCGGATCATGGCGCAGGACGTGATCCTGTCGCGACAGCGCCCCGAGGGGCTGTCGGCGCAGAACATCGTGCCGGGCACCGTCCTGCGCAGCGTGTCGGGGACCGGGCCGGGGGTGCTTGTGCATATCGACGTGGCGGGCCACGAGATCCTCGCGCGCATCACCCGGCGGGCGGCACTGCAGATGGACCTGCAACCCGGTGATGCGGTGCATGCCATCGTCAAATCCATGTCCGTCGCGCGCGGTCAGATCATCCGGGCACCGGGCGGGGAGGGTGACTGACCCCGGCGGCGCGCCCGGCATCTTGCGTTGGACCTTGAGTATTTTTGGCAAGATGAAACCAAAGGGCTGTTCTGGTCCAGACATCCGACCCCGACCTTGCTGGCGCGCGCTTACCCTTGGGTGGAGCCCTGTCAGATGATGGCGTGGCGCATCCGTGCCGAGACCCATTCGCTGAGCACCACGGTGGCGAGGATCAGCAGCAGGATCACCGTTACCTGGCTCCAGGCAAGGGTGTTGAGCGAGGCCTGCAGCTTGAGCCCGATGCCGCCCGCACCGACCAGCCCGAGGATGGTGCTTTCGCGGATGTTGATATCCCAGCGAAACAC
>JBHEOT010000176.1:396-1284 GCA_046260675.1 Trueperaceae bacterium | reverse complement strand
GCGATGTCCTGCTCCGCCATCCGCTTGTCGAACGAGATGGAGGCGTTAATTGCCTCCATGATCGCATCGGGTCCGGCGGCGAAGCGGCCGCCCCACATCTGGTTCGAGGTCGTGTCGGTCATGGCATGCGGCCTCTTGGAGGGACAATGAAACGCACTCTCGGGATCGTCCTCTACATGGCCCTCGCACTCGGTGCAAACCCCGCCCTCGCCGATTCGGCCGAAGCCGAGGCGCTGCGCGAGGGGGACATGAAGAAACTCGTGTTCCACAGCGCGCCGGAGGCCGCGCCGGCCACGGAATTCGAGCGCGCCGATGGCAGCACCGGCACGCTCGACGACTATCGCGGGCGCCATGTGCTGCTCAATTTCTGGGCCACATGGTGCGCGCCGTGCCGCGCCGAGATGCCGACGCTGTCGGCGCTGCAGGACGCGATGGGCGGCGCGGATTTCGCGGTCGTGACCATCGCCACCGGGCGTAATTCCCCGCCGGCCATGAAGAAATTCTTTGACGATATCGGCGTGGACAACCTGCCGCTGCACCGCGACAATAACAGCGCACTGGCCCGGCAGATGGGGGTGTTCGGCCTGCCCGCAACCGTGATCCTCGACCCCGAGGGGCGCGAGATCGCGCGGCTGACGGGCGATGCGGACTGGCACAGCGACAGCGCCCGCGCGATCATCGCCGCACTCACCGGCGCCGCGGAGGGCTGACGGCAGACCGCGCCCCGAATCGCTGTATCGCGTCTGTATCCTGTCGGTATCGCGTCGGTGCGGGCGCGTGCCGTCGACGCCAGCCCCGGCGGCAAAAATTTATCATGCTGGCGTGCCGGGCATGGAGCCGTGTCCCGCGTCAGGGCGAGGTCTGGCGTGAAGCGGAGGGTCGGTGCGT
>JBHEOT010000176.1:0-241 GCA_046260675.1 Trueperaceae bacterium | reverse complement strand
CCGACCGTCCGCGCGAGGCCAAGACCGAGCGTCGAAATTCAGCGCGCCCGTCACGACGCCGGACACCCGCGCGGACCTCGCTCAGGCCTCGGGACCGGGGGACGCGCTCACCCCTGCCTCCTTGAAACTCGCCATGCCCGAATGACAGGCGAGCGCTGCCTGCATCACGCCGATTGCCAGCGCCGCGCCCGTCCCCTCGCCGAGCCGCAGGCCGAGCGACAGGAGCGGCGCCTTGCCGAGC
>JBHEOT010000175.1:0-1311 GCA_046260675.1 Trueperaceae bacterium | reverse complement strand
CAGCACCACACCGCCGAGACCGAGAAGTACCCGCACGTGACCTACTTCTTCAACGCGAAGAACGAGGAGCTCTACCCGGGCGAGAGCCGCTACCTGGAGCCTTCCCCCAAGGTGGCCACGTACGACCTCCAGCCCGAGATGAGCGCCCCGGAGCTCGCGTCCGCCTGCGCGGAGCGGCTCCGCGCGCACGACGACGCGTTCGTCCTGATCAACTTCGCCAACCCCGACATGGTCGGCCACACCGGCGTCCTCGAAGCCGCCATCGCGGCGTGCGAAGCCGCCGACGCCGGGCTGGGGGTCGTGTTGGCGGCGCTGGAGGACCGCGGCGGTGCGGCGATCGTCGTCGCCGACCACGGCAACGCGGAACGCATGCGCGACGCCGACGGCGGGCCCCACACGGCCCACACGACCAACCCCGTCCCATGCGTCTTGGTGGGCGGGCCAGAGGGCGCCCGGCTGCGCGACGGCGGCGTCCTCGGCGACGTGGCTCCCACCTTGCTCGACCTCTTGGGGCTCGATCAGCCCGCCGTCATGACCGGTCGCACGCTGCGGGTCCGCGACTGAACCGAACCCGCGCCGGCTCGCGGTGCCCGAACGAGCGCGGCCCCCCTGCACCTGGCAGGGGGGCCGCGCTCATGTCAGGCGCGCTCGACGCGCCCGGAGTCGGGACTCAGAAGTCCATCCCGCCCATGTCGCCGCCGGGCATCTGCGGCGCCTTGTCTTCCTTCTCGGGCTTGTCCGCGATGACCGCTTCGGTCGTCAGGAGCAGGGCGCCGATCGAGGCGGCGTTCTGCAGCGCGGTGCGGGTGACCTTCGCGGGATCGACGATGCCGGCCTTGAACATGTCGTCGACGAACTGGTCGGTGGCGGCGTCGTAGCCGTACTTGCCGTCGTTGCGGTTCTTGATCGCGTTGACGACGACCGAGCCTTCGGCGCCGGCGTTCGCGGCGATCTGACGGGCGGGCTCCTCGAGCGCGCGGATCAGGATGCGCGCACCGGTGCGCTCGTCGCCTTCGAGGCCCTCGGCGACGGCTTCGACAGCCGCGACGCAGTGGATCAGCGTGACGCCACCACCGGCGACGATGCCTTCTTCGACGGCCGAGCGGGCGGTCGAGAGGGCGTCCTCGAAGCGGTGCTTCTTCTCCTTGAGCTCGGTCTCGGTGGCCGCGCCGACGCGGATGACCGCGACGCCGCCGGCCAGCTTGGCCAGGCGCTCTTGGAGCTTCTCACGCGCGTAGTCGCTGTCGGTGTCGTCGATCTCGTTGCGGATGCTCTTGACCCGCGACTCGATGACCGCGCTGTCGCCCTGAC
>JBHEOT010000174.1:0-1312 GCA_046260675.1 Trueperaceae bacterium | reverse complement strand
CGAACGAAAGCGTCATCAGGCCGGAGATCGCGATCCAGCGGCGTTCCCACTTGGCGATCTCGTGGTGGTGGCGGTCGTCCATGCTCAGTTCCTCACGACGTTGAGCGCGTACATGCCGAACCAGAACACCATGATCGTCAGGGTCAGGAACCCGACGACCGCCAGGGCGCCCAGGGGGCGGTGCTCGGTGTCCGGCTGCGGGCCGTCGGCCTCGTCCGGTGGTCGTGCGGCGGCGCGCGCCGGCTCGTCGGGGCGTCGTTCTTCCACGTGGTCCTCCTCGTGCGGGGCTGCGTGACGTCGTCCGGCGAACGCGCCGGACCGTGCTGCGCGACATGGTAATGGAAGGGCGGACGAGGTATCACAAGAGAATGTCGGATAAGCAAGTCATCATTGCGGGCGCCGGGGGCATCATCGGGCAACGGCTCATCGAGGCGCTGCGGGAGCGAGGCGGCGCGCCGAACGTCTCCGTGCTCACCCGCCGGGCCGACGGTACCTGGCCCGACGGCGTCACCCCCTTCGTGTGGAACCCGGCCGCCGCCCGCCAGGGCGACGCGGCCGAGCTCGACCGCCTCGCCGCGGTCCTCGACGGCGCCGCCGGCCTGCTCAACCTCGCCGGATCGTCGATCGCGGCCGGCCGACTCGACGCTGCGCACCGCGCGCGGGTCGTGGGGAGCCGGGTCGACGCGACGACCACGCTCGTCGCGGCCGCCGCCCGAGCGGAGGCCGCGCCGCGGGTGTGGCTGCAGGGTTCGGCCGTGGGCCTGTACGGCGATCGCGGCGACGAGGTGCTCACCGACGCCTCGGACGCCGGCGATCCGGACTTCGCGCTCGTGCCGATGGCCGAGAAGTGGGAGGCCGCTGCCGCACCCGCTGCGGAGCGTTCGCGGCTGGTGGTCGTGCGCTTCGGGGTGGTGTTCGACCGCGAGGCCGAGGCGTGGCAGAAGCTGCTGCTGCCGGTCAAGTTGTTCGCGGGCGGCCCACTCGGTTCGGGGCGCCAGTGGATGCCGTGGGTGTCGGGGCGCGACGTCGGGCGCGCGCTCGCCTGGCTGCTCGACCACGACGTGGCCGGGGTCGTGAACGTCACCGCCCCCGAACCCGCCCGTCAGATCGACGTCACGCGCGCGGCGGCGAAGGCGCTCGGGCGGCCGGTCTGGCTGCCGGCGCCCGCCTTCGCCCTGCGGATCGTGCTCGGCGGGGTCGCCGACGCGCTCCTGCTCGCCTCGCAGCGGGTGGTGCCGGCGCGGCTGCTCGAGGCGGGCTTCGCCTTCGAGGACACCACGATCGACGCCGCGATGCCCGACCTGATCTAACC
>JBHEOT010000173.1:0-1319 GCA_046260675.1 Trueperaceae bacterium | reverse complement strand
ACCCGCAAGGGCCGCCAGATCGGCGCGATAGACCTGCGCGACATCAAGGGCTTGCCCGGCGCGCACAACCATCAGAACGCCTGCGCCGCCTATGCCGCCTGTCGCAGCCTCGCCCTCGCGCCGCGCGTGATCGAGGCGGCGTTCCACAGCTTTGCCGGCCTGCCGCACCGCTCGCAGCTCGTGGCCGAGGCGGGCGGCGTGCGCTTTGTCAACGACAGCAAGGCCACCAACGCGGATGCCGCGCTCCAGGCGCTGCTGGCCTTTCCGCGCATCCGCTGGATCTGCGGCGGGCTGGAAAAGGAGGGCGGGCTCGCCGCGCTGGCCCCCGGTCTGCGCAACGTGGTCAAGGCCTATGTGATCGGCCGCGAGGCGGCGCAGTTCGCGCTCGGGCTGGACGGGGTCGAGGCCGATATCTGCACCAGCATGTCCCGCGCCGTCGCCGACGCCATGGCCGAGGCCGCGCCGGGCGAGGTGGTGCTGCTCGCCCCCGCCGCGGCGAGTTTCGATCAATACGACAATTTCGAGAAACGCGGCGAGGATTTCATCGCGGAGGTTCGCGCACGGCTCGGTGGCGCGTGATTTCAGAGGGTTAGCCGACGCGCAGCCAGCGGTGCATCACGTCCCCGCCGATGGCGCGCGTTTCGCTCAGCTCGAAGCGCGGCGCCTCGTCGAGCCGCGACAGGCCGAGCGCGCCGAGCCCCGGAAGCCCCTCGGCGCCGATGGCACAGCCGGCCGTGAAACCCACGAGCTCGTCGACGAGCCCCGCCCCGATCAGCGACGCGGCGAGCGCGCCGCCGCCCTCGCAGAACACCCGAGTGAGCCCCGCCGCCCCGAGGGCGGACAGCAACGCGTCCGGCTCCACCTGCCCGGCGGCCACGGCGCAGGGTAGCAGCCGCGCACCCGTCGCCCGCCACGACGCGGCGCGGGCCGGGTCGACAGCGTCGCCATGGCACAGCCAGACCGGCACGTCGCGCGCGCTGCGGGCAAGCCCGAGGTCGAGCGGGAGGTCGAGCCGGCGCGACACCACCACGCGGACCGGTTGGCGGCGCGCGCCCATGCCCCGCACGGTCAGCATCGGGTCATCCGCCCGTGCCGTGCCGGCGCCGACCATGACCGCGTCGTGCCGCGCGCGCATGGCATGGACCGCGCGCCGCGCGATCGGCCCGGTGATCCACTGGCTGTGGCCGGACGCGGTGGCGATCCGCCCGTCGAGGCTCGTCGCGATCTTGAGCGTGACCCGCGGCCGCCCTACTGCGTTGCGCAGCAGGAACCCCGCGTGATCGCGCATCGCCTCCGCGGCCAGAATGCCGGTCGTGACC
>JBHEOT010000172.1:870-1341 GCA_046260675.1 Trueperaceae bacterium | reverse complement strand
CCGCCTTGCGATGCCCCGCTCTGGCCCTGCTGACCGGCAGGCGCGCTCCGCTCCGGCGCGGGCTCTTCGGTGTCGCGCGCGGCCTGGGCGGCGCGGCGCTGTTGCCGCGCGGCCTGGGCCCGCTCGGCGGCCTCTTCCACCGATTGCGGTCGGGTGGCCGGACGGCGGGACACGCCCAGCCCCTCCTGCGGCGCGGTCGCGGTGACCGTGTCGGGCGCTGCGGCCTCGGCGGCACGATCTGGCACGGTGTCGGCGGAGGTGTCGGGTTGCGCGGTCGTCTCATCCGGCACCGACGGGGTTACCGAGGGGGCGACGACCGGATCCACGCTCTCGGCGAGATCAACGCTGTCGACCGGCGCGGGCTGCGGCGCGATGGCCGGTGCCGATGCCGGCGGGGCCTCTGACTCGGGCACCATCTCTGACGGCACCTCTTGTACGGGCGGGGGCGCGACCTCCCCGGTCACGGCGTCG
>JBHEOT010000172.1:0-711 GCA_046260675.1 Trueperaceae bacterium | reverse complement strand
CCGCCCCGCCCGCCAGATGCAGCACGACCGCCAGCACCAGCACGAGCATCCCGGCCCCGCGCGGCAAGGCGGCTTGCATGCTGCCGTCACGGTCGGCCAGTGCCACGCTCATCGCCCCTCCGGCAGGGTGATCAGCGTGACCTCTTGCGCACCAAGGCTGCGCAGGTCCTGCATGAGCGCGACAAGGCCGCGCGCCTCACCGCCCTGATCGGCGCGCAGGCGCAGCGGCAGGTCGGGTGCGTCCTGCAGGCGACGGTCCAACCGGTCGAGCAGTGTGGCGCGGTCGAGCTGTCGCCCGTCGAGCGCCAGTTCCCCGGTCGCCCCCAGCAGGATCTCGGCCCCGTCAAGCTGCGCCGCGCCGGCATTGGCGGAGTCGGGCGGGGTGACCTCGAACGGGTCGCTGCTGCTCAGCCGACCGGATGCGCGCATCGGTGTCCTCGGGCGGGCGCGCGCGGGTCAGGCGCGGGGTCGTCTGTCCGGCGCGCCCCCTCACGATCCGGCCCCCACAAGCGTCACGTCGCGCAGGCCCGCGGCCTCCAGCCCGTCGAGCACGCGGACGAGCGCGCCCGTCTCGACGCCGTCGCGCGGCAGGATCAGCAGCGCCGCGTCGGGGTCATCCGCGCGCCGCGCGTGCAGCCGGTCGATCAGCGCCGGCATCGGCAGCGCCTCGCCGGCCAACCGCGGGCCTTGTGCCGTCACCTCGACCAGCAG
>JBHEOT010000171.1:1118-1359 GCA_046260675.1 Trueperaceae bacterium | reverse complement strand
CGCTGAGCGACTTCTCGATGATGTAGCCCGTGAGGTACTCGAGCGCCGGCTCCCTCCCCTGCCAGTAGAGGATGACGAGGTTGAAGACCAGCGAGAGCGTGACCCAGACGATCGACCAGATCGTCGCTTCTTTGATGGAGACCGCGTGAGACTTGCGGTGGAACACCCCGAGATCGAGCGCGAGCATCCCCACGACGAAGACCGTGAAGACGACCCAGGGGAGGAGGATTGCTGTGGTCAT
>JBHEOT010000171.1:530-795 GCA_046260675.1 Trueperaceae bacterium | reverse complement strand
GTCACGTGGTGCATCCGCGACGACTCGGTGCCGGGCTCGATGCTGTGCTCGTGATGAGGGTGCGCCATCGGTTGTCTCCTCAGTGCCGTCCGATGAGATAGAGCAGGGGAAAGAGAAAGATCCAGACGATGTCGACGAAGTGCCAGTAAAGGCCGCCGATCTCGATCGGGGAGTAGTACTCCGAGGTGAACTCCCCTCTCCGCGCCCGCATCAGCAGCCATCCGTAAATGCCGAGGCCGATGACCATGTGGAAGGCGTGGAGCCC
>JBHEOT010000171.1:0-418 GCA_046260675.1 Trueperaceae bacterium | reverse complement strand
AAGAAGTACAGGACGTAGAACATCTGCGCCTGCGCCTCGAGGTGAGGGGCGTCGGGGAGCTGGAAGCTGGCTCCCGGGAACAGATGATGATCGATGTGCTCCTTGTACTCGATCGCCTTGATGCCGAGGAAGGCGAGGCCGAGGACCATCGTGAGGATGAGCATCACGACCGTCGCCTTGCGGCGGTTGGTCTGCGAGAAGTAGACGCTCATCGCGACGGTGAGCGACGAGCAGATCAGGACCGCGGTGTTGATGCCTCCCAGCACGATGTCCTGATGTTTACTCGCCACGATGAAGGCGTCGTAGTAGAGCCATCGGTAGAGGCCGTAGGCGAGGAACAGCCCTCCGAAGAAGAGGACTTCCGTGACGAGGAAAATCCACATCCCCAGCGAGGATGCCTCGTGCTGCTGGCCCATCG
>JBHEOT010000170.1:0-1366 GCA_046260675.1 Trueperaceae bacterium | reverse complement strand
CCACAGGAGCGCGCGAAGTCCGCGAAGTCGGGGTTGACCAGGCCCGTCTGCCAGACCGCCCACTCGCCCGCGCGCTGCTCCTTGGAGATCTTGGCCAGCTCGTCGTTGTCCAGCAGGATGTGCCGGATCGGCATGCCGTGCTTGACCGCGGTGGTCAGCTCCATCGCGTACTGCCCGAACCCCCCATCGCCGGAGATCGACACGACCTCGCGCTCGCCGCGCACCGCCGCCCAGGCCCCGAGCGCGGCCGGCAGCGCGAACCCGATGGAGCCGAGGTAGCGCGCCATCGGGTCACGGTCGACCTGCACGATCGGCTTGTAGGGCGCGATCCCGGTGTGGTTGGAGAAGGAGGCGCCCCACGCCACGATCAGGTCGGCCTCGTTCATGAACCACGACGCGATCGGGGTGCCGGAGCGACCGAGCACCCCGCCGGCGAGCTCATGCGCGTCGCTGACCAGACCCTTGGCCTTGAACGTGGTCACCATCGGCGCACCGAGCTGCTCCGCCAGGTCCCGGATGCCGTCGATGCCGTCCCGCGCACCCGCGCCGAGGACGAACAGCGGCCGCTCGGCTCCAGCGAGCAGATCGGCGGCCTCCTGCAGCACCGCCGGAGGTGGGGCGACGGCACGGTCGGCGATCCGCCCGGTCGGCGCGGACGCCACGGCGTCCTCAGCGGCCGGCAACGTCTGGACCTCGTCCGGGAACTCGAGGTGGGCGACACCACGCTCCACGAGCGCGGTCTTGCAGGCCATCGCGACCAGCTCGGCGTGGTCGGACCCGGCGCGCAGGGTGGCCTGGTAGCGGGCGACGTCGGCGAACGCGGCGACGAGGTCGAGGTCCTGGAACGCCCCCCGACCGGCCTGGGCGGAGGGCACCCCGCCCGAGAGCGCGAGCACGGGTGCGCGGTCCACCTCGGCGTCGTACAAGCCGGTCAGCAGGTTGGTCGAGCCGGGACCCGCGATCCCGAAGCAGGCGGCAAGGGGTGTGGGATCGGGGAGCAGCGCATAGACCCCGTCGTCGCGGACCTCGACCGGGTAGGCAGCCGGGGCGTCGTCGAACGGTGGCGGTGGCGCACCGTTGCAGGGCGAGTAGTCGAACCCGTGCCACGGGCAGCGCAGCCAGCCCTTCTCGATCGACCCCTCCCCCAGCGGGCCACCCTGGTGCGGGCAGCGGTCGTCGAGCAGGCCGTAGCCCCCGTCGACGTGGGTCGCCGCGTAGGTGCGGTGGTCGACGGTGACGGTCGTCACCCGACCCGCGGGGAGCTGGTCGAGCTCCAGCACCCTGCGCCAGCTCGACGGTTCGGCGGCTCCCTCTGGAGCGACCCGCGATGGACGCGGTCGTGCGGCGTCCTCAGTCATCCCTGCTC
>JBHEOT010000017.1:0-44328 GCA_046260675.1 Trueperaceae bacterium | reverse complement strand
GGTGCTGCCGGGCCAGGTCGCCGTCCTCCACGATGCGGGCCAGGCGCCGGCGCTGGCGCTCTTCCTCGGCGAAGGCACCCTCGTCGAGGTCCTTGCGGGCGGCCTCACCCTCTTCGATGCGGCGCGCGAGCGAGATCTCCTCTTCGAGCGTGAGGAGCTTGACGCGGCCGATCTCCTGCAGGTACTGCCGGACCGGGTCGTTGGTCTTGACGCGGGCGTCGGCCATGGCCTCCGCGCGCGCCTCCATCTCTTCGCGGTCGAGATCGCTGCGCTCCTCGTCCGTCATCTCGTCGTCTTCGGCGATGTCCTCGTCACCGAAGCCGCCGAGTTCCTCTTCGTCGATCGCCTCGTCGTCGGCCAGGTCGGAGATCGTGACGCCCTGCTTCTGGACCAACTCCATCAGGTCCTCGAAGCTGGCCGCTTCGGGGTCGGCGCCCATCGCCACGGCCTGGTTGTAGGCGCCGGTGAGCTCGACGGTGTCGATCGATCCGCTCTTCTTGGCCTGGAGGACCACGGCGACGATCGGCGCCATGGCGAGCCAACCGGTGGTCGGCAGCGGCGGCAGGTCCGCCTCGGCGACGGCTTTGCCGCCTTTGGCGGTCTTGCCGCCCTTGGCCTTCGCCGCGGCCTTCGTCTTCGCCGGGGCCTTGGCTGGAGCCTTCTCGGCGGCGGCGTCCGGAGCCTCCATGGTGGCAACCTCGGTATTGGCGACCTTCGCGTCGTCGCTCTTCGCGGCGGCGGACTTCGTCTTGTTACTGGTGCTCGCGGACTTGGGCGGAGCCTTGCCGGCCGGCTTGGCGGACGGCTTCGTCGCGGCCGTCGCAACCGTTGCGGCAGTCTCGGCCGTCTCGGTCGCCGGCACGGCGGACACCGCCGTCTTCGGCTTGGTCGCTTTCTTCTTAGGGGCGGGCTTCGCTTCGGCTGCCGCCGTGGGCGCCGGTTTGGATTCGGTCTTGGGGGTGGTTCGGGCTTTGGCCACCGTACCTCCTGGGTCGGTTGGGACGCGCTCGGTCGGGACGCGCGCGCCGACCGTGCGGCACGCGTAGAGCGCCGGGCCCACGCGTGTGGCCCGGCGGTTGGACGCGCGAGCGTACCACGGCGCCGCGCAGGGACGGTCTCCCGCGGCACCGCACGGGCGTTGTATCCGCACGCGTTCGGGACACAAGTCCCTGTTCGCGCGGTTAGTGCTACGTTAATGCCAAGCCCATCAACGAGGCGGCCCGCCGCCTCCGTTTTCGATTAGGAGATCGCTCATGCGCCCAATCCGGATCCCGCTCGTCCTCACCCTCGCGGCCTTGCTCAGCTTCGGCCAATCCCAGAACCTTCCGCGCGTCGAAGCCGCCATGCAGGCCGTCGGCACCTTCTCGTGGATCGTCCACGGCATGGACACCTTCGGCTTCGACACCCTCAACGGCATCGACGTCGTCGGCACCACGTACGCCAGCAAGGCCGCCGTCGAGATCGCCCTGCGCGGCGCCGAAGCCGACGTCGTCGTCGACGACTTCCTCGGTCCGGTGGTGCTCCGCGCCAACGGCGTCGAGGTGACCGCGATCTTCCCGTACGCCACCGCGATCGGCGGCTTGGTCGTCGGCGCCGACTCCGAAATCGCCGGCATCGAGGACCTGCGCGGCGCCACGATCGCCGCGAGCAGCCTCGACGACAAGAGCCTGATCATCCTGCGCGCGCTCTCGATCTCGCAGTACGGTTTCGACGTCCAGAACGACGCCGAAGTGCTCGCCGCCTCGCCGCCCCTGATGTCTCAGCTCGTCGGCAACGGCGAAGCCGACGCGGCGCTGCCGCTCTGGCACTGGGTCGCCCGGATGGAAGCCTCGGGCTCGGCGCGCGAGCTGATGACGATCGCCGACATGCAGACCATGCTCGGCCTCCCGACGGGGCTGCCGAACCTGGTCGTGGTCGCGCGCGACGGCTTGGACGACGACCTCAAGACCAAGTTCATCGCCGCGCTCACCGAGACCGTGGAGCACATGCGGTCGCTGCCGAACGACGATCCCTTCTGGCAGTCGATCCTCGACCTCGAGCTCTACTCGCTCCCCGACGAGGCGCAGTTCCCGGCCGTGATCGACCGTTGGCGCCTCGGCACCGTCACCACCTGGACCGACGCGCAGATCGACGGCCTCTCGGCGATGGTCGACCGCCTCGTCGAGATCGCCGGCGCGGAAGTCGTGGGCGTCGATTCCGTGCCCTCGGAGGCGTACTCCACCGAGTTCGTTCCGCGTTGAGCGTGGCATACTCCCTGAGGTGAACCCAGTCCCCAACGCCCGGCCGGCGCTCGACGACCGGCCGGGCGGTTCCAAAGAGGCGATCGCGGCCCGCGCCGCCCGCCGCCTCAAATCGAAGCGCCAGGAGGGCGGTCTCGCGACCGCCCTCCGGTTCGTGTCCTACGGCTCGCTCCTGGTGCTGTGGATCATCGGCTCGCGCGCGATGGGCGAGGTGCTCCCGGGCCCGCTCGAGGTGCTCGGCTTCGTCGGTCGCGAGATCGAGAACGGGCGGCTCGCGTTCCACGTCTGGATCACCACCCGCCGGGTGCTGATCGCGTTCGCGATCGCGCTGACCGCCGGCGTGGCGCTCGGCGCCCTGATGGGCCGCTCGAAGCGGGCCGACGACCTGCTGCAAGGCTGGTTGATCGTCACGCTCACGGTCCCGCGCATCCTCCTGTTCGTCGTGGCGTACCTGATCGCGGGGCTGAACGACCGCGCGCTGATCGTCGCGCTGGTCATCACCGTGCTTCCGACGATCGTGGTGACCATCCGCGAGGGCACCCGCGCCCTCGACGGCGGCCTGATCGAGATGGCGCGCGCCTTCCGACGCTCGAACGTGCAGGTGTGGAAGAGCGTCATCCTGCCGCAGCTCATGCCGTTCGTGGTGGGGACCGCGCGCGGCGCGCTGGCGTTGTCGTGGAAGATGGTCGTCCTGGGTGAGCTGCTCGGGCGCACCAGTGGCGTCGGATACCAGATCTCGTTCTACTTCCAGTTCTTCAACATGCGCGGCATCCTCGCGTACGGCGTGACGATGATGGTGCTCCTGGCCCTCATCGACCTGGTCCTGATGGGGTGGCTCCAGCGCCGCGCCTTCCGCTGGCGCGCGCCGATCAAGGTCGGGTCGGTCGGTTGATGGCGCACGTCGAAGCGACCGGCATCACCAAGGTCTATCCGCTGCCCGACGGCACCGAACGCTTCGCGCTGGCGGACGTTTCGCTCACCGTGCCCGACGGAGAGTTCCTCTGCCTGCTCGGGCCTTCCGGCTGCGGCAAGACGACGCTCCTGAACGTGCTCAGCGGCCTCGACCAGGCCGACGCCGGCACCGTCCGTGCCGTGCGCGCCGACGGCACGCCCGCCAAGCTCGGGTACGTGTTCCAGGAGGCCCGGCTGCTCCCCTGGCTGAGCGTGGGCGACAACCTGCGCTTCGTCCTCGACGTCGGCGGTGCCGAGGCCGACCGCGAGGTGGACTTCTGGCTCGAGCGGGTCGGGATTCCCGGCCGCGGCGGCGACTATCCGCGCCAGCTCTCGATCGGGCAGCGCCAGCGGGTCGCGGTCGCCCGGGCGCTGATCATCCGACCCGACGTGCTGTACATGGACGAGCCGTTCTCGGCGCTCGACGAACTGACCGCCGGTCGCATGCGCGAGGAACTCCTCGATCTTTGGGCCGAGATCGGTTGTACGGTCGTGTTCGTGACCCACAACCCGCTCGAGGCGACCTTCCTGGCCGACCGCATCGTGGTGATGGCGGCGGAGCCGGGGCGGATCGTCGGCGATTACCGTGTGTCCGACCTCATCCCGCGCCCCCGCGACGGCGACGACCCGCGCCTGTGGGAAGCTTCGCGGGCGGCGGTGCGGGCGTTGCGCGAAGGAGGAAACGATGTCTGAGACCACGAACCTGGTCGAGGTCCGCGACCTGGTCAAGCGCTACGGCCGGACGTTGGCGGTCGACGGCATCTCGCTCGACATCGCCAGGGGCGAGCGGTACGCGATCCTGGGGCCGAACGGCGCCGGCAAGACGACGCTCATCCACGTGCTGTGCACGATCCATCGGGCGGATTCGGGAACGGCGGTCGTCGATGGCTTCGAGGTCCACAAACAGCCGCGCCTGGCGCGCCGCCGCATCGGTGTCGTGTTCCAGGAACCGAGCGTGGACACGCGCCTGACGGTCGAGGAGAACCTCGAGTTCCACGGGCGCGTGTACGGCGTCCCCGGTCGCTTGCGCCGCCAGCGGATCAAGGAACTGCTCGAGCTCGTCGAGTTGAGCGACTGGAGGAGCCACCTGGTGCGCGCCCTGTCGAGGGGCATGCAGCGACGCCTCGAGATCGCCCGCGCGCTCGTCCACGACGCGGCCCTCTTGGTGCTCGACGAGCCGACGGTCGGCCTCGACGCCCAGACCCGGGGGCGCATGTGGACGTACCTCGAAGACCTTCAGAACCTGCGCGATCTGACGGTACTGGTGACGACCCATTACATCGAGGAAGTCGACGGCTGCGATCGCGTGTGCGTGGTCGATCACGGCAAGGTGCTCACCACCGGCTCCCCCGAAGAACTCAAGGCGAACCACGGGACCTGGCAGATCCGGCTCGTGGCGGCCGACGCCGAGACCGACGCCGCCCTCGCCGCGGCGCACCCGCATGCGACGCGCGAAGGCGCCGACCTGCTCGTGCCGATCGCCGACGAACGCGAGGTCGAACCCATTCTCGCGGCGTTCGGTGGCAAGCTGCGCGCGTTCGCGGTCGAACGGCCGACGCTCGAGAGCGTGTTCCTCGACCTCACCGGTCGCGAGCTGCGCGACGCTGCTGCCGGCGCGCGCGACCGCATGCTCACGGCGCCGCGATCCGGCGGCGAACCCGTTCGGTGACTCGCTACGCGGGTGAGCGCACCGTGATCGCTTCCGCCACGGGCGCTGCACCCACGACTCCCGGTGCCTCGGTACACTCGGGACGGATGTCCCACCGTTCGGGTACACCTGAAGCCCATGGGTTGGCGAGCCGGGGCGCTTCGCCCACCAACCGATTTCGAGGAGTTGCGAACTGATGCATCGAACCCTGAATACCCTGCTGGTGGCGCTCATCGCCACGGCCATGACCGCCGCCTTCGCCCAACCCGCCTCGAGCGATTCGTCGTTCGACTGGTCCGAGCGCGGACGCTCCGTGTACAACCAGCACTGCTCTTCGTGCCACGGCCCCGAAGGCGCGGGCATCCCCGGGGCCTTCCCGCCGCTCGCGGACCACGTGCCCGACCTCCTGATCCCCGAAGGTGGCTCGACGTACCTCGCCGACGTCATGTTGTACGGGCTCCAGGGCGCCATCGAAGTGAACGGCGCGGCCTACAACGGTGCGATGCCTGCGTGGCCGCAGCTCTCGGACGAAGAAGTCGCCGCCGTGCTGAACCACATCGCCACGGCGTGGGGCAACACGGACGCGCTACCGGCCGACACCGTGCTCTTCGCCCCGGCCGACGTCGCGGCCGAGCGCGACAAGGGGCTCACCGGCGCGGACGTGCTCGCCTTGCGCACGGCCCTCCTCAGCGCGGAAGTCGTCGAGGTAGCCGAGTTCGCGGTCCTGAGCGACGAAGTCGGTTACTACACCGCCGCGCAGGCCGCTACGGGCAAGGCCGCGTACGAGCAGCACTGCGCCAGTTGCCACGGGGAGACCTTGCGCGGTGGCCCGCACGAGCCGCCGCTGACGCAGCTCTCGTTCTTCCGCAAGTGGGGCGACCAGACCTTCGACGCGCTCTATGGGTACTACAGCGCCACCATGCCGTTCAGCCAGGCGAGCCGTCTGCGGCCGTCGGAGTACGTGGCGATCGGCGCCTACTGGCTCGAGTTCCACAACTACCCGGCGGGCGACGTCCCACTGACCGACGACCCCAATCAGATGCGGCAGATCGTCATCGAACGGGGCCGTTGAGGGCCGAAGGACGACGCTGGCGCACGACCGCGCCCGAGGACGGCACCCGCGCCATCCTCGGGCGCGAAGCCGACTGAACGCTGCCGCTCCACGCGGCCTGGAGAGGAACGCATGCGCACCCTGATCAGCGGTATCGGCGCCATCTGGCTCCGCGAGGTCAAGCGGGCGATTCGCGACCGCGGGCAACTCATCGGGGGCGTCAGTCGGCCGCTGCTCTGGGTGCTGATCATGGGGATCGGCCTCAATCCCTATTTCCGGGGCGAGATCTACGGCGAGGTGCGGTTCGTCGTCCCCTACACGTACCTGCAGTTCATCTTCCCGGCCGTCATCGTGCTCAACATGCTCTACACGTCGGTGCAGTCGGCCGTCTCGGTCATCTGGGACCGCGAGTTCGGCTTCCTGCGCGAGGTCCTCGTGTCGCCCCTGCCACGCTGGGGGGTGCTGCTCGGCAAGGTGCTCGGGGGCACGACCGTCGCCATGGCGCACGGCGCCCTCGTCCTGTCGCTGGCGACCTTCGCGAACGTCAGCCTCACGCCGGCTCGCGTGATCGAGGCGGCCGGCCTGATGTTCCTGCTCGCGTTCGGCCTCACGTCGCTCGGGGTCGTGATCGCCAACCGGTTGAAGACCTTCGAGGGGTTCGGTGTCTTCTCGAACGCCGTCATCCTGCCGTTGTACTTCACGTCTGCTTCGATCTTCCCGATCGATCCGGCGCTCACGCGCGCCCAGACGCGCGTGGTCTACCCGGAGTGGCTCATCACGCTGGTGGAGTGGAACCCGATCACGTACGCGGTCGACGCTCTCCGCGGCGTGTTCATCGGCTTCCACCAGTTCGACCCCGCCATCGGGCCGATCGTGATCCTCGCGATGGCCGTGGTCTTCTTCGGCATCGCGGTCGTCGACTTCCGGAAGGCCTGACGTGGCGGCGCGACCGCCACGTCGGCGGGTCGCCGATCCGGCCCGTCAGCGGCTCCGGAGCGACCTCATCGCCTTCGGGTTCGTCGCAGCGCTGCTGTTCGGCGTGACCTTTCTTCCTCCCGACACGACCCTCGCACAAGTTCGGGAGTCCGGCGTCCTGCGCGTCTGCGTGCCTGACTCGTTTCCACCCCTCGTCACCGGGACGGTGGACCGACCCGGCATCGACCTCGAGCTGCTCGCGGAAGCGGCCAAAGCGCTGGACGTCCGCCTCCTCACGGTGACGAACTCCGCGATCGGTCGCGACTTCAATCCCCGCAACTGGCGCGTGACGCGCGCACAGTGCCTGGTCCTTGCCGGCGGCATCATCGACACCACCCTCACGCGCAGCTTCCTGGTGGTCACGCCGCCGCACTTGGAGACCGGCTGGGCCGCCGTCGCGGCCGACTCGGAGCAGGCGACGTTGCAGGACGCCCAGGTGGGGTTCTTCGCCGGCCTGACCGGCCTAGACCGCCTCACCCTCAGCCGCTGGCTGCGCGAGCGCGGTGCCCAGGTCACCGTTCTCTCCGACGAGCAAGAGGCCAACGAGGGCCTGGCGTCGGGCCGCTTCGACGTCGTGGTGTCCGAGGGGCTCACCGCTCGCCGCATCGCCGAAGCCGTAGGCGCACGAGCCGTCTGGCTCCCCGTCGGCGAGGGTCCCGTACCTGTTGCGTTCGGGCTGTGGAAGGGCGACCTGACCCTCGAGCGCGCCTTGGAACGCCAGCTGCGCCGCTTGGAACGCAGCGGCTTCGTGGCCGACCTCGTCGAGCGCTACGCGCTGGCGCCCATCGCGGACTCCTGCTCCTTCTGCAACTGACCGTCCAGGGACTTGTGTCCTAAGTTACAGAGTTTTCGGCCACCTACGACTCCTCCATGCGGTACTTTTGTCCCGTCAACTCGTGGATGCAGGACCCGCCGAACGGAATCCTCCGGACGGCTCGGTCGCCACGCCGAACCCCCAGCACGATGGAGGACATCTTGACGACGCATCGCATCCGCAATTGGGCGCTCGCCGCAGCCACCGCGAGCCTGGCCTTGGCCGGTCTCGGCCTGGCGCAGTTCACGCCGGTCACCGGCGAGACGCTCCGGAACCCGGCCGCCGGCGACTGGCTCCACGCCCGCGCCAACTACCAAGGCTGGGGCCACAGTGCCCTCGACCAGATCGACGCGAGCAACGTCAGCGACCTCTCGCTGGCGTGGGCCGTGGCGATGGAGCCCGGCAACAACCAGGCATCCCCGATCGTCTACGAAGGTGTGATGTACTTGGCGCACCCCAACGACATCATCCAGGCGCTCGACGCGACCAGCGGCGACTTGATCTGGGAGTACCGCCGCGACAACCCCGAGTTCGAGGGCCGCGGTGGCATCTCGGGCCTGTCCGAGATCGTCCGCAACATCGCGATCTACGACGACCGCATCTACCACACCGCCGCCGACGCGTCGATCATCGCGCTCGACGCCCAGACGGGCCAACTCGTGTGGGAATCCAGCACGGGCGACTGGCGCGACATCGGCAACTCGGCCGGCCCGCTGCTGCTCGACGGCAAGGTCGTCACCGGACGCAACTGCGAGTACGGTTTCCCTGGCGGCTGCTTCATCGCGGCGCACGACGCGGCCTCCGGTGAAGAGTTGTGGCGCACGTACCTGATCCCGCGTATTGGCGAGCCCGGCAGCGACACCTGGGGCGACTTGCCCCTCGAATCGCGCGTGCACGTCGGCGCCTGGGGCCAAGTCGGTGCGTACGACCCGGACCTGAACCTCCTGTACTGGGGCACCTCGGTTCCCGCTCCCTCGCCCGAGGTGTTGCGCGGCACCGTCGGCGACGACGTCCTCTATTCCAACAGCACCCTCGCGATCGACGCCGACACCGGTGAGATCGTCTGGTACTACCAGCACCTCCCCCGCGACAACTGGGACTTCGATCACCCGTTCGAGCGCATCCTCATGGACACCGAGGTCGCGCCCGACGCCTCGCAGGTCGAGTGGATCAACCCGAACATCGTTCCTGGCCAGACCTACAAGACGATGACCGGCATCCCGGGCAAGACCGGCATCGTGTACAGCCACGACCGCGAGACCGGAGAGTTCCTCTGGGCGCGCACCAGCGTGCAGCAGAACGTGATCACCGAGATCATGGGTGACGGCCGCGTGGTCGTGAACGAGGACGTCATCCCGACCTCGATCGACGACCCGTACGGTCTCGTCTGCAGCTCCCCGCTCGGCGGCAAGAACTGGATGCCCGGCGCCTACAACCCCGAAAACAACGCCATCTACATGCCGCTCGCGAACATGTGCTCCGAACCGGAGATCACCACCGACGAGTGGACTCCGGCCGACGGCTACGCGATCACGATCAGCCCCTTCCTCACCCCCGGTGAGGAGTACGTCGGTACCCTCCAGGCCTTCTCGGTCGAGACCGGTGCGCTGCTCTGGAAGGTCGAGCAGGACGCGATGTTCATGCCGGTCCTCTCGACCGGTGGCGGACTGATCTTCGTGGGCGACATCCAGCGCCGGTTCCACGCCTTCGACGCCACCAGCGGTGTCGAACTGTGGTCGACCATCCTGTCGGCGACCGTCAGCGGTCACCCCGTGTCGTACGAAGTCGACGGCGAGCAGTACGTCGCGGTCGCGACCGGTGGCGGCTTCATCGAGGGCTTCTACAACGCGGCGGCCGGCCTGACGGCGCAGACGACGAACAACTCGCTCTACGTCTTCAAGCTCCGCTGAACCGACGGCGGGCGCTGCCCGTCCCACGTCCGATCGCGCGCTGGCGTCCCTTCGGGGACGCCAGCGCGCACCCGAGAAGGAACCCCTATCTGATGCACAAGCTCGTTCTCTTCTTCGCAGCGCTTCTGCTCGTCGCGCCCACGGCGACGGCGCAGATGAACTTCAACCCGCCCAACCCACCCTCGGAGTTCCTGGACGCCCGCCGCCAGCTCTCCGGAGACGCGCTTCGCGTCTGCATCTCCAGCGACAGCCTCCTCGCGCCCTACGATCGCGCGGTCGCGTTCGCGATCGGCGAGCTCCTGCTCGTGGAGGTCACCCTCGTCGAGATCCCGAGCATTCGCAACGTGCCCGTGCTCGACCACCGAGTGACGCTCTCCCAGACCGAACTCTTCACCGTCATGAACAACGAGTGCTCCGTGTTCGCCGGGTTCCTGTTGTCGACCTCGGGCTTCGCCGACTGGCTCACCATCACGCGCCCGTACCTTCAGACCCGGTCCGTGTTCGCGACGACGGATCCCTCCCTCGCGACCCTCGGTGCCATGCCGGCCGGCTCGCGCATCGGGACGCGCATCGGCGCGAACGTCGACATCCGCTTCCTCGACCTCAACCAAGGGCGCACCGAAGCGACGCGTTGGCGGCGCGTGCCCTACCCGAACAACGGCTTCCTCCTCGATCGGCTGCGCGAAGGGGAGCTCGACGCGATCCTGCTGTGGGAGCCAGCGCTCATCGTCGGACTCGACGGCGATCCGGTGGCCACTGGCGTTTACCCAGGGGCCACGGCGCCCGTCGTGGTCAACGACCAGTCCTTCGGCTTCATCCTGCTGCAGCGCGACGGCTTCGTGCGCGGCGCGCTCGACGAGGCCATCGCGGTCCTCGCCGAGGACGGCACGCTCGCACGTCTGATGGAGACGACCGGCATCCCCGGGGTCGTGCCCCGCTGACGTGAGCGTACCGCCGGCCGATCTCGCCCGCGCCCTCGCGCCGCTCGTGCGCCGTCTGCGCCTGCAACGGCGGGCGGTGGACGCCCTTTCCGCGGGCGCCGCTGCCACGGTCGGTGCCGCGATCGGCCTCGTCGTAGCGCGCCTCGGCACCGCATGGTCACTCGACCCCGGTGGCAGTGCGATCGGCGTGGTGGCGATCGTCCTCGCGGTGCGCGCCGTTCAGCATGCCCAAGACCCGATCACGCCGCTCGCCGCGGCGCGCCGCGCCGAGCGCGACCCGGCATGGCGCGAACGCCTCACCACCGCGCTCGAGCACGGCAACCGCGATGGGATCGTGCCCGGTGCCCTACTCGCGGACGCGCTCGAGCGCGCCCGGAGCCTCGATGTGGTGGGCAGCGCGCCCTGGCGTTGGCCACGGCGCACCCTCACGATCCTGGCTGCTGGAACCGTCGCCTTCGGCGCGCTCGTCGCGCTGCCGGCTCCCATGCCGGCGCCGCTCGGCACCACCGGCACCGGGGGCGGTGCATCGGCGCCGAGCGCGGCTGCCGTGGCCGACCTCGCGCGGGACGTCGCGGCCGAGGCACGGCGCTCACGCGACGCATACCTCGCGGCGTTGGCCGAGCAGCTCGACGACCTCGCCGAAGCGGCCGGCACCGGGCCGCTGGAAGCCACTGCCCGCGCCGAGCTCGACGAGGTCCTCGAGGCGCTCGCGGCGGCGAGCGGCGGAGCGATCACGGCGGAGCAGCTGCAAGCGAATCTGATCGCCCGCGACGCCGCCCTGCAGGCCGAAGCCGCGGTGGACCCCGACGGGAGCACGCCACCGCCGGCGACGCGACGCGCGGGCTCGGCCGCCGAACCCGGCAGCGCGCCCGATTTCAGCGACGTGTTCACGCGGACGCTGGAGGGCTCGGAGACCGAGCAACCGGCGGAGGTGAGCGCGGGTGGCGGTTCCTCGCAGAACGCGCCCCCGGGCGAAGGCGAGTTCGATCCTTCGCTCCTCGAGGAGGTGCGCGACGCGAGCCCGTTCGACGGCCCGGCACCGGTCGGTGCGCCGGGCGAACTCATCGGCGCCGCCGACGAGGCGGGCGCGGGCGACAGCCGCTTGGCAGGGCGCGGAAGCCAGGCGCTCGAGGGCGCGGCCGAGGGTGCCGACTTCACCGACGCGGCCGCCGAAGCCGTCGCCCTGAGCGGCAGCGAACGCGACGAAGGACGGCGCATCGAGGTCGAACTGCCACCCACCGAAGCGTGGGAGGGGTACGACCCGACCGTGTTCGTCGTCGGCGCCTGGCGCGCGACCCCCGAATCACCCGTGAACACCGACCCCATCGCGCTCCGTTACCGCGAAGCTGCAGGGCGCTACTTCTTGCCGTCGCAGGAGACGGCCGCTTCGCGCTGAACCGCGCATCGGAGGAACCCATGGCCGCCGAACCCGCCCCATCTCCCGTCCCCGACCTCGAGTCCGACCTCCGACACCTGCAGGACGCCCGTGCCGCTCTGGCAAAAGTCGTCGTAGGGCAGGAGACGACCGTCGAGCAACTGCTGGTCACGCTCGTCGCGGGCGGCCATGCGCTCGTCGAAGGCGCCCCCGGTCTTGGCAAGACGCTCCTGGTCCGCACGCTGGCGGACGTCTGCGGTCTCACCTTCACGCGCATCCAGTTCACGCCGGACCTCATGCCTGCGGACGTCACCGGCAGCGTGTCGCTGGTCCATGACGACGAGGGTCGACCGAGCACGCGCTTCGTCCCGGGACCGATCTTCGGTCAGTTGGTCCTCGCCGACGAGATCAACCGCGCCACGCCGAAGACGCAATCGTCGCTGCTCGAGGCCATGCAGGAGCACACGGTCACCGTGGGCGGTCGCATGCACTCGATGCCCAGCCCGTTCCACGTGCTCGCCACCCAGAACCCGTTCGAGATGGAGGGGACCTACACGCTCCCGGAAGCTCAGATCGATCGCTTCTTCTTCAAGGTCGTCGTCACGTACCCGAGCGAAGAGGTGCTCGACGCGATCTTGGACCAGACGACGGGCGCCTCGGTCGGGAAGGCGCCGCAGGCCATGACGCCGGAGGACCTGCTGAGGATGCAGAAGCTGGTGCGCGAAGTCCCGGTGGCCTCGCACGTCCGCCGCGCCGTAGCGCGCTTCGTCCGGGCGACGCTTCCGGACGAGGAGGCGAACGACGCCCGGGTCCGGCGCTACGTGCGTTTCGGCGTGAGCCCGCGCGGCGGGCAGGCGCTGCTCCTCGCCGCCAAAGCGCACGCGCTGCTGGACGGCCGCTTCGCCGTGGCGATCGAGGACCTGCGCGCCGCCGTGCTGCCGGCGCTGCGCCACCGCGTCCAACTGAACTTCGAGGGGGTCGCCGACGGGATCTCGGCGGACGCCCTGCTGATGGAACTGTTCGAACGCCACGCCGCCACGGCGCGCGCCTGACGTCGTGCAGCTCTCCCCGGCCCTTCGGCAACGACTTGGGCGCGCCCGCCTCCTCGCCCCCGGCGTCCTGGCCGCCGGCGGCGTCGGCGAGCGGCCCTCGGCCCAACGTGGGGAGGGCATCGAGTTCGAAGAACACCGGCCGTATCAGCCCGGCGACGACGCCCGCCGGATCGATCCGAACCTGTACGCCCGCTGGGGCACGCCCTTCGTCCGTGAGTACAACGTCGGTCAGCAGCTCACGGTCACGATCCTGGTCGACGCGAGCCGTTCGATGGCGCCCGGCGCGCCGAGCAAGCTCGACGTGGCACGCTCGGTCGCCGCGGGGCTCTCGTTCGTCGCGCTCGCCGGCTCCGACGCCGTGCAGAGCGCCGTCTG
The DNA here is from genome assembly GCA_046260675.1 of Trueperaceae bacterium. Lineage (GTDB taxonomy): Bacteria > Deinococcota > Deinococci > Deinococcales > Trueperaceae > JAABTL01. Next base: position 30,996 of record JBHEOT010000017.1, on the reverse strand, counting down.
GTGCGGCGACCGGATGGCGTGGCAACCCCGGCGCTCGGGCAGCGGTCGGCTAGGCGACCTCGAGCGCTGGTGGGCCACCTTCGCCCCCAAGGGGCGCTCGGACCTCGTGGCCGCCGTTCGCCGCGTTCGTCCGGAACTGCCCAAGAACGGCTTGACCGTGTTGATCAGCGACCTGTGGAGCGACGAGGCGGGCGCGGCCATCGACGCCTTGGCCGCGGCCAACCAGTCGGTGCTCGTGATCCAGGTCCTGGCCGCGGAGGAGGTGCACCCTGAGCGCTACACGGGTGGCTCGCTGCGGATGGTGGACGTCGAGTCGGGGGACGAAGTGGACGTGGCGCTCGGCGAGGCGCAGATAACCCGCTACCGCGCACTGCTCGGCGAGTGGACCGATGGCCTCAAGCAACGGGCGTCCGCGGGCCGCGGGCGCTTCGTGCGCGTCACGACCGACGACACCGCCGAGCACGTCTTCCTGCGCACGCTGCCGGCCGCCGGGGTCCTGCGGTGACGTTCCTGCAGCCCGCCTGGTTCGCCCTGCTCGTGCTGGTACCGCTGGTGCTCTGGTTCCACATGCGGCGCCGCGAGCCGCTGGAGGTCCCCTCGACCCGCCTGTGGCGGCTGCTCGCCGAAGGCGAACGACCCGTACCGCGCTGGCGCCGCCCGCCCCCCTCCTGGGCCCTGCTTCTGCAGGTGGCCGCGATCGCCTTCGCCGCCCTCGCGATGGCGGAGCCGCGCCTCCCATGGACCGACCGCGGGCCAACGGTCCTGGTCGTGGACGCGAGCGTCGCGATGGGCGTGAGTGACGCCGACGGGCGCACGCGCCTCGACGCCGCCGCCGCCGGCTTCGCCGACGAACTTCGCCGTCGCGACGGTCCGTGGTCCGTGTGGCGCGTCTCGGACACGGCCGATCCGATCGTGCTCGGTGCCGACGAACCGACGATCGTGCGCGCGGCCCTCGCCGAACTCGTCGCCACCGAGCAGGCGCCCGATTGGCGCGCCGCTTCGGAGCGCATCGCGGCGCTGACCGGCGATCGAGGGCGCGTCGTCGTCGTGGCCGCCGACCCCGACGCCGCCCGAGCGGCGTTCGCCGAGCTTCCGAGCGACGGCGCGGCGGTCGAGGTGCGCGGCGTGGGCGGGCCCTTCGCAAACGCTCGGGTCGTCTCCCTGACGGTCGCCCCCGACGCGGCCCGGAGCGGTCGGTGGACGATCGACGCGACGATCGACGCGAGCGCGCTCGACGAGCCCCCGACGGACGCCGTGATCTCCCTCCTCGCCGACGGGACCGACCTCACCGTAGAGCTCGTCCGCGAACCGCTGCGCTTCACGCTCGCCGGCACCGCGCGCGTCCGCGCCACGGTGGACGCCGTACGCCCAGGGATCGTCGAGATCCGCATCGACGGGCGCGACGCGTTCGCCGCGGACGACGCGCGCGCGGTCCGGATCGACCCGGCACCGGAGCCGCGGCGGGTCGCCGTCGTGGGCCAAGGGGTCGCGCTGGACGCCGCGGCTCGGGCGGTCGAGGCGCTCGGCTACGAACGCGTCCCGTTCGAGGAGGGATCCCTCGACGTCGTCGTCGTCGCAGGTGCGGCCGGTTTCCTCCTCGAGGACACCTCGGATGCGCCCGCCATCCTGTGGCTCGGCACGGCCGAGGGCGTCGTCGACGTGGACGAACTCCCTCGCCGCGACGCCGGCATCGCGACCTGGGTCGCCGGCCACCCACTCACCCACAGCGTGGCGTGGGGTCGCGTCGACGCCGGAGCTGCCGTTGGCGTGCCGATCCCGAGCGACGCCGAGATCGTCGTCGCCGGGGTCTCCGGTCCGCTCGTGGCGAGCCGCACGACCGCGACGCGCCGCGAGGCTTGGTTCGCCTTCGAGCCACGCGACGCCGCGTGGACGGCATCGGCGGCGTACCTCGCCGCCTTCGGCGACGCTCTGGGCTGGATGGCACCACCAACGACGGCCGTTGCGTCGTGCGTCGTCGGCGCACCGTGCGCCGTGCCTCGCGAGGTGGCCACGGCGCTCGGCACCGTGCTCCAGGACGGCCGGACCGTCGCCCGCTGGCCCACGACCTCGGGAGCTCTCCCCGCGAACCTCGAGGCGGCGTGGGTCCCCGAGCGATCGGGCATCGCAACCTGGACGGCGGCCGATCGGTCGGGGAGACTCGCCGTCCTGCCGAACCTGGCTGCGGTCCGCGCGCTCGAGGCCGCCACCACCGCGGCTGCCGACGCTCCGGTCGCCTGGGGTGCGCGGTGGCCCGAGGTGCGCACATGGGTGATGATCGTCGCCGTCCTGCTCGCGGTCGAGAGCGCGTGGGCGGGCTTGGGCCCCGAACGTTTCCTACGGCCCGCCGCATGGCGGGCAGGCGGCCGGCTCGGGCGCCGGCGGTTCACCACGGCGCTCTCCTCGGCGATCGTAGTCGCTGCAGCGGTCGCTGCGCTTGCGACCGCACCCTGGCCGATCCAGTGGCGGACTCCAGAGCTCGTCGTCGTCGGGGCGAACGCCGCCACGGACTGGCCCGAGGCGCGAACGCACCGGGTGGATACCGACGCAGCGAACCCCCTAGACGTCGAGGTGGCGCTCGCCGAGGCCCGCGCCATCGCCCGCGCGCAGGGGGCCATCCGCGTCCTGTGGGCACCGGACGTGGGGCCCACGCGCGGCGATCTGGCACGCGCGCTGATCTCGGTGGCGCCCGACGCACCGCCGATCGATGCGCTCCCGGAGGCTCCCTCACCCGCAGGCGACGCCGCCGTGGTGCGCCTCGACCTGGACCGGATCCCCTTCGCGGGCGACACGATCGACCTGACCGCCGTGGTGACCGCGCCCGACGCCACGCCCGCCCGCCTTACGGTCCACCGCGACGGCCACACGATCGTCGAGACCGATGTCGACCTGTTGGCCGGCGCCACCCTCGTTCGCGTACCCATCCCGACCCCGACGGCCGGCTCCGAACGGTGGCGCGTCGACGTGGTCGTCCCCGGCGACCCACGACCGGGCAACGACGCGATGGAACTGGCCATCGAGGTGCGCGAGGCACCGTTCATCTGGGTGGTCTCGAGCGAAACCGAGCGGGCCGACCGCTTCGCCGAAGCACTGGAGCTCCAAGGTCTTCGCCTCCAGGTCCAGGCCCCGTTCACGCTGCCGAATGCGCTCGGCGGATACGCCGGCATCGACGCGGTGGTCCTGGTCAACGTGCCGGCGCTCGAGATCAGCACGAGCCAGCAGGAGGTCCTGGAGACATGGATCCGCGACCGCGGCGGGGCGCTCGCGATCGCCGGCGGCGAGCGCGCCTTTGGCCCGGGTGGCTACGTCGAGACTCCGCTCGACCGGGTCGCCCCACTGTCCGCGAAAGTGCCTCGAGAGGCGCCCGAAGTCGCGCTCCTGTTCGTGCTCGACCGATCGGGCTCGATGCAGCAGCGCGTAGGAACGGCGACGCGGCTCGAGATCGCCAAAGAGGCGACGCTCACGGCGACCGAGCTCCTGGGGCCGGCAAGCCAGGTGGCCGTCGTCGTGTTCGACGAAGAGGCGACCGTGCTGCTGCCTTGGACGCCGACGGCCGACCTCGCGCCCATGGAGCGCGCACTGGCGAACCTGGTGCCCGGCGGTGGCACGGCGCTGTACCCCGGGCTGGCGTCGGCGCGCGATCTGCTCACCGAGGTGGACTCCGCGACGCGGCACGTCGTGCTGATGACCGACGGCCTCTCGCAGCCCGGCGATCTCGCCGGCGTCACCGCCGAGATCGCCGGCATGGAAGCCACCGTTTCGAGCGTGGCGATCGGGCAAGGTGCGGACGTCGAGCGCATCCGCGAGATCGCCCGCATCGGCGGAGGCGCCGTCCACGTGACCAGCGACTTCCGCGCGCTTCCCGGCATCCTCGCGCAGGAGGCGATGCTCCTCTCCGGCGATCCCGTCGTCCGCGAGCGGGTCACGCCTCGACGCACCGCGAGCGACCCCGGCCTCATGGAGGGGCTGCCCCAGGTGTGGCCACCGCTCACCGCCTTCGTGGAGACCACGCCGAAGCTGGACGCCGACGTGCTACTGGAGGACGGCGAAGACCGGCCCTTGCTCGCCGCGTGGCGTTACGGCGCCGGACGCGTGCTCGCGTTCGCGAGCCAGGCGGTGGGCCCGTGGTCCGACGCGTGGGCGGCCGTGGACGCGTTCCCTCGCTGGTGGGGTCAATGGCTCCGGTGGACGATTCAGCCAACGGCGACCACCGGCCTGGACGTCGCTACGGAGCGCGTGGGCGACGCGCTCGCGGTGACGGTGGATGCCCGCGACGAGGCCGCAGCCCCGCTCTCGGGCCTGATCCTCGAAGCGACGTGGACGTCTGCAGACGGGGCGCGTCGCTCGGTGGTAGCGGCCGAAACCGCGCCCGGACGCTACGTAGCGACGCTGCCGATCGACCCGGGGGCGGGCACGCTCGAGGTGGCGGACCCGAGCGGCGCATGGCCCCCAGTCCGCCGCACGGTCGTCCACAGCTACCCCGCGTCGTGGGCGGGTGCCAGCGTCGCAGACGCGGCCGAAATCGCCGCCGCCTCGGGCGGCCGCCTGCTGGACGACGCCTCGGAGCTCACCGTCCCGCGGTCCAGCATCGCACTCGGCTGGGCAGGCTCCTGGCGAGCTTGGTTGGCCGTGGCGCTTGTGCTCTACGTCGCGACGCTCGCGACGCGCTACCTTCCGGGTTGGTGGCGTCCGCGCCGTGCGCGGAAGCTCAGAACCCCAGCAGGCTCCGCCAACCCGACGCGATCGGTGCCACCCATCGCCCCGTGAGGCCCACCAGCGACAGCACGACGAGCACGCCTACGACGATCCACCGGAGACGCGCACCGTGCCAGACGGACGACGGTGCGGCAGCCCACGGCGCCCAAGCGGCGCCCACGAACGGCTGCAGCGGCAGCAGGTGCACGACCGCTGCAACGATCGCAAGATCCGCCGTGGCGTTGAGCAGACCGCTCACGGTAAGTGCGGTCGAATCTCCGAGCGCGGAGAGCACGAGCGGCCGGAGCGCCAGCAGAAGCGCCGAGAACGCGGCCAGGCCGGCGCTTGCGCCCACCGTCATGGCGAGCGCGCCCAGCCAACGACCGCGCAGTTTCTGCGCGTCGACGTCGATCCGCGGCATCCAACCCACGAGGAAGAACAGCGCATGGACCAAGCCGACGACGTCGAGATGGGCCAAGGGGCTGGGTGTGCGACGACCGTCTTGGCGCGGTCCGGGATCGCCGAGGCGATCGGCAAGCGCTACGGCGACCCAACCGTGCACGCCGAAGACGACGAGCGCGGCAACCAGACGCTGAAGCAGTTGCGCCAGGGAGAGTATCGGGAGGCGAACTTCGGGGATCCAGTCCACGGGACGTCGAGTGTACCCGTCGGCGCTCGCGCCGGCCTAGCGAACCTCAGCCCTTCCCCATCCGCCCCATCGCCGCCAGCGCCACCACCGCCGCGACGACCGGCATCGCCAGCGACACCCCCAGGTCCGCCACCAGCGGCAACTGCCGCAACCCGATCAGCGTGCCCCGCAGCAGGTCGACCTGGTACGACACCGGGTTCGCCACCACCAGCACCTCGAGCCACCGCGGCAGCGCCACCGTCCACCCGACGGCCTCGCCGCCGCCCGGTCCGATGGTCCCCTGCAGCGGGAAGATCGAGCACGACAAGAAGTACAGCGGCTGGATCACGCCGTTCGAGATCGCGCCGAAGCCCTCGAGGCTGGTGATGCGGGTCGCGATGACCACCCCGACGGCGGTGATCGAGAGCCCCATCAGGAACATGACGCCCCAGGCCGCGAGGACGCCCGTCAGCGTCAGCTGCACGCCGATCGCGGGCGCGAAGAGCAGCGGGATCGACCCCTGGGCCAGCGCGATGGTGGCGCCGCCCAGGAGTTTTCCGAGCGTCACCGACTGCATCGGCGCCGGCGACACCAGGACCTCGCGCAGGATGCCCGACTCGCGGTCGCGCACCAGCGCGATCGCGCATTGCAGCGACGAGAACAGGATGTTGAGCGTGATGACGCCGGGCAGGACGTACTCGGCGAAGCTGAAACCGTCGATCCCGCGCAGCGACGCCCCGAGGCCCACCCCGAGGATCACCAGCCACAACACCGTGCGCGAGGCGCCGCCGAAGACCTGGCCGCGGTCGCGCGCGTAGCGGCGCAGCTCGTGGCCCCACATCGCGGCCACCACGGCCGGAACGAAGGCTCGGTCGCGTTGGTCCACGGCAACGCTCAACCGAGCACCCCACGTGAGGCGCGCACGGCCGGCGCACGGCTGCGCCCAGGCTCGTCGCTCAGCGCGCGCCCGGTCAAGGCCAGGAACACCGCCTCCAGGTCGTCGGCACCGGGCATGGCGGCGACCAGATCGCCGGGGGCGCCGAGCGCGACCAGCCGCCCGTGGTCGAGGATGCCGACGCGGTCGCACGATGCCGCCTCGTGCAGGTAATGGGTGGTCATCAGCACGGTCATGCCGCCCTGCCGCAGGTCCTCGATGCGGTCCCACAGGTTCCGCCGACCCTGCGGGTCGAGGCGGAGCGTCGGTTCGTCGAGGAGCAGGACGCCGGGCTCGTGGACGAGCGCGCGCGCGAGCTCGAGCCGGCGCTTCATCCCGCCCGAGAACGTGCGCACGCGCCGGTCGGCGGCGCCTTCGAGCGTCGCCCATGCGAGCGCGCGACCGATGCGGTCGCGCCGCTCGGCGCGCGGCACCTCGTAGAGCACCGCGTGCAGCGCGAGCGTCTCGCGCGCGGTCAGGCCATCGTCGAGCGCCGGGTCCTGGAACACCATGCCGAGCGACCGGCGCACGTCCTGGGGACGCTCCACCACATCGTGGCCGAGCACCCGCGCCGACCCCGAGGTGGGCGGCGACAGCGTGGTGAGCACGTTCACGGTGGTCGTCTTGCCGGCGCCGTTGGGGCCGAGCAACGCGAAGAACTCGCCGCGCGCGACCGTGAAGGACACGCCGTCGACCGCCGCGACGTCGCCGTAGCGGCGCTCGAGCGCGATGCACTCGACGGCCGGTTCGCTGCCGGGTTCCGCCACGACGCTGGCTGCCTCCTTAGGTCGCACGCCGACGACGAAGCCACCCGCGATGGCGGGGGCGAACGCTCGGATCGTGCGGTCGCTCAGCGTACCGTCCGAACGCCCGGCGCGGACGCGGTGCACGAGCGCGGACGCGACACCGACGCGCGCCGTGGAGCGGTGGCGGGAGCGGTACGCTGGCGCCCAGGACCCAGGCGGTCCGGGAGGGCCGGCGCGTGCGCATCCTGCTGCTCGAGGACGAAGCCGACATCGCCCAGGCGGTCGTCGACGCGCTGAAGCGCGACCACCACCACGTGGTCTGGGCCGAGGACCTCACGGGAGCCGAAGCCGCCGTCGCCGGGCGGACCTTCGACCTCGCCGTACTGGACGTCATCATCGGAAGCGACGACGATGCAGGCTTCCGATGGGCGAGCGCGATGCGCCAGGCCGGCTTCCTCGGCCCGGTGCTCTTCACCACGGCGCGCGACGCGGTCGAGGACCGGGTCCGGGGCCTCGATCTCGGTGGCGACGACTATTTGGTGAAGCCGTACAGCCTGGTGGAGCTTCGCGCTCGGGTGCGCGCGCTGCTGCGGCGCGAGACACCGGTCAAAGGGGTCGACGTCGAGCGCGGCCCGCTGCGCATCGACCTGGCCGCGCAGCGCGTGTGGTGGGAAGATCGCGAGGTCGACCTGAGCGCGCGTGCCTTCGCCATGCTCGAGCTGCTGGCGCTCCACCCGGACCGGGTCTTCGGCGCCCTCGATCTGCAGGAGCGGGTCTTCCCGGACGCCGAGTCGGGCGGCATCGTCGTTCGCGTCTACGTGCGGCAACTGCGGCAGAAGCTGGGTCCGTCCGTGGTGGCCACGGTCGCCGGCGGGTACCGACTGGGCGTCCCTTGAGCGTCCGGCGCGCCGCCTTCTGGGCGGCGTTCGGGGTCGCAGGGCTGATCGTGCTCGCGCTCGGCGCGCTCGATCTGGCGTCGGGCCTCGCGCGCTCCACCGTGCTCGCGCGCACGGCGCTCGGCCTCGGCGGGGCGGCGCTGTTGGCGGCGGGCGCCGCGACCTTCGTGGGCCGCTCCCTGACCCGGCGCCTCGCGCGCGTCACCGAAGCCGCCGACAGCCTCTCGCGGCAGCCCGCGGCCTTCTCGGCGATCGACGTCGAGGACGACGAAGAGGTCGCCCGGCTCCATCGGGCGCTCGCCACGATGAGCGCCTCGATGCACGCGCTGCTCGAACGCGAGCGCTCCTTCACGCGCTACGCGTCCCACGAGCTGCGCACGCCCGTGGGCGCCATCAAGGTCCAGCTCGAACGGATCGACCTCGGCGCAGCGACCGCCGCCGACGTCCTGCCGGCGGTCGCGCGCCAGACCGCTCGGATCGAGGAACTGATCGACGCGCTGCTCACCCTGGCCCGCGCGCGCGACCAGGGAGGCAGCGTCCGCGGCCTGCGCGACCTGGTGGACGAGGCCTTGGGGGCGCTCGCCCCATTCGATCGCGATCGCGTCTACCTGGTCGAGCCGGTGCCGGACGTCGCCGTGCGCGACGCGGTGCTCGTCACCCAGGCGCTGCGCAACCTGATGGACAACGCGATCCGCCACGGCGCCGGTCCGGTGACCGTCGGCGCCGAGCGCGACGGCCGAGCGTTGGTGCTGCGCGTGCGCGACATGGGCCCCGGGATCCCCGCCACCGAGCTCCGGAGGCTGGCCGATCCCGTCGGCCGCACCACGCCGAGGCCGGACGGCCACGGCCTCGGCCTGACGCTCGTCGCCCTGATCGCCCGCGCGCTCGACGGCCGTCTGCTGCTCCACAACACCGAGATCGGCCTCGAGGCCTCGCTCACGTTGGACGTCGTCGCCGACGCGCCGGGCTGAACCCCGCCTACCCCTCGTACCCCTCCGACGTCACCCCGCCGCCGCTCTCGATCCAATCCGTGTGGAAGTACGCGCCCCGCGGCCGGTCGACGCGCTCGTAGGTGTGGGCCCCGAAGTAGTCGCGCTGCGCCTGGATCAGGTTGGCGGGTCCGTCGGCGGTGCGCAGGCCGTCGTAGTACGCGAGCCCGGCCGAGAGCGCGGGCAGCGCGACGCCCCAGCGCGCGCCGGCCGCGACCACCCGGCGCCACGCAGGAAGCGCGGCGGCGATCGCGTCGGCGAAGAACGGGGCCAAGAGCAGGTGCTCCAGCTCGGGCTCGGCCTCGTACGCGGCCATGATGTCGTTCAGGAAGCGGCTGCGGATGATGCAGCCGCCGCGCCAGATGCGCGCGGTGGCCGCCGGGTCGATCGACCAGCCGCGCTCCTCCGCCGCACCCCGCAGCAGGCCGTACCCCTGCGCGTAGCTGACGATCTTGGCCGCGTAGAGCGCCTGCTCCAGGTCGGCGACGAAGGCCTCGCGGTCGCCGTCGACGGGCTCGGCGCCCGCCGGCAGCCGGTCCGCCGCGCGCTCGCGCAGGTCCTTGAGGGCCGACAGCGAGCGGGCGAAGACCGCCTGGGTGATGAGCGAGAGCGGCTCGCCCTGCTCCAGCGCGTTGACCGCGGTCCAGCGGCCGGTGCCCTTCTGCCCGGCGCGGTCGAGGACGAGGTCGAGCACCAACTGCCCCTGGTCGTCGTAGGTGCCGAGGATGTCGCGGGTGATCTCGATGAGGTAGCTGTCGAGCACGCCCTCGTTCCAGCGCTCGAAGATCGCGTGCATGGCGGGGGCGTCCAGCCCCAGCGCGTCGCGCATGAGCGCGTAGGCCTCGGCGATCAGCTGCATGTCGCCGTATTCGATGCCGTTGTGCACCATCTTCACGTAGTGGCCCGAGCCCTGCTCGCCCATCCAGGCGACGCACGGGACGCCGTCGACCTTGGCGGCGATCGACTCGAACAGCGGGCTCACGAGCGCGTACGCCTCCTTGGGCCCGCCAGGCATGATCGAGGGGCCATGGCGGGCGCCCTCTTCGCCTCCGGAGACCCCGGTGCCCAGGTAGTGGATGCCGTCCGCGGCGAGCCGTTCGCCGCGGCGCACGGTGTCGTCCGCGTGCGAGTTGCCGCCGTCGATCACCACGTCGCCCGCCTCGAGCAGCGGGATCAGGTCGTGGAGGACGGCGTCGACGGGCGCGCCCGCACGGACCATGAGCATCACGCGCCGGGGCCGCTCGAGCTTCTTTACCAACTCCTCGAGCGAAGTCGCGCCGACGAGCGCGCCACGCGCTGCGGCCTCCGCCCCCCCTCGCGCCAGGAACGCGTCGGTGACGTCGAGCGTGCGGTTGTAGACCGCGACGGTCGCACCGTGGTCGATCAGGTTGAGCACCAGGTTCTGACCCATCACGGCGAGGCCGACGAGGCCGATCTGCGCGGGAGGTGCGGGTGGGGTGGACGCGGTGTCGGGCATCGGGACCTCCGGGAGCCGTGGCCCGGAGGGCACCGGCGGCGCCCTAGTCTAGCCGGGGCAGCTGCTCAGTCGGTCAGGAGCAGGACCGCTTCGGGTGCGCTCGAGCGGGTGCGCGAATCCGCCGCGCCCCACGTGCCGCTCGCGCGCGGGTCGCTGGCGGTGGGCGCCAGCGGCTCGGGCCGCGGGGAAGCAGCGGCCTCCCGGCGCAGCAGCCGTTCGGCCTTCGCCACCGACATCGGTTTGGCGAAGTAGTACCCCTGCACCCGATGGACGCCGATGCGGTGGAGGTAGCGCGCCTGCGCCTCGGTCTCGACGCCCTCGGCCACCACCGTCTTGCCGAGCGTGCGCCCCATCGCCGTGATCGCGTCGACGATCGGGACGACGCTGCCGGTCACGCCCGTAGGGCCGAGCACCAGACCCGCGACGAAGCTGCGGTCGATCTTGAGCGAGCGGATCGGCAGCCGCTGCAAGTAGGCGAGCGACGAGTAGCCGGTACCGAAATCGTCGAGCGCGGTGCGCACGCCCATGCGGTCGAGCCGCCGGAGCGTCGCCACGGCGAGCTCGAACTCGTCGATCAGCACGCTCTCGGTCACCTCGAGTTCGATCGCTTCGGGGGCTACGCGCGCGTCGCGGATCGCCTCGTCCACCTGCCGCAGGAAGCCGGACTGGCGGAACTGCAACGTGGAGACGTTGATCGCCATCGACAGTCCGGGAACGCCGAACGCGTTCCACTGGCGCGCCTGGTGGCAGGCTTCGCGCATGAGCCAATGGCCGAGCGGGACGATCATGCCGGCCTCTTCGGCGATGGGGATGAACTCGCTCGGCGACACCGCGCCCAGCTCGCGGTTGTTCCAGCGCATGAGCGCCTCGAACCCGACCAGGCGCCCGCTCGCGAGCTCGAACTGCGGCTGGTAGACGACCTCGAGCTCCTGATCGTGGAGCGCGAACCGAAGCTGGCGTTCGAGGTCGAGGCGGCGCGCTTGGCGATCGCGCAGCCCGTGATCGGTGAAGGTGAAGCTGTTCTTGCCGCCGGTCTTGACCGCGTACATGGCCGTGTCGGCGCTCTTGGTCAGCGTCGCGACGTCGTGGCCGTCGCGTGGGAAGAGCGCGATGCCCACCGAGGCCGACACGTTGAGCGACTTGCCGTCGATCTCGAACGGGCTGGCGAGGCGCCTGCAGAGCTTGCCCGCCACCACCCCGGCTGCCGCGGCATCCTTGACCCCGCCGAGCGCGACGACGAACTCGTCGCCGCCCAAGCGGGCGACCAGGTCCTGGTCGCGGACGTTCTCGCGCAGCACGTCGGCGATCGCGATCAGCAGGCGATCGCCGGTGGCGTGGCCGAAGGTGTCGTTCACGAACTTGAAGCGGTCGAGGTCGACGAACAGGACGGCGAACGTGGGGGGGCCGGCCGTTGCGGCGCCCTGGGTCCACAGTGCGAGCTGCCGCTCGAAGGTGTCGCGGTTGAGCAGCCCCGTGAGCACGTCGAACTGCGCGCGGTCCGATGCGGCGCGGTGCACGCGCAGCTGGCGCAGCAGGTGCCGCCAAGCGCCCGCGGCGACGCCCACGGCGAGGAGCGCCGCAGGACCCAGCAGTGCACCCTCGACGACCGCGGTGCGGTACGCGTCGAGGCCGGCGCCGGGACCGATCGCTTCCACGAGGCCGAGCGCGCCCGCCGCGAGCGCCGCGAGGACGCCGCCCAGGAGCCCGAGCACGCCGCCGGTCACGGCGACCGCGATGGCGGTCGGGACGGCTGCGTAGGCGCCCAGGACCGCGTCGGCGTGGAGCGAACCGAACCCGACCCCCGACCACGTCAGAACGACGACGAACGCGCGCGACCCTTTCGGCATGCCGCAATGTAGGGAGTCGCTTCTCACGGTTTCCTTACGCAGCATTCGTGTGCGTTCTGCACGGTCCGCATGTGCCCACGCTCACAGACCGCGAAGCGCTTCGACGCGGGTCGCCGGCCGGCGCATGACCGCCCCCTGACCCGCCCTGCGTAGGCTGCGGGTCGCCCGAGCGCGGTAAGGCCCCGGCCGCCGGTCGCGCAGGCGCAATCCACACGACGCGGGTTCGCGCCCGACCGCGTAGCCTGGACGGACATGCACGAGCACCGCATCCTCTTCGTGGGGGACGTCGTCGGCGATCTCGGGGTCGCCTACCTCGAACGCCACCTCCCCGCGCTGATCGCCGATCACCGCCCCGCGCTGGTGGTCGTGAACGGCGAGAACGCCGACGTGACCGGCCCGCGCCCCGCCACCGGCCTCGGGCTGACGCCGCGCTCGGCGAAGCGGCTGTTCGCGGCCGGCGCGGACGTGCTCACCGGGGGCAACCACTCCTGGGACGGCCCCGAAGCGGCGGCCACCTTGGCGCTGCCGCGGGTGCTGCGCCCGCACAACTACGGCACGCGCGCACCGGGGACGGGGGCGTGCGTCGTGGAGCGCGGCGGCGTGCGCTACGGCGTGCTCGACCTGACCAGCCGCTCCGCCCTGCCCGCCGCCGACCACCCGTACGACGCCTTCGAGGCCGTCGTGCAGGGCTGGGGGGACGCGGTCGACGCCGTGCTCGTCGACTTCCACGGCGACGGCGCCACCGAGAAAGCGGTGTTCGGGTACGCGGTCGCCGGCCGCGCGGTCGCGGTGCTGGGCACCCACACCCACGTGCCCACGGCCGACGCCCGACTGCTCCCCGGCGGCACCGCCTTCGTGACCGACGTCGGCATGACCGGGCCCGCCGACAGCATGCAGGGCTACGACCCCGACGTCTTCGTCGCCGCCTACCGCGATCGCCTCCCCCTCGCCGCCCCCTCGCGCGTCGCCGACGGCCCCGTCGCCCTCGCCGCCGTCCTCGTCCACGCCCACGGCCCTCGGGCGGTCGCCATCGAGCGGCTCGCCACCCCCACGGAGGAAGCGCATGCGTAGAACCCTCGTCCTGCTCCTCGCCCTGCTGCTCGTCGGCGCCGCCGCCGCGCGCTCGATCACGGTCGCGACCACCGCGCAGCCCGACACCCTCGACCCGCACGTCACCTCGGCCACGTCGGCGTTCCAGTCGACCAAGTCGATCTACGACACGCTCGTCGAGGTCGCGCGCGACGGCGCCATCGTCCCCTCGCTGGCGGCCTCGTACACCACGTCGCTCGACGGCCTCACGTGGACCTTCGCGCTGCGCGAAGGCATCCGGTTCCACGACGGCACGCTGTTCGACGCCGCCGACGTGGTCGCCAGCTTTGAGCGCCTCGCCGCGGAGGGCTCCCCCAATCGCTCCGAGTACACGATGATCACGTCGATCGCCACCCCCGACGACGCGACGGTCGTGCTGACCCTGTCCGCGCCGGCACCGGCGCTGCTCGCCACGCTCGCCTCGGGATGGAGCGCCATCCTGCCGTCGGAGAAGCTCGCGAGCGGCCACGACTTCAGCAACCAGCCTGTGGGCACTGGCCCCTTCGTCTTCACCGAGTGGGTGCGCGACGTCTACCTGCAGGTGATCACCAACCCGGACTACTTCCAGGGCACCCCGTCGATCGACGGCGTGACCATCCGCTTCGTCCCCGACAGCGCGGTGCAGCTGCAGGGGTTGCGCACCGGCGAGTTCGACCTGGCGCTCGGCATCGCGCCCGCCGACTTCGACGTCGTGCGCGCCGACGCCGCCCTCGAACTGGTGCAGGGCCCCTCGGGCACCATCCTGGTCGCCACCCTCAACAACCGCCGCCCCTACCTCGACGACGCCCGGGTGCGGCGCGCGCTCAACCTCGCCATCGACGCCGCGCTGGTCCTCGAGGTCGCCTACGGCGGCGGTGTCGAGGGGACGACCTTCATGGAGGCCGGCAGCCCGTGGCTCCCCGACTTCCTGCAGCCCTACGGCTACGACCCGGAGCAGGCGCGCGCGCTGCTGCGCGCCGCCGGCGTGCCCGACGGCTGGACCATCGACCTGGCGCTGCCGCAACCCTACGAAACCCACGTCACCGCCGGGCAGATCATCCAAGACATGCTCACCGACGTCGGCGTGAACGCCGAGATCCGCGTCGTCGAGTGGGGCGTCTGGCTGGGCGAGGTGTACGGCGGCCCGCGCGACTACGACATGACCGTGATCGGCCACACCGGCAAGCTCGACCCCACCGGGCGGCTCAACGGGTACGGCTACGCCGACCGCACGTACTCGGGCTATACCAACGCTGAGGTCGCCGGCTGGATCGACCGCGCCGCGGTGACCACCGAAGCCTCCACCCGCGCGTCCCTCTACGCGCAGGCGCTCACGCGTATCCACGACGAGGCCCCGTTCGTGTTCCTCGGCACCAGGCTCTCGGCCCACGTGCGCGTCGCGGATGTGGACGGGTTCTGGCTGACGCCGCTGCTCGACACCTACGACTTCCGCTCCGTGACCGCGCGCTGAGCGTGGTCGACTCGCGCTCCGGCGCCCTTCGGGGCGCTGGAGCGCTGTAATCTGCGGACGCCGTGGCCCGCGCCTTGACCGTCCAGATCCTCAGCCTGCTCGCCACCCTGGTGGTGGTGCTGACGCTGGTGTTCGTCGCCATGCGCGCCCTCCCCGGCGACGCGGCGGCGATCCTCGGCGGCGTCGACGCCACGTCGGCGCAGGTCGAGGACCTGCGGCGGCAGCTGGGGCTCGACCGCCCGCTCCTAGAGCAGTTCGGCGCGTGGTGGGGCGACGTGCTGCGCGGCGACCTCGGCGACTCGATCCGCGAGCGGCGGCCGGTGCTCCAGGTGATCGAAGACCGCGTGCCGGTCACGCTGGCGCTCGCCGGCTTCGCCTTCGCGCTCTCGTTGGTCGTCGGGCTCGGCCTCGGGCTGCTGGCCGGGCGCCGCCCTGACAGCCGCGCCGACGCCGGGGTCCTCGCCTTCACCACCTTCGGGCTCTCGCTGCCCGAGTTCTGGTTCGGCTTCCTGCTCATCCTGGTGTTCGCCGTCGAGCTCGGCTGGTTCCCGCTCATCGGCTACCCGACGTCCGGCGGCGCGGCGGTGCGCGCGTGGCACTTGGTGCTGCCGGCGGTGACGCTCGCGATCCCGCGCGCCGCGCAGCTCGCGCGCCTCACCCGCGCCCGCCTGCTCGAGGAGCTCAACGCGGACTACGTGCGCACGGCCCGTTCGAAAGGCGTCGGCGGGCGCACCCTCACCCGCCACGTGGCCGCGAACGCCCTTCCGGGGCTGGTGCCGCTCCTGGCGCTCGAGCTGGGCGGGTTGCTCACCGGCACCATCGTCGTCGAACAGGTCTTCGGGCTCCCGGGGCTGGGGCTGACGCTGCTGGGGTCGATCTCGGCGCGCGACTACCCGGTGGTCCAGGGCGTGACGATCGTCGCAGTGCTCGTCTACGTGCTCGTCAACTGGCTCGCCGACCTCGCCCAGGTGGCCGCCGACCCGCGGCTGAGGTACGGGTGAGGCGCCGCGGCGTCTCGCGCGGCACGCTCGGCGCCTGGCTGCTGACCCTAATCGTCGCGTCGGCGCTCCTCGGCCCCGAGCTGGTGCCGCACGACCCGCTCGAACCCGACTACCGGGCGCGCTTCGCCGCGCCGTCCGCCGAGCACTGGTTGGGCACCGACGGGCTGGGGCGCGACGTCTTCGCGCGGGCGCTCGCCGGCGGGCGCGTGTCGCTGGTGATCACCGGCGCCGCGACGCTGCTCGCGCTCACGCTCGGTCTCGTCGCGGGCCTCGCCGCCGCCGGCGTCCGGGGGGCGGTCGAGCTGGTGCTGACGCGCGCCTTCGACGCGTTGCTCGCCTTCCCCGGGTTCCTGCTGGTGCTGCTGTTGGTCGCAGTCCTGGGGGGTGGGGTCTGGCAGACGGTGGCGGCGCTCGGCGTCGCCGGGTCGCCGCTCTACTTCCGGCTGACGCGCGGCTTCGCGCGCCAGGAGCTGCAGCGCGACTACGTCACCGCCGGCATCGCGCTCGGCGCCGGACGCGCGCGGCTGCTCTTCCGCCACGCGCTCCCGAACTTCACCGGCGCGCTCGCCGTGCAGGCCGCCTCCACCGCCGCCACCTTCCTCTTGGTCGAGGCGTCGCTGAGCTACCTCGGTCTGGGCGTGCCGCTCCCGACCCCCACGTGGGGCAACGTGCTGCAGGACGCGCGCGCGTTCCTCACGCGCCAGCCTTGGGCGGCGCTGGGTCCCGGCCTGGTGCTCGCGAGCGCGGCGCTGGCGTTCCAGTTCGTCGCGGACGGCGTTCGAGACCGCCTCGACCGGAGGTCGTGACCCGTGCGCCCGCTGACGGATCGTTGACGCACGCGCGGTAGCCTGCCGCATGGACCTCCCCCTTCCCGGCCCTGCATCCGGCTACGTCCCGGGCGACGCGTTGCCCGGCGCACCGGCGCTCGCGGGACGCGGTCCGCACGCGGTGGGCGTCACCACGTTGCACCTGACGAACCCGTACCAGGTCGACGTCCTCGGTTCGCTCGCCGCCGGCGAGCCGACGCGGACGACGCGCGCGCTCGACGCGGAGGTCTGGTACCCGGCGCGCTTGGAGGGGACCACCGCGTACCTCGACCACCTGATCGCGACCGAGCACGACGCGGACGAGGCGCCGCGCCCGTTCCGCTTCACCGGCCGGGCCGCCCGCGACGCCGAGCCCGACCGCACACTGGGGCCGTGCCCGCTGGTGATCGTGTCCCACGGCTACCCGGGCTCGCGCGTGCTCCTGTCCTGGCTCGGCGAGAACCTGGCGAGCAAGGGGTACGCCGTGCTCGCGCTCGGCCACACCGACAGCACCTTCGCCGATCAGGGCGACGTCCTGTCGACGCTGCGAAACCGGCCCCTCGACGTCGCGCTGGCGGTGAAGGTGGCCGCCGACCTCGAGCGCCGGCATCCGACGTTGGCCCACGTCTGGGACACGGCGCGCACGGCCCTCGTCGGCTTCTCGATGGGCGGGTACGGCACGCTGCTGGCTCTGGGCGCCGGCCTGGGCCGCCACGTCTTCGACGACGCCTTCTTCGGCGAACCGCTGCGGCGCGAACTGATGGACGACCTGCTGCTCGGCGATCCGTTCTACGAAGACCTGGTCGACGGCGTGACCTCGCGGGTCAAGGCCGCCGTGCTGCTCGCGCCTTGGGGTGGCGATCGGATCTGGACCGACGCCGCGCTCGCGCGCGTGAGCACGCCGCTCTTCTTCGCCGCGGGCAGCCGCGACGACGTGGCGCAGTACGCGGCGATCCGCCACCTGTTCGACGCCACGGTCGCCGCCGACCGCTGGCTCCTGACCTTCGAGCACGCCCGCCACAACGTCGGCTGCAACCCCCCGCCCGAGGCGCTGCTGACCGCGTCGCACGAGAGCTGGTGGCGCTACGCAGACCCGGTGTGGGACACGCGTCGCATCCTCAGCGTGCTGCAGCACCAGCTCACGGCGTTCCTGGGGGTGCAGCTGCGCGGACTGCCGCTCGCCTCGTACCTCGACGGCGCCGCGGCAGCGCAACCGGGCGAGGGCTGGCCCGGGTACCCAGCGCGCACGACCGTCGGATTGCGGCTCGAGCACCACACCGGCGAGCAACCGGGCGACCCGATCCCGAGCGAGGACCACCAGAACCGGGACCTCACGGCCGCCACGCTCGGCGCGCTGCGTGGGTTAGGGCGCGCGCTGCGCGCTCCGGTCCGGGTGTAGCATCGTCGCATGGCCACCTGGATGCTCACGGCGGATCAGCAACTCGTGAACCTCGACGCCGTCGAGTTCATCGACGTACTGGACGTTTACCCCGACGACACCGACCCCGATGCCATCGACGAGGGCCGCGCCACGGCCGCCTACGCCGAGCTGGTCGCTCACCTCCCCTCCGGCGAGGAGCTCGTGCTGTACGACGACGAGGATGCCGACGCGGTGCTGCACGCGCTCGAACTGCTCAAGGCGTTCGTCGCCTCCGGCCCCGCCATGGACGCGCTCCGCGCGGGCCAGATCCTGTCGGTGCAGGACCTGATCGATCGGTCGTCGGCGCAGAAGAACTGACCGGACGGCCGCGCCCCGAGTACCTGACGGACAAGTGCCAGACTGAGGCGCGTATGCACCCCACCGTCCTCCCCCGCCTGCGCGCCCTGCTGCGCCCCGACCAGATCGACGTCTCCGAGAGCTCGCTCGATCTGCACGCGCGCGGCGAGTCGACCGACGCCTTCCGACGCCCCGACGTCGTCGTCTACCCCGAGTCCACCGAGAACGTGCAGCGCGTGCTGGAACTCGCTCACGCCACCCGCACGCCGGTGACCCCGGTCGCGGTCAACTCGAGCCTCGAGGGGCAGACCGTGCCGGTCGACGCGGGGATCTCCCTCGACCTCACGCGCATGGACCGGATCGTCGAGGTCGCCGCCGAGGACTTCTTGGCGGTGGTCCAGCCCGGTGTCACCTACCCGCGGCTCAACGAGCACCTGCGCGCCACCGGGCTCTTCTTCCCCGTCGACCCGGGCGCCGAGGCGAGCCTGGGCGGGATGGCGTCGACGAACGCGTCGGGCACCATGGCGGTGCGCTACGGCGTCATGCGCGACCTGGTGCTGGGGCTCGAGGTGGTCACCCCCACCGGGCGCGTCGTGCGCACCGGTGGCCGGGCGCCCAAGTCGTCCTCCGGGTACGCGCTCACCCAGCTGCTGTGCGGCGCCGAGGGGACGCTGGGCGTCATCACCGAGCTCACCGTGCGGCTGGTGCCGCGACCCGAGGCGATCATGGGCGCGCGCGCGACGTTCGCGGACGTCCACGGCTGCGTGGCCTACGTGACCGAGCTCATCCAGGCCGGCGTGCCGGTCGCGCGCTGCGAGCTGCTCGACGCCGCGGCGATCCGAGCGATCCGCGCGCACCTGGGCTTGGAGCTCGCGGAAGCGCCGACCGTGTTCCTGGAGTTCCACGGCGACGCCGACGCGGTGCGCCGCGCGGCGGACGTGGCGCTCGAGCTCGCGCGCGACCACGGGGCGGCCGCCGCCGAGACCGCCAGCGACCCCGAGGCGCTCGCGGCGCTCTGGAAGGCGCGCCACCAGGCGTACTACGCCTTCGTCGCCGCCCACCCGGGCATGCGCAACCTGATCACCGACCTGGCGGTGCCCGTGTCGCGGCTCGCGGAGGTGATCGACGCGTCGGTCGCCGCCATCGGGCGCCTGAGCGTGCCCGGGTACGTCATCGGCCACGTCGGCGACGGCAACTTCCACCTGACGCTGGTGTTCCCGCCGGACGACCCCGGGGCCGCGGCGCGGATCGAGGCCGCCTACGCCGAGCTCGTCGCCCTCACGCTCGCCGCCGGCGGGACGATCACCGGCGAGCACGGCGTCGGGCTGCGCAAACGGAAGTTCGTGCGCGCCGAGCACGGCGACGCGGTCGACCTGATGTGGGCGGTCAAGGACGCGCTCGACCCGGCAGGCATCATGAACCCGGGCAAGAAGCTGCCAGCGCGCGCAGAAGCGGCCGACTGACGCGATGGCGGACGCCCCCGACCGCCGGCGCAGGCGCCGCCGGATCCTCCGCTGGATCGCCGCGATCGTGTTGGGGGGCGCCGCGGTCACGGCCGGCCTCGGCTGGTGGACCCAGCGGCAGGCGACGCGGCTCGCCGCCGAACTGCTGACGCGCGCGGTCGAGCGCGTCGCGGCCGCCCCCGAGGTCCCGGCGTGGCCGCTCGATGCGCCGTTCGCCGCGAACCCCGACGCCGCCCCGTTCCCCTTCGCCCCCGACCGGCCGACCCTCGTGGTCCTGATCCACGGCATGACGCCGAACCGCGACCTCGACCCGACGGTCGGCACCCACGCGTTCGCCCGCACCTACTGGTCGTTCGCGTTCGTCCGCGCCCTGCTGGGCGGCCGCGCGCCGCAGGTGCCGGGCGGCGCGCCGCTGACGCCCGAATCGTGGCGTGCGAGCGCGCCCGACGACGACGACCCGCGCGCCGGGCTGTTCTTCGGCGAAGGGGCCGACGTCGACCTCGGCGTGTTCATCGTCGTCCGCGACGGCTCGCTCGGCCTGGGGGCGCAGGCGATCGCGACCGCCGCGCAGATCGCCGCGGGCCTCGACGCGTACCGCGAAGCGACGGCCGTGGCCGGCCGCACGGTCGAACCGCAGGTGGCCCTGATCGCCCACAGCTTCGGCGGGCTGGTCGCGCGGTACCTCCTCGTGAACCCGCCGCTGGAGGGAGGGCCCTTCGGCACGGACGCGACCACCCGCGCCCGGGCCGACGCCTTGCGCGACCGAACCCTCTGGCTCCTGACCCTCGGCACCCCGCACGAAGGGTCGGCCGCCGCCGACCGGGCGATGCTCGTGGAGGCGGCCGGCGACCTGTTCCGCGCCGAGGTGCTGCGCCCCCACCCCGTCGTTCGGGACTGGATCACCCCGCTGCTCGACGACAGCGCGAGCTTCCTGCGGCTCGAGGACCCGGTCACGGCGCACCTGCGCACCGACGTCTGGGCCGCGCTCAACGACCCCGACACCGGCCTGCTGGCGGCGCACCGGGTCCGCCGCGGCGACGGCAGCGTCGTCCCGGTCGCGGCGCTCGCCGCGCGCGCCACCGGCGGCGCCTTCTTCGTCGATCCGCTGGTCAGCGACCGCATCGAGTTCGAGCTCGCCGCGTGGCACGCCGAGCGGATCGGCCTCGACCCGGTGCTCTACCGCGACTTCCTGGTCCAGATGCTCCTGACCGACCCGACCATGCACACGATCGGGATCCCGTTCCGCGGTTGGGGCGACGCGTCGGCGCATCCGGCGCCAGCCGCCGCCCTCGACCGGGTGACGCGGGTCCCGACCGCGCCTGATCGGGTCGAGATCGGCCCCCCCGACGCGCGCTTGACGCTGGAGCTCGCGGCGCGCGTCGACTTCGTGCGCGGGCCTTACCGCGGCACCATCGAGACCCGCAGCCTGCTCGGCCGCTGGTGGTGCGCGGTCGTGCGCTGCAGCGACGTACCCGGGCTGATCGACGTCGGGTCGGTGGACGACGTCGACCTCGAGGGCCTCGACGACCCGAGCGTGGCGGTCGTGCGCGACCTGCTGCTCGACCGCGAGCCCGTGGGCGACACGCCGCCGGTCGACCTCCCGGGCGGACGCGTCGGCGACGGCGAGATCGACGCCGACGGCGTGGTGCCGGTGGACTCGGCGCTCGGCTACCTGCTGGGCGCCGAGGCCGGCCCGCACTTGGCCGCCGGGCGCGACTGGACCGCCGGCGACGAGACGCTCCCCGGGTCGTGGTACCGCCCCGACCTCGTCGACCCCCAAGCGGAGCTCCCCTGGACCTACCTGCACCACATCGACCTGCAGTGGTCGCCCGACGTGGCCGCGTGGATCGCGGAGCAGTGGGTCGGGGTGGCGGGGCCAATACCGGCGCCAGGTCCAGTCCCGACATGGCGCGCCGTCGACTGATGGCGGACTGAGAGCCCGTCGCTAGGTTCGCTCCACGACCGTTCGCCCGCTCGGAACGGCGGAGGAGGACTCCATGCCCACCCGTTCCCCGTGGACCCGTTCGGCGCGCCTGGACGGTGACGGCGTCCACGTCGAACCCCGGGGGGACCGCGCGGCGCATCGTCGTGCCCGCCAACGTCGACGCCGACGGCCCAGTCCTCGAGTACGGCGCCGGCCGCCAACGGCGAGCGTCACGACCGGCTTCGAGGTCGACGTGAACATCCTTTTCGTGCCGGAGACCTGACCCGCGCCGCGGCGCGGTCGGGGACAGCGCCCACCGACCGCGTCGGCAAGGACCCGTATCATGCCGCGTGGACGACGCCGTACTGCTCTTCGGGGTACCGCGTCGACGCCGGACCGGCGTCGACACGGTACTGCCGCCCGGGCGAGCCACCCAGTTGGCCGCCCTCCTCGCCCTGCGCGGCGACTGGACCCTGCGCGACGACCTGGTCGCGCAGCTCTGGCCCGACGCGGAACCCAAGCGCGGCCGCCACAACCTCAGCCAACTCCTGTACGCCCTGCGCCGCAGCGCATGGGCAGAGGACGTCGAGACCGACGCGGCGCGCGTGCGCTGGTCCGTCGCGACCGACGTCGCCGCGTTCCGGCAAGCGGCGGCCGAGGGCGACTGGGGCCGCGCGACGGGGCTGCATGCGGGCGTTCTGCTCGAGGGCGTCGGGACCACGGGCTCCGACGTGTTCGACGCCTGGCTCGCGGGCGAGCGCGAAGACCTGCGCGAGACCTGGCACGAAGCCCTGCGCCGCCATGCAGCCGACCTCGCCGACGCCGGGCAGGCCGCCGAGAGCGCTCGGCTGCTGCGCCGCCTCCTCGCCAGCGATGACCTGCTCGAAGATGCCGTCCAAGCGCTCATGCGCCTCGAAGCGCGCGCCGGCCGCCGTGACGCGGCCTTGCAGGTCTATGCCGCGTTCCGCGCGCGCCTGTCCGAAGGACTCGGCCTGGAACCGCTCGACGCGACGGCGCAGCTCGCTGCCGCCATCCGTCGCGGCGACCTGGTCGTGGCCCTCGCCGACGGGGCCGAAACCAACGCAGTCGCCACCGACGAAGCGGCCGAACCGACGGCCCCGGGCGCCGCCCCCGACGTCCCGCCCGAGCGCGACGTGAGGCCCGGCCCCGTCCGCGGCCTCTCCGCCGACGCAGGCCCCTTCGTCGGTCGCGCGCTCGAGCTGACCGAGCTGCACGCGCGGCTCGCCGAGCCCGGGCGCCGCCTGATCACCGTGCTCGGTCCCGGCGGCACCGGCAAGTCGCGGGTCGCGCGGCAGCTCGCGCACGAGCGCGCTGGGCACTTCGAGGAGGGCGCCGCATGGGCGCCGCTCGGCACGGTCGCGACCGAAGCGGAGGCGGTCGCGGCGATCGCGCAGGCGCTCGGCGCGCGCGTCGAGCCCTCGACCGCGGCGCTCGCGGCGCTGCTGGGCGACCAAGAGCTGCTGCTGGTCCTCGATCAGATCGAGCACGTGGACGCCGCACCCGACCTGGTGGCCACGCTCCTCGACGCGTGCCCGCGCGTGTGCGTGGTCGCCACGTCGCGCCACACGCTCGACGTCCCCGGCGAGGCGGTCGTCGCCCTCGCGGGCCTGAGCGTGCCGCCGAGCGACGACGCCCCCGACGCCGAGGCGTACGACGCCGTCGGCCTGCTGCTGCGCGCGGCGCACCGCGTGCGCCCCGACTTCCACCCGCAGGGCGACGAGCGCACCGCCGCCGTCGCCCTGACGCGGCTGCTCGCCGGCAGCCCGCTGGCCATCGAGTTGGCGGCCGGCTGGTTGCGGGTGCTCGAGCCGAGCGAGCTGCTTCGCGAGGTGGCGCGCGACCTCGACGTGCTGCGGGCCGCGGACGGCGCAGATGCCGCCGGCCCCCACGCGAGCCTGCGGGCCGCGTTCGAGAGTTCGTGGGCGCTGCTCGGCGACGCCGAACGCGACGGGCTGCGGCGTCTGGCGGTGTTCCACGGCGGCGCCACGCGCGAGACCGCGCTCGCGGTCGCCGACGTGCCGCTGCGGGTGCTGCTCGCCCTGACCAACCGCTCGCTGCTGCACCGCGACGGCACCCGCTTCGCCGCCCACCCCGTGGTGCAGCGCTACGCCCAAGACAAGCTCGACGAGCAGCCCGAACGTGCCGCCGACCTCGCGCGCCGCCACCTCGCGTTCTTCCTCGCGCTGGCCGAGGACGCCGACCGGCGCCTGGACACGCCGGCGCAACGCGATGCGCTCGCGCTCTTCACGGCCGAGAACGCGAACCTGGGTCGCGCCCTCGAGCGCGCGATCGCCGCTGGCGACGCCGAGCCCGCGTACGCGCTGACGGCCGCGTTCGGACGCTTCTGGCGTTGGCGCGGCCAGCTGAGCGACGGCCTGGCGTGGAGCGCGCGGGTGCGCGCGCTCCCGCTCCCGGCGCCGACCGTGGCGAGCGTGCGGGTCGCGCTCGGCGAGGGGCTCCTGTTCGACAAGCAGGGGCGCTACGACCTGGCCGACGCCGCGTTCGAGCGGGCGGAGGCCGACGCGCACGTCGTCGGCGACCCTGCGCTGGTCACCGCGGCCCGCTGCGACCGCGCGATCGTCGCCTGGAGGCGCGGCGACCTCACCACGGCCCGGACGCTGCTCGAGGAGGTGTGCGCGCAGTACCGCACCCTCGGCCGCGAGGCACCGCTCGCCGGCGCGCTCGGCAACCTCGGCAACGTCGCGCGCGACGCCGGCGATCTCGACGCCGCGCACGCCCGGTTCGACGAGGCGCTGGCGCTGGCCGAGCGCGTCGACCACGTATGGGAAGTGGCCAACGTCCGCAACAACAAGGCGATCGCGCACGCCTACGGGGGCGACCTCGAAGCTGCGCGCGTCGAGTTCGAACGTGCCCTGGAGCTGCAGCGGTCGATCGACAACCGCCCCGGCATCTCGATGTCGCTGACCAACCTCGGCAACGTCCACCTCGACACCGACGCCCCCGAGCGCGCCGAAGCGCTCTACCGCGAGGCGCTGACGCTGTGCGAAGACCTCGGCGACCGCGACGGGATCGCGCACCTGAACGTCAACCTGGGGATCCTGGCGCAGCGCCGCGTCGCGTTCGAGGAGGCCCACGACCGCTACGGCCAGGCGCTCCGGCTGCGGCGCGCTGCCGGCGCTCGGGCGCACGTGGTGCAGAGCGTGAGCTGCTTCGTCGACCTCGCCGTCGCGCGTGCGGCGTTCGAGCGGGCGCTCGTGCTCGCCGGTGCCGTGCGGTCGATGGCCGCGGCCGTCGGGTCGGCGCTCACGGCGCCCCAACAACACACCTACGACGCCGCGCTCGCCGCCGCGCGCGACGCGGTGCCCGCGGAACGCGCCGCCGAACTCGAACGTCGCGGCGAAGCGCTCGCCGAGCGCGACGCCGTCGCGTTCGCGCTCGCCGAACGGGCCGTCGCGTCGTCGGGCGTTTCGGCGCCCTCCAGCCGACCCGCAGTTCGGGCAGAAGGCGCCCGAACTGCACGGTAGGTTCGGCGTCTTCTAGCCGAACCTACCCGTGATGTAGCGCTCCGTCATCTCGTGCTTCGGGTTCGTGAACATCTGGTCGGTCGGCCCCTCTTCGATCAGACGCCCCAGGTGCATGAACGCGGTGCGGTCGCTGACCCTGCCGGCCTGCTGCAGGTTGTGGGTGACGATCACCACGCTGTACTCCTGCTTGATCTGCTGGATGAGCTCCTCGATCCGGTCGGTGGCGATCGGGTCGAGGGCGCTGGTGGGCTCGTCCATCAGGATGACCTTGGGCTCGGTGGCCATCGCGCGGGCGATGCACAGGCGCTGCTGCTGACCGCCCGAGAGGCTCAGGCCCGACTGCTTGAGCTTGTCCTCGACCTCGTCCCACAGCGCCGCGCCGCGCAAGGAACGCTCGACGAGCTCGCCGACGTCGCCCTTGTAGCCGTGCAGCCGCGGGCCGAAGGCGACGTTCTCGAAGATGCTCTTGGGGAACGGGTTCGGCTTCTGGAAGACCATCCCGACGTGGCGGCGCACCTCCACGACGTCGATGTCGGACCCGTACAGGTCGACCCCGTCGTAGTGCACCGAGCCCTCGGTGCGGACGCCGGGGATCAGGTCGTTCATGCGGTTCAAGGCGCGGAGCAGCGTGCTCTTCCCGCAACCGGACGCGCCCATGAGGGCGGTGACCTGGTTGCGCGGCACGCGCAGGCTGACGTCGTAGAGCGCCTGGGCGTCGCCGTACCAGAGGTCGAGCCCCTGGATGTCGACGACCGAGTCGGCGGCGTCGACGGGGTCGGTGCGGACGCTCTCGTGTTCCGCTCCCACGCGCGGAGCGTCTTCGCGGGCACGGGTTCGGGTGGGGTCGACGGTGGTCATGCTCGGGTCCTTTCGAGGCGGCGGCGGATCTGGAACACGGTCGCGTAGAGGAGCGCGACCACGCCGAGCAGGGTGGCGATGCCCGCGGCGGCGACGTGCTGGAACTCCGCGCTGTTCTCGGAGATCCACGAGTAGATCTGCACCGGGATCACGGTGTAGGGCGCGTACAAGCTGTCCGGAAGGTTGGGTACGAAGGCGGCCGCGCCGATGAGCAAAAGCGGCGCCGTCTCGCCGATCGCGCGTGCGACCGACAACACGACGCCGGTCGCGATGCCAGGGGCAGCCGAAGGGAGCACGATCCGCCAGACCACCTGCCAGCGGGTCCCACCGAGGCCGTACGCCGCTTCGCGCAGCGAGCTCGGCACCGCCTTGATCCCCTCGCGCGCGGCGATCACGACCACCGGCAACACGAGCAGCGTGAGCGTCAGGATGGCAGCCATCAAGCTCGGTCCCATGCTCATCGCGCGCACGAACACGCTCAGGCCCAAGATCCCGTACACGATGCTCGGTACGCCGGCCAGATTGGCGATGTTCACCTCCAGGAAGCGCGCCAGCCGCGACCGCGCGACGTACTCTTCGAGGTACACGGCGGTTCCGACGCCGATGGGCACCGAGAGCGCGACCACACCCAGGATGACGATGAGCGTGCCGACGAGCGCCGTCCGCAAACCGGCGAGGACCGCGTTGCGCGACGCCACTCGCTGGAAGAAGCCGCCGTCGAGCCACGCGTTCACGACGAGGCGCTCGCCAGGACCGAGGTTCGCCTCGAGCTCGGTGCGCTGCCCGAAACCCTCGTGGAGCGGCACGAGCACCGACGCCCGGTCTCGGTTGTTCGTCACCAGCCATCGGAACGGTCCCTGATCGGTGTACGGCATGAGCTCGACGCGGTTGCGGGCGTAGAAGCGCCGCATCTCCTCCGAATCGGCCAGCATCGCGTCGATCGCGGCGCCGTCGACGCCCTGCGCCGCAAGTTCCAGGCGCACGATCGCGTCGCCACCCGTCGGCGCAACGGACCACGCGAAGGTCTCGCCGCTGTTGCGGGTGTCCATCACCTGCCACGTGAAGAGGTCCGCCACCACGTCGGTGAGCAGGAACCCGAGGAAGACGATCGCCAACACCACGGGCACGGCCGTGACCGCTGCGAACCCGCGCCCGACCGCGCGCCGGCGTGCCCGATCACGCCGCGCGCCCTCGCCCTCTGGCCAGCCCGCATGGGCTGCCGGCACGTTCGCGTCGCGCTTCTCGGCGACGCTCATTCGTATTTCTCCGAGAAGCGCGCGACGATGGCCTGCGCGAGCAGGTTCACCGACAGAGTGATGACGAAGAGGGTAGCGCCGACGGCGTACAGCGCGCGCGAGGACAGCGATCCGGCAGGCTGATCGCCGGTCGCCGCTTGGACGATGAACGCGGTCATGGTCGCGATCGTCTCGCGCGGGTCGAACGTGAACGTCGGGCGCTGACCGGCGGCGAGCGTGACGATCATCGTCTCACCGACCGCGCGAGCGATCGCCAGCAGGACCGAGGCCACGATGCCCGAGAGCGCAGCCGGGACGATCACGCGGGTGACGACCTCGAAGCGCGACGCGCCGAGGCCGTAGGCGGCCTCGCGCAGGCTTCGCGGCACCGACTGCATGGCGTCGAGCGACACGCTCGACACCGTCGGCAAAATCATGAACCCCATGACCAACCCGGCGGAGATCGGGTTGAACAAATTGACGCCGGGGATGATGGCCCGCACGATCGGGGTGATGGTGAGCAACGCAAAATAGCCGAACACGACGGTCGGGATGCCGGCCAGGAGCTCGAGCCAGGGTTGGATCTGGCGGCGGCGGTCGGGGCTCGCGTACTCGGAGAGGAACACCGCGGACCCGAGGCCGAGCGGCACACCGACCACCAAGGCGAGGACGGTCACCAGCAGCGTGCCGAGCACGAGCGGCGCGATGCCGTAGTGCGCGTCGGCGAACAGCGGCGTCCAACGCCGCTCGGTGAGGAACTCGACGATCGAGACCTCGCGGAAGAACGCGAACGTCTCCTCGGCGAGCACGAAGATCACGGCGCCGGTCGTCGCGACGGTGATGGCGGCGCAGGCGAACAAGAGCGTCGCGATGAGCGCTTCGTAGCGGCTGCGGTTGGCCCGTCGACTCAGGGCGTGCGGCGCCGCAGGGCGGGCTTGGGTGCTCACGAGTTCGTCGTCCTCCTCGAGAAATCGCGTCGCGCGCATGGACGTCGGGTGACGCCGACGCTGCGGCGCACGATACCCGGCCGGTGGAACGTGGAGCGGCGCCGGTCCCAGAAGGTCCGGCGCCGGCCGGGCTCAGGCGTCGGCGCGGAGCGGTCCCGCGCCGACGCCCGGCGGATTCAGCGCTGGCGCAGCGCGTCGAGGACGCTGTCGCCGGGCTCGAAGCTCAAGAACACGGTCCCGGGGACGCGCTCGTCGAGGCGCTCCCGCGCGGCTGCGTAGATGGCGTCCGGGTACACGAGGTAGCCGGTTTCGGCGATGGCGTCGCGCGCTTCGGGTGCCGACACCGCGAACTCGGCGAGCTCGACGAGCATCGGGTTCGCCGCGAGGCGCTCGATGTTGACGTACTCGAACAGCGGACGCGACAGCGGCACGTACGTGTTCGCCGCCGTGTTCTCGGCGCTGGGCTCGACGCAACCATCGCCGGAGTCGATCGAGACGGCCTTCAGGCGCGAGGTGTTCTCGACGTAGTACGCGAAGCCGAAGAAGCCCATCGCGTCTTCGTTGCCGGCGACGCCGAGCACGAGCACGTTGTCGTCCTCGCTCGGGAAGAAGTCGGTGCGGATCGAACCGGACTCGCCCATGATCGCTTCGGTGAAGTAGTCGAAGGTGCCCGAATCGGTGCCGGCGCCGTAGAACTCGATCGTGCGCGCGGGCCACTCGGGGCGGATGTCGGCCCACGTGGTGACCGTGGAGTTGGGCTCCCACGCCTTCTTGACCTCGTCGACGGTAAGGCACGTGAGGAAGTCGTTCGCCGGGTTGACGATGACGGTCAGCGCGTCCGCGGCGATCGGCAGCTCGACGTACTCGATGCCGTTCTCGGCGCACAGGTCGACTTCCGATTGCTTGATCGGACGGCTCGCGCCGGTCATGTCGGTCTCGCCGCGGCAGAACTTGGCGAAGCCGGCGCCGGTGCCCGAGAAGGCGACGGACACGCGCGCTTCGGGCACCTCGATGCCGAACTCCTCGGCGATGCCGAGGCTGACCGGGTAGACGGTGGACGAGCCGTCCCAGCGGATCTCCTGGGCGGAAGCCGAGGCGAGGAGGGCGAGCAACACGAGCACGGGGGCGAAGCGTCTGAACATGGGGCGTACCTCCGAGCGAAGCGTACGGACGTCACGTCAAGCACCCGTCAGCCTCGCGCCGATCACCCCGGATCCCAGAACCGCACCACGTCCTGGTGCGTCGCGATCCCCAACAGCCCCTGGTCGGCCTCGCCGTGCTCGGTGATCAGCACCGCCTCGAGCTCGAGCGCGTCCACGAAGCGGGCGAGCACCCGCTCGGCCGGCTCGCTGCGTGCGGCGAGCGCCCACGTGGAACGGTCGGCGTCGGCGAGCAGCACCTCGGCCACCGTCGCCCCCTTCAACGAGTCGCTCACCGACGCGCCCTCGCGCGAGGCCGTCCCGGCGAGCCAGCGCGCGATCCCGCGGTCGGTCAGCAGACCGGTGACCGCTCCGTCGTCGACCACCGGGAACTGCGAGAAGCCGGTGGCGTGCGCCTGCGCCAACGCCTCGCGCAGCGGTGTGTCCATGGCGACGGTGGCCACGTCGCGCCGGAACGCCTGATCGGCGCGGCGGCCGCCGTCCAGAGCGTCGCGGAAGCCCTCGATGCGGCGCACCACGTCCTCGGTGGGCACGGCCAACCAGCCGTTGGGGACGATCGTCTCGTGCACCAGCACGTTGCGCAGCTCGGCGTAGTCGTCGAGGCGATCGGCCATCTTCTGACCGCGGTGGTCGCGCGCGTACCGGCGGAGCACCGCTCGGAACGACACGCCGTGGTCCTGGATACCGGTGCGTTCGCGCAGCAGCCGGTCGACGGCGTTGAAGGCCGCCAGGAAGCGCTCGACGCGGTCGCGCTCGGTGGCGGGGAGGTCGTCGGTACTGGGCGGTCGGCGAGCCATGGGTCAGCGTACCGCGAGCCCCTGTCCGAACCTACGCCGTCACTTCGGCACGGTCGCAGCGGCCGGCGCGTCGAGCAACCGGCTCGCCTGACGCGCGTACACCGCGTCGGCGGCCGGGGGGTGGGCGAAGCCCGCGCGCACGTCGCGGAAGTGGCGCTCGAGGCCCAGGTCCCGGTTCAACCCGGCGGCCCCGGCCAGCCGCAGCGCCGCCTCGGTCGCGTACGCGGCCGCTTCGACGCCCACGAGCTTGACAACCTCGGCATCGACCGACGACCGGCGTTCGTCCCACGCGCGCGCCGCGGCGACGAGGGTGGCGTCCGCGGCGTGCAGGCGCACCTGCAGGGCGCCCAGATCGCGGCGGAAACTCGGCAGGTCGGCGATCGGGTGGCCCAAGGCGGTGGGGACGCGCGTGCGCCCGTACGCGATCACCGCGTCGCGCGCGGCGCGCGCGACGCCGAGGTACGTGGCCGTGACGAACAGCGGGAACCAGACGTTGCGCACCTCCGGCCCCGGGCGCATCCGAAGCACGTCGCGATCGTCGACGCGCACGCCCTCGAAGCGCACGTCGTGGCTGGCGCTGGCGCGCAGGCTCAGGCCGTCGCCCCACGTGTGCGTCCAGTGCACGCCATCCGCGTGGTTGGGCACCAGCACCTGGACGGCGCGCTCGCCTTCGCGCGCGCGCACGATCAGGTGCGTCAAGTGCTCGCCGCCGGTCGCCCACGTCTTGTGCCCGTGCAGCCGCCAGGCGCCGGCGTCGCGCCGGAGCTCGGTGGCCGGCAGCCCGCCGCGGGCCGGGCTGCCGAGCGCGGGCTCGCTCGCGACCGCGTTCAGCAG
>JBHEOT010000169.1:533-1388 GCA_046260675.1 Trueperaceae bacterium | reverse complement strand
GTCGTCGCGCGTTTCATCACCGGCGCGGAGGATGTGCCGTTCTGACAGGGCGTCACCGGCGGATTTTGAGTATTTTTGGCAAGATGAAGCTGCATAATGTCTTCATCTTGCTCCAAATACTCCCGCCGGAGGCGGCCTTTCAGCCAAGCTCGGCCAGTCGCTGAAGCGCCGCGCGCAGCTTGGTTTCCTCCTCTTCGCGCAGACCGAGGTTTTCGCGCGTCTCTGCGACCACGTCCTCCGGCGCGCTTTCGATGAATTTCGGGTTGTTCAGCCGCCCGCGCAGCCCCCCGAGTTCCTTTTCCAGCTTGGCCAGAGTCTTTTCCAGCCGTGCCTTTTCGGCACTCACGTCGATGATATCGGCCAGCGGCAGGCCAAAGCTGCCGCCCTCGACGGCGACCGTGGCGCATCCCTTGGGAAAGCGTTCGACATCCGTCAGCCCGTCGATCCGCGCCAGCCGCCGGATCATCGCCTCGTTGCGTGACCACGCGTCGCGTCCCGCCGCGCTCAGATCGGTCACCAGAAGCGGAACATGGAGGCCCGCGGGCACGTGCATCTGTGCGCGCACCGACCGGATCTGGTCGATCAGCGCGATCACCCAGTTCATCTCGCGATCGGCTTCGGCGTCAATCAGATCCTCGCCATAATCGGGCCAGTCGGCATGCACCAGCATCTTTTGGCGGTCGCAGAGCGTGCCCCATAATTCCTCGGTCACGAACGGCATGATCGGGTGCAGCAGGATCAGGCACTGATCCAGCACCCACCCCATCGTCGCCTGCGTCTCGGTCTTTGTGGCGTCATCGCCATCCATCAGCAGCGGCTTGGAGAACTCCACATACCAGTCGCAGACCGTGCCCC
>JBHEOT010000169.1:0-425 GCA_046260675.1 Trueperaceae bacterium | reverse complement strand
ACAAAGCTGTAAAGCGTGTTCGCCGCATCGTTGAAGCGGAAGTTTTCGAGTGCGGCGTCGACCGCCGCGCGCGCCTTGGCGGTCTCGCCGATGATCCATCTATTGACGGTGGCGTTCGGAGTGGGGGTCGCGCCCGTGCCGTGTGTGGCACCGTTCATCTCGGCAAAGCGCGCGGCATTCCAGAGCTTGGTGGTGAAGTTGCGATAGCCCGCAATACGGTCCTTGCTGAGTTTCAGATCGCGCCCCATGGCCGCCATCGCGGTCAGCGTAAAGCGCACGGCGTCCGCGCCGTATTCGTCGATCAGGTCCAGCGGGTCGAGCACGTTGCCCAGGGATTTGGACATCTTCTTGCCCGTCTCGTCGCGGACGAGGGCATGGACATAGACATGGCTGAACGGTTTTTGCCCGACGATTGCATATTGCAT
>JBHEOT010000168.1:0-1419 GCA_046260675.1 Trueperaceae bacterium | reverse complement strand
GGCGAAGCGATATCCGAGACCTATGAAAGCGAGCTTGAAACCCTCGCCGCCTGGATGCAGGAAGAGACCACGCGGCGCGTGATCCTCAATCCCGACGCGACGCGCATGGGCTTTGCGTGGCTGCAGGAGGATAACGGCAAGATCTGGTGGACGATGGTGCTGGGCGGCGATGGCCGGGCGCAGTCGGTCACGCCAGGAGCGTGATCGGCGTGCCGTTGCGCACCATCGCGTAGATATCCTCCATCTCGGGATTGGTGACGGCGATGCAGCCCGCGGTCCAGTCGGCCCGCGACACGGCAAAGGCGTTCGGCTCGCCATGAATGAAGATGTCGCCGCCGGGGGACTGCCCCATCGCTTGGGCATGGGCGATATCGTTTTCGTTCGGATAGGAGATGCCGATCGACAGGTGATAGGCACTTTTGGGGTTGCGCCGGTCGATGAGGTAATGCCCCTCGGGCGTGCGCCCGTCGCCCTCGATCCGTTTGTGCCCGGCGGGTGCAAACCCCAGATGCGCCTTGTAGCGCTTCAGCACCTTGCGGTGATGCAGAAGAAAGACGTCGCGATCTCCCTTGGCGACGATCACGCGCGTGACCTCGGGGCCGTTATAGCTGCGGAACTTGCTGTCTCCGGCACATCCTGCGAGGGCCGCCGCCCCTCCGAGAAGTGCGAGACGTCGTGTCATTGTCATGGCCTGTCACCGTATCACTGCCCAGTTTTTTGATTGCCTCCAGATTACACCAGATTCCTGAAGAACAGGTAACGGTTTTTGCGCCAGTCATGCAGATATCACGCGGATTTCATCCGGATTTCAGGGTGAAACCCGCGATAAGCTCGACATGGGCGGACCAGCGGAACTGATCGACGACTTGAACCGCGCCCATCTCGTAGCCATGCGACAGCAGATGGGCTGCGTCGCGGGCGAAGGTGACGGGGTTGCACGAGATATAGGCCAGCCGGGGCAGCTTTGCTGCGGCGATCTGTGCGATCTGCGCCTCGGCCCCGGCGCGGGGCGGGTCGAGAAGCGCCGAGTCGTGGCGCGCCAGCTCGTCTGCCAGCAGCGGGCGGCGGTAAAGATCGCGCGCCTCGGTGGTCACCGGCTTGAGCCCCGGCGCGTGCCGCCAGCCCTGATCCAGCGCCTCCAGCATCGCCGCATCACCCTCGACCGCGTGCAGGCGGGCGTGGCGCGCCAGCGGCAGGGTGAAGGTGCCGCAACCGGCGAAAAGATCGACGATGCGGGTCGCGCCGGCAAGGATCGCACCGGCGGCGTCCAGCAGCGCCGCCTCGCCGTGGTCCGTGGCCTGCAGGAACGCGCCCGGCGGCGGCACGACACGGGCGGGGCCGAAGACCTGTTCGGGCGCGTGCCGGGTGACGATCACCTCGCCCTCCCAGGCCAGCCGGGCGACATCATGCGTCCGCGCC
>JBHEOT010000167.1:1159-1425 GCA_046260675.1 Trueperaceae bacterium | reverse complement strand
AGCGTCGAGTCGGGCCATTGGCGCGCCTCCGCCGATGACCGATTCGGACAGGCGAGGGCAGGCGCGCCTGCCCCATCCTGCGCAGGGCGCCGCCGCGCTAGGCGATCCTGTCGCGCACCGCGAGCTGGGCCGCCGCGAGCCGCGCCACCGGCACCCGGAAGGGCGAGCAGGAGACATAGGTGAACCCCGCCCCGCGGCAGAAGGAAATCGATTCGGGGTTGCCGCCGTGCTCGCCGCAGATCGACAGCACCACCTCGGGGTTGGCC
>JBHEOT010000167.1:878-1149 GCA_046260675.1 Trueperaceae bacterium | reverse complement strand
GTCCCGAACGACAGAAACGACACCAGCGGCGCGATCTCGCCCGCGCGCAGCGCCGCGCGCGGCGTCTCCACCATCACTCCCAGCCGATAGGTGAAATCGCGCCGTCGCTCGTTGCGGACCGCCGCCGCCACCGCGTCCACCCGCGTCTTGACGATCTCCACCTCGCGGCGCGCGCTCACCAGCGGAATCATGATTTCGGGCACGACCGGGGCCTCGCCCTCGCGGCTGGCCTCCAGCGTCGCCTCGAATATCGCGCGCGCCTGCATGTCGT
>JBHEOT010000167.1:495-777 GCA_046260675.1 Trueperaceae bacterium | reverse complement strand
GATGCAGACGGGCTGCCCCTGCATGATGCGGAACAGGTCGGCGAAATCGGCGCGCTGCATCGGCAGGAGCCGCTCCAGCACGGCGGCACGGTCCTCGCTGGAATCGGCAAAGATCATCTCGCGCATCACGGTGAGGCGGTCGGCCTCGAAGAACATGTGCTCGGTCCGGCACAGCCCGATGCCGTGCGCGTTGAAGTTGCGCGCCACCTCGGCATCGGCGGGGGTATCGGCATTGGCGCGCACATCGATGTCGCGGGCCGTGTCGGCCCATCCCATCAGCGT
>JBHEOT010000167.1:0-390 GCA_046260675.1 Trueperaceae bacterium | reverse complement strand
GGCGCGTCCGGGTCCACCTGCCGGTGCAGCAACTCGTTGAGCGCGCGCGGCTCGACCCGCATCAGCGCCTCTTCCCGCGAGATGATCCCGTCCTCGGCCAGCGCCACCGCGATCGCGACGGCCGCCCGCGCGCTGCGGGCCACGCGCAACCCGTCGAGGATCCAGACCTTGCCCTGCTCGAGCGTGAACTCGGTCTGCATCTCCTCGCGCAACGCTTCGCGGATCCGCCGCGTGTGGCCGAGGATCTCGGCAAACGCCTCCGGCGCCAGATCCTCGAGCGAGGGACCGCGCGGATCGCGGGTCAGGTAGAGCGCATCCTCGCCGCCCCGGAGCGCATCGCGCCCCTGGCTCTGGCCGAGATAACGCCCGGTGAGCTGCCGCGCGCCGGTG
>JBHEOT010000166.1:1153-1529 GCA_046260675.1 Trueperaceae bacterium | reverse complement strand
GGGCTGGGCGCGGCGGTGCAGCACCTCGCCGTCCGCGGCCACCACCGCAGCGCGCATGTTGGTGCCGCCGAGGGCGACGGCCAGGACCGTCTCACGCATCGCTGGCCACCTCCGGGACATGCCAGGTCGCGCCGTCCGGCAGCAGGCGATCGGCCTGCTCGGGCCCCCAGGTGCCGCGCTCGTAGGGATGGACCGGGCCGACCTGGTCGAGGACCGGGCCGACGACCCGCCAGGCCTCCTCGACCCCGTCCGCACGGGCGAACAGACGCTGATCGCCGTCCAGGGCGTCGTCGAGCAGGCGCGCGTACGCCTCCTCACGGGTGCCCTCCACGACCTCGTCGTAGCGGTAGGACAGCTCAACGGGATGGCTGAGCAT
>JBHEOT010000166.1:782-1049 GCA_046260675.1 Trueperaceae bacterium | reverse complement strand
ACCCGATCGTGGTGGTCAGCGCGACGTAGGTCTCCACCTCGGAGTCGGGGGCCACGCCGTCCTCGTCGCGGTAGCCGGCGTACTGCCCCCGGACGATGCGCTCGGGGTCGAGCGCCGGGATCGCGCGGAACACCTTGACCTTCTCGTCGCGCAGCGCGTCGGCGCTGGTGTCGACGGGCGGCTCCATCGCGACCAGGGACAGGACCTGCAGCAGGTGGTTCTGGACCACATCACGCAGCGTGCCCACCTCGTCGTAGAAGGCACCAC
>JBHEOT010000166.1:0-618 GCA_046260675.1 Trueperaceae bacterium | reverse complement strand
GTCGAGGACCTGGTCCTTGCCGAGGAAGTGATCGATGCGGAACACCGAGCGCTCGTCGTAGGCGTCGAGCACGCAACGGTTCAGCGCCCGGGCCGAGTCCAGGTCACGCCCGAAGGGCTTCTCCAGCACCACCCGGCCGCGCTCGGCGATCCCGGAGCGCGCCAGGCCGGCCACGACCGTCTCGAACAGGCTCGGTGGGATGGCGAGGTAGACCAGGGGCAGCTCGCTGCCCTCCAGGACGGTGGCGAGCTCGGTGAAGGTGGCCGCCTCGCGATAGTCACCGGCGACGTAGTGCAGCGCCTCCAGCAGCCGGCCGAGCGCGTCGGCGTCGGCTGCGGTGCCGGTGACGCGCTCGACGGAGGACGTGACCCGGTCCTTGAGCTCATCGAGCGTCCACTCGGACGCGGCGACGGCCACCACGCGTGCGGGCAGCCGGCCGGCGCGGGCGAGCTCGTACAAAGCCGGGTAGAGCTTGCGCTGGGCGAGGTCACCGGTGCCGCCGAACAGCACCAGGGCGTCGGAGCGATCGGTCACGACCGCACCTCGTGCCCACCGAAGGCGTTGCGCATGATCGCGATCGCCTTCATCGCCGGCGCGTCGTCCTGCCGCGAGGAGAAG
>JBHEOT010000165.1:389-1530 GCA_046260675.1 Trueperaceae bacterium | reverse complement strand
GTTCAGCACCGCGTGGATCCGCTCGGGGTGGAACGGCCGTCGCGCGCGATAGACGAAGGAGGTGACGCCGTATTCCTCGGTCTCCGGCACATGATCGGCAAAGCCGTAGAGCTCCTTGGCCCAGAGCGGGTGGTCATGCGCCGTCTCGAAATCGAACAGCCCGGTGTCGAAGATGCGGTCGGGATCGACGCGGGCGTGATCGGTCTCGATGATCTGCGCATCCGGGTTGAGCGCGGTGACGATCCTGCGCGCCGCCGCGCACCGGTCGGGGCCGGCATCGCTGACCTTGTTGAGCACCACCACATCGGACAGGCTCTCGCCCGCCGCGTCGCGGAACTCGAAGGGGGTGGCGACCGGCATCGGCTCGGATACGCCGGTCGATTCGATCAGCAGGTAATCGAACCGCCCCTCGGCAGCCAGCCGGCGCACCTCGGCCAACAGATCGTCGCGCAGCGTGCAGCAGATGCAGCCATTCGACATCTCCACCAGCGTCTCGTCGGTCTGGCTCAGCCCCGCCCCGCCCGCGCGGACCTGATCGGCATCGATATTGACCTCGGACATGTCGTTGACGATCACCGCCACACGGCGCCCGTCGCGGGCGTTGAGCACGGCGTTGAGGAGCGTCGTCTTCCCGGCGCCGAGAAAGCCGGAGAGAACGGTCACGGGAAGGCGGGTATCGGTGGATTGCATGGGGGGCTCCGCTGGCTGAGTTTTGTTGTTATACTATTACATCGCAAGATGCCGCGAATGCAACCCGCCCTGCGCACGGATCCGCGGCGCGCTCCGGCGACAGTCATGGGCAAGGATGCGCCTGTTTTCCGGTCGTCAAATTAAATGCTGCATCGCAGCATTTTTCGTGCTACACAGCTGACGTAACTCAAAGGAACTTTCAGAATGTACCCTTTATCACATCTCCACCTGGGCAACCTCGTGGCACCCAGCCTCGAGCTTTTGGCCGAAACGCAGATGGTCGTCGGCATGCGCCTGGCCGGGATGGCGGGGCTGTGGCCCGTCGAGACGGACGAGACGCAGCGCATGGTGTCCGAAAAGGGTCCCGCGCTCATGGGGGCTGCAAATGACGCACAGAGCGCCGCGCTCGCCGGTCTGCGCCTCGACGAGGTCCTGCTCGCGGCCATCACGC
>JBHEOT010000165.1:0-379 GCA_046260675.1 Trueperaceae bacterium | reverse complement strand
CGCCGCTCACCGGGGCGGCGCGCGACAACCGCCTGCGCCTCTCCGCGCGACAGGGCTGACGGCCGGGACCGGGCGCGCGAATTGGCCTTGCACGACGCCGCAAAAGCCCCATTTTCGTGGGGCTAAGGAGGCCCGATGCCCTACGCCCATTCCGACAAGTCCGACGCGATCCTCGCCCATCCCGCGCCCGACATCGCCACACGGGACAAGCTCGAAGGCGGCAAGCGCTTCGTCATGGCGACCGAATTCTCCCCTGCCGGCGATCAGCCCACCGCGATCGCCGAGCTGAGCCAGGGCGTCATGAGCGGCGAGCGCGATCAGGTCCTGCTCGGCGCCACCGGCACGGGCAAGACCTTCACCATGGGCAAGGTCATCGAGG
>JBHEOT010000164.1:0-1577 GCA_046260675.1 Trueperaceae bacterium | reverse complement strand
GCACCGTCGACGAGGTGAAGCGGCGCGTCACCGACAGCGTGACGTCCACGCATTCGTTGGTATAGGTCAGCCCGGCCCCGGCGCGCACGCTGCGCTGGTCATCGGCATCGAAGCGCCATTCGCCGCTCGCGGTCCAGTGCCGGGCAAAGCGGTAGCTGCCGTCGATCGCCCATTCCGACACGGTCGCGAAGCGGTTCTCGGCAGGATCGTCGGGCAGCCAGACATAGGTAGCGGCGATGTCGGTGCGCGGGTTCTGCCAGCTCACGCGGGCCTCGGTCTTGGCGGTGTCGAGCGCGCCGTCGAGAAGGCTCCGCGCGGTGACGACGAGCCCGGTCGCGTTGCGGAACTGCGCTGCCAGCAGCAGATCGGAGCGCCGGCCGCGCAGGCCGGAGGAATTCGAAAAGCTCGGCGCGCCGCCCGGCTCGCGCAGCCGCTCGTCGCGGAACACCCGCCCGATCGCCAGCCGCCCCTGCCAGTTGTCGGGCGATATGCGCGCATAGCTCAGCCCGACCGCGCCGCTCAGATCGCGCTCGCGGCGATCCGGCGCGGGAAACCGCGAGAGGCTGAACAGGTTGCCCTCGTCGAACTCGACGGCCGTGCTCTCGTCGCCCGGGATGTCGGGGTCGGAGCCGCCCGCCCAGGCGAGCTGCACCACCGGCTCAATGACATGGGTGGCACCGCCGCCCCCCCGCTTCATCAGCGGCCAGCGCAGGCGAAGTGCTGCGCTCGGCGTGATCTCGGTTGCCTGTCCGCTGGCGGTCGCGCCGATATCGGACAGCTCGAAATGATCGATCGCGATCCCGGTCCCGACGGTGGCCAGCACGCCCGCAGGCAGCACCCATTGCCGCCGCCAGTCGAGCGCGGCGGTCACGCGGGTCACATCGCGCCCGTCGGCGAACACGTCGAAATCCGGGCCGTCCGTGTCGAGGTCGGAGGTGCGGTAATGGCTGTGCGCCAGCGCCGTGAGGCGCAGCTCGCCGCCGAGGCGGGACGGGAAGACCCGCCGCTCATACTCGCCATTGACGACGATTCGCGGCAGCGTGGCGTTGCGCTCGTCCGCGCGCAGGCTCTTGAAATGATCGAGCGCGACGCGGGCATAGTCGTCGCGCCGCGCGCGCTCGACCGAGATCCCGCTCTGCAGCCGGTCCTTTTCGGAAAAATCGTGATCGAGAAGGAATGTGTCGTCGCTGGTCAGCTCCGCGCCAAAACGCAGCGTGAAGTCGCGCGGCAGATCGAACCGGCCGGTGGCGAAGAGATAGCCGCGCGTCGATTGCGCGCTGAAATCGTCATCCGCGACCGCGGCCTCGATCTCGAGCTCGCCGTTGCGGAAGAGCTGGCGATAGCGCAGGCCGAGCCGCCTGGAATTCGTCGCCCAGAACGGGGCGAGCGTCAGGTCGCGGGACTCGCCCAGGGTGATGAAAAAAGGCAACCGCACACCGGTGCCCAGAAGCGTCGAGTTGACGATGCCCGGCCCGAGAAACCCGGTCGCGCGGTCCACCGACCCGTCCGACAGGCGCAGCCGCGGCAGATAGAGCACCGGCGTGTCGAGCACCCGGAGCTGCGCGTTGTGGAAATAG
>JBHEOT010000163.1:0-1628 GCA_046260675.1 Trueperaceae bacterium | reverse complement strand
CCCTCGTCGCGCTCATGCAGGAGTTGCGCGCGCTCGGCGCCCGGGATGTCACGCTGATCACCCTGCCGGAGGCGCGATGAGCCTCGCGCTGGCCGATAGCGGACCGGCCCGGCCCCCGGCGCTGCCGCGCGGAGCGGTCATCGTCCTGCTTGCCGTGGCGCTCGGCCTGCACCTCGCCCTTGGCGCGCTGGTGTTCTGGAACGCGATGCGCGAGGGCACGGTCGCCGAGGGGCAGGGCGGGCTGACCGTCGGCCTCGGCCCCGCGGGGGCGCCCCCCGGCGCGCGCGACGCGGTCACACCGAGCGGTGCCGGGACGGCGCCGCCGGAGGCTCAGTCGCCTGTCGCCGCCGCGCGCGATGTGACCCCGAGCGACGCAGCGCCGGCGCCCGCGCCCGAGGCCGCCCCCCCGGTGCCCCCGACGGCCGTCGCGCCGATAGAGGTGCCCGCGCCCGCACCCGCTCCCCCGGCAGCGGCGGCACTCCGGCCCGCACCCGACGCCGCGCGGCAGCCCGAGCGCGCGCAGAGCCCGCGGATCGCCGAGAGCGTGGCGCCGGTGGTGGCGCGATCGCTCGCGGTCGAGCCGACCCGCCCGCCGGACGCGGCCCGGACGCCCGCCGCAGATCCGCCTCCGGATACGGCGGACCCAGCCGCGGCGTCTCCTCCGGCCCGGGCCGAAACCGTGGCGCCCTCGGCCACCACACCCGCGGACCCGGACCCCGACACCGTGGTCGCGACGGCTCCCGATGACGGGCTCGGCGTGTCGCGCCGTCCGGTCGAGCGGCCGGAGGCCGTCGAGGAGGCGGGGCGCGAGGCGGCAGCGGCCACAGCCGCGGCGCGCAAAGCGGCCGATGACGCGCGCCGCACCACCGCCGCCGGCCGGCAGGGGCAGGGCGGGTCGTCACAAGGCAGCACACGCGGCAGCGGCGACGGCACACGCGGCGGCGGCAGCCCGGGCGCCCGCGCCGATTTCGCGGCGCGCGTCGCCGCGCGCCTCGCCCGCGCCAAGCAATATCCCCGCGCCGCCCAGCAACGCCGGCTCGAGGGCACCGGTGTCATCTGGTTTCGCATGAATGCCGCGGGCACGGTGACGGCGTCCCGCCTGACCCGGGGCACCGGGCACCCGATGCTCGATCAGGCGATCGCGGCCACCCTCCGCCGGGCCCGCCTGCCCGCCATCCCCGACAACCTCGGCCAGAGCCGCATGGAATTCTCCGTCCCGATCTCCTTCAGCCTCAGGTGACCGCGCGCGGACCGTGGCGCAGAGGGCCTTTGCGGTCGCGTTGAGGACGAAACGCATGGTTACTGATCACTCCCCGGCTTTTTAGGTGGTTTGCGGCCTTCCCCACCTTCTCAGGCCGGGCGTGCATGTGTAAGCAAGCCGCAGGACCGGTTCGGCGGCGCTGCGACGCGGCTCGGGTCCCATTGTTTGATCAGGATCACGAGGAGACCTGGCTTTGAAAATCGCTATGATCGGGACAGGGTACGTGGGTCTCGTGTCGGGGGTCTGTTTTTCGGATTTCGGGCATGACGTGATCTGCGTCGACAAGATGCCCGAGAAGATCGCCATGCTCGAGCGCGGCGAGGTGCCGATCTTCGAGCCGGGGCTCGATGCGCTGATGGAAAAGAAC
>JBHEOT010000162.1:0-1660 GCA_046260675.1 Trueperaceae bacterium | reverse complement strand
GGTCTGTGCTCTACCTGCCAGTCGAGGTCGCGGGAGCGCTGTTTTCCGTGGGAGACACTCACGCAGCGCAGGGCGATGGCGAGGTGTGCGGCACCGCGATCGAAAGCCCGATGGATGTTGAAATTACACTCGACCTGCTAAAGCAGGACCCGTTGACCTTCCCACGGTTCTCGACGCCGGGACCGGTCACGCGGCATCTCGACGCCAAGGGCTACGAGGTCACTACCGGGATCGGCCCGGACATGATGGAAGGTGCGAAAAACGCGGTGTCGGGCATGATCGACCTTCTGGGCAAGCAGCACGGGCTGTCGCCCGAGGATGCCTACCTGCTGTGCTCCGTGGCGGGCGATCTGCGCATTTCGGAAATAGTGGACATGCCGAACTGGGTCGTGTCCTTCTATTTCCCGCGGGTCGTCTTCGAATGAGCCCCAAACCTGAAAACGTGCGGGGCGACAGCGCGCGCCCCGTTCTTTCCGTGCGCGATCTGACCGTACAGGTGGCGACCGCCGAAGGTGGCAAGACCGTTCTCGATCACCTGTCCTTCGACCTGCATCCCGGCGAGACACTGGCGCTGGCCGGTGAAAGCGGGTCGGGCAAGTCGATGACGGCGCTGGCGATCATGGGGCTTCTGCCGCAGCCGATGGCGCGGATCACCGATGGATCGATCCGGCTGGGCAAGGATGATCTGGCCGGGCTGAGCGACCGGAACTACCGCAAGATCCGCGCGCGCCGGATCTCGATGATCTTCCAGGAGCCGATGACCTCGCTCAACCCGTTGATGACCGTGGAACGGCAGCTTTGCGAGGTGCTGCTGGAACATGGGATGTGCTCGCATGCCGAAGCACCGGCGCGGGCGCTGAAACTGCTGCGCGATCTGCGACTGACCGACCCCGAACAACGCCTCAAACAATACCCGCACGAGTTGTCGGGCGGCATGCGGCAACGCGTGATGATCGCGCTGGCCTGCGAACCCGAGATCCTGATCGCGGACGAGCCGACGACGGCGCTCGATGTCACGGTGCAGGCCGAGATCCTCGACCTGATCCGCCTGATGCAGAAGGAACGTGGCACCGCCGTGCTGATGATCACCCACGATATGGGCGTGGTGGCCGAGATGGCCGACCGGGTCATCATCATGCGCGAGGGCAAGCCCGAAGAGTTCGCGCCGATCGGTGACATCTTCAGTGCGCCGCAATCGGCCTACGCGCGACAATTGCTGGCGGCCGTGCCGCGGCTCGGCCACGCGCCCGAGCGCCGCTTGCAGGCCAGTGCGCAACGACTCGTGGAGGTGGATGATCTCAGCGTCCGGTTTGATGTGACCGGCGGCATCTTCAACCGCACCGTAGCGCGGCTGCACGCGGTCGAAGGCGTGTCGTTCCGGATCAATGCCGGGGAGACGCTGGCGTTGGTGGGCGAATCCGGCTCCGGCAAATCGACCATTGGCAAGGCGCTGCTGGATCTGGTGCCTTGGGACGGCTCGGTGCGGATCGACGGCAAACAGACCCGCGGGCTGTCGCGTCGGGCCATGCGTCCGGTGCTGCGCGACATTCAGATGGTGTTCCAGGACCCCGGCGCCTCGCTGGACGCCCGCATGACAGTGGGCGAGCAGGTGGTTGAACCGCTCAAGATCCACGGGCTTGCCAGCGGATCTGAACTGACT
>JBHEOT010000161.1:1314-1692 GCA_046260675.1 Trueperaceae bacterium | reverse complement strand
ACGTTGGCCCACGCATGCAGCAGCACGTTCAGCGCGACGCTGCCGGTCGAGTTGACGACCCAGGCGTGCACGAACCCCATCGCCACGATGCTCATCGCGAACCCCGCCAAGGTCACCGGGATCGCCGCGAGCGGCAGGTCGCGGTACAGGTAGAGCACGAACGGCAGGTGCCAAGCCGCCCACACGAACCCCAGCAACCAGTTCGCGCGCTCCGCGGTGTAGGTGCGCTGCAAGAGCGGCAGCGCGAACCCGCGCCACCCGGGCTCCTCGAGGCCGCTCGTCGCGATCTGGGCCGCGAACCATCCGAGCACGAACGGCCACGCCGGAACGGCCGACCACGCGGGCGCGCCGCTCCCCGTCAGGACCGCGATCGCCACG
>JBHEOT010000161.1:888-1304 GCA_046260675.1 Trueperaceae bacterium | reverse complement strand
GGGCTGGTCCCCCTCTCGGGTCGCGACGCTGCCGGGCGACGGTCGCCGGACCTTTCAGGGTAGCGCCCGACCGGGAGACGTCGGTCCCAGGCGCCTCGTCGGGCTACTCCACGCCGAAGCCGACGGCGAACCCGGTCTCTTCCGTGAAGGTGCCGCAGCCGCCTTCGACGAAGACGTTCCCGATACCGGTGGGCACGTCGCCGTCGTCCAGTCCCAAGGTGACGAAGGACGGCAGCGCGAAGTCCGTTTCGGACGTCGCGACGCAGCTGGAACCGGTCGGCGTCCCGACCGTCGCGTTCAGCAGGTCGCCGTTGTCGGTGAAGTACGGAATGCCGATCGGCAGGTCGCCCGTGATCGTGAAGGAGACGCTCCAGCCGGCCGGGTCGCTGGCACCCAACACGATGACGTTCGGGCTT
>JBHEOT010000161.1:0-709 GCA_046260675.1 Trueperaceae bacterium | reverse complement strand
CGACCGCGGTGCCGGTGACCTCGAACGGGTCGTCGGCGCCGCTCCTGACCGTCATCACCCAGATGGGCTCCGGATCGCCGCCCGTCGGGTCCGAGTCATCGTCGGGCTCGTTCGTGCCCGTGGCGCCGCCACAAGCGGTCAGAAGGGTGGCGATCAGGGCCGCGAGCGTGAGCGTAGCGATCGAACGAGGGCGTCGGTGCATGGAGTACCTCCTTGAGGATGACCCCAGGATCACCGACGCCCCGTCAAAAACCCGTGAACGGGTGCTCGCTCAAGCGTCGAAGACGTCGAGCAACCGGTTGAACGTCGCGCTCGGCCGCATCGCCGCCACGACCTTGGCCTCGTCCGGCCGGAAGTAACCGCCGATGTCGACGGGCCGCCCCTGCGCGGCGATCAGCTCGGCGTCGAGCGCGTCGGCGAGGCCCGCGAAGTCCGCCGCGAGCCCCACGTCGTCGCTCTGGCGCGCCAGCTCCTGCGCCCAGTAGAGCGCCAGGTAGAAGTGGCTTCCCCGGTTGTCGATCTTGCCGACCTTGCGGGCGGGCGACTTGTCGGCCTCCAGGAAGCGCGCGTTCGCGCGGTCCAGCGCGTCGGCGAGCACCTGCGCGCGCCGGTTGCCGGTCGCTTGCGCCAGGTGCTCGAACGAGGCCGCCAGCGCCAAGAACTCACCGAGCGAGTCCCAGCGCAGGTACCCCTCCTCCACGAACTGCTG
>JBHEOT010000160.1:0-1711 GCA_046260675.1 Trueperaceae bacterium | reverse complement strand
CGTCCGAGCAGCAGCAGATGCTGGGTCATTTCCTGGAACTGGACCGCCCGTTGCGCAATGAAAGCCAGGAGCGCGCATTGCTGGGCGTGCGCAAGGCACAGACCAAGCTCGCCACGTTCTACCTGAGCGTCGGCAACGACGCGGCGTTCCGAGGCAGGCCGAAGCGGGAATAGCCGGACACCCACGCGTATACGGCGACGTCCGCCAACGACGGAGCCGGCCCGCTCCGGTCTCGGTCAGCGCCAGCCGGGACGAGCCAGCGGCCTCGCTGCCGGCGCAGCGCGGGCTCGGAGGGGAGCATGCGGGGCTCCGGATGGCGGGCCTCGAGGTGAAGCATTACGTCCAGCGAGTCCAGCTGCGCGCCGGCGTCGTCGAGGTACGCCGGAATCTGGCCGCGCGGGTCGATCGCGAGGTACGCGGGGCTCTTCTGCTGCCGCGCGGGCAGGTCGATCTCGACCGTCTCGAAACGGACGCGCTTCTCCTGGAGCACGATGGCGACCTTGAGGCAGTGCGGGCTTCGGACGGACGAGAACAGCGTCGCGTGGCTCACGCGCGCTGCGCTGCGCCC
This sequence comes from Trueperaceae bacterium, assembly GCA_046260675.1. Taxonomy (GTDB): domain Bacteria; phylum Deinococcota; class Deinococci; order Deinococcales; family Trueperaceae; genus JAABTL01. The sequence goes on along the minus strand of JBHEOT010000160.1, from coordinate 1,143 downwards.
CAGGTCCGCAGCCAGTTGCGGTGGGCCAGATCGGCCAGCGCGTCGTCGTCGTAGCCGCCGTCGCGGAGGGCGCCGATCAGGTTCTGGAGGCCGCTGGCGTCGCCGATCGCCGCAGGGATCCGCGCGCCGTCGAAGTCGGAGCCGAAGCCGACCCCGTGCGGGCCCAGCCGGTCGACGAGGTGATCGACGTGACGGACGATCAGGTCCAGCGGCACGGTTTCGTCCCATGCGCCGTCGGGATGGAGGAACCCGACGCCGAAGTTCACGCCGACCAGGCCTCCCCGCTCGGCCAGCGCGTCCAGCTGGTCGTCGGTCAGGTTGCGGGAGTGCGGGCAGAGCGCGTGGGCGTTCGAGTGGCTGGCGACGACCGGCCCTTGGGCTACGTCGAGCACGTCCCAGAAGCCGTCCTCGGTCAGGTGCGAGACGTCGACGAGGATGCCGAGCTCGTCGCAAGCGGCGACCAGGGCGCGCCCCTCGGCGCTGAGGCCCGGCCCCTGGCGAGGCGTCGCGGGGTAGGTGAGCGGCACGCCGTGCGCGAAGCCGTTGGGACGGCTCCAGGCCAGGCCCAGGGCGCGCACGCCGAGCCTGTGCAGCACGTGCAGCGCCTCGAGGTCGGGATCGATCGCATCGGCGCCCTCGACGTGAAGGGCGATCCCGATGGCGCCGTCGCGGAGGCTGGCCTCCATCTCGGCCGGCGTGCGGACGATGCGCAGCGCGCCGTCCGACGCGTCGGCCAGGCGGTGCAGACCGACCAGCATGCCCAGCACGTGGCGGAGCGCGACGTCCGGATTCAGGATCGGCGGCAGCGGGAGCCGGTAGTGGCCGTGCTCGTCGCTGTGCGCGGCGAAGTCGTTGGGCTCGACGGTGCTGGGCACGAACGCCGAGAAGACCCCGCCCGCCATGCCGCCCTCGCGCATGCGCGGCACGTCCAGATGGCCCGCCTCGTTGCGGGCGAACACGTCGCGAGGACCGCTTCGCTTGGGCCAGCGCAGCGCCGTCGCGAGGTCGTTGTGCCCATCGAAGACGGGGACGACCGTGCGGTCGCCCCCGTTCCGTTCGTGCGTCATCGTTCGCGGGCTGCTGCGGCGACGTGCGTCGCCACGTGCGTCGCCACGAGCGTCGCCGCCAGCGTCGCCGTGAGCG
>JBHEOT010000016.1:25120-48136 GCA_046260675.1 Trueperaceae bacterium | reverse complement strand
GCTCATGGGCGCCCCCTCACCACGACGTGATCGCTCCACCCGTGGTCGCGAAGCGGTACGTCGGTTCGAGCTCGCCCGCGCGCTTCTCGCCGAACACGTAGTCCTGCACGATCCCGTCGTCCTGCTTGTCGGCGACGACGCGCTCGAACGTCGCCTCGTCGACCCGCACGCCCCAACGGCGGACGGTGCTCGTCGTGCCGGTCTCCTCGCTCCGGACCGGTCGGGCGATCACGCGACCGTCCGGGTCGACGGCCTCGACGATCAGGTAGTAGTTGCGCGCCGACTCGTTCGCGTCGGGGATGCGCCAGACGCCGGTCGTCGCGTTCGGCCGCGCGACGATCTCGAGGCGGTAGGCGGCCTCGAGTTCGGCGACCAGCGCCTCGAGGTCGGCGAGCGCGGTCCGAGCGGTCGGCAGGTCGCGCGCCGCCATGGCGGCGCGCCCGGTCGCGCCGAGCGCCTCCGCTTGCGCGACCGCAGCGTCGACCTCGGCCACCTCGACCACGCGCGCCTGCGCCCGGCCCAGGTCGGCGACGAGCGCCTCGCGAGGGGCGATCACCGCCGCGCGGTACGCGACCACGACCACCGCCACGACCACGAGCAGCGCCAGGAGCGCGCGGCCGTACGCACCCCGGCGCACGTAGACGCGCGCCCACCGCACCGACCACGAGTCGGCGGGCGGCGTGTAGGCGAAGCGCCCCTCGCGCAGCGCCGCGACCCCCTCGTGCAGGATCCGGTCGGGCACCTCGATCCCTTGGGCGGCGTAGATCTTGCGCAGGCGCTCGAGCAGGTCCGCCTCGCGCTCGCCCTCGCCGAGCTCGCGAGCGACGAGCGAGTCCTGGTGGCGCAGCGTGTCGACGACGTCCATCGCCAGCATCACGTCGTCGAGCGGCGCGGCGCGCGACGGCTCGTACGCGGTCGTCACCGCAGGCCCCTCAACACGGTTCCCTCAACACGGGTCGCTCAAACCTCCGCGCGCTGGGCGAGGCGCGCCAAGCGCTGCTTGCCGTCCTCGACCGCCTCGCGGATCTCCTCGGCGTTGGTCGTGCTGAGCGTGCGCATCTCGCTCACGATCTCGCGCGACCGGGACTGGTAATCCACGACCGAATCGACGAGCTGCTTGACGGCGTCGGCGCGGACGGTCGGTCCGTACCCGGCGCGGACGGCTTCCTCCTGCACCTTGCCGCCCATGTCCGCGAGGGTCTCGAGCGACTTACTCACGCCCTCCTTCATCGCCTCGAGGGTCTGGGTCGCCTCGTGCAAGCCGGAGAGCCCGGTGAACGAGGCGGTCAGCGCGGTCAGGACGGTCTCGTTGGTGCCGAAGAACGACACCGCTTGCGAGCGCACCCGCTCCTTGGCCGTGTGCGTCTGCATGAGCCGCGCCATGACGACCTCGGACGTGTTGTACGCGATGGTGAGGTTCTCGGAGAGGTCCTTGGCCACCTGGAAACGACGGTCGATGTCCTGCAGCGCGCGCACCCGTTCGTCGCGCGTGAGTTCGCGCCGCGCCCGTTCGGCGGGATCGTCGCTCGGCGCGGCCTCGACGTGCGCCATCGCCGCGTCCACGTCGCCCTTCGCCGCGTCGACCTCGCGCTGGGCGGTCTGCAGCACCTCGAAGGCCATGACCTCGCCCTGCTTGAGTGCGCCTCGGAAGTCCTGGTACGACTCCAAGATCAGGTTCTCGCGCTCGATCTGATCCTGCGCCGACGCGGTCACGTCGAGGTACGTGCGCTTGATGGTGTCGAAGCGATCGGCGATGTCGCCGCGGGTGACCTTCATCCACACGTTCGCCAGACGCTCGAACGTCGAGACCTTGCCGTCCTCGACCTGGTCGACCATCGCCTTGGCGTCGTCGCGGATGCTGTCGAACGCGTTGGCGATCTGCTCATAGCGGGTGCCGATCTCCATGGCTTGCACCTGCTCGCGCACCACGTCGTTGAACAGCGACGCCTGAGCGAGCGTGCGCGTGATGGCGACCACCCGGTCCGGATCGAGGTCGTGGATCTGCTGCAGCAGCGCCACGATCGGCGCCTCGTGGGTGGCGGGGGCGGTCGGGATCAGGTTCAGGTCGCGCAGGCGCGCCATCGCGCGATCGAGGTAGACGAGGGGTCCGGTCGGTGCGTCGGGCGTGGTCATCGCTGCTCCTTCGGGGCGCGCTCCGTGCGGAATGGCGGCACGCCGCGTTCGACGCCCCATCATCGGCCCAGCGCGGCGGCCGCGCAAGTCGTCCGACCGCCGCGAGCCAGGAGCAACGGGGCCCCCGAGACCGCGGCGACGCGTACAATGCATGCATCGACGTGAGGGATGTATGGCACCTGATCATGACCGGCGCGATGCTCGCGCTGATCCTGCCGGTGTTGGTGATCGTGCTGATGCAACGCTGGTTCGTGAAAGGCCTGACCGACTCCGACGAGTGACGCCGTCGAACCCCCCAGGAGGACCTCCATGCACACCGACCTGCGCCCCATCCTCGACGTCGCCGACGAGCTCGGGCTCGACCGGGACACGCTCACGACCCTCGGCCGCCACAAGGCCAAGCTCGACCCGCCGGCGGCGCCGACCGCGCGCGGCAAGCTGGTGCTGGTCAGCGCCCTGACCCCCACCAAGTCGGGCGAAGGCAAGACCACCGTCAGCATCGGACTCGCGATGGGGATGCGCCGGCTCGGCGCCCGCACGGCGCTCGCGCTGCGGGAGCCCTCGCTCGGCCCCGTCTTCGGGGTCAAGGGGGGCGGCACCGGCGGCGGACGCGCGCAGGTGGAGCCCGCCGACGACGTCAACCTCCACTTCACCGGCGACCTGCACGCGATCGGTGCGGCCCACAACCTGCTCGCGGCGATGGTCGACACCGACCTGTACTTCCGGGCGCCGAGCGGCCTCGCGAAGGACCGGGTCACCTGGTCGCGGGTGGTGGACATGAACGACCGCGCGCTGCGGCGGGTGACCATCGCCGTCGGCGGCCGCGCCGAACGCAGCACCCGCTTCGACATCACCGCGGCCAGCGAGGTGATGGCGATGCTGGCGCTCGCCGGCTCGCAGGACGACCTGCGCGCGCGGCTCGCGCGCACGGTGGTCGGATGGACGGACGACGACCGGCCGGTCACCGCCGACGACCTCGGCGCGACCGACGCCATGCTCGTGCTGCTCCGCGAAGCGCTGCGCCCGAACCTGGTCCAGACGACCGAGGGTGGCCCCGCGCTGGTGCACGCCGGCCCGTTCGCGAACATCGCGCACGGCTGCTCGAGCGTGCTCGCCACCCGCACCGGTCTGCACCACGCCGACGTCGTCGTGACCGAGGCGGGGTTTGGCTTCGACCTCGGCGGCGAGAAGTTCCTCCACCTCAAGGCGCCCCAAGCCGGCGTGTGGCCCGACGCCATCGTGCTGGTCGCGACCGTCAAGGCGCTCCGGGCCCACGGAGCCGGCGACCTCGAGGCCGGCTTGCCGCACCTCGAGCGGCAGCTCGCGAACGTGCGCGCCTTCGGCCTGCCGCCGGTCGTGGCGATCAACGTGTTCGGCGACGACGATCCGGCCGACGTCGCGCGCGTCCGTGCGTACGCGGAGGCGGCAGGCGCGGCGGCGGCACCGATCACCGCCTTCAGCGACGGCGGACCGGGCGGCGAGGCGCTCGCTCAGGTGGTGCTGGACGCCCTCGATGGCAGCGGCGACCCTGCACCGCACGCGCTGTACCCGATGGACGCCCCGTTCGAAGGGAAGCTCGCCGCGTTGGCGACCACCCTCTACGGCGCCGGCGACGTCGTCTTCACCGACGCGGCGCGCGCCGAGCTGGACGCGCTCAGCGCCGCCGGCTACGGCCACTTGCCGCCGTGCGTCGCGAAGACGCCGCTCTCGCTCACCGAGGACCCGAAGGGGGGCGTGTTCCAAGACGGCCACACCCTCACGATCTCGGAGGTGCGGCTCGCCGCCGGCGCCGGCTTCTTGGTGGCGCTGGCCGGGAGCGTCTTCACGATGCCCGGGCTGCCGCGCGACCCCGCCGCCCGCCACGTGCGGATCGAACCGGACGGCAGCGTTCGCGGCCTCATGCAAGGGGGCTGACCGACGAGGGGCTGATCGACCGAGCGCTGCGCCCCGCGGCACGAGCGCACGCCGCCACGGGGCGTAGCCTTGGCGCATGGACCTGATCCCCGAGGAGCTCTACCGTGAGGGCGCCGCCACCCCCGCGCGCCGCCTGATCGACGTCCGAGCACCGGGCGAGGTCGCGCGCGGCGCGCTCCCGGGCGCGCTGGCGCTGCCGCTCATGAACGACGCCGAGCGGCACGCGGTCGGCCTGCGCTACGCCGAAGCGGGCCAGGACGCGGCGTTGGCGCTCGGCTGGACCTTGGCCGGCCCGCACCTGCCCGAGCGGACGGCGGCTTGGCGACGCGTGGTCGAGGCCGGTCCCACGGCCGTGGCCTGTTGGCGCGGCGGCCTGCGCAGCCGCCTGACCGTCGACCTGATCGATCGACCGGACGTCGCGCGGGTGACCGGCGGGTACAAGGCGATCCGCACGCTCCTCGCGCGCGGCCTCGGCGCCCAGCTGGCGCGCCACGACGTCGTCGTGGTGACGGGCCTGACCGGGGCCGGCAAGACCGACTTCTTGGTCGCCTTGCACGGCGCACCGGGAGCGACCGTGCTCGACCTCGAGGGCCTCGCCCACCACCGAGGCAGCGCGTTCGGGGCCGAGGACGCCCCCCAACCGTCCCAGGCGACGTTCGAGAACGCCGTCGGCGCGGCCCTGCGCCTCGCGACGGCCGGGCTCGTCGTCGTCGAGGACGAGTCGCGGTGGGTCGGGCGGCGCACGCTGCCGGAGGCGCTCCACGCCGCCATGGTCGCCGCGCCGCGCGTCGTCCTCGAGACGAGCGACGCAGAGCGCATCGCGCGTCTGCACGACGGGTACGTGGTCGCACCGACCGCTCGGCATGGCGCGGCCGCGGCGCGCGAGCGGCTGCTCGGCGACCTGGCTCGGGTGCGCAAGCGCTTGGGCGGCGCCCGGCACGACGCGATCAAGAGCCGCATCGAGGTGGCGTCGGGTGCCTGGGACGACCCCGAGGCGCACACCCCTTGGATCGCCGCGCTGCTCGCGGACTACTACGACCCGCTCTACCGCAAGGCCCTCGCACGCGCGCCCCGCACGGTGCTCGCTCGCGGCGACGCGGACGCGTTGCGCGCGTTCCTGAGGGCGCGCGCGGCCGCGGTAGGCTGAGCGCCATGGCCGACGTTTCCACCCCCCTGCGCCTCACCCGCACGGTCGCCAAGGGGGGGTGCGCGGCGAAGATCGCCGCCGGCACCCTCACCGACCTGCTGCGGTCGCTCCCGGTGTCCACCCACCCCGACCTGTTGGTCGGGCGCGACCTGTTCGACGACGCCGCGGTCTGGCGCGTCGCCCCGGACGTCGCGATGATCCAGACGCTCGACTTCTTCACCCCGGTCGTCGACGACCCCCGCGACTTCGGCGCGGTCGCCGCCGCGAACGCGCTGAGCGACGTGTACGCCATGGGGGGCACGCCGGTCACGGCCCTCACCATCCTGGCGTTCCCGCTCGACACCCTGCCGGCCGAGGTGTTGGGTGAACTGATGGGTGGGGCGATCGAGACGATCGACGCCGCCGGAGCGCACCTGGTGGGCGGCCACTCGATCGAGGACGACAGCCTCAAGCTCGGCTTCTCGGTCACCGGGCTGGCGCACCCGGACCGGCTCTGGCGCAACTCCGGGGCGCGGCCCGGCGACGTGCTGGTGCTGACGAAGGCCGTGGGCACGGGCACGCTGGCCGGCGCGCGCAAGAACGACGAGATCGACGCGGAGGCCATGGCGCCGGCGATCGCGTCGATGCGCCAGATCAACCGACTCGACCTGCCCGCCGAGCTCCACGCGGCGGTGCACGCGGCCACCGACGTGACCGGCTTCGGCGTCGCCGGCCACGCGCTGCACGTGGCGCAGGGGTCGGACGTGACGCTCGAGCTCGACGTCGCCGCGGTGCCGCTGCTGCCGGGCGCCGCCGAGACGCTCGCCCGCGGCATTTTGACCAAGGCGCACGGCACCACGACGAAGTACGTGGACCCGCACGTCGAAGGGCGCGCGGCGCTGAGCGAGACGGCCTGGTGGTCGCTCGTCGACCCGCAGACGAGCGGCGGTTTGCTGCTGAGCGTCGCCCCCGACCACGTCGATGCGCTCCTCGCGCACGTACGGGAACGGTTCCCGAGCGCCGCCGTCGTCGGACGCGCCTCCCCTCGTGGCGAGCGTGCTCTGCGCGTGCGCTGAGCCGCCGTGGCGCTGCTCGACGTCCTGGTGTGGATCGGCGTCCTGACCTTCGCGGTCAGCGGCGCCCTCGTCGCCGTCCGGCAGCGCTTCGACCTGATCGGCGCCCTCGTGCTCGCGGCGGTGACGGCGATCGGTGGCGGGAGCATCCGCGACGTCGTCGTCGGCTCGCTGCCACCCGCTTCCTTCACCAACGAACCGCTCCTGTGGGCGGTCGCGATCGCAGCCGTGACCACTTTCTTCGTGCATCGACGACTGCGTCTCGCGAGCGGCTGGCTGGACGCGCTCGACACGCTCGGCCTGGCGATCTTCGCCGCGCTCGGCGCCGAGCGCGGCCTGACCTTCGGGCTCGGGCTGTGGGGGACGGTGTTCGCGGGCGCGGTCAGCGGCGTCGGCGGCGGGGTGCTGCGCGACGTGCTCACCGGCCAGGTACCGGGGATCTTCTACCGCGCGGGCGACTTCTACGCGTCGGCCGCAGCGTTCGGGGCGCTCCTGACTTTTCTCACGTACGGCATCAACCCCGACTTCGCGCTGATCGTCGGCATCGTCGGCACCGCCGGGCTGCGGTTGGGGAGCCGCTGGCTCAAGCTCGAGCTGCCGGTGCCGCGCGCCTGAGCGCGCCCGCGCACGGCGCCGACGTTCGCGGACGTCACGGGTGCAGCAGCGTCACCCCGACCGGCGCGAACGACCCCATCGCGTGCAGCGCCTCGCCCGCCTCGGCGAGCGGCCGGCGCGCGCCAATAAGCCGATCGAGCGGGATGCGGCCCGCCACGACGAAGCGGAACAGCTCCGGGTAGCGCCAGGCCGGCATGCCGTGACCACCGACGACCGTGAGCTCGCGGCGCACGACCGCCTGCAGCGGGAACGGCGGATCGGCGTCCGCGCCCAGCAGCAGGCCGAGCTGCACGTGCCGACCGCGCCGGCGGAGCGTACCGACCGCCTGTGCGGCGGTCGCGCGGCTGCCGAGCGCATCGACGCTCACGTCGGCACCGCCACCGAGCGCGTCGCGCACGGCCGCCACCGGGTCACCGGACCGCGCGTCGATTCCGGCGAAGGCGCCGAAGCTGCGGGCGAGGTCGAGCTTCGCCGCGGCCACGTCGACGGCCACGACCCGCGCCCCCGCCGCCGCGGCGATGGCGACCGCCGCCAGGCCGACGCCCCCGCAACCGAACACCACGACCGTCTCCCCCGCGCGGATCGCCGCCCGGTGGACGAGCCCGTGGAAGGCGGTCATGAAGCGGCACCCCAAGCTGGCTGCCTCGTCGAACCCGAGCGCTTCGGGCAGCCGCGCCAGGTTGACGTCGGCCCAGGGCACCATGACGAACTCCGCGAAGCTCCCCCAACCATCGAAGCCCGGTTGGTACTCGACGTCGCAGAGGTTCTGGGCCCCCTCGCGGCACGCGTCGCAGCGTCCGCACCCGCAGCAGAAGGGCGCGGTCACCCGGTCGCCACCGGTGAACCCGACGACGTCGCGCCCGACGGCCCGCACGACGCCGGCGAACTCGTGGCCGGGGACGTGCGGCCAACGCACGGTCGGGTCGTGGCCGACCCAGGCGTGCCAGTCGCTGCGGCACACACCGGTGGCGCGCACCTCGACGATCGCCCCGTGCGCAGGTGGCTCGGGGTCCGGGACGACGGTGGGGACGAGCGGGGCGTTCGGGGCGTCGACGAGGATGGCGCGCATGGCGGCATGCTACGGCGCGGCTCAAGGGCGCGGGGTCGGCACCGCCTCGGCCGGGACCGCGCGCAGCAGCTCTTCGATCTCGTCGGCGCCGAACCCCGCCTCGCGCAGCACCTCTTCCGTGTGCTGACCGAGGAGCGGTGGCGGGTAGCGCAGCGTCGCCGGCGTGCGTTCGAGCTTGATCGGGAACCCCACCTGCCGCATCCGACCGACCGTCGGGTGGTCGAACTCGAGCAGCATGTCGCGCGCGGCCACCTGTGGCTGCGCGAAGACCTCGTCGAGCTCGAGGATCGCCGCCATCGGCACCCCGATCGCGTCGGCCCGTTCGGTCAGCGCGCGGCCGCTGCGCTTCGCGAAGCGCGCGCCGAGCTCGGCGTCGAGCTCATGGCGGTGCGCCACGCGGTCGCGGTTCGTCGCGAAGCGCGGGTCGTCGGCGAGCTCCGGGGCGTCGAGCAGCGCACACAGCTTCCGGAACTGCGGGTCGTTGCCGACGCAGACCATCACCGGGCCGTCGGCGGTCGGGTAGGCGTTCGTCGGCACGATGTGGGGGTGGGCGTTCCCGAGCCGCTCGTGCACCACCCCGTCCATCAGGTAGGCCGACGCCTGGTTGGCCAGCGCCGCCAAGCTCGACTCGAGGAGCGACAGGTCGACGCGCTGCCCTTCGCCGGTGCGGTCGCGGTGGCGCAGGGCGGCCAGGATGCCCGTCGCCGCGTGGCTGCCGGCGAACAGGTCGATGACGGCCACCCCCACCTTCATGGGGTCGCCGTCGACCTCGCCGTTGATCGCCATGAAGCCGCCGACCGCCTCGATGATCGGGTCGTACCCCGGCAGCGAGGCCTTCGGTCCGGTGCGGCCGTAGCCGGTGATGCTGCAGTAGATGAGGCCGGGGTTGAGCTCTTGGAGCGCCTCGAACCCGAGGCCCCACTTCTCCATGGTGCCGACCTTGAAGTTCTCGATGACCACGTCGGCGTCGACCACCAGCTTGCGCAGGGCGTCGCGGGCGGCCGCGGTCCGGAAGTCGAGCACCAGGTCGCGCTTGTTGCGGTTGACGCAGGTGAAGTAGGCGCTCTCGCCCGCGATCCACGGCGGACCCCAGCGCCGGGTGTCGTCGCCGCTCGGCGCCTCGACCTTGACGACGTCCGCGCCCAGATCGGCGAGCAGCATCGTGCAGAAGGGGCCCGCGAGCACGCGGGTCAGGTCGAGCACGCGCACGCCGGCGAGCGGCCCTGGAACGAGCGTGGTGCTGGGGTCGGGCACGGCTTCGGGCATGCCCTCAGCGTACCGGCGCACGGGGGCCGACCGCATCCTGCAGGCGTCCCGGGGACGTCGTACCCTGCGGCCGGAGGTCGTTCATGCCCCTGGTCTACCCGATCGGCCGCGTCTCCTTCCCCGAAACGATCGACCCGGACGCGCTCGAGATCGCCATCGCGCGCATCGAGGCGCTGCCCCACGCGCTGCGCGCCGTGGTCGCAGACTGCCGCGACCTCGACCACCCGATCCGCGACGGCGCCTGGTCGATCCGCGCCCTGGTCCACCACGTCGCCGACAGCCACATGAACGCCTACGTGCGCACCAAGCTCGCGCTGACCGAGGACGCGCCGGTCGTCAAGCCCAACGACGTGGTCGCCTGGACGCGGCTGGGGGACGCCGACCTGCCACTGGACCCGTCGCTCCAGCTGATCGACGCCCTCCACGCGCGCTGGAGCGCGGTCCTGCGGGCGCTCGGCCCCGAGGAGCTCGCACGTCCGTGGCGCGTGCCGACGGCTGCGGAGCCGCGGCCGCTGTGGCGCCTGCCGCTGACGTACGCCTGGCACGGCGACCACCACGTGGCGCAGATCCGCCAGGCGCGCGACCACTTCGGCATCTGAAAAATCCGCAGCCGACGAAGTCAGGCGATCGCGCCACCCATGACGATGGCGGCGACCGTGAACAAGATGATGATGCCGGTGACGTCGACGATCGTCGCGATGAACGGCGCCGACGACGTCGCCGGGTCGGCGCCCAGGCGCTTGAGCAGCATCGGCAGCAGCGAACCCGACAGCGAGCCCCACACGATCACGCCGAAGAGCGCCAACCCCACGGTCGCGGCGACGGCGCCCCACGCGTCGCCGTACGACCCGAACGCCACCGCCCACAGCGCGATCCGGGCGGCGCCGAGCACGCCCAACAGCACGCCTAGGATCGCGCCGGTGGCGAGCTCGCGGCGCATCACGCGCCACCAGTCGCCGAGCCGCACCTCACCGAGCGCCATGGCGCGCGTGATCAGCGTCGCCGCTTGCGACCCGCTGTTGCCGCCCGACGCGATCACCAGCGGCAGGAAGACGCCCAGCACGACCGCGCGCGCGAGGGCGTCCGCGTAGTACGTCATCGCCTCGGCGGTCAGCATCCCGCCGAACAGCAGCACGACGAGCCAGACGCCGCGCTTGCGCACCATCGTCGCCACCGACGCCTCGAGGTAGGGCTCCTCGAGCGCCTGCGTGCCCCCGAGCATCTGGATGTCCTCGGTCGCCTCGCGCTCCTGCACGTCCAGGACGTCGTCGACCGTCACGATCCCGACGAGCACCCCGGTCGCGTCGACCACCGGCAGCGCGGTGCGGTCGTGCCGGCGGAACACCGCCACGGCGTCCTCCTGGTCGTCGTCCACCCGCAGCGCCACGAACTCGTGGTCCATGATCGCGTCGATGCGGGCGTCCGGATCGACGGTCAGGAGCTGCCGGATCCGCAGGTCGTCGATCAGGACGCGACCGGGTCCCGTCACGTACACCACGTTGAGGGTCTCGGAGTCGCGCCCGAAGCGCCGCACGTGCGCCAGCGCCTCGGCGACCGACCAATCGGCCTTCACCCGCACGTAGTCCGGGGTCATCAGGCGCCCGACGGAGTCCTCGGGGTACCCGAGCAGCTGCACCGCGCGCGCCCGCTCGTCCGGGGAGAGCAGGTTCAGGAGCCGCGCGGTCACCTTGCCGGGGAGGTCCTCCAGGAGCGCCGTGCGGTCGTCCGCCGACATCTCTTCCAGGACCGCCGCCGCGTCGCGGTCCGAGAGCGTGTGGAGCAGGTGCTCCTGGGCGTCGAACGAGAGGTACTCGAAGACCTCGCTGGCGCGGTCGCGATCGAGCAGCCGGAAGGCGACCGCCTCCTGTTCCGACGGCAGCCGGTCGATGGCCTCGGCGAGGTCCGCCACCTGGCCGGCCGCGAGGCGCAGCTTGAGCGGCTCGAACCGTCGGCGGGCGATCAGGTCGCCGAGCTCGGCGCTGAGCGTCGCTACCGGGTCGTCGACCGGCGGCGTGGGATCGAAGGGTAGGGGCAGCATGCGTTGCTCCTCGGGCGCTTCAGTTCAGCTCGTCGAGCGTCAACCGGAAGCTCGGGACGAAGGTCGTCAGGAAGGCCTGGATCACGGGCTCGCCCAGCGCGTCGAGGTCGCGGCGGATCGATTCCTCGGCCCGCTCGAACTCGTGGTTGCCCGCCTTCGCCTCCTCGAGGCACTTGAGGTACGCGCAGAGCTTGTCGGCGAGTTTGACCATCTTCCAAGCCGGCGCGTCCTCCGGCCGGGCGAAGTAGAGCGGTTCGAAGGCAGAGCGCAGCGCCTCGGGAAGCAGCCCGAGCAGCTTGCGCTTGGCGACCACCTCGAGCCCGTCGACGGCCTCGCGGACCTGCGGGTTGAAGTACTTGACCGGGGTCGGGAGGTCGCCGGTGATGACCTCTTCGGCGTCGTGGTACACGGCCAGGAGGGCGGTTCGATCGGGATCGATCGCGGCGCGCCCGAGGCGTTCGTTCTCGAGTACGGCGAGGGCGTGCGCGATCATCGCGACCTGGAGGCTGTGCTCCTGGATGTTCTCGGTGCGGGTGTTGCGCATCAGCCCCCACCGGTGGATGAACTTCATCCTGGCGAGGTAGGCGAAGTAGTGGCTCACCGGGCGATGGTACCGCCGGCCGGCCGCCGCGACCCGCCCCCGACGCACGAGCACCGTCGGGGCCGTGAGATTGTTCCTTGACGTGCCGCGGGCGACCCCGTACGCTCGTGCGCGAGGAGGCTCTACGTGAAGCGATTCGTCCTGGCCTTGACCGGGCTCGCCGCCCTGCTGCTGGCCGCGTGCGCACCGTCCGCTCAGGTGGCGTTGAACGTGATCCCGACGTTGATCTCGGTGCGGGCCGACGCCGGCCAGGTGGTGCTGCAAGGCCGCTACTTCGGTGGCGGGCACGACGGGAGCCATGTGCTCGTGTCCGCGAACGTCGACGGCGAGGAGGGCACGAGGGTGGTCGCCACCAGCTGGAGCCCCACCCGGATCGTCTTCCAGGCGCCCGATGGGCTGTCCGCCGGCTTCGTCTTCGTGATCGTCGATGACGTCTCGAGCAACGGCCTGCCCGCCGACCTGAACTGACCGGCGCGCTCGTCGCGTCCCGGCCACGGCCGCGTCCTTTCGGGGGCGCGGCCGTTGCCGTGCCGGGGGCCAAGGCCCGGCGAGGGGACGTGTAGACTCGGCCGGATGAGACTCCAAGCCGTCAAAGGCACCGCCGACCGCCTCCCCGCCGATCAGCCGAGCTGGCGCCGCGTGCACGACGTCGCTCGGCGGGTGCTGGAGCGCGCCGGGGTGCGCGAACTGACGACGCCGGTGTTCGAGTTCGCCGAGGTCTTCGAGCGCAGCGTCGGCGAAGCCGCCGACTTGGTCGTCCAGAAGGAGATGTACACCTTCGACGACCGCGGTGGCCGCCGCCTCACGCTGCGCCCCGAGTTCACCGCGGGCGTTTTGCGCGCCTACGTCGAGCACGGCATGCACACCTGGCCCACTCCGGTGAAGCTGTGGAGCCACGGCCCGGCGTTCCGCGCCGAGAACGTGCAGCGCGGCCGCTTCCGGCAGTTCCACCAGGTCAACCTCGAGGTCGTCGGCAGCGCCGAAGCGGTGGCGGACGCCGAGGCGATCGCCCTGTTCGTCGAGGTGCTGCGGGAGCTCGGGCTCGAGCACGCCACGGTCGCGCTGGGTTCGGTGGGCGACCCCGAGGACCGCCAGCGTTACAACGCCTACCTGCGCGAGGCGCTCGCGCCGCGCGCCCAGGAGCTCACGCCCACCAGCCAGGAGCGTCTGCGCCTCAACCCCATGCGGCTGCTCGACGCCAAGGACCCGGGCGACCGCGCGCTGATCGCAGGCTTGGCGCGGCCCCTCGACCACCTGGGCGACGCCGCGCGCGCGCACTTCGACGCCGTGGCTTCCTTCCTGCGCGATTGGGGCGTGCCGTTCGAGGTCGACCCGTCGATCGTCCGTGGCCTGGATTACTACCGGCGCACGGCGTTCGAGATCCATGCCGACGGCATCGGCGCCCAATCCGCCTTGGGCGGCGGCGGCCGCTACGACGGGCTCGTCGCCCAGCTCGGCGGCCCCGACGTCCCCGGCATCGGCTGGGCGTTCGGCGTGGAACGGGTGCTCGACGCTCTGGCCCAGGTCGGCGCCGCGGCACCCGCCGACGCCGGGCCGCGGCTCTACCTGGTCCCCATGGACGAGGGGGCCGTGGCCGATGTGGCGCGAGTCGCCCGCGCCCTGAGGGCGCGCTTCCACGTCGAGCACGGCTACACCAAGCGTCAGCCGGGCAAGGGCCTGCGCGACGCGGACCGCGCCGGCGCGCGCTACGCCGGCCTGATCGGCGCCCGGGAGCGCGCCGACGGGGTCGTCCAACTCAAGCACCTCGCCAGCGGCGAGCAGACGTCGGTCGCCCTTCCCGACCTCGCCGCCGCGCTCGATCGCCCCGACCCCGCCGCTGCGGCGGGAGAGGTCGCCCCCGCGGCGACCCAGGAGGTCTGACCGTGCGACGAACGCACACCTGTGGCGCCCTGCGCGCCGAGCACGAAGGCGCCAGCGTCCTACTCCAAGGCTGGGTGCATCGCCGCCGCGACCTCGGCGGCCTCGTCTTCTTCGATCTGCGCGACCGGACCGGGCTCACCCAGGTCGTCGTCGAGCCCGGACCCGCCTTCGCGGTCGCCCAGGACTTGCGCTCGGAGTTCGTGGTCGAGGTCCGCGGCACGGTCCGCGCCCGCCCCGAGGCGCAGCGGAGCGCCAAGCTCGCCACCGGCGCCGTGGAGGTCGTCGCCACCGACCTCGAGGTGCTCTCCGAGGCCAAGACGCCGCCCTTCCCGCTCGACGCGGTGGGCGACGCCGGCGACGTCTCCGAGGACCTGCGGCTCCGCCATCGCTACCTCGACCTCCGGCGACCGGAGGCGCTGCAGCCGCTGCTCGTGCGCCACGCGGTGCAGCGCGCGATCTGGCGCCACCTCGACGCCGAGGGGTTCATCCAGGTCGAGACCCCGATGCTCACGCGCAGCACCCCCGAGGGCGCGCGCGACTACGTCGTGCCCGCGCGCGGACGGCCCGGGCACGTCTACGCCCTGCCCCAGTCGCCGCAGCTGTTCAAGCAGATGCTGATGATGGGTGGGCTGGACCGCTACTTCCAGATCGCGCGCTGCTTCCGCGACGAGGACCTGCGCGCCGACCGCCAACCCGACTTCACCCAGCTCGACCTCGAGATGTCGTTCGTCGAGCAGGACGACGTGCTCGAGGTCAACGAGGCGCTGATGGCGGCCGTCGTGCGGGAGGCCGTCGGACGCGAGATCGCCACCCCGTTCCCGCGGCTCGCCTACCGCGAGGCGCTCGATCGCTACGGCTCCGACAAGCCCGACGTCCGCTTCGGCCTCGAGTTGACGCCGCTCGACGCCGCGTTCGAGGCGACCGAGGTGCGCGCCTTCCGCGGCGCCCTCGACGCCGGCGGCGTGGTCCGGGGCCTGCGGGTCCCCGGCGACGTCGCGGCTGCGATCAGCCGCAAGGGGATCGAGGAGCTCGAAGCGGTGGCCAAGCGCCACGGAGCGGGCGGTCTCGGCTGGCTCCGGCGCGCCGACGACGGCTTCACCGGCCCGCTCGCGAAGGCCCTGAGCGCCGAGGAACGAGATGCCTTGCGCGAGGGTGGGCGCGATGGCGACCTCTGGCTGCTCGTCGCGGATCGCTGGACCACGGCGTGCACCGCGCTCGGCGCGGTCCGGCTGCGGCTGCGCGACGTCCTGGGGATCGCGGTCGACCCGAACGACCTGCGCTTCTTGTGGGTCGTCGACTTCCCGCTCTTGGAACAGGACCCCGACTCGGGCGCGTGGACCTACATGCACCACCCCTTCACGCGGCCGCGCGACGAGGACCTGCCGTACCTCGAGTCCGACCCGGGCCGCGTGCGCGCCTGGGCGTACGACCTCGTCCTCAACGGCTCCGAGATCGGCGGCGGCTCGATCCGCATCCACCGCGAGGACCTGCAGTTGCGCATGTTCGCCGCGCTCGGGTTCAGCCTGGAGGAGGCGCGGCGTCGCTTCGGATTCTTCCTCGACGCGCTCGCCTACGGCGCTCCGCCGCACGGCGGCATCGCGTGGGGCCTCGACCGCCTGGTGATGCTCCTCGCGGGCGCGCGCAGCCTTCGCGACGTCATCGCCTTCCCCAAGAACCAACGCGGTTTCGATCCGCTCACCGAGGCGCCCGCGCTCGCCGAACCCGACCAGCTCGCGGAGCTCGGCCTCCAGGTGCTGCCGACCCTCGACCGAGCGGCGACGGGGACGAAACCGTGATCCCACTCGTCATCCTCGACCTCGACGGCACCATGATCGGCTCCAGCGGCAAGGTGGAGGCCGACGTGTGGAAGGCCGTCGACGCCGTCCGCGCCGACGGCATGAAGCTCGCCGTCTGCACCGGGCGCCCCGGCCTCGGCACCGCGCTGCGCGCCGCCAAGCGCCTCGGCCCGAGCAACCCGCACGTGTTCCAGTCGGGCGCGCACCTCGCGTTCCCGGACGGCGAGACCCTCAAGGCCTCGTCGCTGCGCGAGGCGGCGGCCCAGAAGCTGGTGAAGCACGCGCGCACGCTCGGGCTCGTCTTGGAGATGTACACGCCCCACCACCTGTACGTCGAGCGCAAGACCCCGATGAGCGAAGCGCACGCCAAGCTCCTGGGGGTCGCCGCCATCGTGCGCGACCTGTCCGACGTGGCGGCGAACGAGCCGGTCGTGCGGGCGCAGTGGGTGTTGCGCCCCGACCAGGAGGAGGCAGCCGCCGGGGTCACCGTCGACGACGTCACCGTCAGCCGCGCCACCTCCCCAGGGCTCCCCGACACGCTCTTCGTCTCGCTCACCCGCAAGGGGGTCTCCAAGGGGAGCGCCGTGCGCGACCTCGCCGCCCACTTCAAGGTGCCGCTCGAGCACGCGATGGCGGTCGGCGATACGACCGGCGACCTTCCGATGCTGGAACTGGTCGGCTACCCGGTCGTGATGGGCAACGGCCAGGAGGTGCTCAAGGAGCGGTTCGAGCGCGTGGTCGGCGACGTCGACGACGGCGGCGTGATCGAAGCGCTCGAGCTCGCGCGCCACCTCAAGCCCTGAGCCGGGTCGCCCCGTAGTACGCTCGCGCGCATGGCCGCGACCCGCATCCAGGACCTTCCCGGCGCCGTAGGCAGCGCCGTCACCGTGGCCGGTTGGCTCACGGGCAGCCGCTCGTCCGGCAAGATCGCCTTCCTCCAGCTCCGGGACGGGACCGGCTTCGTGCAGGCGGTCGTGGCGAAGGGCGGCGTCGACGAGGCGAGCTTCGAGACCGCCCGGACCCTGGCGCAGGAGAGCGCCGTGCGCGTGCACGGAGAGGTGCGCGCCGACCCGCGCGCGCCGAGCGGCGTGGAGCTGTCGGTGCGCGCCCTGGACGTGGTGCACGCCAGCGAGGGGTACCCGATCACCCCCAAGGAGCACGGGGTCGAGTTCCTGAGCGACCACCGCCACCTGCACCTGCGCCACCGCGCACCGTGGGCGATCCTGCGCGTCCGGGACGAGCTCGAGCGCGCCGTGCACGACTTCTTCGGCGATCGCGGCTTCGTGCGCTTCGACGCACCGTTCTTCATGCCGACCGCGGTCGAAGGCACGACCAACCTCTTCGAGATCGACCTGTTCGACGAGGCGAAGGCGTACCTGTCGCAGTCGGGGCAGCTCTACGCCGAAGCCGGCGCGATGGCGTTGGGCGCCGTGTACACCATGGGACCGGCGTTCCGCGCCGAGAAGAGCAAGACGCGGAGGCACCTGCTCGAGTTCTGGATGATCGAACCCGAGGTGGCGTTCCTCGAGCACGACGGGAACGTGCAGTTGCAGATCGATCTGCTCGCCTACCTGGTCGGGCGGGTGCTCGAGCATCGGCGGACCGAGCTCGACCTGCTGGGTCGCGACGTCTCGAAGCTCGAGCCCACCGCGAACGGCGGGTTCCCGGTCCTGAGCTACGACCGGGCCCTCGAGCTCCTCGCCGAGGACGGCGAGTCGCTCGCTTGGGGTGAGGACTTCGGCGCCCCCCACGAGACGCTGCTCGGGGCGCGCTACGACCGGCCGGTCGTCGTCGAGCGCTGGCCGACGAAGGCGAAGGCGTTCTACATGGAGCCGGTGCCCGGCGACCCGAGCCGCGTCCTGTGCGACGACGTGATCGCCCCCGAGGGCTACGGCGAACTGATCGGTGGCTCACAGCGCATCCACGACCTGGAACTGCTCGAACGGCGCATCGCCGAGCACGGGCTCCCCAAGGAGGCGTTCGGTTGGTACCTCGACCTGAGGCGCTACGGGAGCGTGCCGCACTCGGGGTTCGGGATCGGCCTCGAGCGCACGTTGGCGTGGATCACGGGCGTCCACCACCTGCGCGAGGTCATCCCGTTCCCGCGCACGTTGACCCGCATGATGCCGTGAGCCGCAAGCCGACGATGCGCGCGTGCGCTGCGTCGTTCAGGGCGATTCGGGCGGCAGAGCGACGTGGCCCCAGAAGGCGTCCGCGGGCGCCCCCTCGACCGTGATGTGCACCGCGTCCGCCGCGACCTCGACGCCTGCGGTCGCCACGACCGAGCGCAGCACCGCCCACTCCTGAGCGACGGTGACGCCCTCGTCGGGCCCGGGACGACCGACGTCGACGACCGCGACGCGCCGCCGGTCGAGCTCGAACACGAAGGCCGTCGGCGCGGCGACCGACGCAGGCCACGCTCCGGAGGCGACGCGGTCGGTGCGCAGCGCTTCGAGCGCGGCGGTCAGGCGCGCGCCCGGGTCCTCGGCCTGATCGCGTGCGAGGACCGCATCGGCGAAGGCCGGCCGTTCCAGCCCCTGTTCGTCCACCACCACGAACCGCACTTCGAGCGTCTCGGTCTCGGCGCCGACGGCGGCCACGACCGGCACCCCGGGGAGCGCCGGCGACGCTGGTCCGAAGGCCGACGTCGCCGCGTAGAGCGCGGCCAGCACGAGCGCGAGGGCCGAGAGCAAGACCTGGGGCGACGTCGCGATGCGCCGGCGGTCGGACTCGACCGCTGCGGCGTTCTCCGTCCCACGCGCGTCGGGCCGCCGTGGGCGGCGGCGACCGATCACGGCCCCCCCAGCGCCTCCGCGAGGGCGGCGGCGACCGTCAGCGGCAAGGAGGGATCGCTCAGGTCCTCGGGCGAGAGCTCGAGGAGCACGCCGCGTCCACCGGCACCGGCGAGGACGGCCAGCGGCGCCCCCTGCGGAGCGCCGACCACGATCCCGACGTCGCCGAGGCCGCGGCGCACCGCTTCGGCGATGCGCCGACCGGCATCGAAGTCGGGCACGAGGCGCACCAACAGGGCGCGCCTCAGCGCGTCCGTCTGGGGGCTCTGCAGCGCGACCTCGGCGTTGCGCCGCACCGCCATCTCGAGGCTGGACGCCGCACCGGCGTCGTCGAGCACGTACGCGCGCGCCTGACCGAGCGGCAGCGGGGCGGCGTGGATCGACACGAAGGCATCGGCGCCGGCGCCGGCCGCAGCGCGGTCGTCCAAGGCGACCGGGACCGCCGACGGTCGGGTGCGCACCACCTCGATCCCCGAGCCGGCCAGCGCCTCGGCGACCGCGTCCACGAAGGCGCGGGTCAGGTCCGCCTCGCGGTCGCCGCCGAGCGCCAGCCCACCGTCGCTGCCCCCGTGCCCCGCGTCGAGCACGAGCCGGGCGCCCTGCGCCGCGCCGATCGTCGCTGGGCTCGCCGCCGCCCCGAAGGCCACGACCACCACGGTGGCCGCCCCGTCGGGAAGCGTCAGCACACGAGCCGTGCGCTCGGGCGCCAGTTGCACGCGCGCCTCCACCCCCCCGCGAACCGGCTCGACGGTCGCGCGGACGAACGCGTCGCCGTCGAACGCCACGGCGGTGACGTCGGAGCGCTCGAAGCGCACCTCGAGCACGTCCGTCGCCTCGAACAGGACGTGCGCGACCCGCGTGGGTCCGGACGTGCGGAACACGAGCCGCTGGGCGGCGCCCCGCCCCTCGAGCCGAACCTGCAGCGTGGGGCGCGGCACGACCGCCACCACGGTGTTCGAGTCCGCGACGAACGCCACCCGACCGCCGAACGCCTCCACGACGCCCTTGACCGGCACGAACGCCTCGATGCCGTCGTGCACGCCAGCGGGTCCGGCCCGGACGGCGCCGTCGCGGGTCAGCGCCGGATCCGCCGCGAGCGCCGAAGCCGGGTCGGAGACGAGCGCCGCTTGCACGACCGCGGCGCCCAGGACGAACGTCGCGCGCCCGGCGACCGCGTCGGTCACGACGTCCGCGCCGAGCGCCGCGGCGAGGTCCACCGCCGGGGCGTAGGTCACGCCCGCCACGAGCGCGGCCGTCGCCCCCGGAACGGCGACGCCGTTCACGGCGAGCAGCGTCTGGGCGCCGCCCGTACCCGCGGCCAAGGCCAGGGCGAACCCGAGCGCACGCGCCCAGGTCATCGGCTGGCGCCCTTGAGCGCCCGGTCCATCTCGCGCTTCGCGTCGCGCTCCGAGGCGGCCGCGCGCTTGTCGTGGCGCTTGCGGCCGCGCGCGAGGGCGATCTTGAGCTTGGCGCGGCCGCGCGCGTCGAAGTAGAGCTCGAGCGGCACGACGGTCAAGCCCTTGCGCTCGAGCCCGCGCCGCAGCTCGGCGATCTGCCGCCCGTGCAGCAGGAGCTTGCGCCGACGCAGCGGCTCGTGGTCGTTGTAGGACGCCTGCGGGTAGGAGGGGATCGTGGCGCCCTCGAGCCAGACCTCGCCCCCTTCGATCTTGGCGTACGCCTCGGCGATCGACCCGCCGGAGCCGCGCAGCGACTTCACCTCGCTGCCGCGCAGCACCAGCCCGGCCTCGAAGGTCTCGAGGATCTCGTAATCGTGGCGGGCTCGACGGTTCTGGAGCATCGTCGGCCATGATACGGGGCGCCGCCGTGCAGGCGCGGGCGCACCCGACACCTAGTCGAGCCACACGTCGACGTCGTACGGATCGACGTCCACGCGCACGATCGCTCCAGGCAGCGGTCGCGCGTCCACCCAGGCCACCCGGGCGGCCAGCGTGGCGTCGTCGACGGCGCGCACGAACGCGTGGAACCCGTACCGACCGCGGACCCGGGCGACGGCCGCCGGCGCCGGACCGAGCAGGTCCTCGGCCGGTACGCCGGCGGCCTCGAGCCGCTCGACGATCGCCTGGGCTGCGGCCGCGGCGCGACCGCGCTCGCGGTGGGTGACCTGCACGCGGGCCCAGCGCCGGAAGGGCGGGTACCCGAACGCCTCGCGGCGACGCGCCACGCCCCTCAGCACGTCGTCGATGGCGCCGTCGAGGTCCTCGGCCACCCACGCGCGCCAGACCTCGTGCTCTGGGCGATGCACCTGCGCCACGAGCAGCGGCCGTCGATCGCCGCCGGCGAGATCGGAGAGCGCCAGCAGCGTGCGGAGCGCGGATTCGGTCGCGCGCACGTCCTCGTGGTCGAGGAGCGCGTCGCCGGACGTGAGCGCGACGAGCGCGAGGTTCGGGAGCGGCGGCGCGCGCAGCACCCCGGTCGTGCCGACGAGGGCGCCCGCGGCCCCCTCGAGGAGCGCCTTCGGGTCGTCGCGGCGATCGCGGTCCCACTGGACGACCACCAGGTCGGGAACCGCGCGGCCCACGGCCTCGGCCACCCACTCGGTGCCGGCCCCGGGGCGCGGCGCGAGGTCGCTGCTGCCGCAGGCGCTGCACGCGACCGGCGCGCCGCGCTCGACGCCGCAGCGGTGGCAGCGCAGCCGACCGACGCGCGCGTGCCAGCGCAGCGGCAGGTCGCAGTTGGGGCACATCTCGACCTCGCCGCAGGCCCGGCAGCCGAGGGCGGCCGCGAAGCCGCGCCGCGGCGCGAGCACCACGGCCTGCCGACCGCGCTCGGCGACCTGCCGCAGCAGCCGGACGAGCGGCGCGGTCAGCGGCCAGCCGGGTTCCGATCGAAGGTCGATCACGGCGGCGCGCGGCCGCGCCCGCGGCAGCTCGAGGTGGGGTCCGCCGGCGAGCTCCGCGCGCAGCTCCGCGGTCGCGAGCGGATCGACGACGATGCAGCGGGCACCCGCGGCGGCGGCCAGTGCGCGCGCGTCGACGCGCGCGACGCTGCGCGCCCCCGACAGACCTTTGTAGCTGGCGCTCGCGGCGTCCCATACGACCACGTCGCCGAGCGCCGCGAACGGGAGCGTCAGCGTGGGGTAGGTGCCCACCACCACCGCCGGCGTCCCCCGAGCGACCTCGTCGAGGAGCGCCCCGCGCACCGCCTCGTCGCCGCCCGCCGGCCATCGCAACGTCGGCACGTCCGCCGCCAGGGCCGCCGCGACCGCATCGGCGACGGCCTGCTCGGGCACCATCCAGAGCACCTGGCCCCCGGCGACGACCGTGGTCGCTGCGGCGCGGCGCGCTGCGCCGAACCGATCGCGACCAGACCCACCGGTGACGAGCCACGTGTCCGTGGACGGAGTATCGGCTTCCGTCGGGTGGCCGCCCGCCAGCGGGCTCGGTCCTGCGATCGCCCACGGTGGCGACGGCGGCGGGGCGGGGGCGTCGACGTAGGCTGCGTACCCCTTCGCGACCAAGGCGCGCGCCGCACCAATTGCGACGTCGGCGTCGCGCGCGAGCGCCGCGGCGCTCGCGGCGCCGCCGGCGGCGTGCAACCAGGCGAGCGCCTGCCGCTGGCCCGCTCGCGCCACCCCCTCGAGGGCGTCGTCCGCGGCCCGCACGGCGACCAGGCGCCGTTCGGTCGCCGCGGCGACCGACACCCGCTCGTGCACCATCGCGTGCGCCCGCCAGGCGGCGAGGGCGTCCGGCGGGAACCGGTCCGCCGGCAGCCAGGCGTCGGCGCTCGGCACCTCGTGGTCGCCGTCGAAGAGCTCGGCCGCGGCCTGCACGTCGCGCCGGACGTGGTGATCGAAGGCGTCCTTGAGACCGACGACGCCGGCCCCCGCGAGCGCCACGCCGATCGGCACCGCGCAGCGCTCGGCCTGGGCTGCGAGGAAGGCGCGGACCGGCGCGCTCAGGTGGGGCTGAGCGTCCACCCACGCCACGGCCGAGCGCAGATCGAGGGCCGCGGCCGCGCCGACCTCGCGCACCTCGGCGGCGATGCCAACCCGAACGCCCCCCTGCCACGGCACCGCGATCCGAGCCCCGATCCACGACGAGGCGTCGGCGCCCGGTGCGGACGCTGCCGCCTCCGGCCCGTCGTGCGGGGCGAGGAAGTCGAACCCGGGCACCGGAAGCGGCAACCAGACGTGAATGGCGGTCGGCACGAAGCAGTCTAACGAGCGCGGCCGCGCCTGGTATCGTTCCGTCGATGCCCGACCACGACGCCCCTCCCGCCCCTTCCACGTACGCCGCCGCCGGCGTCGACCTCGACAAAGCCGAGGATGCCATGGAGCGGATCCGTGCCGCGGTGACGTCGACGTACACGCCTCAGGTGCTTCGCGGGCTCGGCGCCTTCGGGGGCCTGTTCGCGCTGCCGGACGACGTCGAGCGCCCGGTGCTCGTCGCGTCCACCGACGGCGTCGGCACCAAGACGCGCCTCGCCGTCGCGCGCGGCGGTGTGCGCGGCATCGGCCGCGACCTGGTCCACCACTGCGTGAACGACGTGTTGGTGCAGGGCGCGCGGCCGCTGTTCTTCCTGGATTACGTCGCGAGCGCCCGGCTCGATCCGACCGTGATCGCCGAGGTCGTCGGCGGCGTCGCGGACGCGTGCCGGGCCGCTGGCATCGCGCTGCTCGGCGGCGAGACCGCCGAGATGCCGGGCGTGTACGCCCCCGGCGAGCTCGACGTGGTGGGGACGATCGTCGGCAT
>JBHEOT010000016.1:0-25110 GCA_046260675.1 Trueperaceae bacterium | reverse complement strand
GCATCGTCGGGCGCGCGGACGTGATCGACGGCAGCGCGGTTCGCGAGGGCGACGTGCTCCTCGCGCTCGCCTCGGGCGGTCTGCAGACGAACGGCTTCTCGCTCGCCCGCGCCGTCGCCGAGGGGCACCTCGACGAGCCGGTCGCCGCCGATGCACCGGCGGGTCCGACGCTCGTCGACGCGCTGCTCGCGGAGCATCGATCGTTCCTGCCGAGCGTGTGGCCGCTGCTCGACGCCGGTCTGGTGCGGGCGCTGGCCCACGTGACCGGCGGCGGCATCGCAGGGAACCTGCCGCGCGCTCTACCGGACGGGCTCGGCGCCGTGGTCGACCCCGGCTCCTGGACCCGCCCTCCGGTGTTCGACCGCCTTCAAGCGCTCGGCGAGATCGGCGAACGCGAGATGCGCACCGTCTTCAACTTAGGCGTGGGGATGATCGTCGTGGTCGACCCGGTGGACGAGGACGCGGTCCGCGCGCGCTGCCCGGAGCCGCTGACGCGCATCGGCCACGTCGTGGCCGGTGCCGGCGTGCGTTTCGTCGACGACCTCTGAACCGTCGTCGCGGCGGTCCCAGCCGGTGCGGTGGGTCAGGTACCCGCGTCCGTCAACCGCGCGTGCGCCTCGGACGCCTTGGCGTCGACGGCCGGGAGGGTGACGGTGAAGACCGTCCCCTCCCCCACCCGCGACCGCACGTCGACCGTCCCGTCGTGCATCTGCACGATCCAGCGGACGATCGCCAGCCCGAGGCCCGAACCGTTGCCGCGCGTGGAGCGGGCGCCGTCGACGCGGTAGAAGCGTTCGAACAGGTGCGGGAGCGCTTCGCTGGGGATGCCGGGGCCATCGTCGAGGACCTCGAGGACCGCGTTCGCGCCGTCGCGCTCCAGATGCAGCGTCACCCGTTTGGCGCCGGCATCGATCGCGTTCTGCACCAGGTTCAGCGCCACCTGCTTGAGGCGCGCGGGGTCGCCCTCGACCTCGAGGAGCGGCACCGCGCAATCGACGACGACGGCGGTGGCCCCCGCGACCGGCGCGAGCCCGTCGCGGACCGCCTCGAGGACCTCGACCAGGTTCATGGGCTCGCGGTGCACCTGGAAGCCGGCGTCGGCGCGCGCGAGCTCGAGCAGGTCGTTGACGAGCTTGCCCATCCGCTCCGCCTCGCGCTGGATCACGGTCAGGGAATCGATCTGCTCTGGGGAAGGGCGCGTGCGCCGCAGCAGGTAGCGCGCGTGGCCGACGATCGCCGTGACCGGGGTCCGCAGCTCGTGGCTCGCGTCGGCGGTGAAGCGCCGCTGGGTCTCGAACGACTCCTGGAGGCGATCGAGCATGTGGTTGATCGACAGCGCCAGCGCGCGCATCTCGTCCTCGCTGCGCGGCACCGGCACGCGGCGCGCGAGGTCGGTGCCGGAGACCCGTGCGGCGGCCTGGGTGACGCGCTGGACCGGCGCGAGCACGCGCCGCGACAACAGCCAGACCCCGAGGGCGAAGGTCAGGAACGCGACGAGGACGATCAGACCGAGATCGGTGGCGAGCTGATCCAGGGTCGCCTGGACCGAGCCGATCGGCAGCCCGATCAAGATGGCGGCGGTGACGACCTGCTGGTTCGAGAACTCGATGGTGCCGAGGCCGCCCAAGACCCGCAGACGGGTACCGTCCGACAAGGTCGCGTACCCGGCCAGCCGACCGGTGTCGACGAGCTCCTGGATCGTTCGGTCGCCGAGCGTGCCGAGGATCCGTTCCTCGCTCGGGTTCGAGCGCACCGCGGTGCTCGCTTGCGTGAAGTCGACGCCGTTGCGCACGGACTCCACGTCGGTGGGCCGCCCCGGGGCGGGCGCCACCAGCAGGATTTGATAATGAGCATCGCCTGGGAGTCGCTGCAGCCCGGTCGCGACGGCGCCGCCGGTGAGGTCCGCGAGCGCTTGCGTCGCCCGCTCCTCGACCGCCGAGAACAGCGAGCGCTCGGTGAGCACGTACACGGACACCGCCACCGCCGACAGGATGACGGCGATGAACGCGCTCGTGAACAGCGCCAATCGCAGCCGAAGCGTCATGCCGACCGGCGCCGCGCGCCGCTCATTCCTCGCGCAGCACGTACCCGATGCCGCGCACCGTGTGGATCAGGCGGCGTTCGCCCTCCCCTTCGAGCTTGCGGCGCAGGTACCCGACGTACACGTCGACGACGTTGCTGCCACCGGTGTACTCGGGCCACACCTTCTCCTCGATCTCGAACCGGTTGAACACCTTGCCCGGGTTGCGCGCGAAGAGCTCGAGGAGCTCGAACTCCTTGGCCGACAGCTCGATGCGCCGCCCGTCCCGGAAGGCCTCGCGGCCGTCGAGGTTCATCACCAGATCGGCGACCCGGACCTCGCCGGTCACCGCCGGGTTGACCCGCCGCAGATGGGCGCGGACGCGCGCGAGCAGCTCCTCGATCGAGAACGGCTTGACCAGGTAGTCGTCGGCGCCGGCGTCGAGGCCGGTGACCTTGTCGTCCACCGAGTCCTTGGCGGTGAGGAGGATGATCGGCGTGTTGCTCGTCTTGCGGATGCGGCGCGCGACCTCCAGACCGTCCAGGACCGGCAACATCAGATCCAACACGACGAGATCCGGCGCGAGCTCGCGGAACTTCGAGAGGCCGGTGACGCCGTCGAACGCGACGACCGTCTCGTAGTTCTCGGCTTGCAGCTCGAGGTCGACGAATTTGGCGATCTCTTTTTCGTCTTCGACGATCAGGATCAGGGGGCGGCGTTCCATACAGCAAGCGTACATGCTTGTCGATGAGAACGCATCTTCGGCATCACACGCCTTCGGCGCCCACCGCCCTCACGGCGCGGGCGCGGTCAGGCGTTCGGATCGAGGTCGGGCAACGCCACGGTCGGCTGGACCACGAAGCCGCGCGCGAGCACCTCGGCCGCCCACGCCTGGGCGCCGTGGAGGCTGTGGTCGCGCCAGTTTCCGCAGCGCTCCGGGCTGCAGCCCGGGATCGGGCCCTCGTGGTCGCGCACCGCTTCGAGCGCGCGCACGACGGCCAACAGCATGCTCGGTTCCGAAGGGGCGCCGAGTACGGTCAGGTAGAAGCCGGTTCGGCACCCCATCGGCGAAGCGTCGACCAGAACCGGACCGTCGAGGTGGTCGCGAAGGTAGCCGGCGAGGAGATGCTCGATCGTGTGGAGCGGAGCGGTGGCGATCTCCTGCGCGTTGGGTTGCACGAGCCGCAGGTCGAACTTGGTGACGACGTCGCCCACCGGTCCCACGTAGCGCGCGGCGAGCCGGACGTAGGGGGCGCGGACGGCGGTGTGGTCGAGTTCGAAGGAGTCGACGCGGGTTCGGGGTGCCATGGCGCACCCTACCGCGGGGCGGGCCCCGGCCCCGCGGCCGTGGCCGCCGTACGTGGCAGGGCGCGAACGCCGCGACCCTGGGCGCGGGGCGCGGTAGACTGCGCCCGCGGCCGCGGGCCGCCGCTTGGCCGGGGGGCACGTCCCGACTTCACGGGGCCTCGCCAGCAGCGCCGAGCGCTATCTCACCGGAACGATCTGGAGCGAGGTCCCCGTGCGCGAACGCGTCGCCATCTTCATCGACGGAAGCAACCTCTACAACGGCATGCGCGAGAACCTGCGCAGCACCCGCGTCAACCTCTCGGAGCTCATGAAACAGCTGGCCGCGGGTCGCGACCTGGTGCGCTGCTACTACTTCAACGCACCCCTGACCGACGATTACGACGAAGACCTCCGCGACGGGCAGCAGCGCTTCTTCGAGTCGCTGCGGCGGATCCCGTACGTCACCGTTCGCCTCGGCCGGCTCCATCGGCGCCCCGACGGCGCGCTCGTCGAGAAGGGCATCGACGTCGCGATCGCGGTCGAGGCCCTCTCGCTCGCCCACAAGGACGCGTACGACTGCTGCTTGCTCGTCTCCGGCGACGGCGACTACGTCGAGCTGGTCGAGGCGATCAAACGACTGGGCAAGCACGTCGAGTGCGCGATGTTCAAGAACCAGTCGGCGGGCGTTCTGATGGAGCACGCCGACGTGTTCCGGCCGCTCGACGAAGCGGACTGGTCGAAGATCCTGTTCTGACCCGCGCCGAAGGGGCCCCCTTCACGATCCCTTCAGCCGGCCGGGTCCGCACACCGGACCCGGCCGTGCACTTGGTATCCTGAAGTCGAGGTCGCGGGCCGGCGAAGTCGGCCCTCAGCACCCCAGGAGGTTCCATGCGCACAATCGCCACGCTGGTCGCCGCCGCTCTTCTTTCCGTCGGCATCGCCCAGGACTACGTCTTCGGCATCACCTTCGACGCGGGCGGCAAGTTCGACGGCTCGTTCAACGAGGGCACGTTCCGCGGGATGGAGCGCGTCATCGCCGATCTCGAAGCGTCCGACGGCCTCGAGATCGACCTGCTCGAGTTCGAGGGCACCCCGGACACCGCCGCGCAGGGCATGCGCCAGATCGCCTCGGAAGGTGCCGAGCTCATCGTCTCGCCCGGCTTCCTCCAGGCCGACGCCATCGCCGCCGTGTCGGCCGAGTACCCCGACACCTTCTTCGTGCTCATCGACGACGTCCGCGAAGGTCCGAACGTCCGCTCGGTCGTCTTCAAGGAGCACGAGGGCTCGTTCCTCGTCGGCTACATCGCCGGAACGATGTCTCAGACCGGCGTCGTCGGCTTCGTCGGCGGGATGGACATCCCGCTGATCCGCGCCTTCGACCTCGGCTTCCAGGAGGGCGTCGAGTACGCCTGCCCCGACTGCACGGTCATCAGCAACTACGTCGGCGTCACCCCCGACGCGTGGAACGACCCGACCCGCGCCAAGGAGCTCGCCACGGCGCAGCAGGCCCAGGGCGCGGACATCATCTACGCCGCCGCCGGCGCCTCCGGCAACGGCGTGATCGACTTCGTCAAAGAGACGCAGTGTTACGCAGGCGCCACCCGCGAGACGGCGCTCACCGAAGCGCTCGCGTCGGTGCCGACGTACGCCGGCTACGACCAGGCCTGCCCGGCCGGCTCGCAGCCGCTGTTCTTCATCGGCGTCGACAGCAACCAGAACCCCTTCGGCGACACCGACGGGGACCCGACGACCCTCAACCATGGCCTGACCTCGATGCTCAAGCGCGTCGACGTGGCCGCTTACAGCGCAGCGCAAGACGTCGTCGCGGGCACCTTCGAGCCCGGCACCGTCGTCCTGGGTCTGGCCGAAGAGGGCGTCGGTTACGCGATGGACGCCTACAACGAAGCGTTGATCCCCGCGTCCCTCAGGACCGAGCTCCAGGTCGTGACCGACATGATCGTGTCGGGCCAGCTCGTCGTCACCGACTACCGCGCTCAGTAGACGCGCCTTCGGCGACACGAAAGCCGTCCTGGACGGCGAACGAAGAGGGGCGGCTCCTGCGGGAGCCGCCCCTCGACGTGCTACGATGAGCGGCGCAGTGCGGGCCACCTGGTCGCTGCTGCGAACGGCTTCGCCGCTCACAGGAGAGGAAAGTCCGGGCACCACAGGGCAGGATGCCAGCTAACGGCTGGGCGCGTAAGGCGACGGCACGTGCAACAGAGAGCAGACCGCCTGGGAACCCCCGGCGGCCCCTCGGGGTCGGCGGCCCAGGTAAGGGTGAAACGGTGCGGTAAGAGCGCACCAGTGCCCGCGGCAACGTGGGCAGCTAGGTAAACCCCATCCGGTGCAAGGTCCGATAGGGAGAAAGGGCCTGCTCGGCCCGCCAACATCTCCGGGTTGACCGCTCGAGGCGCGCGGCGACGCGCGTCCTAGAAAGATGGCCAGAGCCTCTTCGCGCTCGCGCGCGAAGAGGAGACAGAACCCGGCTTACCGGCCCACCTGCCGTCGGCGGCCCCCTCACGGGGGTCGCCTTCGTTTGGGGCCGATCGGGGGTCGGGGGGCGCCAAGGGGGAGTTTGGGGGACTTAGGGGGAAGGGTGGGAATTTGTGGGAATCCATGGTATCCTCCAGCATCCCGCCGAGGAGGCCCGCCATCTCCACGCATCGTCGTTCCAGACGCTTCTCCCGACGCACCTCCAGGTGGCCCGCCACCCGCGTGGTCGCGCTCGGCCGGGTGGGGTGAGGTGGGGGCGTGCCCTTCGGCGAGTTCTCCTACACCGTCGACGACAAGGGGCGCGTCGTCGTGCCCCCTTCGTTCCGCGACTTCGTGGACGACGGCATGGTGATCACGCGCGGCATGGAGGGGTGCCTCTACGTGTTCCCGATGTCGGCCTGGCACCGCATCGAGGAGCGCTTGACCGAGCTGCCGTTGACCGACCCCGCGGCGCGCTCGTTCGTCCGCTTCTTCTACTCGGGAGCCAGCCGCGCCAAGCTCGATGCCGCCGGCCGGGTCACGCTGCCGCCCGCGCTGCGCGACTTCGCCCAAGCGTCGGGCAACGTCGTCGTCGCCGGCGCCCCCAACCGGCTCGAGATCTGGAGCGAGCCGCGCTGGCACGCCGTCCTCGAGGAGGTCCAGGCCAGCCCGCCCGCGCCCGACCTGCTCCGCGAGCTCGTCGGATGACCGACGCAGCCCACGTCCCCGTGATGCTCGAGCGCTGCATCGAGGCGCTGGCGCCGCTCGAGGACCGCTGGTTCGTCGACGGCACCTTCGGCGCCGGCGGCCACACGCGGGCGCTCCTCGCTCGCGGCGCCAAGGTGGTCGCCATCGACCGCGACCCCACCGCGATGGCCCACGCCGACGCGCTCGACGCCGATCTCCGCACCGCAGGCGTCGCCGACCCGACCGAGCGCTTCCGGTTCGTCGCCGGGAACTTCCGCGACCTCACCGACCATCTGCGCGCCGTCGGGCTCGAGGCCGTCGACGGCGTGCTGCTCGACCTCGGCGTCAGCTCCATGCAGCTCGACGAGGGCCCGCGCGGCTTCGCCTTCCGGCACGACGGCCCGCTCGACATGCGCATGAGCGGCGCCGGACCCAGCGCCGCCGACCTGATTCGCGAGGCCGACGTCGCCGACTTGGCGGCCTGGCTGCACAAGTACGGCGAGGAGCGCCACAGCCGACGCCTCGCCCACGCGATCGTGGTCGCGCGCGACGAAGCACCGATCGAGACGACCGGTCGCCTGGTCGAGGTCATCCAGCGCGCGTACCCGCCCGGACCGCGGCGCGACCACCCCGCACGCCGCACCTTCCAGGCGCTGCGCATCGTCGTGAACGACGAGCTGAGCGCCTTGGAAGCGGGCCTGCACGCCGCCGTCGACGCGCTGGCGCCGGGCGGCCGCATCGCGGTCCTCGCCTACCACTCGCTCGAGGACCGCGTCGTCAAACACGCGCTGCGCGACCGGGCGGACGTCGAGGCGCGCACCAAGCGACCGCTCGAAGCCACGGAATCGGAGATCGGCGCCAACCCGCGCGCCCGCAGCGCCAAGCTCCGGGTGGCGGTCAAGGCCGCCACCGGCGGCGGCCCCACGTGAGCCGGCTCGCGATCGTGGCCGCGGGCGTCTTCGGCGTGCTGCTGCTGGCGCTGGCCACGGTCGGCGCCGCGTCCCAGGTCCGGCTCGACCGCCACGTCGACCTCCTGGAGGCCAAGGAAAGCGCGCTCGTCGACCTCGCCGCCCGCCGCTCCGACGCGGCCGCGGTGAACGGCCCGCTCGCCGTCACGTCCTGGGCGCGCGCGGCCGGGATGGTGCCCGCCCCGGACGCAGCGGACGTGATCGCGGTCGCGCCCGGGCTACCGCCGACCGACCCACCGAGCCTTCCCACCCCCGCCTTGGAGGTTCGAACGGTATGGCGCTGAGCCCTCGCACCATGACGCCGCCGCGCGGCGCCGACCCTCGCCCCGCGGTGCAGCGCAGGCCCGGTGGCGAGGCACCGGCCGAACTGCGCATGCACCGCAGCGTGCTCGTCGGCCTCGCGGCCGTCGTGCCGCTGCTCGCCGCGCTCTGGGGCTTCGCCGCGCAACAGCACGGCGCGCCGACGTGGCCCGGCGGCGTGGTGGAGCCGACGGTGCGCGGCACGATCACCACCGGCGACGGGGCCGTCCTGGCCGAGGGACCGGTCGAAGCGCGGCGGTACCCGCAAGCCAGCCTCGCGGGCTCGCTCGTCGGCTTCACCGGGGCGCTGCAGGCGACGGGCAACTACGGCCTCGAGGGCCTCGAGCTCAGCCTCGACGCGCGCTTGCAGGCCGGAGAGCACGTGGCGCTCACGCTCGACGCTGCCGTGCAGGCCGCCGCCGAGGCGCACCTCGCCACCGCCGTGATCGATACCGGCGCGGTCGCCGCCACCGCGGTGCTGCTCGAGGTCGGCACCGGGCGCATCCTCGCCGCAGCCAGCTCCCCCACCTTCGATCCGAACACGTACGCCGCGACGCCCGAGGCCGACCGCCAGAACCGGGCGCTCCTGCAGCAGTTCGAGCCGGGCTCGGTGATGAAGCCGTTCCTGGTCGCCGCCCTGCTCGAGACCGGGCGCCTGACCACCACCGAGTTGATCCCGACGCCGCCGACCGTCCGCGTGGGTCGGCAGACCTTCCGCGACGTCGCCTCGCACGACCCGGAGCTCACGGTCGCCGACATCCTCCGGTACTCGAGCAACACGGGCACGATCGCCCTCTCCGAGCGCTTCGCGAGCACCGAGTGGCACGCCTGGATCGCCGGGTTCGGCTTCGGCCAACCGATGGCCATGCGCTCCGCCTTCACCCGCTCCGGGGCGCTGCCCGACCCGGAGCGGTGGGTGCCCCAAGACCACGCCACCATGGCCATCGGTCAAGGGGTGTCGACCACCAGCCTGCAGCTCGCCGCGGCCTACGCGGTCCTGGCCCAGGACGGCGTCTACGTGCCGCCACGGTTGGTCGAGGACGAGGCCGTCCCGGCGTCGCATCGCGTCCTGTCGCCCGAGGTCGCGCGCGAGGTCCGCAGCATGCTCACGTACACCGTGGACGCCGGCAGCCTGCGCAGCGCGCGCCTGCCCGGGATCGCGACCGCCGGGAAGACGGGGACCGCGGACGTGTACGACGCGGATCGCGGTGGCTACGTCCCCGGGGTCTACGCCCTGACGTTCGCCGGCATGTTCCCCGCCGAGCGCCCCGAGGTCGTCATGGTCGTCACCGTGCACGAGCCGACGCTCGCGTCGTCCTCGACCCTCGTCGCCGCCCCGCTCTTCCGCGCGATCGGAGCGGAGGTCGTGGCGCACTGGGCGGTGGCGGCGGACGCGCCGGCATGGGCGCGTGCTGCGGTGCGCTGAACTACGCGCACCGCGCGCACACGCATCGTGTGTAGGTTGTGTAAGCTGCACATGCGAGACGGTGGTGCGCGCACCGATCCGATCACGAACCTCTGGGAGGCACGCCCATGAACCTCGACGCCCCGACCCTGCGCCGCTGGCTCGGACCGCGGATCCGCGAGCTGCCGCCGCTCCCGGAGGGCGGCGCGCGGGGCGTGCGGTTCCATAGCGACCGGGTGCGCCCCGGCGACGCCTTCTTCGCGATGGCGGGCGCGCGCGCGCACGGCGAACGGTTCGCCGACGACGCGCTGGCGCGCGGCGCGGCCTTCGTCGTCAGCGACCGCCCTCGCACCGGCGCGGTGCTCGTGGACGACGCCGGCGCGGCGCTCCTCGACCTCGGCCGGGCGGCGCGCGCCGCCCGGCGCGGACCCGTGATCGGGGTGACCGGCAGCGTCGGCAAGACCACGAGCAAAGCGCTCCTCGCGGCCGCCCTCGACGCCGCCGTCTCCCCCGGGAACTTCAACACCCCGCACGCCCTCGCGACCGTCCTGATCGATGCCTGGCTCGACGGCGACCTCGACCGCCCGCTCGTGCTGGAACTCGGCATCGACCACATCGGCGAGATGGCGCGCCTCGTCGACCTGGTGCAGCCGACCGACGGGCTGCTCACCGCCATCGCGCCCGCCCATCTCGAACGGCTGGTCGACGTCGCGACCGTCGCGCGCGAGAAGGGGCGCCTGCTCGAGGCCGCCACCGGCGTCCGGTACGCCGCGCACGACGCCTGGCGGCAGCTGGCGCCCGCCCTCCGTGCGCGCACCGAGCGCTACGTGCTCGAGACCGATCTCGGTGCTGGGATCGGCGCCGGGTCCTCCTCCGCGCCACCGCCCGCGTGGACCGGCCGCTTCGTGCCCGGCGAGGCCCACGACCGCGTGCTCGCCCGTGCGGGGGGCACCGAGGTGGTCGTCGACCTCCCGGGCACCGGTCGAGCGCTCGCGACCAACGCGCTCGGCGCACTGGCCATGGCCGCTGCCCTCGGTGTGGACCCCGGGGACGCCGCCGAACGGATCGCGCGCGCTCGGCTGGAGACCGGCCGCTTGACGCGCCACCACCTCGGAGCGTGGACGCTCCTCGACGACGCCTACAACGCCAACCCGGCCTCGGTCGCCGAGGCGCTCGAGGTGCTGGCCCGAGCACCGGCGCCGCACGCGGTCGTGCTGGGCGCGATGCTCGAGCTCGGGTCGGAGAGCGCCGTGCACCACGCCGCGGTCGGGCGCGCGTGCGCCGAGCGCGGCCTGGCGCCCGTGTGGGCGATCGGCGCCGAGGCCGAGCCGCTCGCCGACGCCTGCCCTGGCGCCGTCCACCTCCCGGACGTCGTCGCGGCGATCGCTCGAGCCGACACCCTGCCGCGGCGCGGCACGCTGCTCGTCAAGGGTTCGCGTGGCATCGGGCTCGAAGCGCTCGTGGCGCACCTGCGCGCCAGCGCAGCAGCTGCGGCGACCGTGGAGGAGGACCGATGACGGTGCTCGCCGGCGGCCTGATCGCCTTCGCGGCGTTCGCTTCGCTGCTCGCCACCGGCGCCTTCGTGCAGATCGCCCACCGCCGTGGCTGGGGCAAGGTCGTGCGCGACGACGGGCCCGAGAGCCACCGCCCCAAGCACGGCACGCCCACCATGGGCGGCGTCGCCTTCCTCGCGGTCGCGCTGAGCGCGGCGCTGCTGGCGGGACCGCGCGACGCCGACCTCTGGGCGCTCGCCGTCCTCGTGCTCGCGAGCGGCCTGCTCGGCCTGGGCGACGACGCGACCGCGCTCGCCCGCAGGCGCGCCGCGCACCGCGGCGACGCCGGCGACGTCAGCACCGCCACCGGCCTGTTCGCGCGCTGGCGCCTGCTCGGACAGGGCGTCATCGCCTTGGGCTTCGCCGCGTACGCCGTGCAGGCGGGCCACGGGCCGTTCGGGATCGCGGTGCTCGACGTCCTCCTCTTCGCCGTCGCGATCGTCGGGAGCGCGAACGCCTACAACTTCACCGACGGCCTCGACGGCTTGGCCGTGGGGGTAGCGCTGCCGGCGCTGCTGCTCTTCCTCGGCTCGCCGCTGGCGGCCGCCCTGCTGGGCGCCCTGCTCGGGTTCCTCTGGTACAACGCCCACCCCGCGCGGGTGTTCATGGGCGGCGTCGGCGCCGAAGCGCTCGGCGCGGCGATCGCGGGCCTCGCGATCCTCGCCGGCGCGGTGTGGTGGCTGCCGCTGATCGCGCTGCTGCCGGTCCTGGAGGTGCTCTCGGTCATCGCCCAGGTGGCGTACTTCCGCGCGACCGGCGGCAAGCGGCTGCTGCGGATGGCGCCGCTGCACCACCACTTCGAGCTCTCCGGATGGCCCGAGACGCGGGTCGTGGTGCGCTTCTGGATCGTCACGGCGGTCGCCGTCGCGCTCGTGCATCGGCTGTCGGGCGGCTTCGGCGCGTGAGGGCGCCGCCGCTGCTGGTCTACGGCCTGGGTCGCAGCGGCGGCGCCGTCGTGGCGCGCGCCCGCGCGGAGGGCGAGGCGGTCGTGTTCGTCGAGGCGCGCGCGGACGGCGACGACGTGCGCGCGGCCGAAGCGCTCGGCGCGCGCCGCGTCGCGCACGCGGCCGCCGCCCTGGACCTCGCGCCGCGACCTACCGTCTGCGTCGCCGCACCGGGCGTGCCGATCGACCACCCCGACCTGCGGCTGCTGCGGGCGGGCGGCGTCGAGGTGATCGGCGAGGTGGTGTGGCTCCTGCGGCGCGCGCCGGCGCGCACGGTGGGCATCACCGGCACCGCGGGCAAGGGGACGGTGACGAAGTGGACCGCCGACGTCCTCGTCGCGGCGGGCGTCGATGCGGTGGCGGGCGGCAACCTCGACCCCGCGCTCGCCGCCGTGGCGCGGCCGGGCGCGACGCTCGTCGTCGAGCTGTCGTCGTTCCAACTCGAACGCGCCCCGGGCCTGCGCCCCGACGTCGCCGTCGTGCTCAACCTCGGCGTGGACCACCTCGATCGGCACGGCGACGTGGCCACCTACCACGCGGCCAAACGCAACCTCGTCGCCGAACTCGGCGCGGACGCCACCTTCGTGGCCAACGCGGACGACGAGGCGGTGTCGGCGTGGGCGCGCGCGAGCCGCGCGCGCGTCCGCACCTTCGCGCTCGGCGCCCGAGCCGACGCCCGCTGGGACCGCGCCTCGGACCAGCTGCTGCTCGACGGCCAGCCGCTGCTGCGCGCCGGCGACTTGCGGGTGCACGGCCCGCACCTGATCGCCGACGCGCTCGCGGTCGCGCTCGCGACCGACGCCCTCGGCGTGCCGCGCGAGGCCATCGCCGAAGGTCTGCGCGCGTTCCGCGGCCTCCCGGGGCGCCACGTCGAGATCGGGCGGCTGGGCGGCGTCCGCTTCGTCGACGATTCCATCGCCACCCGCCCGCTCGCGGTCGAAGCCGCGCTGCAGGCGTGCGACCCGCCGGTCGTCTGGCTCGCCGGCGGCGTCGACAAGGGGGCCGAGGTCGGCGCCCTGGCCGACGCGCTGCGCGGCCGGGTGGTGCTGACGCTCGGCATCGGCGCGAGCGGGGCCGCCTACGCCCGGGCCGCGACGGCCTTCGCGCCGGCGGAGGTCGCGCCGCCCGGCGACGGTCCGGCGACGCTCGCCTGGGCCGTGCGCCGAGCGTACGCAGAGCTCCGCGATGCCCACGGTGGCCGCGGCACCGTGCTGCTCGCCCCGCTCGCCGCCTCGTTCGACCAGTACCGCGACTACGCCCACCGCGGGGCGGAGTTCCGGACGGCCGTGGCGGCGCTCGCGACCGAGGTCGCCACGGACGAGGGGGTGGCGTGGACCCCCTCCTGGTGACGTTGCAGCTGCTGCTCGGCGCGTTCGGGGTGCTCGGGGTCGCGACCGCCGAACCCACCGAGGCGCTCGACCAGGCGCTCCGGTTCGGGGTGGCCTTCGCGCTCACCGTCGTCGTCGCCCGCGTGCCCGCGCGCGTCGTGGTGCGCTTCGCGCCCGCGCTCTACGGCGTGTCGCTCGCGCTTCTCGTCGTGGTGCTGTTCGCCGGCATCGCGCCCGACACCGGCGACGCGCGCCGCTGGTTGCTGATCGGCGGGTTCACCTTCCAGCCCTCGGAGCTGATGAAGGTGGCGGTGATCGCGTACCTGGCCGCCTTCTTCCACAACCACCTGGGCGACTGGCAGATCTGGCGGCCGATGCTCGTGGTCGGCATCGCCGCCGGCCTGATCGTGGCGCAACCGAACGTTTCCACGGCGCTGTTCCTGTTCGTGCTCGCGTTCGCCATCATGATCGCCGCCGGCACCAGCCTGCAGCGGCTGGTCGCGATCGGCACGGCCGCGGCGCTGATCGCGGTCGCGATCGGCGCGCCCTACCTCAGCCGCCTCGGCTACCTGGGCAACCGCTGGAACGGGTTCATCGACGCCCTCGCCGGCAACGCCGACGTCACCGGCATCGGGTACCAGGCGGAGCGCGCGCGCCAGGCGCTGGCGCGCGCGGGGCTGTTCGGCGTCGGACCGAGCCGCCCGCGCTTCGTGCCGGCCGGCGAGACCGACATGATCGCGATCTCGATCGGCCAGGCGCTCGGCCTCGTCGGCATCGCCGTCCTGGTGGTCGCGTTCGTGCTGCTCGTCGCGCGCACCTTCCGGATCGCCGGTGCGGCGCGCGGTCCCGGCGCGCTGCTCGCGGCCGGCGCCGGTCTGTACGTCGCGGGGCAAGCCTCGCTGAACCTGCTGGTCGCGGCCGGGCTCCTCCCGGTCACCGGCGTACCGCTCCCGCTCGTGAGCTACGGCTTCAACTCGGCGTTCTCGGTGTCGATCGCGCTCGGCTTCGTCCACATGGCCTACCGCGAGGCGCGCGCCCGCGGGGCGCCGCTGTGAGCGCCGCGACCGCCGATGCCGGACACCTCTGGCTCGCCGCCGGCGGGACGGGCGGCCACGTCTTCCCCGCGCTGGCGCTGGCCGCCGAAGCGCGCGCGGCCGGTTGGCGCACGACGCTGGTCGGTGCCGACGGCGGCCCGGAAGCGGGCTGGGCGGCGGCGGCCGACGTGCGGTTCCTCGGTCTTCCGGCCGGCAAGCTCGACCGCGCCCGCCCGGACCCGCGCGCGCTGGCGCGCGCGGTGCGCGGCGTCGCGGCCGGCGTCGCCACGCTGCGGCGCGATCGGCCCGACCTGGTCGTGGGCTTCGGCGGCTTCGCCAGCCTCCCGGCCGTCGCGGCTGCGTGGCTCACCCGCACGCCCTACGTTTTGCACGAGACGAACGCCTTCCCCGGGCTCGTGACGCGCGCCTTCGCGCGCGCCGCGAAGGTCGTCGTGCTCACCCAACCGGAGACCGCTCCGCGCCTCCCCCGCGCCCGCACGGCCGTGGTGCCACTGCCCGTGCGCGAGGAGCGCGTGCCCCGGCACGAGGCCCGCGCGGCGCTGGGGGTGCCGGACGAGGCGCTCCTGACGCTGGTCATGGGCGGCTCCCAGGGGTCGGCGTACCTCAACGACGCCGTCCCCCCCATCGCCGCCCGCCTGCAGGCGGAGCGCCCCGAGCTCTGGGTCCTGCATCAGACCGGCCCGCGCTGGCGGGCCACCGTGGCGGACGCCGTCGGCGACCGACCGCGCACCCTCCTCGAGGGCTTCGTGGATGCTACGGTCGCGTTCGCCGCGGCCGACCTCGCCGTGACCCGCGGTGGCTACGGCACCCTGGCCGACGCCGCGTTCCACGGCGTCCCACTCGTCGTCGTCCCGCTGCCGAGTTCGGCCGAGGACCACCAGCGCCACAACGCCGAAGCGCTCGCCGCGGCAGGCGCGGGCAGGTGCGCGACCGAAGGCGACGCGGACGAGCTCGAGAACGCCTGGCGCGCTCTGCTCGACCCCGACCAGCGCGCCGCGGCCGCCACGGCCGCGCGGCGCCGCTCCCCCGAGGGCGGCGCCCGCGCGCTGCTCGCGACCCTCACCCCCCTGGCGCGCGACCCCCACCGCGCGCCCCGCAGGAGCCGACCGTGAACCCCCACTACCACTTCATGGGCATCGGCGGCGTCAGCATGCAGGGCCTCGCCCGCTGGTACCGCGCCGAAGGGTTCCGGGTATCGGGATGCGACGCAGTCGACGGCCCGGCGCTGCACGCGCTCCGCGCCGACGGCATCGCGGCGCTGGTCGGCCACGACCCGCGCCACCTGGATGCCGACGTCGACCTGCTCGTCACCACGATGGCCGTACCGCGCGGCCATCCCGAGGTCGCCCGAGCGCGCGAGCTGGGCATCGACGTGCGGCTGCGCATCCAGCTGCTGGCCGAGCTGTTCCGCCGCCGCAAGGCGATCGGCATCACCGGCACGCACGGCAAGAGCACGACGACGGGGATGGCCGCGGCGCTGATGATCGCGGCCGGCGTCGACCCGTCGGTGCAGGTGGGGGCGACGCTTCCCGGACTGGTGGGCAACATGCGCCACGGCGGCGGTCCGCACCTGGTGGCCGAGGTGGACGAGTCCGACCCCGGCTTCGCCGACCTCGTCGCCGACGTGGCCGTCGTCACCAACCTCGAAGACGACCACGTGGCCGGGGAATACGACGAGCGCCGAAACTACCACGCCACCTTGGCCGATCTCGAGACCGCCGCGCGCCGCTACACCGCGCAGGCCGAGCACGTCCTGTACTGCGCGGATTGGCCGGGACTCGACGAGCTGCTGGGCGACCATCCGAACGCCTGGCGGTACGGCACCGCGACCGACGCGGCGTACCGCGTGGAGGCGCTCGCGCTGCGGTCCGGTGGCGCCGAGTTCGGGCTGCGCTTGCCCGACGGACGTCGCGCCGAGGTCCGGCTGGCGGTACCCGGGCTCCACAACGTGATGAACGCGGCCGCCGCGCTCGCCGCCGTCCACCTCGCGGGGATCGACGCCGTCGCTGCGGCCCCGGCGCTCGACGACTTCCGCGGCGTCGGGCGCCGCTGGCAGGTCTGGGGCGAGCCCCGCGGCGCCCAGGTGGTGGACGACTACGCCCACCACCCGACCGAGGTGCACGCGACGCTCACGGCCGCGCGCGCCACCGGCCGGCGGGTGCGCGCGGTGCTGCAGCCGCATCGCTGGGTGCGCACCGCCCGCCATTGGGCGGCGCTGGCCGACGCCGCCGCCCTCGCCGACGAAGTGCTGGTGCTCGACGTCTTCGCCGCCGGCGAGACCGCGATCGCAGGCGTGGACGTCGGGCGCATCGTCGACCGCGTGCGGGCGACCGGCTGCCATGCCGAGCGCCACACCCTCGCGAGCGCCACGGCGTACCTGGCGGCGACGCTCGCAGAGGGCGACTTGATCGTGACGCTGGGCGCGGGCGACGTCTGGCGCGTCGCCGAGGGCGTGATCGCGCAGGTGCAGGCGGCGGACGGGGTGGGCGATGCACGGCTCTGACCGCCCGACCGGACCCTCGGACGCCCCCCCGATCGAGGTCGTGCGGCTGCCGCTGGCACGCTTCACGACCCTGAAGGTGGGCGGCCCGGCCGAGCTCTGGACCTGCGAGGACGACGCCGCGGTCGCACGGGCCACCGAGGCGCCGTACCGGGTGCTGGGCGCGGGGTCGAACCTGCTCGTCGCCGACGCGGGGGTGCCGGAGCGCGTGGTGCGCCTCGGGCGGTCCTACGCCGACCTCGCTGCGATGGACGGCCGCACCGACGTGTGGCTCGGCGCGGCCACGCCGGTCCCAGGGCTCGTCCGGCGCGCGCAACGCCTCGGCCTCTCGGGGCTGGAGGGGCTGCTCGGCGTCCCGGCGGTCTTGGGGGGTGCGATCGCCATGAACGCCGGCACCCGCTTCGGCGAGATCGGCGACGTCCTCGAGGAAGTGGAGGCGCTCGTCGACGGACGGGTCGTGCGTCTGGCGGCCGCCGACCTCGGGCTGCGCTACCGCCACGCCGACCTTCCACCCGGCGCGATCGTCCTGCGCGCCCGCCTGCGCCTGCGTGCGTCCACCCCCGAGCGGGTCGCCGAGGCGCTCGAGGCGGTCGACGCCGCGCGCCGCGGCCAGCCGAAGGCGCGCAGCGCCGGCTGCGCCTTCAAGAACCCGGCGGGCGACTCGGCGGGGCGCCTGATCGACGTCGCCGGCCTCAAGGGCCTCCGCGTCGGCGACGCCATGATCTCTGCGGAGCACGGCAACTTCGTCGTCAACCTCGGCGCCGCGACGGCCGCCGACGTCGTCGAGCTGCTGGACCGGGTGCGCGCCGCCGTGTCGGTGCCGCTCGAGGTCGAGTGGCGCCGCTGGGGGTACCCGGACGGCGATCCGCCGGCGCAAGCCCACGCGCGCGCGAGCGCGTAACCACGCCGATGCGCACGCTGCAGCTCGTGCTCCTGTTCGTGCTCGTCGCGCTGGTCGCGGTCAGCCGCTTCTGGCCGAGCGTCGATCGCCTCGAGGTCCTCGGCCACGAGCACCTGAGCCGCACCGAGGTGCTTCGGCTCGCCAACCTCGCGCCCGGCGACCCGTTCCTCTGGGTGACCCGCTTCCGGACCCGCGCCCTGCTCGACGACCCGTGGGTGCTGCAGGCGCGCGTCACGCGCCACTGGCCCGACACGGTCGCCGTGGCGGTGTGGGAACGGGTGCCCGTCCTGTTCGACGGGACCCTCGGCTACGCGGCGGACGGCACCTCGCTGCCGGGGGTCGAACCCGACGCGGCCGCGTCCCTCCCCCGGCTCGAGGGCTGGGGGACGCCGCGCCTGGACGAAGCGCTGGAGCTGCTCGGCATGCTGGGTCCCCGCGAGCCGAGGGTGATAACGTACGGACCGGAAGGCTTCGAGGTCGTGCTCGCGGACGCGGTGCTCTTCACGCCGAGCGTGGACGCCCTCCGGGCCCAGTGGTCGGCCTTCGAGAGCCAACGTGGGAGCCGTGTCTCGGTCTACCCCTGGGGAGTGAGCAGCGCACCATGACGATTGACGCCACATGACGGACGAACGCATCATCGTCGGGCTGGACATCGGCACGACGAAGATCTGCACGGTGATCGGCGAGGTCGCGGGCGACGGGGTCCTCGACATCATCGGCGAAGGCACGGTGCCCAGCGACGGCCTCCGCAAAGGGGTCGTCGTCAACCTGGAGCGCACCATCTCGTCCGTGCGGCAGTCGATCCAGGCGGCGCAGCGGGTGGCGGGGGTCGAGGTGCACTCCGCGTGGGTCGGCGTAGCCGGCAGCCATCTCCGGGCGCTCACGTCCCACGGGATGGCGGCCATCCGCCGCGGCATGGAGATCACCCGCGCCGACGTCGACCGTTGCATCGAGAACGCTCAAGCCGTCCCCCTCGAGGCCAACATGGAGATCCTCCACGTGATCCCGCAGGAGTACGTGGTGGACGGCAACGACGGCATCAAGGACCCCATCGGCATGTCGGGGGTTCGGCTCGAGGTCGACGTGCACCTGGTCGCGGCCGCGCAAGGGCCGCTGGCCAACCTGCGGCGCTGCGCCGAGGACGCCGGCGTCGGGGTCGACGGCCTGGTGGTGCAGGCGCTCGCCTCGGGGCTGTCGGTGCTGAACCAGGGTGAGATGGATCTGACGACGGTGCTCATCGACATCGGCGGCGGCACCACCGACGTCGGCGTCTTCCGGCGGGGCACCCTCGCGCACAGCGCCGTGATCCCGCTGGGCGGCGATCACGTGACGCAGGACATCAGCCAGTTGCTCCGGATCCCGCCCGAGGAAGCCGAGCGCGTCAAGCGCCGCTACGGCGTCGCCCTGCCCGACCTCGCCGACCGCGACGTCGTGCTCGAGGTGGCCAACCCCTCCTACACCGCCTCGATCAGCACCTTCGAGCTCGCCCAAGTGATCAAACCGCGCGTCGCGGAGATCCTCGACCT
The DNA here is from genome assembly GCA_046260675.1 of Trueperaceae bacterium. Classification (GTDB taxonomy): domain Bacteria; phylum Deinococcota; class Deinococci; order Deinococcales; family Trueperaceae; genus JAABTL01. Next base: position 6,164 of record JBHEOT010000016.1, on the reverse strand, counting down.
CGTGCGCTCCAACATCGAGCAGAAGATGGGCGCGCTCGAGCTGCTCGCCGGCAACGTCGTCGTCACCGGCGGCGCGTCGCTGATGCCGGGGCTCGACCAGGTGGCCACCGAACGCTTCCGGCTGCCCGTGCGCGTCGGCAAGCCCGAAGGCGTGTCGGGCCTGGTCGACGTCGTCGCCAGCCCCGCTCACGCGACGGCCGTAGGATTGGTGCGGTACGGCATGCTGCACGCGCGCGACCTGCCCATGAGCGGTCGGCGCGGCGACGGCGGGGCGCGCTCGGGAGCCGGTCTCGGTCGCCGACTGCGCGACCTGCTGAAGGATTTCTTCTGATGGCGAACACCGAGGCGTTCGGGCGCGCAGGCGCCCACCCGTCCGTGAGGAGTGGTGCATGAGCAAGAACCTGAACGAGAGCGCGGTCATGCGGGTCATCGGCCTGGGCGGCGGCGGGAACAACGCCGTCAACCGGATGATCGAGACCGGGCTGCGCGGCGTGGAGTTCGTTGCCGCGAACACCGACGCGCAGGTGCTCGCCACCAGCCTCGCGGCGACCCGGATCCAGATGGGCGACCACCTCACCAAGGGGCTGGGGGCCGGGGCCAACCCCGAGATCGGCGAACAGGCCGCGCTCGAGGACCGCGACCGCATCGCCGAAGCGCTCCACGGCGCCGACCTGGTCTTCCTCACGGCCGGGATGGGCGGTGGCACCGGCACCGGCGCGGCGCCGATCGTGGCGGAGGTGGCGCGCGAGCAGGGGGCGCTGACCGTCGCGGTCGTCACCAAGCCGTTCGCCTTCGAAGGGCCGAAGCGCATGCGGCAGGCCGACGAGGGGCTCCGCCGCCTCGAGGACAAGGTCGACGCGCTCATCGTCGTCGAGAACCAGCGGCTGCTCTCGGCGCTCGACCGCAAGGTCAAGCTCGCCGACGCGTTCCGCGTCGCCGACCGCGTGCTCTACCACGGCGTACGCGGCATCTCCGACGTCATCAACGTGCCCGGCCTCATCAACGTCGACTTCGCCGACGTCAAGGCACTGCTCTCGGGCGCCGGGACGGTGCTCATGGGCATCGGCGCCGGCCGCGGCGAGAACCTCGCCGAGGAGGCCGCCCACAGCGCCTGCCACTCGCCGCTGCTCGAACGCGGCGTCGAGGGCGCGCAGCAGCTGCTGATCAACGTCACCGGCAGCGAGGACTTGACGCTGTTCGACGCGCACGCGATCGTCGAGAAGATCAGCGAGGCCACCGAGGTCGACGACCCCAACGTCCTGTTCGGCGTCACGTACGACGACGAGGCGGCCGACGAGGTCCGGGTCACGGTGATCGCGGCGGGCTTCGACCAACAGACGCAGACGAAGGTGCTGCGCCCCACCCAGCTCCGGGGCCAACAGGCGAACCGCACCTACGACCCGTCGAACTACGACATCCCGGCGTTCCTGCGCTACAGCGAACCCGACCGCTGACGCCCGCCCCGATGAGCGCACGCCACGGTCGCGCACCCCGCCATGGCTGAGGGGCGCGAGCGCGCCGTCTTCCGTGGCCGCATCGTCGACCTCGTGGTGCTCGACGAGCGCTGGGAGGTCGTGCGGCACGCGCCCGCGGTCGCGGTGCTCGCGCGCGACGGCGGCGGCCGCGTGCTCGGGGTCGTGCAGCGCCGCCCGGCGGTGGGCGCGCGCACGTGGGAGCTCCCCGCCGGGCTGATCGACCCAGGCGAGACCGCGGAAGCGGCGGCGGCGCGCGAGTTGGCCGAGGAAGCCAACCTCGCGGGCACGCTTCGCTTGCTCGCGGCGGCGTACGTCAGCCCTGGGTTCACCGACGAGCTCGTGCACCTCTTCGAAGCACGCGACCTGCATCACGCTGCGGGCACGCTCGACGACGGCGAGGAGCTCGAGGTCGAGTGGCGGGCACCCCAGGACGTGTGGGACGACGCGGCGCGCGGCGCATTGGCGACCAGCATGGTCACGCTGCTGGGCCTCCGCCACGCGCTGGCGGCCGACGCGGTGCGGCGCACGCCATGAGCGACGCCGGCGCGCTCCGCGCCGTGGCGCTGCGGCGCGCGGTCGCCGACGTGGCGGCGCGCCGCGCGGTGCTGGCGCTCGGCAACTTCGACGGCGTGCACTTGGGCCACCGGGCGCTGCTGACGCTCGCCGGCACGCGGGCGCGGTCGCTGGACGCGCCGCTCGTGGTCGTCTCGTTCTTCCCGCCGGCGAAGGTGCTGTTCGGCGACGCCCGCTTCCTCGCGAGCGAAACCGAGAAGCACGCCCTGCTCCGTGAGGCCGGCGCCGACGAGGTGGCGATCGTGCCGTTCACGCGCGCCTTCGCCACGACCCCGCCCGAGGCCTTCGTCGCCGACCTCGCCGCGCTGGCGCCGCAGCTGATCGTCGTCGGGGAGGACTTTCGCTTCGGCCAGGGTCGCACCGGCGGCCTCGACCAGCTGCGCGCCGCCGCCGACCACCTCGAGGTGGTACCGCTCGAGCTCGTGGGCGACGAGGTCGTGAAGTCGAGCGCCGTGCGCGCGGCGCTGGCGGCCGGCGACGTGGCGCGCGCGACGCACCTGCTCGGGGCACCGTACCGGGTGCAGGGCCCCGTCGCCCGCGGCGACCAGCGCGGCCGCACGATCGGCTTCCCGACCCTCAACGTCGCCACCGACCCGCGCAAGGCGCTGCCGATCGGGGTGTTCGCGGTGCGCGTCGACACCCCGCTCGGCCGCTACGGCGGGATGGCCAACGTCGGTCCCCGGCCGACCTTCCCCGACGGTGCTCCGGCGCTCGAGGCGCACCTGTTCGACGTCGACCTCGACCTCTACGGCCGCGACGTGACCGTGCACCTGCTCACGCGGCTGCGGTCGCCGCAGCGGTTCGACTCCGTCGCAGCGCTGCAAGAGCAGCTGGAGCGCGACGCCGCGGCCGCCCGGGTGGCCCTCGCGGCCGCACCCGGCGCGTAGACTCGCCGCATGTTGATCTACGGACGCCATGCCGTCGCCGAAGCGCTGCGCGAGGGACAGATCGTGCGCGTGTTCCTCGCGCGCGGGATCGAGCGCGCCGCGCGCACCGAGTTCGCCGCCGCCGCCCGCGCCGCCGACGTGCCGCTCGAAGAAGTGCCGCGCATCGAGCTCGACCAGGCGGTGCGCTCGACGCACCACCAGGGGGTGGTCGCGGAGGTCGCGGAGCTCGGCTACGCCGACCCCGAGGCGCCGTTCGAGCTCGCGCGCGCCCGCGGCGAACGGCTCCTCCTCGTCTGCCTCGACCACGTCACCGACCCGCGCAACTACGGCGCCATCATCCGCAGCGCCGAGGCGCTCGGCGCGCACGGCGTGGTCAGCGAAGCGCGCCGCAGCGCTCCGCTCTCCCCCGTCGTGGCGAAGACCGCTGCCGGCGCCACCGCGCACCTTCCGCTGCTGCAGGTGACGAACCTCCCGCGCTACCTCGAGGAGCTGAAACAGCGCGGCGTGTGGGTGTTCGGGAGCGCCGGCGACGGCGAGCGCGGGGTGCGCGACATCGACTGGGACCGCGACGTCGCCCTCGTGATCGGCGCCGAGGGCGAGGGCATGCGCCGCCTGGTGCGCGCGCGCTGCGACGAGGTCGTGCGGCTGACGCTGCGCGGCCGCACCAACTCGCTCAACGCCGGGGTCGCCGCGGCGCTGCTGGTGCACGAGATCGCGAGCGCGCGCGACGCGCTGCACGACCGAGGTCCCGATCGCCCCGACGCCGGACCGGACGAAGGAGCCGCTTGATGGAGACGCACGAAGCGCTCGAGACGCGCCACCTGCAAGACCTCACCTCCGTCGCCGACCCGCGGCTGGCGCCGGTCGCCGCCGGCGGGCAACCCGAGCAGGCGGTCGCGACCCTCACGACGGTCGTCGCCGGCGAAGGGGACGCGCCACCGCGCTACCGGACCCGGTTGCAGCGCTTCGACCTCGCGGCAGCTAGCGCTGCGCTCGCCGCGGGCGCGGAGGCGCCGACGCCGACGGGCGGACGTCCGCTCACCAACGGCGAGCGCGACACGGCCCCCCGGTGGTCGCCCGACGGGGCCAGGGTCGCGTTCCTGCGCTCGTGGCTCGAGCCGACCGGCAGCTTCGGCCCGGCCCAGCTCGCGGTCATCGACGTGGACGGCGGCGAGGCGCGCACCCTGACCACGTGGGCGACCCCCGTCCTAGCCCACGTCTGGCTCGACGACCGCACCCTCCTCGTGGCCACCCGCGGCGACCGCGTCGACGACGACGCCAAGCGCGGCCTGGGCCGGACGGTGAATAGGCGGCGCCACCGCATGGACGGCGCCGGCTTCGCGCCGGTCGGACCCGTCGACCTGGTGCGCGTGCCGCTCGGGGGAGCGGCGCCGCAGGTGGTGGCCACGCTCGATCACGAGCCGGGCGGCCTGACGGTCGCCGCCGCCGGCCGCACCGCCCACCTCGCCTGGTTCGCGCCCGCGAACGACGGCGAGCACGACGAAGGGCTCGCGCGCTTGTGGACGGCGACGCTGGGGCGCGGTCGTGCAACGACCCCGAACGACGTCCTCGGCGTCGCGATCCGCGGCGGTGCGCCGGCCTGGTCGCCGGGCCGCGGCCAGCTGGCGTTCCTGGCGCCGAGCGACCTGCACGGACGCGGCCGACCGACGTCCGCCTGGGTGGTCGCGGCCGGCGGCGGCGACCCCGAACGCAGCAGCGACGCCGACGTCGAGGCGAGCCCCTCGGCGGGCGGCGACGCGCGCTACGGCGCGTACCCTGCGACGCCGGCCTGGACCGCCGACGGCACCGGTCTGGTCGTGATCGCCAACCGCGCGGGGCGGTCCGGGCTGGAGCGCGTCGCGCTCGCCGGCGGCGACGGCCACGGCGACGCGGACGCCCGCACCGCCGGCGACTTCGTCACCACCGCGTTCGACGGCGACGAGCGCTGGACGCTCGCGGTGGTCGAGACCCCGACCTCGCCCGGCGAGCTGGTCCTCGTCGGCCCCGACGGCACCACGGCGCGGCTGTCGGCCGCGAACGACGCCTGGGTCGCGCGCCACCGACCCCGCGCCTTCGAGGCCCGCACGCTCGCGCGCCCCGACGGCGGCGCCGTGGCGTACGGCGTCCTCGCGCCCAAGCGTCCGCGCCGCGACCGCGCGGTCGTGGTGCAGGTCCATGGCGGACCGCACACGAACGACGGCTGGGGGTTCCGCTTCGAGTTCCAGCGGCTGGCGGCGGCGGGCTACGCGGTCGTGTGGCTCAACCCGCGCGGCAGCTCGTCGTACGGCGAGGCGCACGCGACCGCGATGCTGCGCCGATACGGCACCGTCGACGCCGACGACGTCCTGGCGGTGGTGGACGACGTGCTGGCCCATCACGCGCGACCCGACGCCCCGGTGCACCTGACCGGCGGGTCGTACGGCGGCTTCATGACCAACTGGCTCGTCGGCCACACCGACCGCTTCCGGTCGGCGGTGACGCAACGCAGCATCTGCAACTGGGTCTCGTTCTTCGGCACCGCCGACATCGGTCCGGGCTTCACGGAGGGCGAGGTCGGCGACGCCCCCTGGCGCGACCTGGAGGCGCTGTGGCGGCAGAGCCCGCTCGCGTACGTCGAGCACGTGGTCACGCCCACGCTCGTGCTGCATTCCGAGAACGACCACCGCTGTCCGATCGAGCAGGCCGAGCAGTGGTTCGGCGCGCTCGAGCGGCTCGGGCGCGCCGAGACCCGGCTGGTGCGCTTCCCCGACGAGGGGCACGAGCTGTCGCGCAGCGGTCGACCCGACCGCCGCGTGCAGCGCATCGACCTGATCCTGGAGTGGTTCCGGACGCACGCTTGACCGCTCCGGAAGACCTGGCCATCCCGGTGGTGTGGTACGTTTGCGCGTTGGGTCGCTCGACCGGCATCGACGCATCGTGCCGCGGTGTACCGCCGCGCCGGATCCGGTCTGGTCCCACGCATCTCACCCGGCGCGATCCGCGCCACCTCGAAGGCAGGTCTTTGATGCTCTCCCCCGCGAAGAAGCAAGCGATCGTCGAGAAGTACGGCCGCGACGCCCAGGACACCGGCTCCACGAACGTCCAGGTCGCGCTGCTCACCGCCCGCATCACCGAGGTCTCCGGGCACCTGCAAGAGAACAAGAAGGACCACCACGGTCGCCGCGGTCTGCTCACGATGGTGGGCCGGCGCAAGCGGCTGTTGACGTACCTGGAGCGCACCGACTACGAG
>JBHEOT010000159.1:1429-1773 GCA_046260675.1 Trueperaceae bacterium | reverse complement strand
TTTTTCGAGATTCCGGACGATCACCCGGGCACGGTTTGACAACGCGCGTGCAAACTGCGTAGCGTTTCGTCATTCCGCTTCATTAACAGAGAAGGCCCCGCCACATGCTGGACACGCCGATTGCCCGGATAGAGAACCTGCGCGTCGAATTCGAGACCAAGGACGGCACCGTGGTGGGCGTCGAGGACGTGTCGTTCGAGATCAATGCGGGCGAGACGGTCTGCATCGTCGGCGAGCCGGGATCCGGCAAATCGGTCTCGTCGCTGTCGCTGATGCGGCTGATCGAATATGGCGGCGGCACGATCACGGGCGGGCGGATGCTGTTCGATCGCAAGGGCGGCGGC
>JBHEOT010000159.1:531-1419 GCA_046260675.1 Trueperaceae bacterium | reverse complement strand
GGCAAAAGCGTCACCTCGTTCTCCATCATTCGCCTCTTAGCCGGCGCGGCGCGTATCTCTCCCGAGAGCAAGATCAGCTTTCTCGGCAAGGACTTGATCGGCCTGCCGGAACCGAACATGCGCAAGATCCGCGGCAAAGAGATCAGCATGATCTTTCAAGAGCCGATGACCGCGCTCAACCCGGTCTTCACGGTGCGTCGGCAACTCACCGAAGGCTTGCGGGTGCATCGTGGGATGGACGGCAAGCAGGCCCGCGCGCGGGCGCTGGAACTTCTGCGCGAGGTGCGCATCCCCGAGCCCGAGCGCCGGCTCGACCAGTATCCGCACGAATTGTCGGGCGGCATGCGCCAGCGCGTGGTGATCGCCATGGCGCTGGCCTGCAAGCCGCGCCTGCTGATCGCCGACGAGCCGACCACCGCGCTCGACGTCACCATTCAGGCTGAAATCCTTCCGCTGATCAACCGGCTGAAGCGCGAGACCGGCAGGGCGGTGGTGTTCATCACGCATGACATGGCCGTCGTGGCGCAGGTCGCCGACCGGGTCGTGGTGATGTTTCGCGGCAACAAGGTGGAGGAAGGCCCGGTCGAGCAGATCTTCGAGGCGCCGACGCATGACTACACCCGCGCGCTTCTGGCCGCCGTCCCGAAGCTGGGCGAGATGCGCGGCAAGGCCTACCCCGAGCCGATGCGCCTGCTGGGATCGGACGCCCACGAGATCGTGCCGATCAAGGGCCACGACGAGACGCTGCTGCACGTCAAGGGCCTGACCACGCGCTTTCCTGTGAAGGGTGGATTCCTGCGGCGTACGGTGGCGAATGTTCACGCGGTCGAGGATCTGACCTTCGATCTCGACCGCGGGCGCACGCTCAGCCTTGTTGGTGAGTCGGGC
>JBHEOT010000159.1:0-521 GCA_046260675.1 Trueperaceae bacterium | reverse complement strand
CCTTCGGCTGATCGAGCCGATGGCGGGCCATGTGGTGCTGGGGGGCACCGACATCATGGCCCTGAAGGGTCGCGATCTGCGCCGCGCACGCGTCGACATGCAGATGATCTTTCAGGACCCCTTCGCCTCGCTCAACCCGCAGATGAAGCTGGCCGATCAGGTGTCCGAACCGATGCGCAATTACGGCCTCGCCAGCAAGTCCGAGATGGAGGATCGCGTCGCGATGCTGTTTGATCGGGTGGAACTGCCGCGCTCGTATCTGCGGCGTTTTCCGCATGAATTGTCGGGTGGGCAGCGGCAACGCGTGGCGATCGCGCGGGCGCTTGCGCTGAACCCGAAACTGATCGTCTCCGACGAGGCGGTCAGCGCGCTGGATGTCAGCGTGCAGGCGCAGGTTCTCAACCTGATGCTGGAATTGCAGGCCGATCTGGGGCTGAGCTATCTGTTCATCAGCCATGACATGGCCGTGGTCGAACGTGTCAGCCATGATGTGGGCGTGATGTATCTGGGCCGGATTGTCG
>JBHEOT010000158.1:0-1802 GCA_046260675.1 Trueperaceae bacterium | reverse complement strand
ATCGAACGCGGTACCTTCGGCACATGCCAGCCACCCACGCCACCCTGCACGAACGCCTGCGCCGCGGCGACCTCCGGTACGCCGCCTGGCTCGCCCTGCGCGACCCGCTCGCCGCTGCGGGCGATCGCCTCGGCGGCGAGCGAGGCCGCGAACGGGTTGAGAAAGGCCAGAACGCCACCGGTGATCATGATCGCGCCCAGGAGCGCGAGCCCCTTCCAGCCCATGTCGGGGGTCAGCCTGTCGAGCCTGTTGCGGGTGGTGTCGTCGCTCATGTCGTCCTCCGGATCCTGTCGTGTGACGCGCCGCGGCGCGTCCGGTGACTTCGAGGTGCGCATCGAGGCGCCGCGTTTCAACACCGCGCAGTCCCGCGGCCCGAACGACAAGCGGCGCCGGATCGCTCCGGCGCCGCCCTCGGTGTCGCATGATCGCGTGGCCGCGGTCAGGCCAGATCGTAGCGGTCGGCCTCCATGACCTTGGTCCAGGCGCTCACGAAATCGTAGACGAAACGCTCGGACGCGTCGTCCTGCGCGTAGACTTCCGCGTAGGCCCGCAGGATCGAGTTCGAGCCGAACACGAGATCGACGCGGGTCGCGGTATGCGCCGTCCTGCCGGTCTTGCGCTCGACGATGTCGTAGATCCCGCCGCCCTTGGGCTCCCACTTGTAGCTCATGTCGGTGAGCGTGGTGAAGAAATCATTGGTCAGCGCGCCGGGCCGGTCGGTAAGGACGCCGTGCGCCGTGCCGCCGTGATTGGTGCCCATGGCCCGCATGCCGCCGACGAGGCAGGTCATCTCGGGGCCGGTGAGCCCCATGAGCTGCGCCCGGTCGAGAAGCATCTCCTCGGAGGTGACGATGTAGTCGGCCTTCATCCAGTTGCGGAAGCCGTCGGCGAGCGGCTCGAGCGGCGCGAAGGCGTCGGCATCGGTCATCTCGTCGGTCGCGTCACCGCGTCCCGGCGCGAAGGGCACCTCGATGTCGTGCCCGGCGGCCTTCGCGGCCTGCTCGACTCCGACATTGCCCGCGAGCACGATGATGTCGGCGAGGCTCGCGCCGACCTCGTCCGCGATCGGCGTCAGCGTGCCGAGCACCCGCGCCAGCCGCTCGGGCTCGTTGCCGGGCCAGTCCTTCTGCGGGGCGAGGCGGATGCGCGCGCCATTTGCGCCGCCGCGATGGTCCGACTGCCGAAAGGTGCGCGCCGAATCCCACGCGGTGGCGACCATCTCGGGCACCGACAGCCCGCTCTGCGCGATCAGGCGCCGCGCCTTGCCGATATCGTAATCGACCCGCCCGGCGGGCACCGGATCCTGCCAGATCAGATCCTCGGCCGGCACATCGGGGCCGATATAGCGCGCCTTGGGGCCCATGTCGCGATGCGTCAGCTTGAACCACGCCTTGCCGAACGCGTCGTCCAGCAGCTGGGGGTTCTTGTAGAACCGCTCGGAGATCTCGCGATAGGCCGGGTCCACCTTCATCGCCATGTCGGCATCGGTCATGATCGGATTGTAGCGGGTCGTCATGTCCTCGACATCGACCGGCTTGTCCTCTTCCTTCATGTCGACGGGCTCCCACTGCCACGCGCCGGCAGGGCTTTTCTTCAGCTCCCACTCGTAATTGAGCAGCAGGTGGAAATAGCCGTTGTCCCATTGTGTCGGGTTCGTGGTCCACGCGCCTTCGATGCCGCTGGTCACGGTGTCACGGCCCACGCCACGCTTGGTGTGGTTGTTCCAGCCGAGGCCCTGCTCCTCGACATCGGCCGCTTCGGGCTCGGGTCCGAGCAGCGACGCGTCGCCATTGCCGTGGCAC
>JBHEOT010000157.1:0-1840 GCA_046260675.1 Trueperaceae bacterium | reverse complement strand
AAGGATGACGGCTTGCTCGAGCCGTTCGAGCTCTCGCTCGAAGAGGCGCAGGACATGGTGATGACCGCTCGCGTCATGCTCGGCTGGGTCGATCCGGAGGACCTCGCGCCGCAGCCCGACGAGGGTGATGCGGACGAGACCAGCACAGAGGAGGCCGGGGCCTGATCCGTCTGGTCCCGGAGGAGCACATGGCGCGCGGTGGACAGCACGTGGACCGGTCGGAGGGTCCGGAGCGCAAGTGCATTGCCACGGGAGAGCTGCGGCCCAAAGAGGCGCTCGTGCGCTTCGTCATCGCGCCCGACGGCTCGGCCGCCCCCGATATCGCGGCCAAGCTTCCGGGTCGGGGAATCTATGTCACGCCGGAGCGCGGCGCGCTCGACAAGGCGGCGCGCAAGGGTCTGTTCTCCAGGGCCGCGCGTCAGGCGGTGCGCGTGCCCGACGAACTGCCCGCCCTTGTCGAGCACCTGCTCGCCCGGCGGGTGATCGAGCTCGTCAGCCTCGCGCGCAAGAGCGGCGCGGCCGTCGGTGGCTACGAGAAGGTCAAGGCCCGCCTCGCCCGCGGCGATGTGCGCGCGCTGATGCAGGCGAGCGACGGCTCCGAGCGCGGCAAGTCGGGGCTGAGCACGCCCGAGGGCGGGACCTATATCGGCTGGCTCACGGCGGACGAGCTTGGCCAGGCATTCGGGCGTCAAACCATGATCCATGCGGCCCTCGGCTATGGAGGTTTGACCCAACGTGTTGTAGAGGAGGCGGCAAGACTGAAAGGTCTGCGCGTCTCGGGCGCCGAGACAGCGCGCCGGAAAGGGAAATAAGACAAGATGAGCGACAACGACGAAAAGAAACCTCTTGGTGTGCGTGGCGGCTCCCGTCCGGGGAGCGTGAAGCAGAGCTTCAGCCACGGCCGCACCAAGAACGTCGTGGTGGAAACCAAGCGCAAGCGCGTCGTCGTGCCCAAGCCCGCATCGGGCTCGGGGACGGGCGCCTCCGGCAAGCCGTCCGCCGGGTCCGCCAGCCAGAAGCGGCCCGCGGGCGTGTCCGAGGCCGAGATGGAGCGCCGGCTCAAGGCGCTTTCGAACGCCAAGGCGCGCGAAGCCGACGATTCCGCACGCCGCGAGGCCGAGGAAAAGGCCCGCGAGGAAGAGCGTCAGCGTCGTCGCGACGAGGTCGAGGCCAAGGAGCGCGAACAGCGCGAGGCCGAGGAGCGCGCCAGGCAGAAGGCCGAGGACGACGAACGCCGCGCCAAGGAGGATGCAGACGCCAAGAAGCGCGCCGCCGAGCCGGCCGCGCCTGCGCCCGAGCAGCCGCAGGCCGACCGCGCGGGGTCCGGCAAGCCTGTCGCCTCGCAGCGTCGTCGCGAAGAGACCGATCGTGACGGGCGCAACAAGGGCAAGGGACGGGGCGAGACCGAGGGCGGCGGCCGCCGCACCGGCAAGCTCACGCTGCAAAAGGCGCTGTCGGGCGGCGAGGGCGGCCGCCAGAAATCCATGGCCGCCATGAAGCGCAAGCAGGAACGCGCCCGGCAGAAAGCCATGGGCGGTGCGCAGGAGCGCGAAAAGGTCGTGCGCGACGTGCAGCTTCCCGAGGCAATTGTCGTCTCGGAGCTCGCCAACCGCATGGCAGAGCGCGTGGGAGACGTGGTCAAGGCGCTCATGCAGAACGGCATGATGGTCACGCAGAACGAGTCGATCGACGCCGACACCGCCGAGCTCATCATTGAGGAGTTCGGTCACCGTGTCGTGCGCGTGAGCGATGCGGATGTCGAGGACGTGATCGCGGCGGTCGAGGACGCCCCCGCGGACATGACCCCGCGTCCGCCGGTCATCACGATCATGGGCCATGT
>JBHEOT010000156.1:0-1862 GCA_046260675.1 Trueperaceae bacterium | reverse complement strand
CTTCGTGCGCGTGCATATCAACCTGCTCGCGCTGCCCGGCGTGCCGCTGGGGCGGATCGAGCGCGCGATGAGCCACACCATGCTCCTCGGGCAGTGCCGCGGCTTTCTGGAGCGCCACGGCATCCACCGGGTCACCGGCGCCGACACCGCGGGATCGGCGCGCCACGTGGCCGAGGCGGGCGACCCGGCGATGGCCGCGCTCGCCAGCGAGCTCGCGGGCGAGATCCACGGGCTCGACGTGCTTGCCCGGCATATCGAGGACCACAGCACCAACACCACGCGGTTTCTGGTGATGGCCGCCGAACCGGACCGCGCGCCGCGCGGCGAGACCGGAATGCTGACGACGCTGGTGTTCCGCCTGCGCTCGATCCCGGCGGCGCTCTACAAGGCGCTCGGCGGGTTTGCCACCAACGGCGTCAACCTCACCAAGCTCGAGAGCTACATCATCGACGGCAATTTCAACGTGGCGCAGTTCTATGCCGATATCGAGGGCCACCCCGACGATCCGGGCGTGGCGCGCGCGCTCGACGAGCTCGATTACTTCACCTCCGATATCACCATCCTCGGCGTCTACCCCGCCGACCCGCGGCGCTACGCGGAGGACTGACCCGGCGGTGCCGCCTGCACGGGAGACATCCGGGCTCCGGCCCTTCGTTTCTGCAGAGCGGACCCCTGTTGCGATTCGATCGTCTGGCGGCAAAGCCGGACGGAGCGGTCGGTGCCGGGATTTGGTTTGACGGTGCGTTCCGGCCTGATGCGGAGGGCCGGGTCTCGGCCCCGGCGCGGAACAAGGCGCGGAGCGCCGCCGCACCGTCGGCTCGGGGTGTGACATTCAGGTCCATGCCGATATCGCGGGGCCCCCCGCCGATCCGCGACATCACGGCGACGGCTGGTCCGGGGCCTGCGGCGCCAGCCGGGTGACCGTGACCCGCTGCGACAGGAACTCCGCCGGCGCCAGCGTCTCCATGAAGGCCACGTCGCTCGCATCCCGGCCCACAGCGACGAGCACGGTCTCATCCGCGCGGGCCATGCCGGTGGCGTCGACGATGTGCCACGCACCCTCGAGCCAGACCTCGACAAGGGCATGGAAATCCGGCGGATCGACATCCGGCGCATAGGCCGCGACATAGCGCGCGGGGATGCCGGAGGCGCGCGCGAGGGCACAGACCAGATGCGCGTAGTCGCGGCAGACCCCCTCGCGCATCGCGAACGTGTCGAGCGCGGTGGTGGTGCCGTCCGAGACCGGCACATAGCCGAGCTCGGTCCCGACCCAGTCGAGGATCGCGGCAACGCGGCGGCCGCCCGCCAGCCCGTCGAAACGCTGCGCGACGAACCCGTGGAACATGTCCGACTGGCAATAGCGCGAGGGCCGCAGCGCGCCCAGCAGAGCCCCGGGCAGGCCGTGCATCGGCGTGGCCCCGAGCGCCTCGAGCGTCATGGCGGGGCGGCTCACCGCGACCGTCGCGCGATAGCGCAGGCGCATCCGCGCGCCCGGCACCCGTGCCCAGACCCGCTGACCGACGCCGTCCTGCCCGTCCACGCGCGCGACCGTGGCGTCGTCGATGCACAGCTCATCGCTCAGGACCGTCTGCCCGGCGGCGCGCGCCGCCTCCAGCGTGAGCAGCACCATCGGATCCCCCCCGAGCGCATATTCCATCTCGACATCGATGCCGATTGCCATTGGATCCCTGTCCTCTCCTGCGTGTGCGGATCGCCCCGGCGCCGCGTCTGTTGTCCTCAGCGCCGGCGCGCGGCGCGGTCCGCGATATGCATCGCGTAATCTGCCACCCGCAGGCGGAACCGCTTTTCGAGGCTGCTGCCGGCGAGCTTTGCCGATTGCAGCAGCAGGCGCCCGGCGAGCG
>JBHEOT010000155.1:0-1876 GCA_046260675.1 Trueperaceae bacterium | reverse complement strand
GATCCGGTTCCCGCGTACACCAGCACGCCCTCGCCCGGTGCGAAGGCGCAGCGGTAGGCGAGCGCCATGTCGTTCACGACCCGCACGCGCGGCTCGGGGACGTTCAGCCGCGTGCTCAGCATCGAGCGCAGCGCCGTGGCCGCAGCGTCGCCGTCGGACAGGCCGGTCACGCCGGCGTACACGGCGTCCAGTGTGCGCTCCGCGCCGAGCCGGTCGGGAAGGCGGGAGCGCACCTCGTCGTGTACCGCGGCGACGAGGCTCTCGGCCTGCCGAACGTCGTCGCTGCCTTCGCCGGCGAGGAACGAGAGGCCCGACAGCGGCCCCAGCCGGCCGCGGGCGATCTCGCCTTCGTGGTCGGGGCCGTCGCCGCGCCGGAGTACCCAGCGGGTGCTGGAGCCCCCGGCGTCGATGCCTAGCGCGAAATGGGGTGAAGACGCCATGGGCTCCAGGCTACGACGGACGCGGTGCCGAACGTGACGGCGGCGGCACGCCAGCCGGCACGGGCGTCGTCCGGCGGCGGCCCGGCGACGTGCGGTCCCAGCAGACTGGGCGGGTCGCAGATCACGACCCGGGTGCCGGCGTCGGCGGTGGGCGCGAGATCCGTCCTGCCACCGCCGCCCTGCGCGCGCCGGTGGCCGAGGGCAGGGTGTTCACGCGCCCGTGCCAGGCCTCGTACCCCATCACCGCGAACGCCAGCGCCTCGCGATCGGCGCTGTCCATGCCGCGCTCCTCGAACGTCGCCACCTGCGCGCCCAGCGCCTCGAGCGCCTCGCGCAGGCCCGCCACCAGCGTCGCGTTCCGCGCTCCGCCGCCCGCCAGCCACACCTCGTCCAGGCGGCGTCCGCCCCGTTGGAGCAGGTGCTCCTCGTACGCCTGGGCGGTGGACGCCACGGTGAACGCCGTCGCCGTCGCCAGCGCGTCCTCCAGCGAAAGCGACGCCAGCCCGCTGTCCGCGAGCTCGCGCAGGTTGAACGCCTCCCGGCCCGTGGTCTTCGGCGGCGGCAGGCGCAGGTAGGGATGGTCCATCAGACGAGCCAGCACGGCGGCGTCGACCCTGCCCGCAGCGGCCAGTCCACCTTCGTCGTCGCGGTCCAGGCGGGCCTTGGACCACGCCAGCTCGTCCAGCAAGCAGTTCGCGGGGCCGGTGTCGAACGCCGCCACCCGACCCGGATCGAGATCGGGCGGCAGCCAGGTGAGGTTGCCGATCCCGCCCAGGTTGTGAACGGCGCGGGCGACCCCCGCCTGGCCGTAGAGCGCCAGGTCGCCGAACGGCACCAGCGGTGCGCCCTGTCCGCCCTCGGCCAGGTCGGCCTGGCGCAGGTCGGACACCACCGAAAGGCCGGTCCTGGTGACGACGAGGGCGGGCTCGCCCAGCTGCAGCGTCGCCGGGATCCGGACCCCGCGCGAGGCGTCCGCCCGCGGCTCGTGCCAAATGGTCTGTCCGGAGATGACCACGAGGTCCACGGGTCGACCCGCCAAACGCGCGCGCTCCACCAGCACGGCGGCCAGCTCGGCGACGTGATCGCCCAGCTCCGCGTGGAGCAGCGTCAGCTCGACCGCGTCCGCGCCCCCCGGTGTGATCGCGCGGCCCAGCCGGGCGCGGAGCTTGGCGGGGTACGGCGCCGTACCGCGATCCACCACGGACCAGGTGAACGGCCGGTCCCCGCCACCGTCGATCGCGGCCAGCACGGCGTCGGCGCCGTCCATCGAGGTGCCCGACATCACGCTCAGAACGTTCACGTCGCGTCTCCCGCCCCGAACACGACGCCGTGGGCGGCCCGTCGCAGCGCGCCGACGCCGTGCCCCCCGTGCCGGGTGGGGTGCACGCGGTTGGTGAGCAGTACGCAGAAGCGGCCGGCGTGCGGATCGATCCAGA
>JBHEOT010000154.1:0-1986 GCA_046260675.1 Trueperaceae bacterium | reverse complement strand
ACCTGGTCGAGGTCGAGGCCGAGGCGGTCGTGCCGCCGACGCCCACGGGGCGGCGCGTGCCGCTCTGAGGACGCGCTGCGGAGCAGCGCGCGCTTACACCACGTGCACCTGCCGCCCGTTCCGCGCGCCGTCGGCGAGCAGGTTCACGCCGATCACCGCCAGCGCGATCGCGATGCCGGGGAACGCCGACAGCCACCAGGCGCGCCGCGCGAACGCCTGCGCGTTCTGGAGCAGGTAGCCCCAGCTGACCAGGTTCGGGTCGCCGAACCCGAGAAACGACAGGCTCGCTTCCAGCACGATCGCGCGCCCGACGCCCAAGGCCGCGTACGCGATCACCGGCGCGAGGACGTTCGGCACCACGTGGCGCCAGAGCACCCGACCGCCGGCCGCGCCCAGCGCGCGCGCCGCGGCGACGTACTCGCGCTCCTTGACCGCGAGCACCCCGGCGCGCGTCACCCGCGCCACCACCCCCCAGCTGGTGGCCGCGAGCACCGCCACCAGGTGGATCAGGTCGCTGCCGAAGAGCGCCACCACCACCAGCGCCAGGAAGAAGCGCGGCAGCACCATCGCCAGCTCGGTCAGGCGCATCAGCAGGTCGTCGACGGCCCCGCCCACGTAGCCGGCCACGCCGCCGATCAACACCCCCAGCAGCAGCGAGGCGCCGGCCACCGCCACGCCCACCAGCAGCGAGACGCGCGCGCCCTGCACCACGCCGCGCAGCAGGTCGCGGCCCAGGTCGTCGGTGCCGAAGGGGTGGGCCGCCGAGGGGGGCTGGAAGGGGGCGCCGGCCGCGGCGAAGGGGTCGCCGGGGGCGAGCAGGTCGGCGAACAGCGCCACCAGCACGAAGAGCCCCGTCAACGCGGCGCCGAGCACCAGCGACGGTCGCCGCGCGTGGCGTTCAGGCATAGCGGATCCTCGGGTCCAGCGCCGCGTAGGCGAGGTCGACCAGCAGCGACGTGAGCACCAGCGCCGCGCTCAGGAGCAAGAAGGTGGCGGAGACCAGCGCCAGGTCGCGCGCGAGCATCGCGGCGAGCAGCATCCGCCCGACGCCCGGCCAGGCGAACACCGTCTCGACCAGCACCGCGCCCGAGACCATGAAGGCGGCCTGTGCCCCGATCACCGTCACCACCGGCGGCAGCGCGTTGCGCAGCGCGTGCCGCAGCAGCACCACCCGGCCGCGCACCCCCTTGGCGACCGCGGTGCGCACGTAGTCGGCGCCGAGCGCGTCGATCAGCGCCGCGCGCGCCACCCGCGCGATGGGGGCGAGGTACTGCACCGTCAGCGCGGCCACGGGCAGCGCCATGTGGTGTGCGACGTCGAGCAGCCCTGCGAGGCCGGCCGGGTCGAGGCGCGCGTCGCGCATGCCCTGGACGGGGAACCACCCGAGGCGATCGGCGAAGGCGAGCATCAGCAGCTGCGCCAACCAGAACGACGGCACCGCGTGCCCCACCAGCGACAGCGTGCTGACGAAGGTGTCGGTGGCGGTGTAGGGCCGGCGGGCGGCCGCCACGCCCAGGCCGATGCCCAGGACGACGGCCAGCAGCAGCGCCGGCGCGATCAGCAGCAGCGTGGCCGGCAGGCGGTCGAGCACGACGTCGAGCGCCGGGCGCTGCAGCCGGTGCGAGTACCCGAGGTCGCCGCGCGCCAGCCGCCCGAGGTAGGTGGCGAAGCGCTCGCTCAGCGGCCGATCGAAGCCGTAGCGCTCGCGCATCTGCGCGTAGTACGCCGCGTCGCCGTCCTCGCCCGCGAGCGCGACCACCGGGTCGCCCGGGGCGGCGTGGACGAGCGCGAAGGTGAGCACCGCGACCGCGAAGAGCAGCGGCAGCGCTTGGGCGAGGCGGCGCAGGGCGTACGGCAGCACGGCGTGGCGGGTGGGTCGCGCGCAGCCGCTGCGCGGTCAGCGGGCGATCCACGCCCTCTCGGCGGGGCTGCCGTTCCACGGCTCGAGGCCGCGCACGGACGCCGACGAGGCGGAGAGTCCTGCCG
>JBHEOT010000153.1:0-2014 GCA_046260675.1 Trueperaceae bacterium | reverse complement strand
AGCGTAAGGTTGCCGGCCGCGTACACGGCATGGTGGCCGGAACTGTTCCACCTTCCGCCGGCCCGGTAGGCGCCGACGCCGCTCATGGTGTCGTTCCGGTACGTGGCTTTGCTGATTCGGAACGTGGTGCGCCGGCTCAGCTGACCACTCCGTGCTCCATGCGCTCGAGCAGCTTCAGGACGTAGTCGCTGCCCTCTGGCGTGGACGCGAACGCGAGCGGGGTCTCTCCACCGAGGGCGACCTTCGGGCCGGTGAGCCAGCGTTTGGCGGCGTCCTTGTCCTTCTCGAAGTACGTTTCCGCCGCCTCCGTCGCTTTGGCGATGCGGTACAGCCGACTGGAGTGCTCCGGGGAGAGAGGCCGGCCGCTCCGCTTGTAGCCGTGGAACGTGCTGGACGGAATGTCGATCAGGCGCAGCACCTGCTTGTCGGACAGGTCCAGCTCCTTGGCCAGACGGCCGACGACAAAGGTCTTGAACCCCTTGCGAATGCGTACGGCGACCTGGAACTCGTCCGTGATCTTCATGCCGAGGACGTGAGCGCCAGGCACGGGCTTCGGTCTGCGCTTGGGAACGAACCGCTTCTCAGGCATCGTCGACTCCATTCCTGCACCAATACTACTCCAGAGATGGACAGGTCACGATGTGGCGGCGTACATGGACGCGCGCCGCCGTCAGTCGCTTCCGGGGGGCTCGCGAACCCAGATCCATCCCTCCCGTTCGGCCATCTCGCGGTCGGACGGTCCGCAGGCGGCGCCCGAGGCGTTGCGGCCGGGTACACCTCGATGGCTGCCGGGCGAACGGGGTCGAAGGGCGACCACGCCAACGGGATCGGTGCGCCGGTGAAGCTCGCACGACGTTCGTAGCAGCTCGAGGGCAGCGGTGCATTCAGCTCGCCTACCCCCCAACGTCCCCCGCGTCCCGCAACCCGTCCGCCAGCAGCTGCAGCGACAGCGTCGCCATCCCCAGCACCACGCCCGGCCCCAGTGCCGCCCACGGCTGGCGCGTCAGCAGCGCGCGCGCGTCCTGCAGGACGTTGCCCCAGGTCGGGGTCGGCAGCGACACGCCCAGGCCGAGGTAGGACAGCGACGCCTCGACCAGCAAAAACGTCGCCAGGGTCGAGGCGACCTGCACGGCCAACGGACCCGCGAAGACGGGAAGAACGTGCCTCGAGGCGGTTCGGAGCGCGCCGGCGCCGAGAGCCCGGGCGGCGGTGACGTGCTCAGCGGTGCGGGCCGAGCGGGCGAATCCGCGCACCAGCCGGAAGTAGAGCGGGGAGCCGGCCAGCCCCAGCGCGAGGATCGTCTGCGGCACGCCGCCTCCGGTCGCGGCCACCACCAGCAGCACCAGCAGGAAGCCGGGGAACGCCAGCAGCGCGTCGAACGCGCGGACCAGCGTGGCGTCCGTCCGCGCTCCGCCTTCGGCGGCCGCGAGGCCCGCCGTGCCGCCCAGGGTCAGGGCCAGCAGAGCGGCGAGGCTTGCGATCGTCAGCGATACCCGCCCGCCGGCCAGGGTGCGCGCCAGCACGTCTCGACCCAAGCCGTCGGTCCCCAGCGGATGCGTGAGGGACGGCGCGGCGTAGGTGGCTAGGTAGTCGGGTTTCAGCGGGTCGTACGGCAGGCTGGCGGGGCCGACCAGCGTCACGATCAGCACGAGCGTCGCCAGAACCGTGCCGGCCTTGGCGCGTGCCGGCGCGCGCGACCAGAGGCGGAGCGCAGCGCGCGGCGAGAGGCGCGCGGGACGTGGCGACGACGCGACGGGTCCGACGGTCGAGCGCGCACCGTCCAAGCCCCCGGTGACGGCCGCGCCGCTGATGGCGGACCCGCCGTCTGCCGCCTCGCGAGGCGCGTCCTCGGCGCCTCCAACTCCGATCATGCGGTTCGGACGCGCGGGTCGGCCGCGGCTTGCGCCAGGTCGGCCGCGACGTTGACCAGGACGTACACGACCACGGCGATCAGCACGGCGCCCTGCACGACCGGAAGGTCGCGCGCGCCGATCGAGCCGATCAGGGTCGAGCC
>JBHEOT010000152.1:0-2016 GCA_046260675.1 Trueperaceae bacterium | reverse complement strand
GGCGTAGGCCGTCCACGCGACGATCGCCACCACCACGGCGGCAGCGAGGGTCGCGAAAAGCGGTTGGTCCACGCTCCACGCCTCGAAGGCCGCGGTCCAGGGGTTCAAGATCGACGGGATGGCTGCCTCCATGGCCCGACCCTAACCAACCCTGGGGTCGATAAGGGAGTTCGCGCACATCTTCACGGCAAGGCGCACGCCCAAGACTCGTTCGACCCCGCGCCGATCGGCCATTCGGACGATCAGCACGACGAGCTCGCGGTCGCGGACCTGGTGGACGATGCGGAAGCGCCCCTGCCGTACACGGTAGTGATCGCTTCCCGTGAGCTTCCGACAGCCTGCGGGACGCGGATCCGACGCGAGCGATTCGATGCGCGCGGCGACGCGCTGACGATCCGCCTCGGTCGGAAGCGCCTGGAGATCCTCGCGTGCCGACGCCTTGAGGACCAGCCTATAGCTGGCCAAGCCGCTTCAGCTCCTCCACCACGCTCTCGAACGTGTATTCGGGCTCGTTCTTGCGAGCTTCGATGGCGCTCAAATCGTCGGCGTCCTCCGCGAGGCTCAACCGCACGGCCTCGTCGATGAGGTCTGAGATGGACCGGTCGGTCTCCGCAGCCTTGAGCCGAAGGGCACGGTGCAGCGCCGGATCGAAGTACACGGTGGCGCGCTTCTGGGTAACTGACATGACGCGAGGATAGTGCTATCGCGACACAACCACAATACGTCCCATCCCCAGCGCTGGCGGACACGGACACCGCGCCACGCCATCGGTCGTGGCGGGCGGTGAGGCGCCGATCCGTGGACGAACGGCTCACAGCAACCCCCGGATCCCGTCCCATACCAGCCGCACCCCCACCAGACCCACCATCGCGACCATGAACGGGTAGAACACCGCCGGCCGCATGCGCCGCACCACCGCCGCCCCGGCGAGGACGGCCAAGGCCGCCGGCAGCACCAGCACGAGCGCGGAGAGCAGCGTGCGCGCGTCGAACTGCCCGAGGGCGGCGTACGGCACCACCTTCACCACGTTGACCACCGCGAAGAAGACGACGCTCGTGCCGGTGTAGACCTTCGGGTCGAGGCGCAGGGGGAGCGTGTGGACCTGGTACGGCGGTCCGCCGGCGTGCGCGACGAACGAGGTGAAGCCGGCCAGGCTGCCCCAGAACCACGCCGACCATCGGGACGGGCGGCGTGTGGCCGCTGCTCCGGACGCCGGGCGCAGCGATCGGACGACGAAGGCGAGCGCCAGGAGCCCGACGATCAAGCGGACCGCAGCCTCGGACGTGATCGCGGCCGTGAGCCCCCCGACCGCGATGCCCACGACCGCCGCCGGCAGCATGGCGACCAGCGTCGCGCGATCGAAGCGTCCGCGCCAGGTCCACAGACCCACCGCGTCCATCGCCAACAGCAGCGGGAGCAGCACCGCCGCGGCTTGCACCGGCGGCATCACGAGCGCGAGCACCGGCACGCCGAGCAGCGCGAACGCGCCCCCCAGTCCCCCTTTGGAGAGCCCGACCAGCACCACGGCGGCCAGGCCTGCCAGCAGGGCTGCGGGCTCCGCGAAATGCGTGGAGGTGAGGAAGGCCGGCCAATCGGACACGTTCACCGCCCCACGCTACCGCTCGCGGTGGCGCATCCAGGTCCCGCATCCGCGCCGATCTACGGCCCATGCACCGTGAGATCGCTCAACGACGACCACGGCCATGCAGCGGGGGACGCAGCCCTGGTCGCGGTGGCGCGGTCCGTCCCGCCACCGCCGGCCGAGAGGTTAGCGTGGCCGGATGCCGGGTCCCCGACTCATCGCGCGACTCCTGGGCGCTCCCGCCTTCTCGTGGGGCGGCGCGATGGTCGCGCCGCGGGCGACCAAGGCGCACGCGTTGCTCGCGTACCTCGCGCGCGCCGACGCCGGCGTCGCGCGCCGCGACCTCGCAGAGCTCCTGTGGGGTCCCGAACGCGTCGGCAGCGTTCACCAGGCGCTCCACACGCTCCGCCAGGCGCCTGGTGGCGAACGCTGGC
>JBHEOT010000151.1:0-2038 GCA_046260675.1 Trueperaceae bacterium | reverse complement strand
GCGCCTCGATGCGTTCGCGGCGCTCGGTGGGTAGCTCTTCGATGAGACGGCGAAACGACTTAGCCATCCTGGTCCTCCAAACCTTTCACGTGACGCGCGAAGATCGCCTCGGCCCTTGGGATCGCTTTGCGGGAGCAGCGGCTCGCTGCGCAGGTCGTGCGCGCGTGCCGACGCCTGGAGGTCGAGGAGCCCGAGCCGACCCTCGACGCGCTGGCGACCGAGGCCGGCCTGAGCCGCGCCCACTTCCAGCGCGCGTTCAAACGGCTCGTCGGGCTCACGCCCAAACAGTACGCGCTGACACGGCGGGCCGGGCGCTTCCGCGAGGGCCTGCAGCTCGCCGCGAGCGTGACCGAGGCGATCTACGACGCGGGCTTCGGCTCCAGCAGCCGCGCGTACGAGGGGTCGGACGCCGAGCTCGGCATGACCCCGTCGGCGTACCGGAACGGCACCGCGGGGCTGGTGATCCGCTACGGCGTCGCCGCGTGCTCGCTCGGTTGGCTCCTCGTGGCGGCGACGGAGCGCGGCATCTGCGCGATCGAGTTCGGCGACGATTCCGCCGAGCTGCCGACGCGGCTGAGGGATCGCTTTTCCGGCGCACGGCCGGAGGAGGGGGGTCCGGAGTTCCTCCGCGTGGTCGAGCAGGTCGTCGCGTTCGTGGAGGCGCCCGCTCAGGGGATCGCGCTGCCGCTCGACATCCACGGCACGGTGTTCCAGCAGCGCGTGTGGGCCGCGCTGCGTCAGGTGCCGCCAGGCGCCACGGTCGGGTACGCGGAGCTGGCCGCGCGCATCGGCCGCCCCGAGGCGGCCCGTGCGGTCGCGGGCGCCTGCGCAGCCAACGGCCTGGCGGTGGCGATCCCTTGCCACAGAGTCGTGCGCGCCGACGGCCAGCTCAGCGGCTACCGGTGGGGGGTCGAGCGGAAGCGGGCGCTGCTCGAGCGGGAGGGCGTCACCGAGCGCGCTCGTCCCGAACCTGAAACGCAGCGCTGAGAAGATCGATCGAGCCGGCACCGCGCCGACGCTCCCCGACGTGCGGCTGAGCGGTAAGGAGAGCGGTGCCTAGACCGACGAGCGAGCAGGAGCCCCTGGCGGTGGGCGACGCGCACCTCGCTGCCCGCGTTCAGGCCGAGGTCGGTGAGGCGCATGGCGACGCCGTCGCCGCCCTGCAGCCGGGCGATGCGGACGCGCTCCCCAGGCTGGGCCAGCGCCAGCGGATACGCGGTGGTCACGACGTCGGCCCCGTCACGTTCTGCACCGGCGACCGAGGTTCGCGCTGCTGCCTGCGCCGATCGGCGCGGTGCTTGGTGTCTTCGATCTCTCTTAATCCCGACATCTGCGCTCGGATTAATGGTGTCGGCGTTGGATCGTGAGGGACCTTTGCAACCTCGAGTCGTACGCTGGTCTCATGGCGGACCCCGAGCCTCCTTCCCTTGCGGCGTGTCTCGACCGGCTGTTCGCGCGTCGCGACGTCCACCACGCCCTCATGGCCGTACGCGGGGGCGACGGGGCGCTGGACTGGCGCGGCGCGCGGGGCGACGCCAGGCCTGGCGGCCCGGCGCTGACGGTCGACACGCCGTACTTCGTGGCCAGCGTGGACAAGCTCGTCACCGCGACCGCGCTGTTCGTCCTCGCCGAGCGAGCATCGCTGGACCTCGACGGTCGGCTCACGGATTACCTCGGGCCCGCGCTGGTGCGCGGCCTGCACGTGTGGAGGGGCGTCGACCGTAGCGACGACCTCACCGTTCGGCACCTCCTGTCGCACACCTCGGGACTGGCCGACTACCTGGAGGATCGGCCGAAGGGCGGCCGCAGCCTGATCGACGAAGCGGTCGAGCGCGACGACGGCTGGACGCCCGAGGAGGCGCTCGAGCGCGTACGATCGCGGCTCCGCCCCCACTTCCCGTTGCAGGACCCCCACGACCCGCGCGCCAGGGCGCAGTACTCGGACACGAACTACCTGCTCCTCAAGGCCGTACTGGAGGCGGTGACGGAGCGGCCGGTCGCCGAGATCTACCGCGACCTGGTGTTCGCGCCGCTGGGC
>JBHEOT010000150.1:0-2059 GCA_046260675.1 Trueperaceae bacterium | reverse complement strand
TCCGCCGGACAGCTCGACTACGACCAGGGGCTGGAGCTCGGGGTGGTGGTCAACGAGGCGCTCGCCGGCTTGAACG
Organism: Trueperaceae bacterium; assembly: GCA_046260675.1. Classification (GTDB taxonomy): domain Bacteria; phylum Deinococcota; class Deinococci; order Deinococcales; family Trueperaceae; genus JAABTL01. The sequence continues at coordinate 1,983 of JBHEOT010000150.1, read as the reverse complement.
GCCTGGCGACGTACTACCTGTTCGACGACGCGAACGCCGGTCGCGCGCTGCTGCGCACGGCCTCGGTGCAGGCCAACGTCGGCGCGATCGTCGCCGCCGAAGCGGCCGACATCAAGCTCGCCGACGTCGATGGCGACGGGCTCGATGAGGTGATCCTCAGCGGGGCCACCAACCTCGCCGGCGGGTGCAACGACCCCTTCGCCGCCCTCCTGATCGCCTTCGACGACGGTCCGAACGACTTCGCGCAGCTCGGGGCGAGCGTCGAAAACCTCTTCTATCAGAACTGCAGTTCCGCAGGCGGCGACTGGAAGCGCTACTTCGTCTTCCTGACGACGCCGGACCTCGACGGCGACGGCGTCCACGAGATCGTGGCGAACCAGCTGGTGTTCGACAACTTCGCGAACGCGGCGCCGTTCACGCGGCTCGCGGGCGTCGAGCTGCCGGCTTCGATCTTCCTGTTCGACAACTCCGACCCCGGCCAGACCCTGGGCGTGGGCTCGATGGAGATGATCGCCGCGGACGTGACCGGCGACGGCCGCGAGAACGTGCTGCTCTACCACCAGAACCGCGACACCATGCCCGTCTGGGGGACCTCGGCCGTCTCGACCATCGGTGCGAACGGCAACGGTTGGGCGCAGCTCAGCGAGATCGCGATGCCAGGAACGGCGAACATGCAAGGCACGGCGCGGCCGATCGTCGTGCCCGCCAACGTCGACGAAGACGGACCCATCCTCAAGTACGGCGCCGGCAGCCACGAGCTCGTGTTCACCGAGCCGCTGATCATCGCCGCGATGGCGGCGCCGCCGTGCCAGGCAGGCATCGAACAGAACCTGGGCGCCTGCGTCACGCGCTTCGGCCAAGGGACCAGCTCGACGGTCGACGCCTCACTCACCGTGACCGTGAAGGCGAGCGTGACCGCCGGCATCGACGCCAGCGTCAACGTCCCCTTCGTCGGCGACGTCGGCGTCGAGATGCGCAAGACCGTCACCGCCACCGCGAGCGCCTGGGCAGGAGCCGCCTACACGGTCGAAAAGACCATCACCTACACGTCCGGCTCGCTCGAGGACGCCGTCGTCTTTACCTCGATCCCGTACGACATCTACCGGTACGACATCGTCTCGCACCCCGATCCGGAGCTCGTCGGCATGCAGGTGGTCATCCGCGTGCCGCGCGAGCCCGTCACCATGATCGCCGAACGCGACTTCTTCAACGCCGCGCTCCCGAGCGGTGCGACGTCGATCGGCACGAACGTCTTCGACCACACCCCCGGCGACGTCGCCAGCTACCCCTCGACGTCGCGCAAGAACGCGCTCCGCTCGCAGTACGGCGGCTTCGCGGGCTTGGGCTTCCTCGAGTTCGGTCCTACGGGCGTCGGCCAGGGCGGCGGCGACACCGAGCTCGAGATCGCCGTCTCGAACGAGATCAGCGCCGGCGGATCGCTCGGCATCGAGTACGAGAAGACGGTCGAGGCGACGGCCGGGGTCGGGATCGCGGGCTTCAGCGTCGGCTACGGAGCCGAGGCCGCCCTGTCGATCACCAGCGGCTCGCAGACGACCTACACCGGCATCGTGGGCAGCATCTCGAGCGCCGACTTCGCCGCCAACGCCTACCAGTGGGGGATCTTCACCTACGTCCAGGACCTCGGCGGACAGGAGTTCGAGGTCATCAACTACTGGGTCGAATGATCTGACCCGGGCCACGGCGCGGTCGGGGGTATCCCCCGACCGCGCCGGGAAGGACCCGTATCATGCCGCGTGGACGACGCCGTGCTGCTCTTCGGGGTGCCGCGTCGGCGCCGGGCCGGCGTCGACGCGGTCCTGCCACCCGGGCGCGCCACCCAGCTGGCCGCCCTGCTCGCGCTGCGGGGCGACTGGGTCCTGCGCAACGACCTGGTCGCGCAGCTCTGGCCCGACGCCGCACCCAAGCGCGCCCGCCACAACCTCAGCCAACTCCTGTACGCCCTGCGCCGCAGTCCGTGGGCCG
>JBHEOT010000015.1:0-48830 GCA_046260675.1 Trueperaceae bacterium | reverse complement strand
GCGCGCCCTCCGCTTGGGCCAGGGGGGCGAAGGCCGGGATGACGACGTCGCCCTCGTCCTCGCCGAACCCGAGCGCCTCGGTGCGCGTCTCCCAGATCCCCGCGAAGCGGCTCGCCGAGGCGTTCGGGCGCGGTCCGTCGGCGCCGAGGCTCAGGCTCCAGCGCGGGTTCGCGACCACGTCGACCTCGGAGCGATCGGACGCGGGCGAGGCGCAGCTGGTCCGGGTACCCAGGGACCGCTCCATCGCCGGCGAGCGCCTCGAGCACGGTCTCGAGGTACGGACGCAGCTGCACCAGGTGGTCGACGCCGCGTGCGACCACGTAGTCGTAGGCGTACCGACCGGGATCCACGACGATCGTGTGCGTCGCCGTGAGCGCTGAGAAGACATCGGCCTCGGTGACGTCCGGATTCAGGCGCGCCTCGCCGGCCGCCCGCGCGTCGGCGCCGATCCGGTCGACGACCATGCGCCGATGGGTCGTCTCGTCGCCCCCGGGCTCGATCAAGGTGAAGTCGAAGCCGAAACCGGTCAGCGCCACGGCAGCCGCTGGGTCCGCAGCGTCCTCCGAGCCACCAAGCCCGCCAAGCGCGCCAGCCGCGTTGCCGAGGGCGCGGGACGTCGTGGCGAACAGCGCCGCGAACGGGCTCGACGCCGCATCCGGCGGCACGGTCGCGCCCTCGAGCGTGAACGCGAGGGCGCCCTCGGGGAGCCGGCCCTCGAACATCGGGAAGAAGAGGTTGGTGGCCGCGCGGACCGCCTCGGTATCGCTCCCCTCCTCGACCCGTCCGGCGCCATCAGCGGCGTTCGTGTAGGTGAGGGGAACGCCGTACGCGTTGGCAGCCGGTCGCTCCCAGGGGTCCATCACCGGGGATTCGCTCAGTTCCCCCCGAGGCTCCGCTCGAGGAACGCCTGGACGCGCACGCGGTGCTGCATCTCGAGCGGGACCTCGTTCGTGAGGACGGCGTCGGGCTCCAGCCCCGTCAGCGGCGCCGGCGGATCGCCGCCGAACACGGGGTGCGCCTCCGTCCACGGGTCCGACGCTCCGAGCCGGTAGGCGACCCAGGCGTAGGCGCCGACGGCGTTGGCGATCTCGGCCTCCAACCCCTCGGTCAGTTCGACTGCATCGGTGACGATCGGTTCGTAGGCGCGCGCCAGGCGCACGCGCGCCTCGAGCAAGTCGGCGCCCGCATCGGACTGCGCCCCCACCGAGACCCAGGTCGCCGGTCCCATCCAGGCGACCGCGAACGCCAAGACGCCGCGAAGCAGCGCCGCGTACGCGCCGCACACGGACTTCAAATGCCCATGGGGCCGCTGATCGTCGGCGTCGAGCAGCGCGCCGGTGCGGCGGAAGCGCTCTCGGTAGGCGGCGTTCTCAAGCGGACGGTGATCGCTCATGAGGCCCCGTTCGTGGGCACGTGGCGCGGCGCGCCAGGGCGGTGGGTGGACGGAGTGTCGGGTGCTCGGCTGCACGGGCACCCCACACGACCGTGCGCCGGGCGCAGCTCCGGTCGATCGGCGCTCGCTCGCCGCTCACGGACCGCGAACGCCGGACGTGGCATGGTAAGCATCGTCAACCCACCGCGCCGACGCGCGCCTCGGAGGCATCATGCGCACCCGTACCCTTCCGCTCACCCTCCTCCTCACCGGCCTGCTCGCCGCCTGCGCCCCCACGACCGATGCCGTCACCTCGGAGTCGGTCGTCAACCCGGGCGTCTGCGTCAACAGCCCCGATCCGGTGGTCGCCATCATCGAGTTCGAGAACACGACCGGCCGTTCCGGTGGCCTCAACGTCACCGGGCTCGAGACCGCCGCGACCGCGCGTCTGATCACGCTGCTCCAGAACAGCGGCTGCTACGAGATCGTCGAGCGCAGCGAACTGGTCAACATCCTGGCCGAACAAGGGCTCGAGTCGATGGCGCCCGAGGACCTCGCGAAGGCTGCCGGCGCCGGTTTCGTGATCACGGGCGCCGTCACGCGCGCGACGATCGCGCGTCCGGGCGTCTCGCTGCTCGGCGTGTCGGTGGGCGCGATCAACGCCGAGGTGGCGGTGGACGTGCGCGCCACGGACCTGGTGACCGGGAGGGTCGTCGTGTCGCAGACCGGCGTGGGCCAAGCCGAACGAGCCAACCTGGCCATCACGAACCTTCCGGTGGGCAGGATCTCGTTCAACGACCCGACGTACGAGCCGCTCCTCGCCGACGCAGCCGACAGCGCGTTGGCGCAAGTGGTCGCCTCCATCCGCGAGCGCTTCTGATCTCGTACTGAGGCGATCGCGACGAAGCGGGCGGGCACCCGGGAGTGCCCGCCCGCCTCGTCGCGACGGGGGGTCGAACACCTCGGTCGATCACACCCCGGCGGCGAACAGCGGCGTCGGCCTCGAACCCCGGAGCACCGTGTGGCAGGCGCGGCAGCGCGGCTCGTAGGTCTCGGCGGCACCGACGAGGATCACCGGATCGTCCTCGTGGGCCGGACGGCCGGCGATGAGCCGCTGCGTCCGGGTCGCGGCGCGACCGCAGCGGCAGATGGCGGTGAGCTTCTCGACCCGCTCCGCCTCGGCCAACAGCGCCGGCACGGGGCCGAAGGGCCGCGCCCGGAAGTCGGTGTCGAGCGCGGCGAGGATCACGCGCGTGCCGCCATCGGCGAGGTCGCGCACCAGCTCGACGAGACCGTCGTCGAAGAACTGCGCCTCGTCGATCGCGACGACCCGGATGCCTTGCAGCACCCGCGAGCGCAGATCGGCGACGTCCGCCACGGCCGCCGCCTCCAACCTGCGCCCGTCGTGCGAGGCGACCGCCGTCGAGGCGTACCGGTCGTCGAGCGAGGGCTTGAACACCTGCACGGATTGGCGGGCGATGAGGCAACGCGTCACGCGGCGGATGAGCTCGTCGGACTTGCCCGAGAACATCGGCCCCACGATGACTTCGACCCAACCACCACCGACGTCGAGGAACGGCATGCCGCATGGTACCCAGCGGGGCGTCCTGGGGGCAGCGACTGTGCGCGCCGTCCCCAGGACGTTGGTCAGAGCCCGAGCGCCGCCAGGAACGCGACCTCGTCGAGCCGTTCGCGAAAGCGCTCGACGAGCTCGCGGTTCGCCGGTGGGACCGGCTCGACGCTCGGCCGCACGTCGGGTTCCGCGCCGCCCGTCAAGGCGCCGGCGAAGTCGGCGACGCCGTACCCGACGCCCGGGAGGCCCGCGGCGCGCAGCACGGCTCCACGCACCCAGGCGTACTCCTCGGCCGAGAAGTCCTCCGCGTTCAGGGCGGCGACCTGCGCCTCCTTGGTCTCCACCAACAGCCGCAGTGAACCAGCGTAGGCGTCGCCGAGGCGCCAGACGTCCGTCCAGGCGAACTCGCGATCGTCGAGGTCCTCGAAGCGCTGCTGGAGGTCGTCGAGGCGCGCCTGCGTGGCGCCGCCGGTGCGCTCGAGGACGGCGACGTACCGTTCCATCTGGTCCGCGGTCAGGACGCCGTCCGCCGGCGGCGCGAAGGGTGCGCGGTTGGTCAAGCGCGCGTCCAGGTCGCCGACGTTCTGCACCTCTTGCACGGCCGTGTAGACGCTCCACAACGGTTGACCGACGAAATTCCAGGTGAGCACACCGCCGACGATCAACAGGATGAGGAACGCGCCCCCACAGCCGAGCGCCCAGCGGCCGCAGCCGCGGCCCCGGGTCGGCGGAGCGGTCGGCGGGGCGGTCGGCGGGGTGGTCGGTGGGGCGACGGGTTCGGGCGGGACGTGGGTCATGCCGGACCTCCGGACGCGTGGCCGGTCGCCCGGCCCTGCTGACGTGTGGTTTCTGCGATGCGCACCATAGCGCGTGCCGCCGCAGGGGATGCGACCGACGACTCCTCCTCATCGGTGGCGGGGTTACGCTCGAGGACGATGAATCGCATGCACGGAACCACCATCGTCGCCGTCCACAAAGGCGGCGTCACCGCGATCGCCGGCGACGGCCAGGTCACGCTCGGCGACACGATCGTCAAGCGCGGCGCCGTGAAGGTCCGCACGCTGGCCGACGGCCAGGCGCTCGCCGGCTTCGCCGGCGCCGTCTCGGACGCCTTCACGCTGCTCGAGAAGTTCGAGGGCTACCTCGAGGCCCATAAAGGGCAGCTGCTGCGCGCCGCGATCGAGACCGTCAAGGAGTGGCGGACCGACCGGATGCTGCGGCAGCTCGAGGCGGTGCTGATCGTCGCCGACGTCGAGCAGATCCTCACCCTGTCGGGCTCGGGCGACGTCGTCCGCCCCGACGACCCGGTCGCTGCGGTCGGTTCGGGTGGCCCGTACGCCCAGGCCGCCGCGCTCGCGCTGCTGCGCCACACCGAGCTCGACGCCGCCACGATCGCGCGCACCGCGCTCCTGATCGCCGCCGAGATCGACCTGTACACCAGCGGTACGGCCACCGTGCTCACGCTCGGCGACGAGCCGTCCGAAGGCGAGGACGACGTCGAGACCGAGCCCGACCCCGACGCGAACCCGCCCGACGCAAATCCGAAGGTGCCCGCATGAACCCCACCACGCCGTTCGACCTGACGCCCCTCGAGGTGGTCGAAGCGCTCGACCGCCACATCATCGGCCAGCACAAGGCGAAGCGCGCGGTGGCGGTCGCCTTGCGCAACCACCTGCGCCGCCGCAAGCTCTCCGAGGAGATGCAAGCCGAGGTCGCCCCCAAGAACATCCTGATGATCGGGCCCACCGGGGTCGGCAAGACCGAGATCGCGCGGCGGCTGGCGAAGCTCGCCCAAGCGCCGTTCCTCAAGATCGAGGCCACCAAGTTCACCGAGGTCGGGTACGTGGGGCGCGACGTCGATTCGATCGTCCGCGACCTGGTGGCGGCGTCGGTGGCGATGGTCGAGGAGGAGCGCAAGGCCGCGGTCGCCGACCGCGCCAAGGCGGGCGCCGAAGCGAAGCTGCTCGACGCCCTGCTGCCGGGCGGCAGCGACGAGGGGCGCACGTCGATGAAGCAGCTCCTGGAGAGCGGCAAGCTCGAGGACCGGATCGTCGAGATCGAGGTCCAGGAGGCCGGCGGCTCGCCGATGATGAACCTGCCGGGCATGGAGCAGATGCAGGAGCAGCTGCAGCAGGCGTTCGGTCAGTTCATGCCCAAGAAGCGCGCGCGCCGCAAGCTCAGCGTGCACGAGGCGCGCCGCGCGCTCATGGCCGAAGAGGCGGACCGGCTCATCGACCACGACGAGGTGCAGCGCGAAGCCGTCTGGCGCGCCGAGAACGCCGGGATCGTCTTCCTGGACGAGCTCGACAAGGTCGCCGGCGACTCGAACACCAGCGGCCCCGACGTCTCCGGCGAGGGCGTGCAGCGCGACCTGCTCCCCATCGTCGAGGGCACCACGGTGCAGACGCGCTGGGGCCCGGTATCCACCGATCACGTCCTGTTCATCGCGGCCGGCGCGTTCACGGTGAGCAAGCCGTCCGATCTGATCCCGGAGCTCCAGGGGCGCTTCCCGGTCCGGGTCGAGCTCGAGGAGCTGAGCGCGGCCGACTTGCAACGGGTGCTCACGCAACCGGAGCACGCCCTCACCAAGCAGTACCAGGCGCTCCTGGCGGTGGACGGCACCCACCTGGAGTGGGACGAGACCGGCGTGGAGGCGATCGCGGTAGCCGCCGAGCAGGTGAACCGCACGGTCGAGGACATCGGCGCGCGCCGCCTCCACACGGTTTTGGAAACGGTGCTCGAGGACGTGGCCTTCGGCACGAGCCTCGGGACGGTGCGCATCGACGCCGCCTACGTCGAGCGCAAGCTGGGCGACCTGGTGGAGGACGAGGACCTGAACCGGTACGTGTTGTAGCCCTCGCCATGCGCATCGCCCCGCCCCTGCGCACGCTTGCCGGCTGGACGCGGTGACCGTCGGGCACGGTACGGCGGTGGTCTCCTCTACGATGCGGGCATGACGGTGCGGGTGCGCCAGTGGCTCGAGACGCTCGCGGGCAGCTATTGGTTCGTCCCGATGCTGCTCGGCGTGGCCGCGGTCGGGTTGTCGTTCCTCACGCTGCAGATCGACCAGAACGGTCGCATGGAGTCGTTGATCGCCTCGGGCTTGCTGACCGCGAACGGCCCCGATGGCGCTCGCTCGTTGCTCTCGACCGTCGCCGGCTCGATCATCACCGTCGCCGGCGTCATCTTCTCGCTGACGATGGTCGTGCTCACCCAAGCGTCGAGCCAGTTCGGACCGAGGCTGCTCGTGAACTTCATGCACGACCGCACCAATCAGATCGTGCTGGGTATGTTCGTGGCCACGTTCGTGTATTCGCTCCTGGTGCTTCGCGTCGTGCGCGCCGGCGACGCCGACCTCGGCGTCGCCGAGTTCGTGCCGCACCTCTCGATCGGCGTCGCCCTCCTGTTGACCTTCGTGAACGCGGCGCTGCTCGTCTACTTCTTCCACCACACGGCCGAAGGCGTGCGCGTGTCGCACGTGCTGGCCGGCATCAGCCGCGTCATCGAGCGAAGGATCGAGCAGGAGACCGTCCTGGCCGACGATGCCGCCCCCGCTGCCGAGATGCCGCCCGGCTTCGGCGACGACGTCGCCGTGCTGGACGCGCCCATGGGGGGCGTCCTGCAATCGGTCGACGTCGCGGGGCTCGTCGCCTTGGCGCACGAGCACGACGCGGTGATCCGGTTGCTCCACATGCCCGGCACGTTCGTCTGGAAGCGAGCCCCGTACGCCGAGGTCCATCCGGCGTCGGCGGCGGGCGACGTCGAGGAGGGGCTGAGCGAGTACCTTTCGCTGGGCGAGCACCGGAGCCTGAGCCAGGACCTGGGCTTCCTGTTCGACGAGCTCCTCGAGGTCGGCGTCCGGGCCTTGTCGCCGAGCATGAACGACCCGTTCACGGCGATCAACTGCATCGACCGCATCACGCAAGGGCTCCTGCTGCTCGACGGTCGCCATCCGCCGCACGACACGCACGCCGACGAGGACGGTGTGGCACGCGCCGTGGTCCCGCTGCAGTCGCGCGTGCACCTCACCCGCCACCTGTTCTCCGAGCTCCGCCCGCACGTCGTCGGCGATCTGATGGTGACCGCGCGCCAGCTCGAGGCCCTGCGCACCCTCGTGCACGAGGTCAGCGACCCGGCGCTGGCGCAAGCAGCCGAGGCGGAGTTCGAGGCCTTGCTGGCGACCGCACGTGGGACGTTCCCCGCACGCGATTTCGCCAGCCTCCCGATCGACCTCGACGCCACGCAGCCGACCTGACCGGCTCGAGGGCGCGCACCGAGCCGGTCGCGCTAGGCTAGGAGCCATGCCCACGACCGAGCTGCTGAACTTCGTCGGCGGCGCCTGGCGCCGCTCGGACACGAGCGACCGCGCCGCCGTCCGCAACCCCGCCACCACCGAGACCCTCGCGTTCGTGCCGCTCACGCCGGCCGACGAGGTCGCGGCCGCCGTCGAGGCCGCCGCGGCGGCGTTCCCCGCCTGGCGCGACACGCCGGTCGGCGACCGCGTCCAGCCGCTCTTCCGGTTCAAGCAGCTCCTCGAGCGCGACATCGACGAGCTCGCGCGCACCATCACGCTCGAGTGCGGCAAGACGTACGCCGAATCCGAGGGCGAGCTGCGGCGCGGCATCGAGAACGTCGAGACCGCCGCGGGCATGCCGACGCTCATCCAAGGCTGGAACAACGAGGACGTCGCGCGCGGCGTCGACGAGCACCTCTTCCGCCAACCGCTCGGGGTGGTGGCCGCGATCACGCCCTTCAACTTCCCGGGCATGATCCCGCTCTGGTTCCTCCCCTACGCGGTCGCGAGCGGCAACTGCTTCGTGCTCAAACCGAGCGAGCGGGTCCCGATGACCACCCAGCACCTGGTGCGTCTGTGCGAGGAAGCGGGCTTCCCGGCGGGCGTGGTGAGCCTGGTGAACGGCGGCAAGGCGGCCGTCGACGCGCTGCTCGACCACCCCGACGTGCGCGCGATCAGCTTCGTCGGCAGCACGCCCATCGCCAAGTACGTCTACGCGCGCGCCACCGCGAACGGCAAGCGCGCGCAATGCCAAGGCGGCGCCAAGAACCCCGCCATCGTCCTCCCGGACGCCGACCTCGACATGGCCACGCGCATCCTCGCGGACAGCGCGTTCGGCTGCGCCGGCCAGCGCTGCCTGGCGACGAGCGTCGCGATCACCGTCGGCGAGGCCAAGGACGCCTTCACCGAGCGGATCGTCGAGGACGCGCGCACGCGCCGGGTCGGCTTCGGCCTCGACGAGGGCGTGCAGATGGGGCCGGTGATCAACCCGGAGAGCAAGGAGCGGATCGAGGGCCTGATCGCCGCCGGCGAGCGCGAGGGCGGCCGGCTGCTCGTCGACGGCCGCGACGGCGCGAGCGTCGACGGCTTCGCCGACGGCTGGTTCCTGCACCCGACCGTGGTCGCCGACGCCGACCCGCACGGGACGCTGGCGCGCACCGAAGTGTTCGGGCCGGTGCTGACGATGCTGCACGCCGCCACGCTCGAGGACGCGATCGCGCTCGCGAACGACCGCGCGTTCGGCAACCAGGCGTGCCTGTTCACCCGCAGCGGCGCCGCCGCCCGAGCGTTCCGCCATCAGGTGCGCGCCGGCAACGTCGGCATCAACCTCGGCGTCGCCGCGCCGATGGCGTACTACCCCTTCAGCGGCTGGGGCGAGAGCTTCTTCGGCGACCTACACGCGCAGGGGCGCCACGGCGTCGAGTTCTACACCGAGACCAAGGTCGTCATCGAGCGCTGGCCCGACGACTGGTCGCGGCGGTTCTAGGGGCCGTCGGGCACGAACCGTCGCACACCGAACCCGGTCAGGACCACGGCGCCGAGCGCCGCCACGCTCGCCAGTAAGGCCAGCGTCCCACCGATCCAAGGCACGGCGCCCACGGCGCCCTGGGCGACCGCGTACGCCGCGGTGCCGATGGCGAGCGCGGGCGCACGGCCGGGAACCCACCCCCGACGCTGGAGCGCCCGCCCGATCAGCGTGCCCCAGGCCAGCCAACCGAACCCGATCGCGACCGCGAAGCCGACGCCGCCGACCAGCGCCACGGGGATGAGCACGACCGTGGTCACCATCGCGACGAGCAGGACCAGCCCTACGAGCCCGGAGAGGGCCCCCATCGCCACCGCGACGACCGGATGGTGGGCGAGCGCCTCGGACGTGCGGTCGAGGGTGCGCGGCGCCCACCGCGCCATCGCGAGCGCGAAGAACGCCAGGAGCGCGATCTGAACGGCCAGACGCGCGAGGCGTTGGCCCAGCGATGGCGCGGGGCGCACCAGTTCGGACGCCGCTTCGAGGTCGCGGATCACGCCCCCGACGACCGTCGCACCTGGGGCGACCCTGAGCTCACCGCCCGCCGCCACGAGCCGTCCCTCCACGCGCGCACCGCTCGTCAGCTCCAGATCGCCACCGAGGTGGAACACGTCGCCGACGACCGTGCCATCGAGCGCCAAGGCGCCCCCGAGCACGACGACGACCCCCGCAACGCGGGCATCGGCAGGGAGCGCCACGCCCCCGCCCGCGACCAACAGATGGCCCTCCGTAGCCTCGAGCCGATGGTCACCGTCGAGCGCCACCGCCGCCCGCAGCAGTCCTTGCGCGAAGCCCACGCCACCCGATGAGAGCGCGAGGACCCCGACCAGAACCGCGGTCCCGAACCGCCTCACGGTCGCGCCCGCCCCTCACGACCGCCGAAGAGCAAGAGCAGCAGCATCCCCGCGAAGAACGCGAGCGCGACCGCCTCGACCAGCCGTAGGTGGTCCGCGAGCGCCACGCCGCGGTCCTGCATCCCGATCGCGAGCCCGGTGCTCAGGAAGGTCGCCGTCCACCCGGATAGCGCCACCCCGAGCGCCGCGTTCACGGGCATGCTGCGCGGCGTCGACAGGTCGGCCCACACGGCGAAGTTCGCGACCGTGTACAGGCTCACCGCCACCGCGTAGAGGATGGGGACGCCGAGCGCGGCCAAGGTGCGACCGGGCGCGACGTCGACGAGGCCGTACGAGAAGTGCACGAGCGCGAAGATCCCGAACACCCAGAAGAACAGATGCCGCGCCGGGAACGCGCGGTACAGCACTCCGCCGATCAGCGCGGCGACCAGATGCACGACCCCGATCGTAGCGCGCGGCGCCACCTCGGCCGACCGCCAGCTGCCGGCCACCAGTTCGGGGGTGTCGATCAGCCGCAGGAAGCCGAGGCTGTCGACGAAGAAGATCGCGAACATGAGCACCACCAACAGCACGAAGGTCGCGTCCCGCCGCGGTCGGCCCTCGGCGTCGACGCGCACGAAGCGCCCGCGGCCGAAGGCAGGGTCGCGGTGCTGCCGCGCCAACGCCGCCAACCATTCCGGCCGAACGAACGCGAACCAACCGAACACGGCGACGCCCGGCGGCATCACCAGCGCCATCTGGCGGGCGAAGACCTCGATCGTCCAGGCTTCCGGCCACACGTTCGCCGCGAGGTACGCGAACCCGGTGATGAGCGCCGCGACCCACCCACGGTCGGCGACCGGCACCAGATCCACGGTCATCCCGAACGTCACGGGCACGCCCACGCCGAGCGCGATCGCCGTCGCCGCGATCCAAGCCCAGAACTCCTGCTCGCTCGCCAGATGCGGCGCCGCCAGCGTCAAGGCGGTCTGCATCGCCACCACGCCGAACGCGATCCGCACCTTCGCGACGAAGCTGGTGCCCCAGGGCCGGCTCGCGAGCGCGAGGCCGAACGCCACCGCCACGATGCTGGTCACCACGGCCAACACCGACATCGCGCCCACCACGCGTGCGGCATCGAGCCCGAGCACGCGCTCCCCGAGGTCCTTCAGGCCGAGCTGGACGAACGTGAGGTTGTAGTAGTAGCCGACGGTCATCAGGCCGACGAAGGCAGCGACACCGGCGACGGCCGTCCAGCGGCGGTGCGCGATCAGGGACGCCACGGTGCGCGGGCCCGGCGCTCGGTCGCTACCTTCACCGTCGTGCCCAGGCGCCGGTGCCAGGGCCATCTCGTTCACACGTGGCTGAGCCGGGGTCGGCCGGCGTCCGCCGCGCGCATACCGTGCGGGCTCGTCCCGATCATCCGATCAGACTAGCGTGCGTCAGAAGGGCGCTCCAGGGTCAGCGAACCCGCCCGTGCTCGGGCGCCGCCACGCGCGCGACCGAGTCCTCCTGTCGGACCCCGCCAGCGCCAAGCGCGTCGCCCGCGGGGCAAGAGACCTTGAACCGATGCACGACGCACTGCCCGTGCGGCGGTCGGGGTACTCAGCGCGCGACGGTGTACCGCTCGCCCTCGGACTCGGTGAGATCGACGACGACCGTCCGACCCCCGAAGCCGTGGACGTTGCACCTGGCGCGCACTTCGACTACCATCGCGCCGTCCGGCAGGCGCACGCCCGCGAGGCTGCGGGTGAACGGCTGCTCGGTCTCGTGCGGATGAAGGAGTTCACGGACCGCGAACACCTCGCCGGTCACCGGGTCGGCCAATTCCCATGCGTCGGCGTAGTGGTCCCAACCGGTGTCGTCATGGCGGACGGTGACGGTGAAAACAAACCTGCCGTCGTCTTGCGCGACGACCTCGACCCACTCGACCTGGACGAAGTCGAGCGACGGGTCGTGGTCCGTGGCTGAGGCCGAGGCGGACACGAACGCGACGATCAGTAGGATCAATACGATACGTCCCATGGCCCGACCGTAGCGCGCGACGTTCCGCACAGGCGTCGCCCCGCAATCCCGCGCGTCGCTCCGAGCTCAGTGGAGCCGGTCGAGGTGGTTCGTCAGCGTCCCATTCAGGTAGGCGCGCAGGATGCTGGCGATTTCGTGGTCGTCGGCGACGACGACGTCGATCCTGGCTGCCAGCAACGCGGTGTACGCCCCCGACCCATCCCACGGGAAACCACGACCCGAACGTCCGGGATCGGCGCGACCATCGCGGCGTGCCGACCCGCGGCGCCGTCGCTCATGCCGTGGCCCCCTTCGTGCCCCGCATGGTCCGGATGATCGCCGGGCTGGCGGCACCCGGGCAGATCCGGCCAAACGCCGACGCGAGCAACGTCAGCTCGGCCCCGTCGCTCATGGAGCGACGACGACGAGCTCGACGACCTGCCAGCGCGTCCGGTCGCCCGGGTCGGTGCCGAAGCGCACCACGAGCCCCGACGGGTCGAACCAGCTTTCGGGCGTCGGCTCTTCGGCGTCCGACGCCGGCGGCGCGCCCAGCGCTGCGAGCGCCACGTTCCGCGGCTGCCCGAGACGCACCCCGAGGTCCGTGGCGCCGCGCCAGAACGTACGCCCGGCGACGAGCCTCAGGGCGAGGGTGTCCAACGGCTCGTCCGCGCACGCCGGGTAGGAGCTGACGAACGAACGCCCGGAAACGAGCGCCCGGAAGACCTCGCGGTGGCCGCGCTGCACGGCGTCCGCGCACGCGCCATCGACCACGTAGGTGAAGACCGCGCCCGCGCGCGCGAAGGCGAGTTCCACCGCGGTCTCGTCGCCGAACGCCAGCGCCGGCCTCCCCGCGCCGAAGCGCTCGAGGAACCCGCCCAACGTCGTCGTGCCCAGCTGCAGCTCGCTGAGGCCAACGCCTGGCGTAAGCGTGGAGGCGGCGTAAGCGCGAAAGGGATTGCCGCCGTCGCGCGGCCACGCGACCGCGGCCAACACGACGGTGGCAACGACGACGAGCGCGAGGCGGACGGTCGTGCGAACGCGGCGACGCGTGGCGGACACCCTCGATCACCTCCGCGGGCACGGCGCGCGCCCGGAGCAACATGGGCCGTTGTACCGCACCCGACGTCGCGCATAGGGCGACGGGTAGAGTCCGGCGTGGAGCATGCCCACGTGTTCACAGGCAACTGCGCGGCCACGTTTCTCGACGTCGACGGCGTGACGCTGCACGCGCGCGTCGGCGAAACCATCGTGCCCGTGGGCGCCGAGGCGACGCCCCTTCAGGCTCCGGCGAGCGCCAGGGCCACGAGCGTCTGACCGAGGTAGTACGTCGGCAGCCCGATCGCCTTGTTGACGAACCCCTTGGTCGCGAAGCGCTCGCGGGCGACCGCGAGGTCGGATCCCGCCACCAGCACCGCACCGACCACGAGCACCGGTGCCGGGTGCGCCGCCCCCGTTGCGAGCACCGTCGCCACCATCGCCCCGAGCACCACCGCGTACGCCGCCACGGGCGCCCGCATCGCCTCGGGCAGACGCGCGCGCCACGCCTGCCAACCGAGGGCGAGCGCCAGCGATAGCCCGACGCCCGCGGCGATCAGCGCGAGCGCCGCCACGCCACGGACGGCGAACGCGACCGCGAACGTGGCATGCGCGGCCAGGAAGAGCGCGAGCCCCCCGAGGAACCCGCGGCGCGACCGGACGGCGAGCGCCACGTCGCCCCCAGCCGAGAGCGCCAAGGCCGCCAGCGCCCAGCGCGTCCAGCCTTCGGCGCCGGCTCCGGCGGCGAGCGCCGTCGCGAGGAACCCGAGCGAAGCGACGGCTTTCGCCGCGCCGTACGCCCACGGGCGCCCCTGCCAAAAGGCGACGAGCGCACCCGCGACCCCGAGCGCCGTCAGCGCCGGACCGACGAGCGCGCCGGCGATCATTCGCTCGCGGCTGCCCTGAAGGGGACGCGGTCGTAGTTCGTCAGCTCGACGAAGCCCCGCCCCGCGTGGCTGCCGGTCACCCCCACCGCACCTTCCCAGTAGACGATCGTCGTCGTCGCGCGCGTGTCCATCTCCTGATCGGCGATGCGCGGCTCGACCCGGACGTCGACACCGTAGGCTGGGACGACCACCTGCCAGCCTGCCGGGTAGACCGCGCCGGTGTCCGGGCTGGTCCAGGTCGCGCCGGTCGACTCGATCGTGAAGTCCTCGGCTGCGAGCGGCAGCGTGCGCCCGTCTGCGGTCACGTAGCTGCCCGCCGACACGACGTACGCGCCCGTCTCGTCGCGGATCAGGTAGAGCATCACCTCGGCGCCGTCGTCGAGCTGCAGCGCGAACCAGTCCCAGCCGACGAACCGGTCGATCCGGAAGTCGCCCCACTGGTGGTCGAACCAGGCTTGGCCGACCACCGCCTCGGGCGCGCACGCGATCGGGAACGCACAACGGCCGCGCACCTCGCCACGCACGTCCATGCGCGTGTGGGCCACGTAGTAGCTCACGCCACCGGGGCCCATCGACTGGATGCCGGGCGGGTCGCCGTGGAGCGAGACGGGCTTCGCGGGCGTGAGCACCAGGTCGAACGCGTAGCCGTCGACGGTGAACGCGAGCGCGTGGCTCACGCCGTCGTCCGCCCGCGTGGCGCGCCAATCGCCCACGAACACCTCGAACCGATCGGTCGCCGCCTCGCCGACGTAGTACGCGTCGAAGCGCTGCGCCATCCCGTGCCGGCCGGCACCCAGGTCCGCGGCCGCGGCATGCGCCACGATGCCCTTCTCGAACAGCAGGTTCGACGGGATCCCGAGCAACCGCAGCTCCGGCGGCGCGTACGCCTCGAAGAACGTGAGCTGGAAGGCGAGCTCGCGCCCATCGGGGGTCTCGAGGTGGCCGACCCAGTACCACCACTCGATCGGGGCGGCGTGCGATGCGTCGTCGCGCGGCAGTTCGACCGGAGCGACCGGGTAGGCCTGATCGTAAACGCTGGGCACGCAGCCGGCGAGAAGGGCTGCGGCGAGGAGTAGGCCGAAGATTTTGTGCATGGCGGCAGCGTAGCGCTCGGAGGAGCGCACGACCGTGGGCCGACGCGCGGGTCGCCGGCTTCGTTCGTCCGCCGACGGCTCGATCCCCGTCAGCGGCCGGCCACCGGCGCGCGCCAAGCGAACGCGGGCTCGAGCGGCCCGAACGGGTGGCGCCCGATCCCTGCGAGCGGTTCCTCACCCCGCCACTGCCAGCCGACGAATCGGAGGAACGCGTCCCAGTCCTGCCCGGTGTGGGCGTGGCCCCCCGGGCGCACGTGGAACGCCAGCGCATCGCCGTGCCCGAGGAAGCGGTAGACCTCGCCCGCTGCCCACGCCGCCTGCACCATCCCCTCGGGGTTCGCCCACCGGTCGTCGGCCGCGTAGGTGAGCAGGAGCGGTCGGGGAGCGATCGCGGCGAGCAAGCAGTGCTGATCGTAGGGCAGCGCTTCCTCACGGCCGACGAACGCAGCGAGCTGGGGACCGAACCACGTGGGGAAGCGCTCGACGAGCGCGGCGAGCGACTCACCGCCGGAGCCCACGTGCCGGAACGCGGCGCCGCCGCCCGCGCCCGACGCATGGTCGTGCACCAACGCGATGCGCTCGTCGGTCGCACCCGCCAGGAGCGCCGCCTTGCCGCCCCGCGAGAACCCGGTGACCGCCACGCGCGCGGCATCGATCCCGGGCAGGGCCTCCACCAGGTCGACCGCGCGGTGGAACGCCCACGCCCACGCGGCGATCGAGCCGAAGGTACCCCCTGGGATCGCGCCGTACAGCCCTCCCCGCGGTCCGGCATCGGGCCCGAGCGGGCCCGCGACGTCCGCGGCTACCTCGGTGCGGTCGAACCAGGCGAGCGCCAACCCGTGGCCGACGACGCTCCGGGCCACGGCGTCGGTCAGGTTCCACCAGCCACCGTCGCCGTAGAGGACCACCGGCACCGGCGCCGCGGCGTCGGGGCGCAACACCCGCACGACGAACCGCACCGGGGCCACGCCGAACGCGGCCGTCACCCGGTAGCCGGTGAGCCACGGTGCGCCCGGGAACGCGCGCACCCGGCTCTCGCCGAGCGTCTCGATCTCGACCCGGTCGGGCACGGGCGGCAACCCGCCGTAGGCGACGTCGGCGACCAACGACCGCCAGGCCCGAGCGCGCTCGGGCCACGCGGCCGGGTCGGTCACGCGACGGCCGTCGGGCCCCGCGAACGGGTCGGGCAGCGCGTGAGGCAGGGCGTGGAGCAGGTCGCCGGCGACGGGCGCATCCGCGGGCATCATGCGCTCATCCTCGCACCCTCGGACGCGTCGTCATCGTCCCGTTCGTTCAGATGCGCGGCGAGGCTACTGCACGCCGAAGCCGACCAGGAAACCGGGGTCGGTGGCGAAGGGGCCACAGGCACCGTCGACGTAGATGGCACCGTTGCCCAAGGGCACGCCGTCCACGGCCGGCGCCAGGTTGACGAACGACGGAAGCGAGTAGTTCGTCTCCGACGTCGCGACGCAATCGGAACCGGTCGGCGTCCCGACCGTCGCGTTCAGCAGGTCGCCGTTGCCCGTGAAGTACGGGAGGCCGATCGGCAGATCGCCCGTGATCGTGAAGGAGACGCTCCAGCCGGCGGGCTCGCTGGCGCCCAACACGACGACGTTCGGGCCGGAGAACGCGACGGACGTCCCGGTCACGTCGAACGGCTCGTCGTCGCCGCTATTGACCGTCATCTCCCAGTACGGCTCCGCGTCGCCGCCTATCGGGTCCGAGTCATCGTCGGGAGCGGTCGTGCCCGTGGCGCCGCCACAGGCGGTCAGAAGGGCGGCAAGCAGGGCAGCGAGCGTGAGCGTGGCGATCGAACGAGGGCGTCGGTGCATGGGGTACCTCCTCAGGTGCCCTCCATGCTTGCCGGCGCCCCGTCAAAAACCCGTGAAGCGGCGCTGGCTCAAGCGCCGAACGCGTCGAGCAACCGGTTGAACGTCGCGCTCGGCCGCATCGCCGCCACGACCTTGGCCTCGTCGGGGCGGTAGTAGCCGCCGATGTCGACCGGCCGCCCCTGCGCCGCGATCAGCTCGGCTTCGATGGCGGTCGCGTTCGCCTCCAGCGCTTCGGCGAGCGCGGTGAAGCGCGCGGCCAGCTCCACGTCGTCCGTCTGGTGCGCGAGCTCCTGCGCCCAGTAGAGCGCCAGGAAGAAGTGGCTGCCGCGGTTATCGATCTGGCCCACCTTGCGCGCGGGCGACTTGTCGGCTTCCAAGAAGCGCGCGTTGGCGCGGTCCAGCGCGTCGGCGAGCGCCTGCGCCCGGCGGTTGCCGGTCGCGTGCGCCAAGTGTTCGAACGAAGCCGCCAACGCCAGGAACTCGCCCAGCGAGTCCCAGCGCAGGTACCCCTCTTCCACGAACTGCTGCACGTGCTTGGGGGCCGAGCCACCGGCGCCGGTCTCGAAGAGGCCACCGCCGTTCATCAGCGGGACGATCGAGAGCATCTTGGCGCTCGTGCCGACCTCGAGGATCGGGAACAGGTCGGTGAGGTAGTCCCGCAGCACGTTGCCCGTGACCGAGATCACGTCCTGGCCGGCGCGGATCCGGACGCAGGCGTCGCGCGTCGCCTCGGCGGGCGCACGCACGTGAAGCTCCAGCCCGTGGGTGTCGTGAAGCTCCAGGTAGCGCTGCACCTTGGCGATGAGCTGCGCGTCGTGCGGGCGCGCCTCGTCGAGCCAGAACACCGCGGGCGTCGCGCTCGACCTTGCACGGTGCACGGCGAGCTTGACCCAGTCGCGCACCGCCGCGTCCTTGACGGTGCACATCCGGAAGACGTCGCCGGCTTCGACCGTGCGCTCCAGCAGCACCTTCCCGGCCGCGGAGACCGACCGCACCGTGCCGGCGCTCGCGAGCTCGAAGGTCTTGTCGTGGGAGCCGTACTCCTGGGCCTTCTGCGCCATGAGGCCGACGTTCGGGACGCTCCCCATCGTGCGCGGGTCGAAAGCGCCGTGGGCCTTGCAGTCGTCGAACACGGCCTGATACACGCCCGCGTAGCTCGAGTCGGGGATGACGAACTCGGTCGGCTGCAGCTCGCCGTCGGGACCCCACATCCGGCCGGACGTACGGATCGCCGCGGGCATCGAGGCGTCCACGATCACGTCGCTGGGGACGTGCAGGTTGGTGATCCCCTTGTCCGAGTTCACCATCGCCAGCGCGGGGCCCGCGTCGATGGCGTCCCGAAGATCGGCCTCGACGGCCCGCCGCTCGGCGGTGGGCAGCCTGGCCACCTTGGCGAGCAGGACCGCGAGCCCGTCGTTGGCGTTCACGCCGATCCGCGCGAACGCCGCAGCGTGCTTCTCGAAGACGTCGGCGAAGAAGACCTCGACCGCGTGCCCGAACAAGATCGGGTCGCTGACCTTCATCATCGTGGCCTTGAGGTGGAGGGAGAACAGCAGGCCGCTCGCCTTCGCTTCGGCGATCTGTTCCGCCAAGAAGGCGCGGAGCGCGCGACGGCTCATGAAGCTCGCGTCGATCACCTCGCCGGCGTCGAGCGGGACCTCGGCGTTGAGGACCTCGGTCGCGCCGTCCGCGCCGACGAACTCGATCCGAGCGATGCCGGCGTCGGCCTCTGCGACGGTCGCCGCCACCTCGTTGTGGCGGAAGTCGCCGGCGCTCATGGTCGCCACGTGCGACGGCTCGTCGGGCGACCAGGCGCCCATGGAGTGCGGGTGCGCGCGGGCGTAGGCCTTGACCGCCGCGGGCGCGCGCCGGTCGGAGTTGCCCTCGCGCAGCACCGGGTTCACCGCGCTGCCCTTGACCCGGTCGTACCGGGTGCGCGCGTCGCGCTCGGCTTCGCTCGAGGGTTCGTCGGGGTAGTCGGGGATGGGGTACCCCTGTCCCTGCAGTTCCCGGATGGCGGCCTTGAGCTGCGGCGCCGAAGCGCTGACGTTGGGGAGCTTGACGATGTTGGCGGCGGGCGTCTTGGCGAGTTCGCCGAGGTACGCCAAGTCGTCCGGTACCTTGCGATCGCCCAGGCGATCTGGGAACTGGGCGAGGATGCGGCCCGCCAACGAGATGTCGCGCGCCTCGACGGCGACCTCGGCCGCGGCCGCGTAGGCGGCCACGATCGGCCGCAGCGAGTAGGTGGCGAGGGCGGGTGCCTCGTCGACGGTGGTGTAGACGATCGACGGACGGTCCATGGGCCTCCCTGATGGCATGCGATGCGTAGGCGTCGGCCTGGAGGCCGCTCCTGACCCCAAAGCTCCTGAGCCCCAAGCGTACGCCACGGGCAGCGAGCGATCGCCCAGAGCGCCCAGAGCGCTTCGGTCGGACCGCGCCTCGGTCTAGCCGACGCCCGACGCGGTCGCGGCATCGGGGCCAGCGCTGCGCTCGATGCCGCGCCACACCGTCAGCCCGTGCGGCACCAGACGCTGCTTCGCGCCGCTGCGGACGACCGCACCCCATCCGGCCTCGTCGATCCGGCCGGCTTCGGTGTCGAGCACCAGGTGCCACCCGCCGCCGCTGGGCTCGGGCGGCATCACGACCGCACCTCCCTGGGACCCGTGGAACCAGATGAGGAAGGTGCCGTCGCGCCGAGGCGTGCCGTCGGCCGCGAGCTCGTCGAGCGCGGCGCCGTCGAGCAGCATCCCGAAGGCCGGGGCGTCGGCGTGCCAATCCTCGGTCGCCATCGGGCGTCCGTCCCGGTGCCACCACTGCACGTCGCGACGGCCGTCCGGGCGCTCCTTACCGCTGAGGAAGGTGCGACGCCGGAACACCGCGTGCGCGCCGCGGAACGCGACCAGCGCACGCACGAACTCCAGGAACGCCTCGGCATCGGCATCGAGCCGCCAGTCGAACCAGCTGAGCTCGTTGTCCTGGCAGTACGCGTTGTTGTTGCCGCGCTGCGTGCGTGAGAGCTCGTCGCCACCGAGGAGCATGGGGACGCCTTGCGACAACAGCAGCGTCGCGAGCAACCCGCGCTTGCGCGCCGCGCGCCGCCGCACCACGGCCGGCACGTCGGTCGGACCCTCGACCCCCGCGTTGCTCGAGAGATCGTGATCGGAGCCGTCCCGGTTGTTCTCGCCGTTGGCGTGGTTGTGCTTGTGGGCGTAGGCGACCAAATCGTGCAACGTGAAGCCGTCGTGCGCCGTGACGAAGTTGACCGAGGCCCACGGGCGCCGCCCCTTGCAGTTGTACAGATCGGAGGAACCGGTCACGCGCGTCGCGAGCTCCGCAGAGCGGCGGGCATCGCCGCGCCAGTACCCGCGCACCGCATCGCGGTAGCGCCCGTTCCACTCGAGCCAGTGCCACGGGAAGTTGCCCACCTGGTAGCCGCCCGGCCCGACGTCCCACGGCTCCGCGATCAGCTTCACGCGCGACAGGACCGGGTCCTGCTGGATCACCTTGAAAAACCCCGACAGCATGTCGACGTCGTAGAGCTCGCGCGCGAGCGCCGACGCGAGGTCGAAGCGGAACCCGTCGACGCCCATCTCGGTCACCCAGTAGCGGAGGCTGTCGGTGATGAGCTGCAGCACGTACGGGTTGCCCGGGTCGAGGGTGTTCCCCGTCCCCGTGTAGTCGATGTAGAACCGGCCGTCGCGCGGCCAGAGCTTGTAGTACCCGGCGTTGTCGAGCCCGCGGAACGAGAGCGTCGGTCCGCGGTGGTCGCCCTCGCCGGTGTGGTTGTACACCACGTCCACCAGCACCTCGAGGCCCGCGCGGTGCAGTTCGCGCACCATCGTCTTGAAGTCCGAGACCGCCGTCACCGGACCGTTGCTCGAGTAGCGCGGCTCGGGGGCGAAGTAGCCGAGCGGATGGTAGCCCCAGTAGTTCGAGAGCCCGAGGTCGAGGAGCCGGGGCTCGTCCACCACCGGCGTCACGGGCAAGAGCGACACCGTGGTCACGCCCAGGCGGTGGAGGTGCTCGATCACCGCGGGTTGGACGAGCCCCAGGAAGGTGCCGCGGAGCTCCTCGGGCACGTCGGGGTGCTGCATCGTCAACCCGCGGACGTGGGCCTCGTACAGGACGGCGTCCTCCAAGGCGACGTCCGGGCGCGCGATCCCCTGCCAGTCGAAGGCATCGTCCACCACGGCGCCCAGCGGTGCGTGCGCGGCGCTGTCGCGCTCGTCGCGCGTCTCGCCGCGCGGTCCGGTGACCGACCCCATCAGGCTCGGGTGCCACCGGTACGGGCGCCCGATGGCCTTGGCGTAGGGGTCCAAGAGCACCTTGTGCGGGTTGAACCGGTGGCCCTCCCCCGGCGCCCACGGACCGTCGACTCGGAGGCCGTAGCATCGGCCGACGCCGACCCCGGGGGCGTACCCGTGCCACACCGGCCCGGTCCGCTCCGTGAGCTCGAGGGTGGCGGACGGCTCCGGATCGTAGGCGGTGTCGAACAGCAGCACGGCAACGCGGGTGGCGTGCTCGGCGTAGACCGCGAAGTTGACGCCGCCCTCGTCCCACGTGGCCCCGAGCGGGAACGGGTGGCCCGGCCACACCACGCCGGACGCGACGTCGACGTGGACCACGGCGGGGTCGACCGAGGTGCTCAGAGGTCCCAGAAGCGCAACTCGCCCGGCTGGAACGTCGGGTCGACGCGGGCGGCGAAGGCGTCGAGCCCATCGCGGTCGGGCCGGGTGAGGAAGTAGCGGAAGTTCGCGAGGTAGCGCAGCACGACCGCGTCCGAGAGCCCGCGCGCCGCGGCCTCGGCGTGCGCGACGTCGGCGAGGTGCCCCAACCCGCGCTCGCGTGCGGCGCGCAGCTCGGCCACCAGCCGACGCGAGGGGGGCCTCGCCGCGTCGGCGGCCCAGACGGCGAAGGTGAACGGCAGCTTCGTGCGCGCGTACCAGGCGTCGCCCAGGTCGGTCGCGAGCGGGATCGCGCCGGCGACCGGTCGGCGCGCCACCGCTTCCTCGAGCGCGTCGTCGCCGATCAGAAGCGCACCGTCGTATTCGGCGAGCATCGCGTCGAGGTCGGGGGCCACGGGGTCGAACGCCACGTCCAGGCCGTCGGCGTCGAACAGCGCCCGCAACAGCGCGACGCTCGTGGCCGATTCGGTGGTCACGGCCACGCGGCCGCCGTGCAGGTCGCGCCACGGGCGACGGTGGAAGAGCGTGACGCTGTGCACCGGACCGAGCGTGGCGATCGAGAAGTCGGGCAGCGCGACCAAGCGGTCGCGGTGGCGCACGAACTCGGCGCTCGATACGAGCGTCAGATCGAGCTCGCCCGCCAACAACCGGCCGTTGAGGTCGGTCGGGACGCCGCGGTGGAACCGCGCGCCCGGCCAGGGCTCGAGGCCCCAGTGCAGCGGCGCGACGTTCGTGTACGCGACGATGCCGAGGCGATCGCCGACCGTCGCAGCGCCGCCCATGGGACCCGACGTCGTCGTCGGGCGCGCGGTGTCGTGCGCGGGGGCGGCGCTCGCTGGATCGGCCGAGAGGGTCACGCGAAGACCTGGAGCTCGTTGTAGAGCGCGTCGCGGCGGACGGGGACGCGCCCCGCGCCCTTGATCAGGGCGACCAGCTGCTCCTCGGTCATGCCGGCCTCGGTGACGGCGCCGGAGGCGTGCGCGATCTTCTCGTCCTTGATCGTTCCGTCGACGTCGGAAACACCCGCCGCGAGCGCCACCTGGGTGTGCTCGGGGGTGATCATGATCCAGTACCCCTTCACGTGGGGGAAGTTGTCGAGGTAGAGGCGCGCCACCGCCAGGTTGCGCAGGTCGTCGACGCCGGTGGTGTGCACCCGCTTGCCCTCGGCCTCGAGCTCGGCCGCGAGCGCGTTGTGCTCCGGCTGGTACGCGAGCGGGATGAAGCTGAGGAAGCCGCGCGTCTCGTCCTGCAAGCGCCGCAGGCGATCCATGTGGTCGAGGCGATCGTCGAGCGTCTCGACGTGGCCGTAGAGCATGGTGGCGTTCGTGGGGATCTCGAGCTCGTGGGCGGTGCGGTGCACCTCGAGCCAACCCTCGGCGGTGACCTTGGCGCGCGCGATGCGCCGGCGCACGTCCTCGGCGAAGATCTCGGCGCCGCCGCCGGGCATCGCCACCAGCCCGGCCTCTTTGAGCTGCGACAGGACCTCGCGGTACGTGAGCCGCGGCCGGGTGATCTTGGAGAAGTGATGGATCTCGGCGGCGGTCCACGCCTTGACCTGCACGCCGGGGTACCGCTCGGTCAGACCGCGCACCAAATCGAGGTAGTAATCGAACGAGCGCTTGGGGTGGTGGCCCGAGGCGATGTGGATCTCGGTGAGGTCGGGGTGCCAGAACGGGTCGACGTACGCCCACACGTCCTCGAGGTCGTAGTCCCACACGCCGTCTTCACCGAAGCGCTTCGCGAAGCCGCAGAAAGTGCAGCCCACGTAGCAGACGTTGGTCTGGGACAGCCGCAGCGAGTGGACGAAGTACGCCTTGGCGCCGACCTTGCGTTCGCGCACGACGTCGGCGAGGCGCATGACCGCGGGGAGGTCGGGCGTGCGGTACAAGACACGCCCGTCGTCGAAGGTCAGGCGCTCGCCGGCGAGCACCTTGTCGGCGATGGGCTGCAATCGAGGGTCGCGGACGCGCACCTCGACGGCGGCGTCGGCGGTAGCGGTGATCGGGGTCATTCGCGTACGGTAGCACGCGCTTGGCGCCCGTCCTGGACGCCTACGCGTCACCGTAGCGCGCGCCACGCTCTAGGCGTGCAGCGCCCGCCCGTCGACCGCCAACGCGGCCTCCTTGACCACCTCGGAGAGCGTGGGGTGGGCGTGCACGACGCGGGCCAGGTCCTCGCTCGAGGCGTGGAAGGCCATCGCCGCCACCGCTTCGGCGATCAGGTCGCCGGCGTGGGCGCCGATCGCGTGGACGCCCAACACCCGGTCGGTGGCCTCGTGCGCGAGCACCTTGAGCTTGCCCTCGGTGCGCCCCATCGCCCGTGCGCGTCCGTTCGCCTGGAACGCGAACACCCCCTTGCGGTACGGGACCCCTTGGGCTTTCAGTTCTTCCTCGGTGCGCCCGACGGACGCGATCTCCGGGTCGGTGTAGACGACGTTGGGCACGAGGCCGTAGTCGACGTGGCCGTGGCCCGTGGCGAGCAGCTCGGCGATCGCCACCCCGTCCTCCTCGGCCTTGTGCGCGAGCATCGGCCCGTGGATGAGGTCGCCGATCGCGTACACCCCGGGCACGTTCGTCTCGAAGCGCTCGTCGACCACCACGCGACCGCGCGCGTCGACCTGGACGCCGGCTTCCTCGAGACCCAGGCCCTCGGCGTTCGGGAGTCGGCCGGTGGCCACCAGCACGCGGTCGGCGACGACGTCGTCGCCCCCGTCGACATGGACGGTGACCTTCTTCCCCTTCACGGTCGCCCCGGTGACGGCGACGCCCGTGCGCAGGGTCATGCCCTGCTTGGTGAAGATCTTGCGCGCCTCTTTGGCGATCTCCTCGTCCATCCCGGGCAAGATGCGATCGAGGTACTCGAGCACGGTGACGTCGGCGCCCAATCGACCCCAGACGCTGCCGAGCTCGAGACCGATCACACCGGCGCCGACGACGACCAGGTGCTCGGGCACCTCGCCCCACGCGAGCGCCTCGGTGCTCGTGCCCACCCGGTCGCCGTCGAGCGCGACGCCCTTGAGCGGCGCCACGCGGCTGCCGGTCGCGAGCACCACGTGCTTCGCCGTCAACGTGCGGGGCTCGCCCTCGCCCTCCACGGAGACCTCGCCCGCCTTGACCAGCCGGCCGGTCCCGACGACGCGTTCGATCTTGTTCTTCTTGAACAGGTACGCCACCCCATCGGTGTTCGACTTGACCACCGCGTCCTTGCGCTTCTGCATCGCGGCGAGGTCGAGCGACACCCCGTCCACCTTCACGCCGTGCTCGGCGAGGTGCTCGCGCGCCTCGAGGTAGCGCTCGCTCGACTCGAGCAGCGCCTTGCTCGGGATGCAGCCCACGCGCACGCACGTGCCGCCCAGGGTCGGCTCCTTCTCGACGCAGGCGACGGTGAACCCCAACTGCGCGGCGCGGATCGCAGCGACGTACCCGCCGGGTCCCGCACCGATGATGACGACGTCGTACTCGGCCATGATGCCTCCGGCGGCATGGTACCCGAGGGCCGTCCGGCGGACCGGGCATTGGCCGACGCGGGTTGGTCGACGCGGGTTGGTCGACGCGGTGTTGGTCGCCTGGCACGCGGACCCCGGGCGCCGCATGCCGCATCGTGAAGGCATGAATTTGCTCCGCACCCTCGTCCGCACGCTCCCCGCCCTCCTCGCGGTGGCTTGGGTCGCGTTCGCGCTCGCCGACCGCGACGGCACCGATCCAGCGCTCGCCACGCCCGAAACGCCCACCGCCCAGTTCGCCGGCGACGGCGCCGCGCCCGGTCCGGGTGAGGCCGTCGCCTACTTCGCCGGCGGCTGCTTCTGGTGCACGGAGGCCGACTACGAGAAACTCGCGGGCGTCGTGGACGTGCGCTCGGGCTTCATGGGCGGGCACGTCCCGGACCCGACGTACGACGCCGTGGTGCGCGAGGACACCGGCCACCGCGAGGTCGTCGAGGTCCGCTACGCGCCCGACGAGGTCACCTACCAGGAGCTGCTCGACGCCTTCTGGCGGATGCACGACCCGACCGACGCCGGCGGCTCGTTCGTCGACCGCGGCTTCAGCTACTCCTCGGCGATCTTCGTCGTCGACGAAGCGCAGCGAGCGCTCGCCGAAGGCTCCAAGGCGGCGCTGGGGGCGTCGGGCAAGTTCGACGCGCCGATCGCCACCGAGGTCGCCGACGCAGGTCCGTTCTGGCTGGCCGAGGCCTACCACCAGGACTACTACGCGACCAACGCGATCCGGTACGGCTACTACCGCTCCGCCTCCGGGCGCGACCGCTTCATCGCCCGCGTGTGGGCGGACGACGACACGGTCTACGCGTCGAGCGACGGAAGCGACGGTGGCGACGCTGGCGTGGATGGCGGCGAGGAGCGTCCGGCGTGGTGGCGGGAGGTGCCCACCGACGCCGAGCTGCGCGCCGAGCTCGACCCGCTCGCGTACCGGGTGGTGCGCGAAAACGCCACCGAGCGCGCCTTCAGCCACCCGTACGACGCGCTGGACGAGCCGGGCATCTACGTCGACGTGATCAGCGGCGAGCCGCTGTTCTCCTCGCTCGACAAGTTCGACTCCGGCACCGGCTGGCCCTCGTTCACCCGACCGATCGACGACCGCTACATGGTCACGGTGCCCGACCGCACCCTGTGGATCGTTCGCACCGAGGCCCGCAGCCGCTTTGGTGACGCCCACCTCGGCCACGTGTTCGACGACGGGCCGGCGCCCACCGGCCAGCGCTGGTGCATCAACGGGGCGGCGCTGCGCTTCGTGCCGCTCGCCGACCTGGAGGCCGAGGGCTACGGGTCTTACCTCGCTTCGTTCGAAGCGGCGGGCGAGGCGGTCGGCGTCCAGTAGCGCTCGGCGCCCGTGCCGCTCGACGACGCCCCCCGGACCTACGATCCGGGGGGCGTTCACGTGCCGCAGGTGGCGAGGGTCAGATCTCGAGCAGCAACCGCGCGGGCTCCTCGATGGCGTCCTTGACGCGCTTGAGGAAGGTGACCGCCTCGCGGCCATCGACGATCCGGTGGTCGTAGGTGAGCGCCAGGTACATCATCGGCCGGATGACCACCTGCCCGTCGCGTGCGACCGGCCGCTCTTGGATCGTGTGCATGCCCAGGACGCCGCTCTGGGGCGGGTTGACGATCGGCGTCGACATGAGCGACCCGAACACGCCGCCGTTCGAGATCGTGAACGTCCCCCCCTGTAGCTCGTCCGGCGTGATCTTGTTCCCCTGGGCGCGCTTCCCGAAGTCGGTGACCGCGCTCTCGACCTCGGCGAACGACAGCCGTTCGGCGTTGCGCAGCACCGGCACCACGAGCCCCTTGGGCGTCGAGACCGCGACGCCCACGTCGTAGTAGTTCTTGTAGACGATGTCCGTGCCGCGGATCTCCGCGTTGAGCTGCGGGATCTCGCGCAGAGCGTCGATCGCGGCCTTGACGAAGAAGCTCATGAAGCCGAGGCGCACGCCGTAGCGCTTCTCGAACGCGTCCTTGTGGGCGCTGCGCAGCGCCATCACGGCGCCCATGTCGACCTCGTTGAAGGTGGTGAGCAGGGCGGCCGTCTGCTGCGCTTCGACCAGCCGTTGCGCGACCTTGCGGCGCAGCGGCGACATCGGGACGATCTCTTCCTCGCGGGCGCCCGCCGCCGCGGGCGCCGGCGCGGTCGGCGCGGCGGTTGCCGACGCCTTCTCGGCCTGGGCCGGGGCCTTCTCGGCTGCCTCGGCCGCGCGCTCGACGTCCTCCTTGAGGACCCGGCCGCCGGGGCCGGTCGCCTGAACGTCCTCGAGCTTCACGCCCGAGGTCGCCAGGGCACGCTCGGCGGCGGGCATGACCTTGGCGTCCTCGTCGGACGCCGCATCGGCGGACGTCGCCGCAGCGGCGGCCTTCGCGGCCCCATCCGCCTTCGCTGAGGCGTCCACGTCGGCGGCCTCGGGCTTCTGCGTCTCGGGCGCGGCGTCCTTCGCCTCGCTCGCGCCGGCGCCCTCCGCGTCGATCCGGGCGATCACGTCGCCCACGTTGGCCGAGCCACCGACGGCGACGAGCTGTTCGACGAGCACGCCGTCGATGGGCGAGGGCACCTCGAGGGTCGCCTTGTCGGTCTCGATCTCGACGAGCGGCTCGTCCTTGCCGACGTGGTCGCCTGGCTGCTTGAGCCAGCTGCCCACGAACACCTCGGTGATCGATTCGCCCACGCTGGGCACGGTGACGTCCACGGCCATGGTCACGCTCCTCGGCGCCGACGATCGCCGGCGCTCGTGTTCGGTCGAAGGTCGGGCGAGCTCACGCGACCACTTCGTCGGGAACGCGCTCGCCCAGGGCGGCACGCAACAGCTCCGCTTGCTCGAGCTTGTGGGCGCTCGCCGACCCGGTGGCCGGGCTCGCCGACGCGGGCCTGCTCACGCCATCGAACGCGCGGCCCGAAACGACGTCGCCCCAGCGGACGCGCAGGTAGCGCCACGCCCCCATGTTCTCCGGCTCCTCCTGAACCCACGTGACGCCGACCCCCTCGGGGTACCGCTCCAGCGCGGCGTCGACGTCGCCCTGACGGAGCGGGTAGAGCTGCTCCAACCGCACGAGCGCCACGTCGTCGCGCCCCTGCTCCTCGCGGGCGGCCAGGAGGTCGTAGTAGACCTTGCCGCTGCACAGGAGGATGCGGCGCACCCCGTCGGCAGGCACGCTCGCGTCGGTGAGCACCGTCTCGAACGAACCCTCGACCACGTCGTCGAGGCGACTCAGCGCCCGCGGGTGGCGCAGGAGGCTCTTGGGCGTCATCACGACGAGCGGCTTGCGCCAGGGGCGCCTCACTTGGCGGCGCAACAGGTGGAACATCTGCGCGGGCGTGCTGGGCACCACCACCTGCACGTTGTCCTCGGCGCCCATCTGCAAGAAGCGCTCGAGGCGGGCGCTCGAGTGCTCGGGGCCGGAGCCCTCGAAGGCGTGCGGCAGCAGCAGCACCAGACCCGACAGGCGCCGCCACTTGTCCTCACCCGACGCGATGAACTGGTCGATGATCACCTGGGCCGTGTTGACGAAGTCGCCGAACTGGGCCTCCCAGATCACCAAGGCATCGGGCCAGTCGAGCGAATATCCGTACTCGAACCCAAGAACCCCGTTCTCGGAGAGCGGGCTGTTGTGCACGTCGAAGACGCCCCCACCCTGCGCCACGGCGTCGAAGGAGCGGTGGCGCGTGCCGTCCGCGGCGTCGTGCAGCACCGAATGGCGGTGGCTGAAGGTGCCGCGTTCGCTGTCCTGACCGCTCAGGCGCACGCGCACGCCCTCGGCGACGAGCGACGCGAACGCGAGCGCCTCGCCCGCCGACCAGTCGAGCTCGCGCTCGCCGGCCGCCATCTCCTCGCGCCCCTTGAGGAAGCGCGTGAGCTTGGCGTTGGGCTCGAAGCCGTCCGGCACCGCCGCCAGCGCGCGGAGCAAACGCTCGGCCTCGCCGCGCTCGATCCCCGTTGCCGCGTCGGCCACGTCGGCGTCGCTGCCGCCGCGGTACGGCTTCCACAAGCCCTCGAAGGCGCTGTAGGTCGGTTTGAAGTCGTGGCCGCGCGCCACCGACAACTCCTGCTCCAGGTGCTCGCGGCGCGCTTCGGCGATCGCGTCCGCCTCCTCGCGCGCAACGCCGCCCAGCGTGAGCAGGCGCTCGAGGTACGCCTCGCGCACGTTGGGGCGGCGGCGGATGTCGGCGTACATGCGCGGCTGCGTGAACGAGGGCTCGTCGCCCTCGTTGTGGCCGAAGCGCCGGTAGGCGTACATGTCGATCACCACGTCGCGCTGGAAGGTGCGGCGGAACTCCATCGCCACCTCGATCACCTGCGCGACGGCCTCGGGGTCCTCACCGTTCACGTGGAAGATGGGGATCTGCAGCATCTTGGCGACGTCGCTGGCGTAGGTCGTCGAGCGCCCCTGATCGGGGCCGGTCGTGAACCCCACCTGGTTGTTGACGATCACGTGGAGCGTGCCGCCGACGCGGTACCCGGCGAGCTCGGACATGTTGAGCGTCTCCTGGACGATGCCCTCGCCGATGAACGCGGCGTCGCCGTGGATCAGCACGCACAGCGCGTGGCCGCGCTCTTCGTCGCCGACCCGGTCCTGCTTCCCGCGCACCCGCCCCATCGCCACCGCGTTCACGAACTCGAGGTGCGAAGGGTTGAAGGCGAGCGACAGGTGGAGTTCAAAGCCCGCTTGCGTCGTCCAGTCGTTCGAGTACCCGAGGTGGTACTTCACGTCGCCGCGACCGCGGCTCATCTCCGGGTCCTTGTCCTCGAACTCCCGGAAGATCGTGCGCGGGTGCTTGCCCATGATGTTCGCGAGCACGTTCAGGCGACCGCGGTGCGCCATGCCCAAGACGACCTCGTGCACCCCCTGCGCCCCTGCCTTCTCGAGCGCCAGGTCGAGCAGCGGGATCAAGCTCTCGGAGCCCTCGAGCGAGAAGCTCTTGGCACCGACGAACTTCTTCTGGATGAACTCCTCGAAGATGACCGCGTCGGTCAGCTTGGTCAGGATGCGCAACTGGGTGTCGCGCGAGAGTTCGAGCCGGTTGCGGGTGCGCTCCATGCGCGCCTGCAGCCAGCGCCGCACCTCGAGGTCGTCGATGTGCATGAACTGAGCGCCGATGGAGCGCGTATAGGTGGCGCGCAGCGCGTCGTACACGTCTCCGACCGTCTTGGCGTCGTGGAAGGTGGTGTCGAGCACGGGGCGCCCGAGGTCCGCATCCGTGATGCGGTAATAACTGAGTTCTAGTTCTGGAACGTCGATCTTGTCGCCGCCGAGCGGGTTGAGGTCGGCGACGCGATGGCCGCGCACGCGGAAGTTGCGCACGAGCCGATCGAGCCGCTGGTGGAGTTCGGCGTCGGTCGTCCCACCACCGTACGCGGTGGCGACCGGAGCCGGAGGCGCGAAGAGCGTGCCGCGGCCGAAGCGTGGGCCGGTGCTGCTGCGCCCCGACAAGCCGGCTGCGGCCGCGCCCTCGGGCCCCATGCGCTCGAACAGCGTGCGCCACGAATCGTCCACGGCGCCCGGATCGCGAAGGTACTCGAGGTAGAGGTCCTCGACGTACCCGAGGCTGGAGGCGTTCATGAGCTGGGAAGCGTCGTCCATGCGTTCCTCACGCCGATGCGCCACGAGGCCGGCAGCGCCGTGGCCACCGTCGGGGATCGGGGATGGGTAGGGGGGCGACGAAGCACGAGCGCCACCGTCGCCGAACTGCGACTTTTGTACCACGCGACGTGGACACGGCGGCTCACCAGCACACCGTTGGACGCGCTTCCGTGCCCATCCGACCATGGTAGACCGACCGGATGAGTCCCACCCCCGTGCCCACCCTCAGCGAGCTCGAAGCCGCCGCCGCCCGCGTGGCCGCGAACGTCTTCCGGACGCCGCTCGTGCGCCTCCCCGTGGAGGGGGCACCGGCGCCCGTGTACGCGAAGGCCGAGAACCTGCAGCGCACCGGCTCGTTCAAGCTGCGCGGCGCGTCGAACTTCCTCGCCCGGCTGGCCCCCGAGGTACGGGCGCGCGGCGTCGTGACGCACTCGAGCGGCAACCACGCCCAAGGCGTCGCCTGCGCCGCGGCCCTGGCGGGGGTTCCGGCGACGATCGTGATCCCCGACGGCGCCCCCGAGATCAAGGTGCGCCGCACCTTGGCGTGGGGGGCGCACGTCGTGCGCTGCGCGAACGACAAGGCGTCGCGGGAAGGCACCGCCGAGCGACTCGCCGCCGACCTCGGCGCGACCCTCGTCCCGCCCTACGACCATCCGTGGATCGTCGAGGGCCAGGCGAGCGTGGGGCTCGAGATCGCGCACGACCTGCCCGACGTCGCGAACGTGTTGGTGTGCGTCGGCGGTGGTGGGTTGCTCGCTGGCGTCGCGAGCGCGCTGCGCGCCCTGGGTGTGGGCGCGAACGTCGTCGGCGTCGAACCGGCGCTCGCCGCCGACGCGGGCGCCTCGTTCCGCGCCGGCCACCTGGTCGCCTGGTCGGCCGAGGACGTCGTGCGCACGGTCGCCGACGGGGTGCGCACCCAATCGCTCGGGGTGGTGAACTTCGACATCATCCGCGCCACCGTCGACGCCTTCGTGGACGTGAGCGACGAAGCGATCCTCGACGGCGCCGCGTGGATGATGCGCGAGGCGCACCTGACGGTCGAGCCCACCGGGGCGCTCGCGTTCGCCGCGTACCGGATGCTCGTCGCCGAAGGATCGCCCCTCCTGCGCCCGGGGCCGACGGTCGTGATCCTCAGCGGTGGCAACGCGGACGGCGCGCGCCTCGCGGAGTTGGCGGTGCGGCCCCTCGGTTAGGATGCGCGGGTGACGTCGCTCGCGATCCTCACGCTGCTCACCTTCGGCGCCGTGATCGTCTTGGCCCTCGCCGTGTGGACGCTGTTGGCCCCAAGGCGGACGAAACCGGAACGCCCGCGTCCCGAACGCCCACCGCCACGGTCGAACGACGAGGTGCGCGGCGCCAAGGCACCCTCGAAACCAAACGAGCACCCCGCCGGCGAGGATGCGTTCGAACGCTTCCTGAAGGCGGGGCGCGACGACTCGAAGTAGCTCGCTCTAGCTCAGGCGGCCACGTCTTGCGCGAGCTCCTTGAGCTTGCCGTACGCCGCCTCGGCGCGGAGCCGCATCGCTTCGTCCTGGGCCTTACCGGCCATCATCAGGTGCATGTTCGCGTGGCGATCGACGTCGCCGAAGATCGACCCGAGCACGTCCACTTCCGCCGCCGATCGCAGCGACGCATCGTCGCGGAACATGGTCGTGTACACGTACTCGAACTGCCGGTCGCCGATCACGCCCGACAGGTACTGCTCGAGGACGTCGAGGTAGGGCTTGAGGTCGCTTCCGGACGCGTTGGGCACGACCTCGACCGGTGCGCCCGAAGGCACGCGCGCGAAGGCCTCGACCAGCACCTCCGGCGTGATGTCCCAGTTGTCGACGTCGAACACGGCCTCGCCGTCGCGGAACAAGATCACCTGAGGCGAGTGATGCACGATGCCGGTGCGGTCGCTGATCCGGTTCGAAGCCGGGCGATGCTCGACGACGCGGATCAGACCCACCATCAGGTCGGTGCGCTCCTCCAGCTTCTCTTGGAGGAACCCGAAGCCCTGCATGGTCTTGTGGCAGGTTCCGGCTTTGAAGATGACGCTCGTGGGGTGGTCGGACAGGAACGCGTCGACGTCGGCGGCGTCGGTAAGGGTCGCGATGCGGTCGCGCAGCATGGGGCCTCCTTGGGGCAGGTGGAATCCTGAGCACCATCATAGGGATAACGGAGCGCGGCGCGGTGTCGCGGCCGACCCGAATCCGGACGCCGAGCGCGCGTGCTAGACTCTCCGTCGCCACCCGTCCGCGAGGGCGGTCCCGCGCCTGGAGAGGTGTCCGAGTGGTTGAAGGAGCTCGCCTGGAAAGCGGGTAAACGGGTCACACCGTTTCGTGGGTTCGAATCCCACCCTCTCCGCCACGCACGCACGAACGCGCCCCCGACCACCGCGGTCGGGGGCGTCGTCGTCGATCGGCCCCAACGCCGCCTCGCGGCTCGCTCCCGCTCGAACCAGGTCGTCCCCGCCGGGTCGCGTGCCGACGAGCCGAGTTACCCTGGGCGCCCATGCGGCCACGGGAGACCACGATCATCCATCGAGGACCTGCCCCTCGGTCCCGCGGTAGCGCACGGGGCACGGGCGTGTTGAGCGGGTGGAGCCTCGTCGTCACGCTGCTCGCGGTGCTCGTGGCGGCGCCGGTGCTGGTGGTGCTGAGCAGCGTGTTCACGCCCTCTGGCGACGTCTGGTCGCATCTCGCCGCGACCGTGCTGCCTCGCTACGTCCGAAACTCCGTGTGGCTCCTGCTCGGCGTCGGGTCCGGGACCCTGGTCATCGGAGCCGGCCTCGCCTGGCTGGTCACCATGTGCCATTTTCCCGGCAAGCGCGTCTTCGAGTGGGCGCTGCTCCTGCCGATGGCCGTACCGGCCTACATCCTCGCCTACACGTACACCGACTTCCTGCAGTTCTCGGGGCCGCTCCAGACCAGCTTGCGGGCCATCACCGGATGGGGGCCCGGCGACTACTGGTTCCCGAACGTCCGTTCGCTCGGTGGGGCGATCGCCATGTTGACGCTGGCGCTTTATCCGTACGTGTACCTCTTGTCGCGCGCTGCGTTCCTGGAGCAAGCGTCGTCGATCCTCGAGGCGAGCCGGAGCCTCGGGCGGGGCCCGTGGGCGAGCTTCTTCATCGTGTCGCTGCCGCTGGCACGCCCCGCGATCGTCGCGGGCGTCGCGCTCGCGCTCATGGAGACGCTCAGCGATTTCGGGACGGTCGATTACTTCGGGGTCGTGACCTTCACGACCGGCATCTACCGCACCTGGTTCGGGATGGGCGAACGGGTCGCCGCGGCCCAGCTGGCGGCCTTGCTGCTCGTGTTCGTCTTCGTGCTCATCGTGCTCGAGCGGTGGTCGCGCAGGCGCGCGACGTACCAGCAGCCGACCGCGAGCCGGTACCGGGTCCTCGCCGGATATCGCCTCTCCGGCTGGCGAGCAGGGCTCGCCCTCACGGCCGGCCTGACGCCGATCGCGCTGGGGTTCCTGCTCCCCGCCGGGGTGCTGCTCGCGATGACCGTGCGCCATGCGGGGCGCACGGTGAGCCCGCAGTTCTGGCAGTACGCGAGCAACAGCCTTCTGCTGGCCGTGCTCACCGCGCTGCTGGCGATGGCGCTGGCGCTGGTGCTGGCGTACGGGGTGCGGATCCGTCCGAACGTCCTCACCAAGCTGGCGACGCGGGTCGCCTCGATGGGGTACGCCGTCCCGGGCTCCGTCATCGCGGTGGGCGTGCTCTTGCCGCTCGGGCTCTTCGACAACACCGTCGACGGCTGGATGCGGGGCACGTTCG
Organism: Trueperaceae bacterium; assembly: GCA_046260675.1. Taxonomy (GTDB): domain Bacteria; phylum Deinococcota; class Deinococci; order Deinococcales; family Trueperaceae; genus JAABTL01. The sequence goes on along the minus strand of JBHEOT010000015.1, from coordinate 14,848 downwards.
GTATCTCCACGGGCCTGCTGCTCAGCGGGACGATCGTCGGCCTGGTGTTCGCCTACCTGGTGCGGTTCCTCGCCGTCTCGTTCGGAACGGTCGAGGCCGGCCTCGGCAAGGTCACGCGCAGCATGGACGAAGCGGCCATGAGCCTGGGCCACCGGCCCTTGCGCACGCTCGGCCGAGTGCACGTGCCGATGCTCCGGGGCAGCTTGCTCACCGCGATGCTGCTGGTGTTCGTCGACGTGATCAAGGAGCTCCCGGCCACGTTGATCGTGCGTCCCTTCAACTTCGACACGCTGGCGGTACGGGTGTACCGGCTGGCGTCGGACGAACGACTCGTCGAGGCCTCGGGAGGTGCGCTGGCGATCGTGTTGGTCGGCATCCTGCCCGTGATCGTGGTGAGTACGGCGATCGCTCGGTCGCGCGAGCGCAGCCACTGACCGCTCGGGTCCAAGATCGGGATATCCGACCTTGACGCTCGGGAATGGCGCATGGAATCCTTCAAACAATCCCGACTGAAGTACTTGGGATTGACTTGACATCGGCTTTCGCGCCAACCGGAGGAACTCATGCCACGACGCCTGCACACCGCCATCATCACCGCCACGGTCTTCGCGCTACTGGGGCTCACCAGCGCGCAGGAGGTCGTCAACGTCTACTCGGCCCGCCACTACGACTCCGACCAGGCCCTGTTCGACCTCTTCACCGAGCAGACCGGCATCGAGGTGAACCTGATCGAAGCCGGTGCGGACGAGTTGATCGAACGCATGCGCAGCGAGGGCGTGAACAGCCCCGCCGACGTGATCGTCACCGTCGACGCGGGCCGTCTGTGGCGCGCCGAAGAGGCCGGCCTGCTCGCCTCGATCGAATCGGACGCGCTCGAGGCCGCGATCCCGGCCAACCTCCGCCATCCCGATGGGCGCTGGTTCGGCTTCTCGCAGCGCGCCCGCGCCATCGTGTACAGCACCGATCGCGTCGATCCTGCCGAGCTCTCCACGTACGAGGACCTGGCGAGCGACGCGTGGGAGGACCGGGTGTGCATCCGCTCGTCGAGCAACATCTACAACATCTCCCTCATGGCTTCGATCATCGCCACCGCCGGCGTCGACGCGGCGCAAGCGTGGGCCGACGGCATCGTCGAGAACCTCGCCCGCAACCCGCAAGGCGGCGACACCGACCAGATCCGTGCGGTCGCCGCGGGTGAGTGCGACGTCGCCGTCGTGAACCACTACTACCTCGCCCGCCTCATCGCCTCGAGCGATGCGGGCGATCAGGCCGTCGCGGACTCGGTCGGCCTGTTCTTCCCCAACCAGGACGATCGCGGCACGCACGTGAACATCAGCGGCGCCGGCGTGGTCGCCACGGCCCCCAACCGAGCGAACGCGATCCGCTTCCTCGAGTTCCTCGCGACCCCCGAGGCGCAGGAGATCTTCGCGAAGGCCAACTACGAGTACCCGGCCGTCGAGGGCATCGCCGTGTCAGAGGTCGCGACGGGGTTTGGGTCCTTCCGAACCGACGCGCTGAACGTCGCGTCGTACGGCGAGAACAGCGCCGAAGCGCTGCGCGTGATGGACCGCGCGGGATGGCAGTGAGGGCGGGCGCTCGACCCGCCTGACGTCCGACTCCGTCCGCTTTACGGACGGCGAACGCGCAAGCCCCTCGACCTCGGTCGGGGGGCTCGCGTCGTCCGTTGCCGCCGAGCTACGCGCCCACGTTTGCGCCGCCCTCACCCAGCGAACGCCACGAACCGGTTCTTCCCTTGGACCTTCGCCCGGTACATCGCCGTGTCGGCGAGCATCAAAAGCTCGGTCGCGTCGCTGGCATCGACCGGGAACACGGCGGCACCGACGCTCGCGCCGACCCGCACCGAACGACCCTCGACGTCGTGCGGCGCCGTGAGGGCGTCGAGCACCTTCTCAGCCACGCCGTCGACGTAGGCGTGGTCGCGCAGGCCCGTGAGCGTCACCGTGAACTCGTCGCCCGACAGCCGGGCGACCCCGTCGCCGGCCCGCACAACGCTGCTCAAGCGCGCGGCGACGGACCGCAGCAGCGCGTCGCCGACGGCGTGCCCCCAGCGGTCGTTGACCTCCTTGAAGTCGTCGAGGTCGATGAACAGCAGCGCGACGAGGGTCCGTTCGCGCCGCGCGACGCGCAACGCCTGCTCCAGGTGCTCGGCCATCAGCGTCCGGTTCGGCAGCCCCGTCAACGGGTCGTACACGGCGGCCACCCTGGCGGTGCGGTAGCGCTCCACGGCCTCGGTCACGTCGCTGATGTTGAGCAGCTGCGCGACGCCGCCCTGCCACCTCATCGGTGCGACCCGCATCTCGAGCACGCGATCATCCGGTTGCAGCGTCCGGTCCGCCTCGGGGGACGCGGGAACGCTGGGACCGACCACGAGCGTCCGCCGATCACCGATCGGCAGCCCGAACGACCGCCCCACGAGCGCCCTGCCGTCACGACCTAGCAGCGCCATGGCCGACGCGTTGGCGAACACCACGGTGTCGGCCGAGTCGACCACCAGCAGCCCATCGGCCATCGCGTCGTACATCGCGCGAAGGATCGAATCGGGCGGCTCCACCTCGAGGTCGGGCACGTGCATTCCCCAAGCTACCATCGGACGCTTCGGTCGCGGACGAAAGGTGTGCTCAACGCGCGCAGACGGCGCTCCAGCCCACGGCGCCACGGCGTCCGTGTTCGTATATTTCTCCCATGCAGCCAGATCACCCCACCCGCGTGCCGGCCGCCGACCTCGCGATCCCACCTGCGGTCGCGCGCGCGTTCCCGCCCGACCGCGCCGAGGCGCTCGCACGCGTCGCAGACGTGGACCCAGCGGCGTACGCCCGCACCCGCAACCACCTGCGCGGCGCGGTCACGCGCCTGTCGCCGTACCTGACCCACGGGTTGGTGTCGGTCCCCGATGTGCTGACGGCCGTGGGCCCGAACGCCGGCAAGCTGGCGCAGGAGCTCGGTTGGCGCGAGTTCTTCCAGCTCGTGCACGACCTCGAGGGGGCGCGGATCTTGCGCGACCGCTTCGGACCGCAGCCGCGCCTCGCACCCGATGCGGGTCCGCGTCGCCTGCCGGCGGCCCTGGTCGCCGGTCGCACCGGGATCGAGGCGATCGACGCCGCCGTGCATGCGCTGGTCGACGAGGGCTACGTGCACAACCACGCGCGGATGTGGCTGGCGAGCGTCACCTGCCACCTGGCGGGCGCGGACTGGCGCGCCGGCGCCGCCTGGTTCCAACACCACCTGCTCGACGGCGATCTGGCCTCGAACACGCTGTCGTGGCAGTGGGTGGCGGGGAGCGGATCGTCGAAGCCGTACCTGGCCGATCAGGCGAACCTGAACCGCTTCGCGGACACCCGACAGCGCGGCACCTTTCTCGACCGGCCCCGCGAGGCGCTCCTCGAAGGGCCGGTGCCCGACGTGCTGCGCGAGACGGTCGACCTCGACCTGCCGGCCGTGTTGCCCGACCTGCCCGCCCCTGACCCGGACCCGACGCGCCCGCTCATCGCCTACCACGCGTGGGGCCTCGACCCCGCGTGGCGTGCTGACGAGGACGCCGAGCGCTGGTTGCTGCTCGAACCGTCCTTCTTCGCGCGGCACCCGTGGAGCACCGCGCGCCTCGCCTGGGTGCTCGCCGCGGCGCAGGCGGTGCCGGGCCTGCAGGTGGGCGTCGGCGACGCGCGCGACGTGCTCGCGCCGCGCGCGGCCGCGGCCGCGGCCGGCCGCGCGGCGCCGCTCGTCCACCGCGCGCACCCGGCGGTGGCGCACTGGCCTGGACCGAACGACCCCGCGCCGACTGCGTTCCGCCACCGCTGGACGGCCGCAGCCGCGCCGCGCTCGTTCAGCGCGTTCTGGTCGCGGGTGGCGCCCAAGGGCAGCTGACCCCCGCCTCGTCGTTCGGTGCTCGCCCGTCCGATCGCCCCTCGAGCCTGAAGCCCCCCTGACCCTCGGGCGGTAGGTTGGCACATCGTGCCCGAGTCCCTAGCCCGCCACGAGCTGCACCCCCGACCGCGATCCTGGGGCGCATGAGCGCGCGCCGCCGCTCGTTCTGGCTCGCGCTGCCGGCGACGCTCGTGTTCGCCCTGTTCAGCCTGGTGCCGTTGCTCGCGGTGCTGCGCTACGCCACCTGGCGCTGGAGCGGGACGACCGACCCGGTGCCGGTCGGTGCGGCCAACCTCGTGCGGCTGCTCGGCGACGACGCGCTGTGGCGCTCGCTCGGGACCACGGTCGCTTTCGCTGCGCTGGCGCTCCCGGCGTTCCTGGTCCTCTCGATCGTCATCGCGCTCGCCATCGAGGGGGTGCGGTTCGAGCGGGCGATCAAGGCCCTGCTCTTCGCGCCCGGGCTCGTGACGGTCGGCGGGTCGGCGATCGCCTGGTACCTCCTGTACAACCCCGACTTCGGCCTCGTGCCCGAGCTGACCGGCCTCGCCCTGCCGTGGACCTCGCAGCCCTGGGCGGCGCTCGCCTACGTCGTGCTGTTCACCCTCTGGCAGCAGACGGGCTACGGGGTGCTGGTCGCCTCCGCCTCGCTGCGCGGCATCCCCCTCGAGGTCAAGGAGGCCGCCCGCGTCGACGGCGCCCGGGAAGGGGAAGTGCGGCGCCTGATCGTGCTGCCGATGCTGCGGCCGACGCTGCTGTTCCTCACCGTCGTCGGGACGGTCTTCAGCCTGCAGTCCTACACCGCGGTCTACCTGCTCACGCGCGGCGGCCCCTTCGGCAGCACCCGCGTGCTCGGCTACTTCCTCTATGAGACGGCGTTCGAACGCTTCGACCTCGGCTACGGCGCGGCGATCACCCTCTTCGTGCTCGTCCTGACGCTGACGATCGCCCTCGTCCAGGCGCGCCTGCTCGACCGGCGCGCCACCGCCAGGACCGTCGCGTGATCGCCATGCGCCTCGTCACCGCGGCGTTCGCGGCGTTCGTGGCGCTGCCGCTCCTCTGGCTCGTCTACGCCGCCTTCATCCCCGCCGAGGCGCTCGTGCGCGCGAACCTCGCGACGTTCGGCTTCAGCCTCGAGAACTTCGCCGCGCTCGCCGACACCGGCCTGGCGCGCGCCCTCGCGGTCTCCTTCGGCGCCACCGGGCTGGTGGTCGCGACGCAGCTGGCGTTCGGGCTCGGCGCCGCCTACGCGATCCGCAACGGCCTGCGGCTGCAGGCGCTCGTCCTGGTGCTGCTCGCGCTGCCGACCGAACTGCTGCTCGTGCCGCTCTTCCGGCAGCTGCAGGGGTGGGGGCTGCTCGACACCTTCGGCGCCCTCGTGGTGCCCTTCCTCGCCAGCCCGCTCGTCGTCTTCCTGCTGCTCCAGGGGATGCGGCGGGTGCCGTGGGAGGTGGTCGAGGCGGCGCGCCTCGATGGCGCGGGCGAGTCCACCATCTTGGCGCGCGTGGTGGCTCCGATCCTGCGCCCGGAGCTCGCCGCGACCGCGGTGCTCGCCTTCGCCGCGCACTGGAACCTGGTCCTCTACCCGCGCATCATGACGACCGAGCCGCTCTGGACCGTGCAGGCGTTCCTCACCGAGCTGCTGCGCGCGCGGCCGTTCGAGTGGGGCCTTCTCGGCGCCGCCGCGCTCGTGGCGAGCCTGCCGCTGCTCGTCCTCTACGTCGTCTTCGAACGCCGCATCATCGAGGTCTTCGAAGCCGGGTTCCGCTCGTGACCCATCGCCCCGGAAGGAAGGTAGCCTTCGTCATGAACCGCCTCATCGCCCTGCTCGCCGTCCTCGCCCTGTCCGCCTCGGCAGCGGCCCAGACGACCATCACCTTCTGGCACTCGATGGAGGGCGTCGAGGACGCGGTCGACGCCTTGGTCGCACGCTTCCACGCCATCCAGGACGACGTGCGCGTCGAGGCGCGCTACGTCGGCGCGTACGCCGAGGCGCAGACGCGTCTGGTCGCCGCGTTCGGCACCGCCGACGAACCCGTGCTCTTCCAGGCCGAGATCGGCTTCTTCCCGCGTTTGGTCGGCGACGGCGCGTTGCTCGACCTGAGCGACCTGGTCGGCGAGCTCCCGGACGACCTGGTCGCCGACTTCTACCCAGGGGTGTGGGGGTACGGCGAGCTGGCCGACGGCCGGTACGGCCTGCCGTGGAACACGTCGACGCCGGTGATGTACTACAACGCCGACGCGCTGCGGCAAGCGGGCTTGGCGGTGCCCACCACGTGGGAAGCGTTCGCGGACGCCGCGCGGGCCCTGACCTCGCGGACGGCGCAGGGCGCGATGTTCGTCGGTGACTCGTGGCTGTTCGAGATGATGGTGCTCAGCCGCGGCGGCACGCTCGCCCACCCGGACGGCAGCCCCAACCTCGACGGCCCGGAGGCGATCGCGGCGCTGACGATGCTCCGCGAACTCGTGCGCGGTCGCCAGATGGCCTTCTACGGCGCGAGCGAGAGCACGCCGGCGATCCTCACCTTCGTGCGCACCCGCAGCTTGATGACCTTCGCCAGCATCGCCAACTGGCCGGACGTGCGCCGCTTCTCGGTCGGCTTCGATCTCGCCGCCGCGCCCGTGCCGATCGCCGAAGGCGGCCGCGTCCCGCTCGGCGGCGCCCAGCTGACCGTCCTGCGCGGTTCCAGCGACGCCGAGCGCCGCGCGGCCTTCGCCTTCTGGCGCTTCCTGGTCGAGCCCCAGAGCCTCGCCGACTGGGTCGAGGCTTCGTACTACATCCCGGTGCGGCGCGCCGCGCTGCCGCTGCTCGACGCCTTCTACGCCGAGGACCCCAACCGGGCCGCCGCGCTCGAGCAGCTCGAGCTGGCCGTGCCGCGCCCGCGCGTCGCGGCGTTCAACGCCTGGCGCGCTTTGATCGACGACGCGCTCGAACGCGCCCTGCGCGGGAGCGAGAGCCCCGAGGCGGCGCTCGCCGAAGCGCAACGCCGCGCGCTCGACCTGGAGGCACGCTGATGCGGCTCGGCTTCTCCCCCATGACCGCGCGGATGCTCGACGTCGAGGAGGCGTTCCGGCTCGCGAGTGAGCTGCACCTCGACTTCGTCGAGCTGTCCTTCGACCTCCACGAGGTGCTGCCCGCCCTGCAAGCCGTCGACCGCATCGCACGGCTGAGCCGCGCCACGGGCGTCGGGACCACGCTGCACCTGAGCTACGTCGACCTCAACCTCGCCTCGCTGATGCCGGTCGCGCGCGCCGCCGCAGTCGAGCGCACCCTCGCCGGAATCGCGTACGCCGAGCGCGTCGGGGCATCGTGCGCCGTGCTCCACACCGGCCAGCACCACCTGCGCCATCCGCAAGCGGACGCGCTCGCCGCCACCGCGCTCGACGCGTCGTTTCAGGCGCTCGCCGGCGCGCCGGTCCCGATCGCGCTCGAGAACCTGGCGCTGGGCGACGCGGACTACCTGCGCACGCCCGCCGAGCTGCGCGCCCTGGCCGATCGATACGCGCTCTCGACCTGCCTCGACTTCGGGCACGCGCACGTCCAGGGCGTCCGAGAAGGTACGGACGCGGCCTCCGCGTACCTCGAGGCGCTCGGTCCGACCCTCGCGCACCTGCACGTGCACGGCAACCACGGCACCGCCGACGAGCACCTCGCGAGCGACCAGGGGACGCTCGACTACGCCGCGCACGCTGCCTTCCTGCGCGACTTCCCGGGCACCGTCTGCCTCGAGATCGCCACCGGCGCCGACGGCGTGCGCGCCAGCGTCGCGCACCTGCGCCGGCTCGTCGAGGCGGCGGCGTGAACGCCCGGCTCGCGCTCCTCGCCGTCGCTCTGGGCCTCGCCGGCTTCGCCCTCGTCGAGGTCGCCGGTCGAGCGCGCGGCGTCCTCACCGCCCTCACGCCCTCGCTCGCGGCCGACGCCGCGGTCTTCGCCGTGGCGACGCTGCTGCTCGCCTGGGCGTTCGCGCCGTGGTTCCGCCGCATGAAGCGCTGGGCGCTCCCGTTCGCGGTGCTGGTCTTCGTGCTCTCCTTCGCGCCGGTCGCTGCGGTGCTCGGCGCCGTGGTCGGCCTGACGCTCGAGGGCGCCTGGGGCGTGGCCGCCCAGGTGCGCGGCGCGTTCGTCAACACCCCGCTCAACCTGATCTACGCGCTCACGCTCGACCTCGGCGTCTTCGCGCTGCCCGCGGGGCTCGTGGCGGGTGCGCTGGTGGCGCTCGCGGCGCGCCGGCCACGGGACTCGGTGCTACGCTGACGTCGTGCCCGACGTCGCTTCGCATGTGTCGTCCCCGATCGGCGTCTTCGACTCCGGCGTCGGCGGCCTGACCGTGATGCGCGCGCTGGTGCGCGCGCTCCCGCACGAGGACTTCGTCTACGTGGGCGACACCGCCCGCCTGCCGTACGGCGGCAAGCCTCAGTCGATGGTGCGCGGCTTCGCGTTCGAATGGACCGGGGAGCTGGTCGCGCGCGGCGTCAAGGCCGTCGTCGTCGCCTGCAACACCGCTTCGGCCGCCGCCCTCCCCGACCTCGCCGCCGCCGCACCGGTGCCCGTGTGGGGCGTCGTGGAACCCGGCGTCGCCACTGCCGTCGCCGCCCACGCCGCCCACGGACCCACCGCCGTCGTCGGCGTCCTCGGGACCGCGGGCACGATCGGTGCGGGCACCTACCAACGCGCCCTGGCCGCCCACGGTCTAAAGGCTTGGGGCCGAGCCTGCCCGCTCTTCGTCCCGATCGTCGAGGAGGGCGTCTCGGACGGCACCATCGCGCGGCTCGTGGCCGAGCACTACCTGGCGGACCGACCGAGCGAGCTGCGCACGCTCATCCTCGGCTGCACGCACTACCCGCCGCTCGCCACCACCCTGCGCGCCGTGCTCGGCCCCGACGTCGCCCTCGTCGACTCCGCGGCCGCGACGGCGGCCGCGGTGGCCGCCGCGCTGACCGAGCTCGGACTCGCCCGCAGCGATGGCGGCGGGGGCGTGCACCACCTGGTCACGGGCGACCTGCCGAGCTACGCCCACGTGGCGCGGGTGCTCGATGGCCCCGAGGGACCGATCGAGCCGCTGGCGCTGCCGTTGCCGGTGAGGCCGGCGTGGTCCACGCCATCGCTCGTGGCCGCCGCCAGCGCCACCGCGGTGCTCCGATGAGCGCTCCGATGCGCGAAGACCGCGCGGCGGACGCCCTGCGGCCGCTGGCCCTCGAGGTCGGCGGCCACCCGCACGCCGAAGGGGCGGCACGGGTGGTCTGGGGGCGCACCGAGGTGCTCGCCACCGTGAGCGCCTCGCCCACCCTGCCACCGCACCTGCGCGGTCGCGGCTACCGCGGCGGTTGGCTCACGGCGGAGTACGCGATGCTGCCGCGCGCCACCCGCGAGCGCACGGCGCGCGAACGCGGCACCATCCGCGGCCGCACGCAGGAGATCCAACGCTTTTTGGGGCGGGCGCTGCGCGCCACGGTCGACCTCGCGGCCTTCCCCGGCACCACCTTGACCGTCGATTGCGACGTCGTGCGAGCCGATGGCGGCACCCGCTGCGCGGCGCTGCTCGCCGCCTACGCCGCGCTGCACGAGCACGCCGACCGGCGCGTGTTCGCCGGCGCGCTCGACGCCTGGCCGCTGCGGCACGAGCTCGCCGCCGTGTCGGTGGGCCTCGTCGGCGGCGCGCCGCGGCTCGACCTCGACTACGCGGAGGACGCGGCGGCCGAGGTCGACCTCGCGGTGGTCGCGACCGCGGACGGGCGCATCGTCGAGGTGCATGGCGGCGCCGAGGGCGAGCCGGTCGACGCCGAGGCGTACGTGCACCTGATCGCGCTCGGCATCGCCGGGGTGGCGGAGGTGCTCACCGCGGCGCGCCCGGCGTGGGCGCGCCCGCGGCCGGCCGGAGCCCCACGGTGAGCGCCCCCGCGCGCCACCGCTGGGTGCTCGCGACCGGCAACCCGGGCAAGGTGCGCGAGTTCGCCGCGGCCCTCGGGCCTGCGGGCGTAGACCTGGACGCGGCCGGCGACCTCGGGTTGCGCAGCTTCCCGCCCGAGACCGGCGCGACGTACGAGGAGAACGCGCTGCTGAAAGCCGGCTTCGCCGCCGCCAAGCTGCGCCGGGTGGCGGTCGCCGACGACAGCGGCCTCGAGGTGGACGCGCTCGGTGGCGCACCCGGCGTCTGGTCGGCACGCTTCGGCGGCCCTGGGCTGGGCGATGGCGAGCGGATGGCGCACCTGCTGCAACGGGTCAGACACGTGCCCGCCAGCCAGCGCCAAGCGCGGTTCGTATCCACCGTGGTGGTGGCCGCGCCCGACGGCGCCGTCGCCACGTTCCGCGGGACCTGCGAGGGCACGATCCTCTTCGGCCCCCGCGGCGACGACGGCTTCGGCTACGACCCGATCTTCTTGTCGGACGACCTCGGCATGACCTTCGCGGAGGCGAGCCTCGCCGAGAAGGAGCGCGTGAGCCACCGTGGCCAGGCGCTGGCGGAACTGCGCGGCTGGCTGGGCTCCGACGCCGCCGCACCGTTTCTCATCTGACGTCCCACGATAGTGGGAGCCAAACCGCCGGCTTCGGCGGGAGCCCGTCGTTCCCCCATCGGGAGGCCCCATGTTCCGTACCCTGACCACGACCCTCGCGGCGCTGGCGATCGCCTTCGCCGGCCTCGCGCTCGCCCAACCCGCGCTCCCGCAAGCCGCGGCCGACGCCCTCGCCGAAGGCGAGGCGCGGATGACCGAAGCGCTCGCGACGTACGAAGCCCAGTACCCCGACCGCCAGCTCTGGCAAGACGCGTTCGCCGCCGGCCGCCGGGCGATGAGCCTCGCGCCCGACCGCCTCGAGCCCGTCCGCTTCCTCGCCGAGGCGTACAGCCGCAGCCAATGGACCGGGCCGGCGTGGACCACCTGGCAGGACTTCGTGCGCCGCGGCGGCGTGCTGGACGAAGAGGACCGTGGGTACGCCGCCGGCGTCGGCAAGCGCCTCGCCTACGGCAACTACGAGGCCGGGAACCTGGACGCGGCGCTGGACCGGTACGTCGCGGTCACCGAGCTCGCCCCCGACGACGCCGAGGCCCACGTCTGGGCCGGTCGGATCCTCGTCGAGACCGAGCGCCCCGAGCAAGCCATCCCCTACTGGCGCCGGGCGTTGGAGCTCGACCCCGACGACGCGCGCGCTGCCTACTTCCTGGAGCTGGCGCAGGAGCAAGCGGTCTGGGGCAGCGCCGCGGTGAACGCCTTCCGCGCCGGGGTCGCGCGGTACGAAGAGGACCGCCTGAGCGAGGCCGCGGAGCGCTTCGCGCGCGCCAGCACCCTCAACGGCAGCTACGTCGACGCCTGGGCCTGGCTCGGTCGGGTCGCCTTCGAACAGGGCCAGTACGCGGACGCCGCGACTTACTACGGTTCGGCCGCGCGCCTGGCGCCGGACGACGACGACATCGCCTATTGGGTGAACGAAGCACGGCGCCTCGCCGCGCCCTGACCTCCATCGTCGCCCGTGCGCGCGGCCACCCTCCGGGGTGGCCGCGCGCCGTTAGGCTTCAGCATGCGCCACCTACTGGTACTGGGCGATCAACTGAACCGCGACCACGGCCCGCTCGCGGGCGCCGACCCGGCCGCCACCGTCGTCCTCACGGTGGAGTCGGTCGGCTTGGTGCGCGCGACCCGCGCGCACGTGCAGAAGGCCGCGCTGTACTTCGGTGCGCTCCGGCGCTTCGCGGCCGACCTCGAGGCCGACGGCTTCACCGTCGACCATCACCGACTGGCTCCCTCCTTCGAGGCGGCGATCGCCGCCCATCTGGAACGCTGGCCGGGCGCCACCCTCGAGCTGATGCGCCCCAACGACCGCGGCGTCGCCGAGGCGCTCACCAAGGCTGCGCGCGCTGCGGGCGGCGACGTCCGCGTGCTGCCCAACGCGCTCCGGCTCGTCGACGACGCCACCTTCGACGCGTGGGCGAAGGGCCGCAAGCGCTGGGTGATGGAGGGGTTCTACCGGACCGTCCGCGAAGCGCAGGGCTGGCTGATGGACCCGGACGATTCGACGCGCCCCGAGGGCGGCACGTGGAACCTCGACGCGTCGAACCGGCAGGTGCCCGAGCGCGGGCACCGCTTCGCGCCACCGCCGGCCTTCGATCCCGACGCCCTGCAGGAAGAGGTGCTCGACGACGTCGCGCGCACCTTCCCCGATCACTTCGGTCGGCTCCGCCCCTTCGGGTGGCCCGTGAGCCGCGCGCAGGCGCTGGTGGCGCTCGAGCGCTTCGTCGCCGATCGCCTGCCGGAGTTCGGTCCCTTCGAGGACGCCCTCGTCCACGGCGAGCGCGCGCTCGCGCACAGCCAGCTGTCGGTGCCGATCAACCTGGGGCTGCTGCACCCCCGCGAGGTGCTCGAGGCCGTCGAGCAGGCGTACCGGGAGGGCGACGACCGCGTCCTACTGCAGAGCGCGGAGGGGTTCGTGCGCCAGGTCCTGGGGTGGCGCGAGTACGTCTTCCACGTCGACCGGGTGCGCGGCGAAGAGCTCGCGAGCGCCAACGCGCTCGACCACCGCGCGCCGCTGCCCGACGTGTACTGGACCGGCGCGACGCGCATGGCGTGCTTCTCCGACGCGTTCGCGAACGTGCACGAACAAGGCTACGCGCACCACATCCAGCGCCTGATGGTGTTCGGCAACCTCGCCCTGGGGCTCGGCGTCGATCCGGTGGAGCTGACCGAATGGTTCACGGCGCTGCACGTCGACGCCCAGGACTGGGTGATGGTGCCGAACGTCATGGGCATGAGCCAGTACGCCGACGGCGGTGGGATGACCACCAAGCCGTACGTGTCGGGCGGCGCCTACCTCAACCGGATGGGCGACCACTGCCGTCGCTGTCCCTTCGACCCGGGCACGCGCACGGGGCCCAAGGCGTGCCCGTTCACCGTCGGCTACTGGGACTTCGTCGATCGGCACCAGGAGCGCTTCGCCCGCCATCCGCGGATGGCGGTGGCCGTCAAGTCGTGGCAGCGACGCGACCCGGACGAGCAGACCGCCGTGCGGGCGCGTGCGGTGGAGCTGCGCGAGCAGCTCCCCTGAGCCCGCGTCGGGTCGGACCGCGTCAGAGCTGGATCGTCACCCGCGCGCCCTCGCCGAGCAGGTGGATCGCGTCGGAGAGGCGCACGACCCGCGACCGGTAGCCCATCGAGATCGTGTGCGTCCGCGCGCCGTGCTTGAAGAACTTGACCCCGCGCACCAGGTCGCCGTTCGTGATGCCGGTGGCGCTGAAGACGATGTGCTGCCCAGGCGCCAGGTCGTTCGTGCCGTAGACGCGCGCGAGGTCGACGCCGGCCGTGTCGAGGCGCTCCCGCTCCCCCTCGTTGCGGGGCACGAAGCGCCCCTGGATCTCGCCGCCGATGCACTTGAGCGCCGCCGCCGCGAGGACCCCTTCCGGCGCGCCACCAGTCCCCATCACGGCGTGGATGTTGGTGCCGCTCATGGCGGCCGACAGCGCGGCGATCACGTCGCCGTCGCCGATCAGCTTCACGCGCGCGCCTGCCGCGCGCACCATCGCGATCAGCTCGGCGTGGCGCGGTCGGTCGAGGATGACGACCGTGAGGTCGGTGACGTCGCGGTCGAGCGACTGCGCGATGCCGGCGAGGTTGGCGGCGACCGGCCAGGTGAGGTCGACCTTCCCCGCCGCGGGCGGCGGGACGATCAGCTTCTCCATGTACGTGTCGGGCGCCTGGAACAAGCCCCCCTTCTCGGAGAGCGCGATCACGGCGACCGACCCCTCCGCCATGCGCGCCGTGATGTCGGTGCCCTCGATGGGGTCGACGGCGATGTCGACCGGCCAGGCTCCCGGGCCCGCTTGGCCGACGCGCTCGCCGATGTAGAGCATGGGGGCCTCGTCGCGCTCCCCCTCGCCGATCACGATCTCGCCGTCGATGTCGAGCTCGTTGAGCACGCGCCGCATGGCGTCGACGCCGGCCTGGTCGACCTGATCGGCGTCGCCCTTGCCGGCGACGCGGGCGGCGGCGATCGCCGCTTGCTCGGTGACGCGCACGGTGTCGAGCACCAGCGCGCGCTCGAAGTCCATCGCGGAGCCGCGAGGCCCCGCCGAATCGGGCACGAGTTCAGTCATGCGACCAGTAAAGCATGGTCGCGGCAACATTTTCGTGCCTCGCCGCGTCCGCCGGACTCAACGGCGCTTTCAGCCCCGCGCCCGGTGCCGCCCCTCGAGCACCTGCGCCACCTGGTCGAGCTCGAGCCCTCGAGCCCGAAGCAGCACCGTGAGGTGGAACAGCAGGTCGGCCGCCTCGCCGAGCATCTGGTCGTCGTGGTGCTCGAGCGCCGCGACGATCGTCTCGCCCGCCTCCTCGACCACCTTCTGGGCGACGTACCCCACACCGCGGTCGGCGAGCTTGGCGACGTACGACCCCTCGGGGCGCTCGGCCCAGCGCTGGTCGACCACGCGCTGCAGCAGGCCCATCGTGGCCCCGATGCCGGCCCGATCGGCATCGGGCGCGATGCCGGCCCGATCGGCATCGGGCGCGATACCTACGGCATCGAGGCCCGGCGCATCGGCCGCGGGCTGTAGGCGGCGGTAGAAGCACGTGCGCGCTCCGGTGTGGCACGCCGGACCAGCCGGGTCGACGCGGTACACGAGCGCGTCGCCGTCGCAATCCAGCAGCACCGAGCGAACCCGCTGGACGTTGCCGGAGGTGGCCCCCTTGCGCCAGAGCTCGGCGCGCGACCGGCTCCAGTAGTGGGCTTCGCCGGTCTCCAGCGTGCGCGTCAGCGCCAACTCGTTGGCGTACGCGACGGTCAGGACGTCGCCGGACGTCGCGTCCTGCGCGACGACCGGGATCAACCCGGCGTCGCCCCACGCCACGTCGGCAGCGGTCGCCATGACGTCGTTCGCGGTGGCGTCGATCATGCTGGTCCCCCTTCCAAAACGGCGAGCGCTTCGCCCAGGTCTTCGATCAGGTCGTCGGGATGCTCGAGGCCGACCGACACCCGCAGCAGGTCCGGCGG
>JBHEOT010000149.1:1904-2176 GCA_046260675.1 Trueperaceae bacterium | reverse complement strand
GCTCTTAACGCTGCCCTGGTCTGGCGTGGACCGCCGTCGCCGGGCGAGCGTCCAGGGCGCCGAGATCCCCGGCGTGGTCACCGTCGAGGTGGTGGTCGGGCGCCACCATGCGCCGGCGAGCAAATCGGCACCCTACCGCGTCGTGGTCGAGGATGCCGCGACCAGCTTTCACATCGTGTTCTTTCGCGCGCGCGAGGACTACCTGCACCGGCTTCTGCCGACGGGCGCGCGGCGGGTCGTGTCGGGCAAGGTCGAGCTTTTCGACGGGGGGG
>JBHEOT010000149.1:0-1894 GCA_046260675.1 Trueperaceae bacterium | reverse complement strand
GGCGCAGATGGTGCATCCCGATCATGTCCTGCCCGTGGCCGAAGCGGGAGAGATCCCGCCTTTCGAGCCGGTCTATCCGCTGACCGCGGGGCTCACGCAGCGGGTGATGGCGCGGGCCGTCCGCGCGGCACTCGCCCGCGCGCCGGACCTCGCCGAATGGATCGATCCGGCGCAGAAGGCGCAGGCCGGATGGCCCGACTGGCGCGACGCACTCGCGGCGGCGCACGCGCCCGGCGCGGCGCGGGATCTGTCGCCGACCGCACCGGCGCGCGAGCGGCTGGCCTATGACGAGCTGATGGCGCATCAGATGACGCTGGCGCTGGCGCGGGCGCGGCTCCGGCGGACGAAGGGGCGCGCCACGACGGGCACCGGCGCGTTGCAGGCGCGCGTCGCCGCCGCGCTGTCCTTCCAGCCCACGGGCGCGCAGACGCGGGCGCTGGCGGAGATCGCCGCCGACATGGCCTCGGACACGCGGATGAACCGGCTGCTGCAGGGCGATGTCGGCGCGGGCAAGACGCTGGTGGCGTTCAAGGCGCTCCTGATCGCGGTCGAGGCGGGCGGGCAGGGCGTGCTCATGGCGCCGACGGAAATCCTCGCGCGGCAGCATGTCCAGGGGTTGCAGCCGCTCGCCGCGGCGGCCGGCGTGCGCGTCGAGATCCTGACCGGGCGCGACAAGGGCGCGGCCCGCGCGGCCAAGCTCGCGGCGCTGGCGGCGGGCGGGATCGCGATCCTCGTGGGCACGCATGCGGTGTTCCAGAGCGACGTCGTCTTTGCCGATCTGCGGCTGGCCGTGGTCGATGAGCAGCACCGGTTCGGCGTGCGCCAACGGCTGGAGCTCGGGCGCAAGGGCGCGCAGGCGGATGTTCTGGTGATGACGGCGACGCCGATCCCGCGCAGCCTGTCGCTCGCGCAATATGGCGACATGGATGTGAGCGTGCTCGACGAGAAACCGCCCGGGCGCCTGCCGATCCGCACCGCGCTGGTCAATCTCGGGCGCGTCGACGAGGTAATCGATCACCTGCGCCGCGCCATCGCCGAGGGGCGGCAGGCCTATTGGGTCTGCCCGCTGGTCGAGGACAGCGAGGCGGTGGACCTCGCGAGCGCGGAGTCGCGATATCAACGCCTGCGCGCCGCGCTCGGCGAGGGGCGGGTCGGGCTCGTTCACGGGCAGATGCCGCCCGAGGAAAAGGACGCCGCGATGGCCCGGTTCCAGCGCGGCGAGACGGCGGTGCTGGTGGCGACGACGGTGATCGAGGTGGGGGTCGACGTGCCCAATGCCTCGATCATGGTGATCGAGCGCGCCGAGAGCTTCGGGCTCGCGCAGCTCCACCAGTTGCGCGGGCGCGTCGGGCGCGGCGCGGCGGCGTCGACCTGTCTGCTGATGTATCAGCCGCCACTGTCGGAGAGCGGGCAGCGGCGGCTCGAGACGATGCGCGACACCGAGGACGGGTTCCGCATCAGCGAGGTCGATCTCGAGATGCGCGGCGCCGGCGATGTCATCGGCACCGCCCAGTCCGGGCTGCCGCGGTTTCGCGTCGCCGATCTCGAGGCGCAGGCGGCGCTCATGGCGGTGGCGCAGAGCGATGCGCGCAAGCTCCTGTCCGACGATCCGGCGCTGGACTCGCCGCGGCGCTCTATCTGCCGGGGTTTTTCTGACAGGATCGTGTTTCTGCCGGCTTTATCGCCCCCTCGGGTCTTGACATTCGCGTCCGGTGCGAGCCTTGATCTGGTCACGCGTGCCCCGGCAGGAGCTGCCCGTTCAGCTCGGTACAGCTTCCAGCGATCGCCCGAGCCAAGGCGCTCGTGCGGCTTGACAGCGGCCGCGCATTACCTCATACGCCAACTTTCGGCGGGTGCGCGCGCCGAGCGATCAAGCACATGACCACCCTTAAGG
>JBHEOT010000148.1:0-2197 GCA_046260675.1 Trueperaceae bacterium | reverse complement strand
GTTCGACACGGCCGGGCTGGCCCGGACGTGGCTGCGGTCGTCGACTTGCGCGAGCAGGAAGGCGGCGAGGTCGGCGCGCGCGAGCCGCGGCCCGGTGCCCTGCCCGACCATGCCGACGCGCAGCGTGCCGGTGGCGGGGCCGTCGGTGAGCATGGGCACCCGCACGACGGTCCAATCGTGGTCGGAGGCGTGCACCAGCTCGACCGCGCGCTCCGAGTCGGCCAGCACGTGCTTGGCGGCGAGGCGCAGCGCCAGGCCCATGAAGCGGTCGAAGACCCCGGGCCGGTCGCCCGCCACGCGGACGCCGGCGCCCGTGACGACGACGAGCCGCCGCACGTCGTGGGCCTTCATCGCCGCGAGCACGTGCGCCATGCCGGTGCTGACGTCCATGTCGGGGGCG
Organism: Trueperaceae bacterium; assembly: GCA_046260675.1. Taxonomy (GTDB): domain Bacteria; phylum Deinococcota; class Deinococci; order Deinococcales; family Trueperaceae; genus JAABTL01. Next base: position 1,797 of record JBHEOT010000148.1, on the reverse strand, counting down.
TTCCGGGTGGGCCCGAGGGCGCTGAGCACGGCGTCGCTCCCCTCGACGGCGCGCGCCACCGCCTCGGCGTCGCGAACGTTGCCCTGAACCACCGTCAGGCGCGGGTCGTTCTTGGTGATCTTGGCCGGGTCGCGCACGAGCGCGCGCACGTGGTGGCCGGCGTCGAGGGCTTGGGCGAGGAGGTGGACGCCGGTCTTGCCGGTCGCGCCGAGGATCGTCAGGGTCATGGTTCGCTCCGGTGGGGGGCACGGCCCGTCGTGGAGGTCGACGCGGAGGTCGACGCGGTCGAGGAGGAGTCGAGGAGGTCGAGCACTTCGCGCAGGTCTTGGTCGAGACGGCCGCGCAGGTCGGACGGGACCGCGGCCAACAGCCCGTCGAGCGACGCCATCGCCTCGGCCTGGATGCTGCCGACCAGCACCTGCCCGGCGTCCGTCAGGTCGACGCGCTTCTGGCGCCGGTCCGACGGGTCCTCGGTCCGGGCGAGGAGGCCGCGCTGGACCAGGCGTTCGACCAGGTGGCTGGTGGCCGCGAGCGACAGCTGCAGGTGACGGGCGATCGCCGAGACGCTCTGCGTCCCCTCGGCGCGCAGGTAATGGAGCGTCCCCAACTGCGGCAGCGACAGGTGGGTGTCCTGCAGAAGCGCGTGCAGCCCGTCGATCGAACGACCGACCACGTGCTGCAGCAGGCGGAACAGGGGGTGGTCGTCGGGGCGGCCAGGGCGGCTTGTCACGTGCTCGGCGGCTATTGGTTCCATGCTTAATAGTATCGCATACGTAATGGTATTTGCGCCGTCGGGCGGCGCACGTTCGTCGATGCGTACCCGGCGAGCACCGCGCGCTCCGGCGCGATCCCGCATACCTCGCGCGTAAACGCGCCGCCACGCACGGCGGTGGCATCGATGCCGTCGTCATCTCCGGCGTGTTCGCCGGCGAGGCCTCCCGCACGCCGACGAAGCTCCGACAACCCACTGGTTCGCCATAATGCCGGCAAGGCCGAATGCCGGCAAGGCCGGCGGCGACGAACGCTCGGTCAAACCGAGACGCGCAGGCGCAACCCCAACGCCCGGACCACCTTGTGGACGGTCGCGAATTGGGGGTTGCCCTCGAGCGACAGCGCCTTGTATAGGCTCTCGCGCCCGAGGTCCGTCTCGTGCGCGATCCACGTCATTCCCTTGGCACGCGCGACGTCGCCGAGCGCCGCGACCAGCAAGGACGGATCGGCCTCGTCGAGCACGGCATCGAGGTACGCAGCGACGTCTCCATCGTCCTCGAGCAGCGTCGCCGCGTCCCAGGGTCGGGTCTCCGTCGTGTTCGTGGCCATCGCCGCCCCTCTCACAAGCCGCGTACGAGCGCCTTGGCGCGTGTGATGTCGCGGCGCTGACCGGACTTGTCGCCTCCACCGAGAAGCACGATGGCGCCGAATCCCTCTCGGTGGAAGTACACGCGGTATCCAGGTCCGCTTCCGATGCGCAGCTCCGAGACGCCCCCTCCGACCGAACGAACGTCCCCGAAGTGGCCTAGAGACAGCCGACGCACTCTAGCCACGATGCGAAACCTCGCCTCCCGGTCCCGCAGTCCGTCGAACCAGCTCTGGTACTGCGGGGTTTGCCGGACCTCGATCACGGCCCGGTTGTATCCTAAGGGATACGGACGCCGACTGGATGAGTTGGCAGCTGCCAAGGGCAGCACGGCCGAAGCTCGTAGCCGCGTTGGCGCATCGACCACAAGCAGCCCAGCCACGTCGCCGCCGCACCCGCCGCACGCGCCGCTCCGGCTACGATGCAGCGTGCCTGCCCTA
>JBHEOT010000147.1:0-2269 GCA_046260675.1 Trueperaceae bacterium | reverse complement strand
GCTCGGAAGTATAGCGAGGCGCGGCGAGGAGTGTCAACGTGACCGCCTCCAGCCCGCCAACACCAGCCCCGCCACCACGAGCGCCGCCCCCGCAGCGTGGTAGCCCGCCAGCCGCTCGCCCAGGAACGCCACCCCGAGCACGGCCGCGAACGGCGGCATCAGGTGCAGGAACGAACCCGCGCGGATGGCGCCGATCGCGGCGACGCCGCGGTTCCAGAACACGAACGCCACCAGGCCTGGGAACAGGCCGATGTAGAGCGCGCCGGCCAGGGCGGCGGGGGCGACCGGGAACGTTTCGCCGACCGTCAGCCGCCAGCCCAGGAGCGGCGCCAGCAGCAGCAGGCCGAGCGCACTGGTCGACGCCACCAGCGCCGTCTGGGGAAGCCCTGCGGGCGCACGCCGCAGGAGCAGCGTGTAGGCCGCCCAGCAGGGGACGGCGGCCGCCATCCACAGGTCGCCGGGGGTCGCCCGCAGCGTCGCCAGCGTCGCGAGGTCGCCGCGCGCCACCACGACCAGCGCGCCGGCGAGCGACACCGCGATGCCCACGGCCTGCAGCCGGCCCAGGCGCTCCCCGTACGCGAACCACGCACCGAGGGCGATGACGACCGGCACGGTCGCGCCCAGGATCGCCGCGTTCACCACCGGGGTCGTCGCCAGCGCCAGGTAGACGAAGGTCTGGAACCCGACCACGCCCGTCGCGGCCAGCGCGAGCAGCCACCCGAGGTTCGCCCGGAGCGTCCCCCAGTGGGCGCGCAGCGGGCCCCAGGCGAACGGGAGCAGCACCGCGAGCGCGATCGTCCAGCGCGCGCTGTTGAGCAGGACTGGCGACCAAGCGTCGCGCAGCGCGCGCGCCACCACGAAGTTGCCCGCCCAGAACAGCGCGGAGGCGATCAGGTAGAGGTAGGGAACGATCGAGGGCGCGGCGCGCATGGGGCGCCGCCTAGAGGCGTACCTTGCGCCACGCTGCCCACCCGGCGCCCAGCAGAGCGCCCAGGACGAACGTCGCGCCGACCCAGACGAACGGGCTGGTGCCGGGCTGCCAGTACCGCCAGAACACGCCGAGCGTCGCGACGAACGTGATGCCCACGCCCGCGGCGAAGCCCGCGACGACGGCGGGGTCGACTTTCGCGTCCGACTGCTTCAGTGCGCTCATGATGCTCGAGCCTACACCGTGTCGTCAGGGGCCGTGGCCGTCGGCCTCGGACGCGCGGTGGGTGGTACACCGTAGGCACATCCCGCGCCGCGCGCCCGCGGCCGCCCTTGGAGCGTCGTCATGCCCACCTCCTCCGACGTCGCGCGCGTCGAGCTCGCGCCCGGCCTCACCATCTCGCGCGCGCTCACCGGCCTGTGGCAGGTCGCCGACCTCGAGAAGGGCGGCACCGTGCTCGATCCAGAGCGCACCGCGGACGCCATGGCCCCCTACGCCGACGCCGGCCTCACCACGTTCGACATGGCCGACCACTACGGGAGCGCCGAGCTCATCGCCGGCACCTTCCGGTCGCGCCGCGCGCCGGGCGAGGTGCAGCTCCTCACCAAGTGGGTGCCCGAGCCGGGTCCGGTCAGCCGCGCCACCGTCCAGGCGGCCGTCGACCGCGCGCGCTCGCGCATCGGCGTCGAGCGCATCGACCTGCTGCAGTTCCACACCTGGGCGTACGACGACCCCAGTTGGATGGACGCGCTGTTCCACCTCCAGGACCTGAAGCGCGAGGGCGCCATCGGCGCCATCGGGCTCACGAACTTCGACGCGGCGCACCTGCGCGTGGCGTGCGCCGCCGGCGTCGAGATCGCCAGCAACCAGGTGGCCTACTCGCTGCTCGACCGCCGGGCCGCGGGCGACATGGTGGCCGTCTGCGCGCGCTACGGCGTGCAGCTCCTCGGCTACGGCACCGTCGCCGGTGGGCTCTTGAGCGAGCGCTGGCTGGGCGCGCCCGACCCGGCCGCGGACGGCGCGCTCGAGACCTGGTCGCAGCACAAGTACCGCCGCTTCGTCGAGGCCGCGGGGGGCTGGGCGGCGTTCCAAGACCTGCTGCGGGCCGTGAAGCAGGTGGCCGACGCGCACGGCGTGGCGATGGCGACGGTCGCCTCGCGCTTCGTCCTCGAGCAGCCGTACGTCGCGGGCGTCATCATCGGCGCGCGGCTCGGGAAGAGCGCGCACGTCGAGGACACGCTCGCGGTGTTCGGATTCGAGCTGACCGACGCCGATCGCGCGGTGCTGGGCGCCGCCCTGAACGGCCTGACGCCCATCCCCGGCGACAGCGGCGACGAGTAC
>JBHEOT010000146.1:1414-2274 GCA_046260675.1 Trueperaceae bacterium | reverse complement strand
GGTGAGAGATGTCATTGGTCTTGGACAAACGCAAACCGGGATCGCGATGCAGAGGGTCGTTCCGGCCACCGGATCATGACCAGCCAGGTTGCGGCCTTTTCCGGCAACCCGGCCATGAGCGTGCAGTCGCCAAGGTCAGGTGGCAGGCTCCGGCGCGAGCTGGCTGCGCAGGTCGCTTTCGCTCAGCGTCTCCTCTTCCAGCAGCCGCTTGGCCACCGCGTCGATCCGGCTGCGCGCCTCCTCGATCATGCCCTTGGCGCGGTCATACGCATCGTCCACGATCCGCCGGGCGGTCTCGTCGATCAGTCGCGCCGTCTCGTCGCCATGATCGCGCCCGCGCAGCGCCTGGGGCAGCCCGCCCTGGGTCTGCTGACCGTCCTCATAGGCCATCAGGCCCAACGTCTCGGTCATGCCGTATTGTGCCACCACGGCACGCGCCATCTGCGTCACCTTCTGCAGATCGTCCGCAGCACCGGTCGAGATGTCCTCGAAGAACACCGCCTCGGCCGCGCGCCCGCCGAGCAGGACGGTGATCTTGTCGATCAGTTCCGAGCGGGTCATCAGGAACCGGTCCCCGATGGGCCGCTGCAACGTATAGCCGAGCGCGCCAATGGACCGCGGCACGATGGAGACCTTCTGGACCGGATCGGCCCCGGGCAGCGCAAGCCCGAGATAGGCGTGGCCCAGCTCGTGATAGGCCACGCGCACGCGTTCCTGTTCCGACATGGGGCGGTTCTTTTTCTCCGTCCCGGCGACCAGCCGCTCGAGGGCGGCGGTAAAGTCGCCCTGCTCGACCGCGTCGGCCTCGACCCGGCCTTCGCGAACCGCTATCCGCACCAGTTCTCGGGTGGCCAGCGCCA
>JBHEOT010000146.1:655-1404 GCA_046260675.1 Trueperaceae bacterium | reverse complement strand
GGCTTCTTGAGCTTGAACACGAGGTCGCCGGCAAGGAACACCCAGGCCATATGCGTCTCTGTGACCTCGACGTCGTCGGGCCCGTGCGGATAGCTCTGCGCATTGGAGAGGACGCGAACCTTGTCGCGGATCGTCCATGAATGCGTCTGCGTCTGGGTAGGGGGGGACATTGAAAGGCGGCTTTGATGACTGGAAGCGCTTGCTTATCGCGAACGGTGAGGAATGTCATCAGTCTCGGCCAGACGTGCATTCGGGTTCACGAGGTTCTCGAGATCAGCGCCGGAAAATCCTGCCGTAAGCTGGGCGATCGCCTCGAAATCGATGGCTTCGGCCAGTTTCACCTTGCGGGCATGCACACCGAGAATATCGATGCGGCCCTTCTTGTCGGGCCGCGGAACGGTGACCTGTCGGTCGAAGCGGCCGGCGCGCAGAAGCGCGGGAGCGAGTATCTCGGCGCGGTTCGTGGCCCCCAGCACGAGCAGGCCGGAGGTCGGGTCGAACCCGTCGAGTTCCACCAGAAGCTGGTGCAGCGTCTGCTCCTTTTCGTCATTGCCACCGCCGGCCATGCCCGGCTGGCTGCTGCGCGCGGCCCCGAGCGCGTCGAGCTCGTCGATGAAGATGATCGCCGGGGCGTGTTCGTTCGCCTGCAGAAACAGATCGCGCACCCGTGCCGCCCCGACCCCCACGAACATCTGAACGAATTCCGACCCGTTGATGTAGAAGAACGGCACGTCCGCTTCGCCGGCCAT
>JBHEOT010000146.1:0-619 GCA_046260675.1 Trueperaceae bacterium | reverse complement strand
CTTGGGCACTTTTGCACCCAACCGCCCGTAATCCTGCGGGCTCTTCAGAAAGGCGACCAGCTCTTCGAGTTCCTCTTGCGCCTCGTCGATGCCGGCGACATCCTCGAAGCTGGTGCCTGTGTCCTGCTCGTAGCTCACCCTGGCGTTGGACTTGCCAATCTGCATGAGCTGGCTGCCCGGTCCGCCCTGCTGCATCATCCGGCGGATGACGAAATACCACAGCGCGAAGAAGAGCCCCAGCGGAATGAGCCATGACAGCATCTCTGTCCAGAAGCTGGTTTCGACCTTCCCGTCGTATTCGACACCGGCCTTTTCAAGCTGGTCGACGATATCGCCCTGCACGCGGCGGGTCACGAATTCGGTCTTGCCGTCGACGGGCTCCGAATACGTGCCGGTCAGGGTTTCGGAGCCGACGGTGACGCGCTCGATGAGCCCCTCCTCAAGCTGCGCCTCGAACTCCGAGAAGGGGATCTGTTCGGTGCGTTGCAGATCGATGATAAGGCTCTGCAACAGGAATACGCCGAAGACCGCAATGATCGCGTAGCCCAGATTCCATCGCATCTGCTGGTTGTTCTGCGGTAGACGGATGTTGAACCGCCTGCCGCGACTGTCGCGATCC
>JBHEOT010000145.1:0-2314 GCA_046260675.1 Trueperaceae bacterium | reverse complement strand
GTGCACGACATCGGCGAGCCGGGGCTGCTGTTCGGCCCGCGCGAGATGCGGCTCTACCCCAACGGGGCGCTCGCCGCGCATGTGCTGGGCGGCGCGAGCTTTGGCGAGGAGGGCGTGAGCGCCGCCGAGGTGGTGGGCACCGCCGGGATCGAGCGCGCGCTCGATACGCAGCTGCGCGATCCGGCCCGCGCCCACGAGCCGCTGCGGCTCTCGCTCGATCTCAGCGTGCAGGCGGCGATGGAAGAGGTGCTCGCGGGCGGCATGCGCATCATGAACGCCAAGGGCGCCGCCGCCATCCTCATGGAGGCCGACACCGGCGAGGTCACGGCGATCGCCTCGCTGCCGGATTTCGACCCCAACGACCGGCCCGCAGCACCCACCGAGGGCCGCCGCGACGACACCCCGCTCTTCAACCGCGCGGTGCAGGGCGTCTACGAGCTCGGCTCGGTGTTCAAGACCTTCACCGTCGCGCAGGCGCTCGAGCGCGGGCAGCTCACGCCGTCGAGCATGATCGACACCACCAGCCCAATGAAATGGGGCAAGTACACGATCCGCGACTTTCGCAATTACGGCTCCGAGCTGAGCGTGGAAAAGGTGCTGGTGAAATCCTCCAACGTGGGCACCGCGCGCATCGCGGTCGAGACCGGCGGCACGCGTCAGCGCGCCTTTCTCGGCGCGCTCGGCCTGCTCGAGCCGGTCCCTCTGGAGATCACCGAGGCCTCCGGCAGCCAGCCGCTCCTGCCCGACAGATGGTCGGAGCTGTCGACCATGACCATCTCCTACGGGCACGGGCTCGCCGTGAGCCCGCTGCACCTCGCCGCGGGCTATGCCGCGATGGTGAATGGCGGCCGGCGCGTGACGCCCACGCTGCTGCACGACACCGACAGCACTCCCGGCCCGCGCGTCATTTCCGAGGCGACCTCTTCCATCATGCGCGACATGCTGCGCAAGGTGGTGAGCCAGGGGACCGCGAGCCTCGCCGAGGTGCCGGGCTATGCCGTCGGCGGCAAGACCGGCACCGCCGACAAGCCCGGCCCGCGCGGCGGCTATGCCAAGAACAAGGTGATCGCCACCTTCGCCGGCATGTTCCCGGCCGACGATCCGCAATACGTGATCGTCGTCACCCTCGACGAGCCGGTCGAGACCTCCGGCAAGGAGCCGCGCCGCACCGCGGGCTGGACCGCGGTGCCGGTGGCCGCCGAGATCATCCGCCGCGCCGCACCGCTGCTCGGGCTCCGGCCCGAGATTGAACAGGCGGGGGCGGCTGCTATAAGGCAGGCGGCGAACTGATCGGCGAGTGGGGAAACAGGCGCGTGGTGCAGGACCGGACATTGGCAGAGCTCGGGCTCACCGCGAAAGGCGGGCGGCAGGCGCGCATCACGGGGCTCGCCACCGACAGCCGGATGGTGCGCGCGGGCGGGCTCTTTGCCGCGCTGCCGGGCGTGCGCGTCCACGGCGCCGAATTCATCCAAGCAGCCCTCGAGGCGGGGGCGGGCGCGATCCTGACCGACCCCGAGGGCGCGCGCCGCGCCGCCGACGCGCTCGGGCGCTCGGACGCAGCCCTCGTGCTGGCCGCGGACCCGCGCCAGACGCTGGCCTGTGCCGCGGCGCTGTGGTTCGGCGCGCAGCCCGCCACCATGGTCGCCGTCACCGGCACCAACGGCAAGACCTCGGTGGCGAGCTTTACCCGCCAGATCTGGGAGGCGCTCGGCCTCGCTGCGGTAAATCTCGGCACCACCGGCCTCGAGGGCGCGGTCAGCGCCGCGATGACCCACACCACGCCCGAGCCGGTCACGCTGCACCGCCTGCTGTCGGACTGTGCCGCGCAGGGCGTGACCCATGCCGCGATGGAGGCCTCCTCGCACGGGCTCGACCAGCGCCGCCTCGACGGGGTGCAGCTCGCGGCGGCGGGTTTCACCAACATCACGCAGGATCATCTCGACTATCATCCCGATTTTTCCGCCTATCTCGATGCCAAGGCGGGGCTGTTCGCCCGGGTGCTGCCCGAGGACGGGGTCGCGGTGATCAATATCGACGACCCGCACGGGCCCCACATGGCCGGGATCGCCACCGCGCGCGGGCAGGACCTCATCACCGTGGGGCACCGATCGGGAGCCGATCTGCGCATCACCGGCCAGCGCTTCGATCCCACCGGGCAGGTGCTGCGCTTCGACTGGGAGGATCGCAGCCATCAGGTCCGGCTCGATCTGATCGGCGGGTTCCAGGCCGGCAACGTGGCGCTCGCCGCCGGGCTCGCCATCGCCACCGGGGCCGATCCCGCGCGGGTGATCGCCGCCCTGCCCGGCATGACCAC
>JBHEOT010000144.1:0-2369 GCA_046260675.1 Trueperaceae bacterium | reverse complement strand
CTCGCGGCGCGCCTCGCCTTCATCCAGAGGAGCTGACACGCCATGTCGCGCATCGACGAGACCAAGACCTTCATCCCGGTGCGCATCGCGCTCCTGACGGTGTCGGACACGCGCGCGCTGTCGCAGGATCGCTCGGGCGACGTGCTGGCCGAGCGGATCGAAACGGCGGGCCATACCCTCGCCGAGCGCAGGATCGTGCGCGACGAGCGGGACGCGATCGCGGCGCAGCTCCGCGACTGGATCGCGCACCCGGAGATCGACGTGGTGATCTCCACCGGCGGCACGGGCCTGACCGGGCGCGATGTCACCGTCGAGGCGCATCGCGACGTCTACGAAAAGGAGATCGACGCCTTCGGCACCGTGTTCACCATGGTCTCGATGGCCAAGATCGGCACCTCGGCGGTGCAGAGCCGCGCCACCGGCGGCGTGGCGGGGGGGACCTATCTCTTTGCCCTGCCCGGCAGCCCCGGCGCCTGCCGCGACGCCTGGGACGAGATCCTGGGCCGCCAGCTCGATTACCGGCACGCGCCCTGCAATTTCGTCGAGATCATGCCGCGGCTCGACGAGCACCTGCGCCGCAAGTGACCGCGCGCGGCATACCGGCTGCTGCGGCTTGGAATTTGCCCCGCACCTGCTAAATCAGGGTGGTTCGCACGCCAGCCGAACCGATCGAGACGGGATGCGCGCCATGCGGTTTCTGCGCCAGGGGTTACTGGGGCTCTTCCTGCTGTCCGTGACAGCGGGGCTGCTGGGATATGCCGGGCAGGTGCTGCGTGAGGCGGTGGAGGCGCGCATGGCCCGCGACGGGGGCGCGCCGCCGCGCGACGAGCGCGTCTTTGCCGTGCGCACGGTCACGCCCGAGGCCGAGACGCTGGCGCCGACGCTCGCGGCGTTCGGCCGGATCGAGAGCCGCCACAGCCTCGACATCCGCGCGCGGGTGGCGGGCGAGCTCACCGAGCTCGCGCCCGCCTTCGTCGAGGGCGGACAGGTGCGCGCGAGACAGTTTCTCGCCCGCATCGATCCGGCGGATGCCAAGGCCGCGCGCGACCGGGCGCGCGCCGATCTGACCGATGCGCGCGACGAGGCGCGCGAGGCCGGGCGCGCGCTCGATCTGGCGCGCGACGAGCTCGAGGCGCGCAGGGATCAGGCCGACCTGCAAGCGCGCGCGCTGGAGCGGCAGCGCAATCTGGAGGCGCGCGGCGTCGGCACGCTCACCGCGATCGAGAGCGCCGAATACAACGTCACGCAGGCGCGGCAGGCCGTGCTGGCGAGCCGTCAGTCGCTCGCCCTCGCCGAGGCGCGCGTCGATCAGGCCGCGACCGCCATCACCCGCGCCGAGCTCGCGCTGGCCGAGGCCGAGAGGCGGCTTGCCGAGACGCGGATCACCGCCCGCTTTTCGGGGCGGCTGAGCGACGTGAGCGTGGTCGCGGGCGGCGTCGTAACCTCGGGCGAGCGGCTGGCGCGGCTTGTGGACGCGAAAACGCTAGAGGTGTCGTTCCGAATTTCGACCGGGCAATATGCCCGGCTGCTCGACGAGGCCGGCGCGCTGCGCCCCCTGCCCGTGACGGTCACGCTCGACAGCGGCGATACCGAGATCAGCGTCTCGGGCGAGATCGCGCGCGAGTCGGCCGCCCTCGACCCGGCGCCGGCGCTCAAGCCCGGCGATTTCGTCAGCGTCCGCGTCGAGGAGCCGCCGATCGACGATCTGGTGCGGCTGCCCGCCTCGGCGCTCGGCGGCGACGGCGCCGTGCTCGCGCTGACCGCCGAGGACCGGCTGGAGCTTGTGCCGGTGACGCTGGTGCGGCGGCAGGGCAACGCGGTGCTGGTGGAGGCCGCGGGCCTGGCGGGGCGCGAGATCGTGACCGAGCGCAGCCCGGCGCTCGGGCCCGGGCTCAAGGTCCGCCGCATCGAGCGGGACGCCGAAGACACCGTGTCGCTCAGCGATGCGCGTCGCGCGCGTCTGCGCGCGCGGGTCGAGGCCGACACCGCCCTGCCCGAGAGCGAGCGACGGCGCCTGCTCGCCGAGCTGGCCCGCCCGCTCGTGCCCGCGCGCATCGTCGCGCGGATCGAGGACCGGGCCGGAGGCTGAGGCGCGTGGGCGGGATCATCTCCTTTTTCACCCGGCACCGCACCGCCGCCAACCTGCTATTGGTGCTGCTGATCGCGCTTGGCCTGATGGCGATGCCACGCATGCGCGCGCAGTTCTTTCCCGACATCGTCATCGACAATGTTACCGTCTCTGTCATCTGGGAGGGGGCAAGCGCCGAGGACATGGACAACGCCGTCGTGCAGGTGCTGGAACCCGTGCTTCTGGGCGTCGAGGGGGTCGATGAGGCGTCCGCGTCGAGCCGCGAGACCCGCGCCTCGAT
>JBHEOT010000143.1:0-2386 GCA_046260675.1 Trueperaceae bacterium | reverse complement strand
CGTCACCGCTGATCGAGACCGTGCGGTGGCGCGCGCCCCCCAGCAGGCCCAGCGTGACGGCGCCGGCATGGCCGCCCGCGCGCAAGGCGATGCCGTCCCGCGCCGTCCTTTCGAACAGCGCGTCGATGAAGGCCAGCGCGCGGCCTGCGTCGTCCGACGCCGCCTCGGGCAGACCGAACACGACCAGCACCCCGTCGCCGGCGAAGCCCATGATCGCGCCGCCCAGCGGATCGGCTGCCGCCTCCACCTGCCCGTGAAAGGTGCGGAGGAACGCCGCCGTCCGGGCCGGGCCGATGCGCTCGGCACGTGCGGTGAAATCCGCCACGTCCACGAACAGGACGATGGCCGCTTGCGGGGCGCTCTGGCCGAAGGGGTCGACCTGCGCGGCGAGCGCGTCGACGAACTGCGGTGACTGGTACCGCGCGAGGTTGGCCGCCCGCCGCCTGTGGTCGAGAAACCGCACCGCGCCGCCCGTGGTCAGCCCGAGCGTGAGCGCCGCGAGACCGGTCGTCGCGTCGAGCCACCAGCCGAGCACGAACGCGCCCTGCATCACCGCCCCGACGAGCACCGCCACCCCCGCGCTGGCCAGAAGTGCTGTCCACGGGTTGCCCCGGCCCGCAGCCCCGAGCCCCGCCAGCGCGGCGGACACGGCCAGTGCCGCGCCACCGGCCCATGCCGCCGCATCCCGGCGCAGGACCCGCCCCTCGAGCAGGTTGGCGGCCAGCGTGGAATGGGCCTCGACCCCGGGCAGTATCGCGTCGAACGCGGTGGCATGCCGGTCGCCGAACCCGGTCGCGGTCGCCCCGATGAACACCACCCTGTCCCGCAGATCGGCCCCGTCGAGCGCAGCGGCCGAAACCGTCGGCACGGTGCCCGCCGGCCCGTGAAAATTCAACGGCACTGCGCCCCGCAGGTCGAGCTGTACCGCGGGCCAGGCCCCGTCGAGCCGCCCCTGCGCGCCCGTGCCGGACAGGATCAGCTCGGGCCTGCGAAAGCCGGCGGAGGCCGCCGCGATCGCCAGCCCCGGAAGCACCACCACGCCATCCGCGGTGCGCAGCGCGCGAGCCGGGCGCATCCGGCGCAGCGCCCCGTCGGCCTCGTGCTGCACGGTGACATGGCCGAGCGCCGCGTGTCCCTGCAAGCCGGGGGCCGGTGCCAGCGCGGGAAGCGGGTCGGCGGGACGAAAACCGCTCAGCACCGCGAACCCCGCCGGGTCCCGCAGGGCGGGCGGCGGCGTCCCGGCGGGCGCCTCTGCCACGCCGAGAACGGCGGGGCCGCGCCCGAGCGCGTCCACAAGAACACCGTCATCGGCATGGGGATCGACCAGCAGCATGTCGATCGCCACGGCACGCGCACCGGCGGCGAAAACCCGCTCCACGACATCGGCGATGTCGCCGCGTGCGGGCGGAAAGGTGTCGATCCCGGCCAGCGCCCGGTCGTCGAAGGCCACGATGGCGACCGTGCCCGGCGCGGGCAGCGGCCCGCGGAGTGCAAACCGCAGGTCGAGCAGCCGACCCTCCAGCGCCGCGCCGACGCGACCGCGCGCGCCGGGATGCCACGCGGCGATTGCGAGCGCACCCAGGAAAACGGCGATGGACGGGATCAGCCAGAGGCGTCCCGATGGACGCCGTCTCGTCACCAGGCGGGGCCCAGAAGCCGCGCGAAGAGATCGATGCGCGCCTGACCCCAGCGGACGACCGGGCCGACCGCGCCGCTGGCTGACACATCGACGCCGTCACCGGGACCGAGCCGAACGGTCGCATCGTCGCCCTGCACGAAGACGGCCCCGTCCCGCGCGAAAACGGCGCTGGCGCCGTCTTCGACCTGCATGGCCCATCGCGTCGAGCGGACGGCCGCCACTGCAGAGGGGGTGCGCACCTGAACCCCGTCGCCGTCGCCGTCGCCGTCGAACAGGAACCCCGCGATGCCCCGCATCAGGCGCAGCGCGACCGGCTGCGGCCCGCCTGACACCAGCCGGGCGACCGTGATCTCGGTCCCGGGCCCGACCACGACGCGCAGGTCATCGGGACAGAGCAGCGTGACACGCGCACCCGCCCGCGTGCGCAGTGTCGCGTTGGCGCCCATCCCGAGGCCGACCTCCGCGACATGGCGGCCGGCGCCGGGCGCCGAGCTGGGGCCCGGCGTCGCGTGGGACCCCGCGTCGCCGCGTGGGCCCCGCGCGGGGCGCGCTGGCAGCGCGGGCACACGTGCGTGCCGCGCTGCGCCACGACCAGCTTGACGATCGGGGTGCCGCAGCGCGGGCACGGATCGCCGTCGTGGCCGTAGGCATCGAGCTGCTCGAGGTACGCGCCCACCTCGCCGTTCACCGTCCGGTAGTCGTACAGGGTGGTGCCCTGCGCCTCGACGGCGGCGGCCAGCACGTCGC
>JBHEOT010000142.1:2127-2398 GCA_046260675.1 Trueperaceae bacterium | reverse complement strand
GGCCTGGTCGCCGCCGATGCGCGTCACCGTCAGCGACCAGGCCAGCGGTGCGGCCAGGCGCAGGCCGTCCGCGGCGAGCAGGTCGGCGGTCGGCTCCAGCAGTCCCTCGTCGGCCACTTCGTCGTCGGACCCGGGGGCCCGACGCAGCAGCGCCGTGAGGTTGATGCTGGCGTCCCGCCGAGAAACCATCCCGTCAAAGTATAGGGGCGGCGGAGCCGATGTCAAGGAAGCCGGCGGACGGCGCCATTCCCGTACCATGGGGGTCGACATG
>JBHEOT010000142.1:323-2117 GCA_046260675.1 Trueperaceae bacterium | reverse complement strand
CGTCGGGAGCGTGTTGGCGGCGTACCGCGTGATGCCGTTCGCGCGGCCCGACGAGGCGCTCGCAGAACTGCGCGGCGGCCTGCGGCCCGACCTGATCCTGAGCGACGTCCAGATGCCGGGGATGTCGGGGTTCGAGCTGCACGTCGAGCTCCGGCGGCTGGCCCCGCTGCGTTCGGTCCCCTTCCTCTACCTCACCGCCCTCGACCGCCGCGACGACGTGCGCCGCGGCATGGAGCTCGGCGCCGACGACTACCTGACGAAGCCGTTCCACCCGGACGAGTTGCGCGAGGCGGTGCGGGTACGGCTGCAGCGCAGCCGCGCGCTGCGGTCGCCGCAGCCCGCGCCGGAGGGCCTGGTGCTGACCACGCTCGGCGGCCTGACGGCGGCCTACGGCGACCGCCGGCTCACCTGGGAGGCCAAGCGGGTGGTGCTGCTGCTGGCCTACCTGCTCGAGGAGGGCGAGGTCGTGCCGGCCGCGCGCGTCCGCGCCGACCTGCTCGAGCCGGGCGTGGGCCCGAACCACCTGCACGTGCTCGCCAGCCGGCTGCGCAAGACGCTGGGCGACCTGGGGAGCGTCACCGTCGTCGACGAGGAGGTCCGCCTGGTGCTGCAGACCCGGGTCGCCTGGGACGCGGCGACCTTCCGGCGGGTCGCGCAGCGGGCGCTGGACGCCGGCGACGCGGGCGCGCTCGAGTCCGCCCTGGCGCTCTACGCCGGGCCGTCGCTCGACGCCTTCGACGGTCCCTGGGTCGACGGTCACCGCAGCGTGCTGGAGAACCTCCAGCTGGCGTTGCTCGAGGCCGCGGTCGAGCGCGCGCCGGATGACGCCGCGAGGCGGCGGGCGGAGCAGCGGCTCGAGGCGTCGCTCTAGCGTCACGCCCCGGCGCGCGATGCGCCAGTCGCCGGTGCGGTCGGCTAGACTCCTCGGCATGACTTCGCGCATCACTCCCTACCGGTACCCCCCGCGCTGCGGGCGCGCGGTCCATCTCTTCGCGGAGGTGGAGAAGCTCCAGGAGGGGGACCGTGTCCTGGCCATCCGAGATGCCTGAGCAAGTGCGCGAAGCGCGGGCTCGGGAGGGCGGCTTCGCCGTCGTCCCCTGCGTCGACGTCCAGGGGGGGCGCGCCGTGCGCCTCACCGAGGGCGACCCGACCCGCGAGACCGTCTACTACCCCGATCCCGTCGCCGCCGGCGGTCACTGGCTGGCCCTGGGCGCGCGCGAGCTGCACGTCGTCGACCTGGACGCGGCGCTGGGCGCCGGCGACAACCGCGGCGCCATCGAGGCCCTGGCCGCCCTGGCGGCCGACCACGGCGCGCGCGTCGAGGTGGGTGGCGGCGTGCGCTCGCACGAGGCGGCGGACGCCTGGCTGGTGCGGGTGCAGCGGGTGGTGCTCGGCACGGTCGCGGTCACCGACCCGGCGCTGGTGGGGCGCCTCGTGGAGCGCTACGGGCCCGAGCGGATCGTCGTCAGCGTCGACGCCCGCGACGGCCGGGTGGCGGTGCGTGGCTGGCTGGAGACCTCGGCGGTCGAGGCGACGGAGCTGGCGCGCCGCATGGCCGAGATCGGCGTCCGCGAGCTGATCTACACCGACGTCAGCCGCGACGGCACCCTGCAGGGCGTCGATCCGGAGCCGGTGGCGCGCGTGCGCGCGGCGTTCCCGCACCGCCTGATCGCCGGTGGCGGGGTGGCGGTCGACGCCGACCTCGACCTCTACGAGCGCCTGGGGCTCGACGGCGCGATCGTCGGCCGGGCGCTGTACGAGGGGACGGTCCGCTATCCCCGAGCTCCCTGAGGT
>JBHEOT010000142.1:0-242 GCA_046260675.1 Trueperaceae bacterium | reverse complement strand
CCGCCGGCCTGGAGCGGGCGATCGGCCAGCGGATCGAGGCCGTGACGCGCCGCGGCAAGTTCCTGCTGCTGCCGCTGCGACCGGTGTCGGGGCCGACGCCGACCTCGGACGGCGCCGAGGTTGGCGACGAGCTCGTGGTGCACCTCGGCATGACGGGGGTGTTGTCGCCGCGGCCGCCTGCGGCTCATCTCCGGCTCCTCCTCCGCCTCGATGGCGGACAGCCCGGGGTGCTGTACGTGCAG
>JBHEOT010000141.1:0-2413 GCA_046260675.1 Trueperaceae bacterium | reverse complement strand
ACCTTGAGGTGGTGCGAGAGCAGGTTCGCCGGGACGTCCAGCGCCTCCTGTACCTCGCACGCGCACGACTCGCCGGCCTGGAGGTGGGCGAGGATCCGAGGGCGGGTGGGCTCGCCGAGCGCTTTGAAGGCGTCGGCGTACGCATCGATCGGTTCAACGACTGTTGGTTCAACCATGGTTGAAGTGTATCCATGCCGGGTCGCGCGGCGCAAGGGGCCATGCGTCCTTTTCGTACGGCAAGCGGCGGTGCTCAAGGCGCTCGTACCCCCGTCGAGGTTGCAGATCGTCGACCGGCTGGCGCGCGGCGACTGCACGGTTGCCGACCTCGAACGGTACGAATCGCCGTTTCGGTCGCTCGGCGGGGGTGCCGGTCTTGGTCAGGCTGGAGCCTGCGCGAACCCGCACGTGGCCGCGGTGCCCCGGTTCAGTCCCCCGCAAGCACCGGTTGCGGCATGCGGATCGGGCGGCTGCAGGCGGCGGGTTCGTCGAAGAGCACCTGCTCGGCCTCGGGCAGCCGCGCGCGCGCGAGGTCGCGGATGCCGTTCACGCCGATGAAGAACTCGCGCATCATCACGACCAGCAGGTAGCGGCCGCTCTCGGTCAGTTCGATCGCCTCGGCGTCGTCGCGCGCGAAGGCGCCGGCGGCCTTGAGGAACGCGTACTCGGTGAAGAGCGCGCGCTCGACGGACACCCCGTGGGCGGCGGCGAAGGCCTTCTTGTCGAGCCGCAGTCCGAACAGGTCCATCATCAAGCGGTAGCGCAGCTGGTCGCGGCGCTGCAGGCGCATGCGGGCGTCGACCGACGGGTGGCCCGCCTCGATGGCCTCGCGGTACGCCCGCAACGAGAAGGTGTTGGCGTAGATCTCGCCGTTCAGGTAGCTGAAGCTGCCGCTGCCGATGCCCACGTACTCGTCGTGATCGACGATGTACTCGTCGATCAGGCGCGCCGGGTCGCGCGAGAAGGCCCAGGCCGAGGAGGGCCGGTGGGTTTGCGACAGCGTGCGCGAGAGAAGCCGGTACTGCCGCTCCTCGCGGGCGTAATCGACCTTGCCGAGCGCCTTCTCGAGCGGCTTCTCGACCGCGGGCGAGACCATCAGCGGGTAGTAGGTGATCTGATCGGCGCCGACGCCCTCGAGCAGCTCCAGGTCGTGCAGCAGGATCTCGTCGGTCAGCGACGGCAGGTTGAAGATCATGTCGACGTTGAAGGTCGGCAGCTTGCCGCGCGCGAAGTCGAGGCCCTTGAGCACCTCCGCCGCCGAGCCGTACTTGTCGTGGCGCTTCATCTGCTTGAGCAGGTCGTCGTCGAGGCTCTGCACGCCCACCGACATGCGCTGCACGCGGCCGTCGAGCGGCCCGAGCACCGCGTCGGTCAGGTGGTTGGGGTTGGTCTCGGTGGAGACCTCGTCGATGCCGAACAACTCGCGCGCCAGGTCGATCGTCGTGGCGAGCTCGTCGACCAGCACCGTCGGCGTCCCGCCGCCGATGTACATGTCGGTGAAGCGGTAGCCGAGGTCGGCGACCATCCGCATCTCGTCGCGCAGCGAGCGGAAGTACGAGCGCGCCGCCTCCTCGCGGAAGGGGAAGCGGTTGAACGAGCAGTACGGGCACAGGAGTTCGCAGAAGGGCACGTGCGCGTACAGCAGGTAGCCACCGTCGCGCGTCGGCGCCGGCAGGTCGCCGGGTCGATGCGGTTCGAGCGTGAGCTGTTGGTCACGCAAGCCGCGCAGGCGGCGCGTGAGCAGGCGCTCGGCGATCACGAACGCACGCTCCGGGCGGGAGCCCAAGGTTGCGGAGCGACGGTGCAGCACATGACGACCAGTGTAGGCCGCGTGCGCCCCCGAAGCGGTAGGGCCAGGCATCCCGGTCCGTTCGGGTCGCCGCGTCCGCCGCAGCGACGGCGCCCGATCCGGTAGCCTCGTGCATGCAGCGCTTCGATGCCATCGTCCTGGGTGCCGGCGTGATCGGCTCGGCCGCCGCGTACGCCTTGGCTGCGCGCGGCCACCGCACGCTGCTTCTCGAGCGGCACGCCTTCGGCCACGACCGCGGGTCGTCGCACGGCGCGTCGCGCATCTTCCGCCACGCCTACGAGGACGTGGATCACGTGCGCCTCGCGGTCGCCGCCGACGCGCACTGGAGCGCGCTCGAGGCCGCGACCGGCGAGCGGCTGCTGCAGCGCACCGGGGGATTGGACCTGGGCCTGGTGGGGGGCGGCGAGCTCGATCCGATCGAGGCGTCGCTGCGCGCCGTGGGCAGCGACGTCGAGCGGCTGTCGGCCGCCGAGGTTCGTGCCCGGTTCCCGGCCTTCGCGCCCGACGACGACGTCGAGGCGCTCTACCAATCGAGCGCCGGCATCGTCCCCGCGTCGCGCGCGGTCGCGGCGCTGCAGCGCGCGGCGGCCGCAGCGGGCGCGGAGC
>JBHEOT010000140.1:0-2444 GCA_046260675.1 Trueperaceae bacterium | reverse complement strand
GCCACGCCCCCGCCACCTCGGGGTAGCGGGCGAAGACGTCGTGCAGGCGCTTCAGCTCGTCGGCCGTCATGGGACGAGTATAGGCGGCCGTGCCGCGGCCGCCGCGCAGGAACCCGGTACGCGCCGCGGCCCCATGCCCTACGCTTGGGACCGATGCCGTCCGGCCCCTTCCCCGCCGACCTCACGCTCGCCTCCGGCCCGGTCACGCTGCGCCCGCTGACGCTCGACGACGTGCCGCGGCTGATGGACCTCGCCAACGCCACCCCCGAGGCCTTCGCGAACACCTTCACCCCGCGCACCGCCGACCAGGCGGCCGGCTACTTCGGCAAGGCCTTCGCCGAGCGCGCCGACGGCGTCGCCTTCCCCTTCGTGGTCGTGCGCGACGACGGCGACGGGCCGCGGGTGGTGGGCACCACCCGCCTGCAGGAGTACGACGCCCACCACGCGCGCTGCGCGATCGGCTACACCTGGTACGCCCCGGTCCACCACCGCGACGGCACCAACCGGCGCTGCAAGGTGCTGCTGCTCGACCACGTCTTCGACGTGCTGGGGATCCGGCGGGTGCAGTTCACGATCGACGCCGGCAACGTCGCCTCGCGCCGCTCGGTCGAGCGCCTGGGCGCGCTGTTTGAAGGGACGCTGCGGCAGCACCGGGTCGCCGACGACGGCACGGTGCGCGATTCGGTGGTTTACGCGATCCTCGTGGACGAGTGGCGGCGGACGCGGCTGGCGCTCGCTTTGGAGTGAACAAACAGCGAGGCTGAGTCACGAAGTGGCATGCGAGTGCCATCCTCGCTCGTACTTCGATACCGGGAAGCTCACCATCGACGGAGCCAGGCGCGTCGTGCTGCCCAAAGCCCTCCGCGACGCGGGCGGGATCTCGGCGGGCGCCGGGCGCCACGCTCGAGGCGACGGTCCGCAACGGACGCATCGAAAACGCGGTTCCACCCTCGGAAGTCGGGCTCGAGCGCCGCGACGACGTGACGTCCTTGGGGCCGTGCCGGTCCAAGCGGTGCCGCCCCTCCGTGCGGACGCCGTGCGCACGCGCCGCCGGCGCGGAAGAGCTCGCGACCCTCAACGGCCGCGACTTCGAACGGCTCGACGTGACCTGCGCTTGGTCGCAGCTCTGACTACCGACGGCCGGTACCGAGGGTCGAGATCGAGGCGATTGAGGTGGTGGCAAAGGCTCGAGGAACGTGTGTTGCGTTTTCGCTATGGGTAGCGCCAACTGTAGTAGATTCGCAACATCGTGGAAAGTCCGACCGACCGCATCCTCGAACTCACTGACCGACGCGGCCTCGTCCGCGCCCGCGACGTCGCCGCCGCCGGCATACCGACCGCGTATCTGACGCGCCTCACCCGATCCGGGGTGCTCGAGCGCGTCGGGCGCGGCCTGTACGGGCGTCCGGACACCATGCGCAGCCCGCACGTCACCCTTGCCGAAGTCGCCCGGCAAGTGCCGAAGGGCGTCGTCTGCCTGGTCTCCGCGCTGCGTTTCCACGACCTGGGCAACCAACGCCCACATCGGGTCTGGCTTGCGCTACCACCGCACACGACCGCCCCCAAGACGCCGAGGGTGGCGCTCGAAGTGGTCCGCATGGCGCCTCCGATGCTTGCGGTTGGCGTGCAAGACGTCGACATCGACGGTGTGCCGGTGCGCGTCTTCGATCCGAGCAAGACGATCGCCGACCTCTTTCGGTTCCGAAACCGCGTAGGACTCGACGTCGCCGTCGAGGGTCTGCGAGCGTACTGGGAAAGCCCTCATCGAAACGTTGGCGCGCTGGAGCGCTACGCGCGCATCGACCGGGTCGCAACGGTCCTGCGTCCTTACCTCGAGGCGATGGCCGCATGACGCGCAACGTGGCCGCCAGCGTCCACGGCCGCCTTCTCCACCTAGCACGCAGCCGCGGCGTGGATTTCAATGCCTTGTTGGACCGATATGCTTTGGAGCGGTTGCTCTACCGCATGTCGGTATCCGAGCACGCAGGTGCCTTCGTGCTGAAGGGCGCGCAGCTCTTGCTGACCTACACCGATGGCGCCCACCGACCGACGCGTGATCTCGACCTACTCGGACTCGGTCGCGAAGACGCTGAAGCCCTCGCCGAAGATTTTCGGGACATCTGTGGGGTGGGCATCGACGACGACGGCGTCGTGTTTGACCCAGGCTCCATCGAGGTCCGCGCCATCCGCGAGGTAGCGACGCATGGTGGCCAGCGCGTGCGCCTCGTCGCGCACCTCGGCACGGCCCGGGTTCGACTCCAGGTGGACGTCGGGTTCGGCGACGTCATCACACCGGAGCCTGAGTGGGTCACGTTCCCGACACTGCTCGACGCCCCCGAACCACGCCTGCATGGGTACCCGTTGGCGACCGTGGTGGCCGAGAAGCTCGAAGCACTGTCGAGCCTCGGGCTCGCCACCTCGCGCATGAAGGACGTGTACGACCT
>JBHEOT010000014.1:45598-54135 GCA_046260675.1 Trueperaceae bacterium | reverse complement strand
GCACCAACCCGTCGACCTGGCGCGCGCGCAGGAGTTCGACCGCGCGGCGCTCGGCTTCGGGCTCGAGGTGGTCGGTCACCAGCATGGCGTGCATGCCGTGCTCGTCGAGGACGTCCTCGATGCCGCGCGCCATGTGGGCGTAGACCGGGCCGATCAGGTCGGGGAGGACGACGCCGACGAGGCCGCTGCGGCCCGTGACGAGCCCGCGGGCGACGTCGTTGCGACGGTAGCCGAGGCGCGCGACGGCCGCCTCGATGCGCTCGCGCGCCGCCGCGCTGGCCGCGTGGCGCGCCTGCACCACCAGGACGGTGGCCAGCGTCTGGTCGAGGCGGCCGCTCAGCCCGCCGACGACCGTGATCCGCCCCGCGCCGCGGGCCGCGGCGGCGTCGAGCGCCAGCTCGAGGTCGAGCGCGTCCTTGTCGGTCGGGTGGCGCTCGCTCTCGAGGCCCGGGTGGGCCGCGAGTACCGCTGCGTCCACCGAGTCGAGGTCGCCGACCAGCAGGTCGGGAACGAGCCCGAGCGCCGCGGCGTGGCGCAGACCGCCGTCCGCGGCGATCACCAGGTCGCATCCGACCAGACGGGCGCGCAGCGTGGCCGTGGCGATCACCGCGCCGCCCACGAGGACGACCGCCCTCATGCGTCGTCCCTTTCGCTCTCGGTCCAGACCGTCCAGGCCTCGGCGGGCGCCGTCAGGTGGCCCGCCTGCCCGACCGCGGGGGGGCGGCCGCCAACGAACTCGCGCGGCGCCGCCGACCACTCGACGGCGACGCCCCATGCCGGCACGTCGAGCGTGAGCCGCCACCCTTCGCGCCGGCGCGCCACCGCCGCGACGCGCGCCGGGGTCGAGTCGACGGCCGGCTCCGCCGACCAGCGCACCCGGCCTTCGTGCAGCAGCGCCGCGACGGGCGCCCCGGGGAGATGCGCGGTCGACGCGCCGGTCCAGACGTTCGCGTGCCCCAGGAACCGCGCCGTCCACGGGTCGGTGGGCGCGTCGATCAACGGCGCCGGCGCGGCGACCTGCACGAGCCGCCCCGCCCGCAGCACCCCCACCCGGTCGCCCACCTCGAGCGCCTCGTCCAGGTCGTGGGTGACGAAGAGCGCCGCGGTGCCGTCGGCGCGGAGCAGCGCCGCGACCTCGCGCGACAAGCGGCCGCGCAAACCGGGGTCGAGGCTGGCGAAGGGCTCGTCGAGGAGCACGAGCGCCGGCTCGGGCGCGAGCGCGCGGGCGAGCGCGATCCGCTGGCGCTCGCCCCCCGAGAGCGCGTCGACCCGGGCGTCCATCCGGGACGCCAGGCCGACGCGCTCGAGCCAGGCGCGAACCCGCGCGCGGCGCTCGTTTGCGGGCACGCGCGCCTCGACCAGGCCGAAGGCGACGTTGCCGGCGACGTCGAGATGGGGGAAGAGCGCGTGGTCCTGGAACACGACGCCGACCCCGCGTCGGTGGGTGGGCAGCGCCTTCAGGTCGGTGCCGTTCGCGGCCACGCTGCCGGAGGTGGGCGCCAGCCCGGCCACCGCGCGCAGCAGGCTGGTCTTGCCGCAGCCCGAGGGACCCACGAGCGCCACCACCTCGCCGCGCGCGAGCGTCAGGTCGATCCCTTCGAGGGCCCGAACGGCGCCGTAGCGGACGCCGACGTCGCGCAGTTCGAGGGCGTTCGTCGCCGAGGGCATGGAGTCCGAGCGTACCGTGGCCACGACCGTTCAGAACGGGTCCGGACCGCGCCGACGCCCGAGCGCGTCGACCCCGCCGACGACCACGGCGATCAGCGCCGCGAGGATCAGGGCGAGCAGCAGCGCCTCGGCGTACGACCCGGCGCCGGGTCGGCCCAGCCGCTCCGCGATCGCGACCGGCAGCGTCGTCGTCTCGGGACGCCGCAGCAGCAGCGCGGCGCCGAACTCGCCGAGCGAGGTCGCCGCGGCGTACGCAGCTGCGGTCGCCCACGCCGCGCGCGTGAGCGGCAGGTCGAGTCGCCAGAGCGCCCGCGCCGGCGACGCGCCGAGGGTCGCGGCGGCCGCCCGCCATCCGTCGGGCACCGACTGCAGCGCGGTGGCCGCCACGCGCGCCACGAGCGGCGTCGCCAACAGCGCGTGGGCGAGCGGCACGCCCCACGCGCTCGACGCCAAGCCGGGCGCGACCAGGAGCAGGCCGAGCCCGAGGGTCACCGCGCTCACCGCCCACGGCGCCAAGCCGGCGGCGTCGAGCCAGCGCCAACCGCCGCGCACGACGGCGAGCGCGACCGCGCCCCCGAGCAGCAGCGCCAGCAGCGTCGCGAGCCCGGCGAAGCGCAGCGAGTTCGCCAACGCCGTGGGCGCGTCGGTCAAGCCGATCCTGGCGGACGGCTCGAGGAGCGCCGTCCAGGCGCCGGCGATCGACGCGCCGCCCGGCGGGTTCAGCGCCAACGCCACGAGCGCGGCGAGCGGGGCGACCACGAGCAAGCCCGCGGGCGCGACGGCCAAGAGCGCCCATGCGCGCCCCGGCCGCGGGCCGGTCGCCGCCTGGCGCTCGACCGACCCGGCGAGGCGGGCGTTCGCGCGCAGGTAGGGCACCGCCAGCGCGAGCACGATCGCGAGCTGCAGCAACGCCAGCGCCGAGGCGGCGCCGAGATCGAAGCTGCGCGCCACCTCGCGGTAGATGGCCACCTCCAAGGTGCCGAAGCGCGGCGCGGGGGCGAGCACCAAAATCACGCCGAAGGAGGTGAAGCAGAACAGGAAGGTCAGCGCCGACGCGGCGACGAGCGCCGGCGCGGCGGTCGGGAGCGTGACCCGCAGGAATCGCCGCCAGGCGCCGGCGCCGAGCACGGCGGCGGCGTCGCGCAGGCGTGCGCCCGCGCCGGCGAGGTGGCCGCCCACGATCCGCGCCACCAAGCCCGCGTTGTAGAAGGCGTGCGCCAGCACGAGCACCCACCAGGTGTCGCGGCCATCGATCCCGAGCACGCCTCGCGGCCCAACCCAGGCGAGCACGGCCACCCCGGCGACGAGCGAAGGCAGGACGAACGGCACCACGAACAGCGCTCGCCAGAAGCCGCGCAGCGGCAGGTCCGGCCGGGCGAGCGCCCAAGCGGCCGGGAGGCCGAGCAGCGCGGCCGCCACCGTGGACGCTGCGGCCTGCAGCGTCGTGCGGCCCACCAACCCCCAGACGTTCGGGTCCCCCCACGTGGCGAACGCCGCCGCGTCCAACGTGCGCCCTGCGAGCGCGGCCAGCGGGAGGGCGACGCCGAGCGCGAGCGCGACGGCGGCGAGCACACCGGCGACGTGGGCGAGGGGAGGGGCGCGCACGGCTCCAGCGTACGTCGCTGCCGAGCGCGTCGGAGCCCCGTGCTAGCATCGCGCCCGGCCCGAGCGCCCCGTGCCGCCGGCCCCTAGCCATGGACCCCCTCGAGCGCCTCCACGACCAAGTCCGCCGCGTGATCCTGGCGCGGCAGCACCCGATCACCGGCTTGCTGCCCGCGGGCACCGCGGTCAACGCGCACGGCGACTACACGGACGCCTGGGTGCGCGACGTGGTCTACGGCCTGATGGCGCCTTGGGGGCTGGCGCTCGCCTACCGGCGCCGCGACGCCGACGCCGAACGCCGGTACGAGCTCGAATATGCCGTGGTGCGTGGGTTCCGGGGGCTCCTCGGCGCGATGATGCGCCAAGCACACAAGGTCGAGGCCTTCAAGCGCACTCAGGACCCGCGCGACGCGCTGCACGCCAAGTACGGCACGGCGAGCGGGCTGGCGGTCGTGGGCGACGCGGCGTGGGGGCACCTGCAGATCGACGCCACGTCGCTCTTTCTGCTGCAGCTCGCGCAGGTGACCGCTTCGGGGCTGCCGATCGTCCAGAGCGAGGTCGAAGTGCGCTTCGTCCAGAACCTCGTGCACTACGTCGGGCGCGCGTACCGAACCCCCGACTACGGGATCTGGGAGCGCGGCGACAAGACCAACCACGGCCGCCCCGAGCTGAACGCCAGCTCGGTGGCGCTCGCCAAGGCGGCGCTCGAAGCGCTCGACGGGTTCGACCTCTACGGCGCCGCCGGCTCGCAGCGCTCCGTGATCCACGTCGTCCCCGACGACGTCGCCCGCGCCCGGGTGGTGCTCGAGGCGATGCTGCCGCGCGAGTCGGCCTCCAAGGAGGTCGACGCCGCACTGCTCTCGGCGATCGGCTTCCCCGCCTTCGCGGTCGACGACCCCGATCTGGTCGCGCGCACCCGCGAGAACGTGCAGGCGAAGCTCGGCGGCCGTTGGGGCACCAAGCGCTTCCTGCGCGACGGCCACCAGACGCCGGCGGAGGACCCGACGCGGCTCCACTACGAGCACGAGGAGCTCGCGCGCTTCGCCGGCATCGAGGCCGAATGGCCGCTCTTCGACGCGTACCTGGCGCTCGACGCGACCTTCCGGGGCGACGTCGAAGCGGGCGCCCACCACCGCGCGCGCCTCGCCGAGCTGGCGGTGGCGCGCGACGGGTTGGCGCTGCTGCCCGAGGTCTACCGGGTCCCCGACGCCGACGAGTCCGCCGAGCGGGCCGCGCCCGGCACCCGGCCGCGGGTCCCGAACGACAACGTGCCGCTGGTGTGGGCGCAGAGCCTGTGGGTGCTCGCCGAGCTCCTCGCCGAGGGGCTCCTGGCACCCGCCGACCTCGACCCGCTCGGACGCCACCTGGGCGTGCAGCGCCCGCGCCGCCCGGTGGTCCAGGTGGTGCTCCTCGCGGAAGACGCCGAGGTGCAGGCCGCCTTCGCCGACCAGGGCGTCGCGCTCCAGACTCCGGATCAAGTCGCGCCAGTTCGGGTCCGGCGCGCCAAGGCCCTCATGGAGGCGTTGGGCCGCGTCGGGGCGTCGCGCGAGCTCGGGCTGACCGGCCGCCCGGCGCGGCGCCCGGGGGGACTGGCCACGGCGCGCGGGTACCGTCTGCACGGCGAGCCCTACGTGTTCCTGCCCACGTACGCCGACGCCCGCTGGTCGCTGCGCTCGCGCGAACCGGCCGTGCTCGCGCACCGCACCCGCGCCGAGCTCGCGTACCTCCATCGCCACGCCCGCGGTCCGGGCCGGCCGACGTTGACGCTGCTCCTCACGCACGAGCACCTGGGCCCCGGCGCCGAGGCGCTGCGCGACCTCGCGCTCGAGCTCGCGGACGGCGCGGTCGACGGCGTGCCGGTGCGGCTGGGGGCGCTGGCGACGCTCCTGCCGGGCGCGACGTTCGAGCGCATCGACGACCTCGGCGATTGGCGCGACGACGCCGAAGCGCGCCCGCGGACGGTGCCGGTGCGGCGATTGCGCAGCGTCGGACTCGGCGGCCCGCTTCCCGTGGACGCCGCGCTCGCGATCGAGCTGGCGGACGACGCTCCGCTCGCCGCGCGCCTCGCTGCGAGCGAGGACCTCGAGGACCAGGTGGCGGTCCTGAGCGAACTGGCGCGGCGCTCGGGCCTGGACGCCGACGTGCCGCTGATCGGCGGCGCCACGGCGAGCGTCCGCGCGCTGCTCGAGGAGGTCGACGTGGTGGCGGGCGAGCGCCGCGCCTGGAGCGTCGTGCGCACGGTCGCGGGCTTGCTCGAGCGGCTCGACCCGGCGTTCGTCGACGCCCTCGACGAGCTGCTCGTGGCGCAGAAGGCGGTCGTGCTCGGCAAGGGGTGGCGCGAGGAGGCGACCGTGGTGCGGCCGCTGCCGCTCGACGAGCTCGCCGCGCGGCTGCGCGCCCCCGGCCCCGGCGACGTTCGCGACCGCGCGCTCACCCAGGAGGTGGTGGTCGCGCTCGCGGACCTGGTGCGCGCCGACCCGGCGCGCTTCCGCGGCGTGCTGACGCTGCGGGTCGGCGCCCTGCTCGCGCTGATGGCGAGCCAGATTGCCGCCGAGGTCGAGGTCACCCCGGATGAGGGCTACGACCTGCTCGCGCGCACGTCACCGGCCGCGCTGGCGCTGCGCCTCGACGCGGTCCTGACCAGCGGCGACGACCTTCGGACGCGGCTGCGCCGGCGCGAGCGGCTGGTGCTCGCCTCGGGCGCGGTGGCGTGGCAGCCGATCGTCGAGCCCACCGCCCCGGTCCCCACCGACGGATGGTGGCGCTGGCGCCAGCGCGAGGGGGCGCTCACGCGCGTGCCGGCGGGGTTCTTCGCGCGGGTGTGGGAGCTGCTCGGGCACGCGCGCGGGGTCGTGATCGGCGACAAGCTCGACCGCCGCAACCGGCTCGACGCGGGGGCCTCGCGAGCGAGCACCACGGCGGGGGAGAAGACCTTCGCGCTGCGCGTCGAGCACCTGCTCCAGCGCGTACCCTCGCCCGAGTACCGGCACCTGACGGTCGAGGCGCTCGAGACCCTCGCCGCGGTCGTGGCCGCCGACCCAGCGTTCCGCGTCGACGGCGACCTGGTGGTGGACGTGCTCGTGGGCCACGCCGTGCGGCGCGCGTGGCTCGACGCCGCGAGCCACGCCGCGGCCGACGCCGAGGGGGCGCGTCAGGCCGCGGCAGATCGCTACGACGTCGACACGGCCGCGGCCTGGGCCGCCTTCTACGACCGCTCGCCCGACGACGTCGCGCGCTGGTTCGTGGCGGCGCTGCGCGGGCTCACCGGCGCTCGCGCCTGAGGGCGACTCAGCGCCCGCCGAGCACCACCTCGGTCCAGCGCGCGATCCAGGCGTCCACGGTCGCCCCGTCGAGGTTCGCGGGGAGCGGCATGAGCTCTTCGGTGCCCGGCACGTCCGCGTAGCGCTCGAAGGCTTCGGGCAGCGCCACCCCTGCGCGCACCGGGTAGACGAACATCGACAGCGGCACGTCCGCTTGGAACGGCGCTTGCAGCAGGAAGTCGATCAGTCGGCGCGCGGCCTCGGGGTCGGCGGCGCCCTGCAACACGCCGGCCGTCTCGACTTGACGCACGCTGCACCCGGTGCACCGCAGGTTGACCGTCGGCGGCGCGTCCGGGTCGATCGCTTCTTCCGAGAACAGCACCTCGGC
Organism: Trueperaceae bacterium; assembly: GCA_046260675.1. GTDB lineage: Bacteria > Deinococcota > Deinococci > Deinococcales > Trueperaceae > JAABTL01. The sequence continues at coordinate 47,217 of JBHEOT010000014.1, read as the reverse complement.
GGCCGGGCTGCTGGCGTACGACAGGACGATCGGTCGGTCGCCCCCGTATCGGGTGAAGTCCGCGTAGTACGCGTCGCTCCATCCGGCGCGCACCGCGAGCCCGTTGGCGCGCAGCGCCGCCCACCAGTCGAAGGCGGCGTCCTCGCCCAACGCGCCGATCGTGCCGAGCAGCAGCGAGAGCCCCGGGCTCGAGGTCGCCGGGTCGGTCACGACGGTGAGGCCCGCCCAGCGGGGGTCGGTGAGGTCGGCCAGCGACGTCGGGAACGGTGTGCCGGTGGCTTCGAACCAGCCGCGGTCGAGGTTGAAGCCGACGAAGCCGGCGGTGACGGGGGTGGCCAGGTCGTCGGCGGCCACCCGGTAAGCGGGGGCGACCGCTTCGAGCTCCGGGCTGCGGTACGGCTCGAAGACGTCGGCGGCGCGGGCGCGGGCGAGCAAACCCTCGTCGACGCCGAACAGCACGTCGGCGACGGGGCGAGCGCGGGTGAGCGCGGCGCGGTTCAGCGCTGCGCCGGCGTCGCCGGCCTGCAGCAGCACCACCTCGATGCCCGTCTCTTCGGTGAAGGCGTCGAGGACGTCGCGCGATACCGCGAAGCTGTCGTGGGTCATCAGCACCACGCGCTGGGCGAAGGCAGGCGAGCACAGGAGCGCGAGGACGAGAAGTGGCAGGACGCGCTTGAGGCGCATAGGGGACCATCCTTCCGTCACCGGGAGGGGGACCTGCGGTCGGGCACGTCGAGGAGGGGTCGTTCACGTCACGCTCCCTCCGCCCGCACGACCGGGTTCAGGTTCCTAGGGTGTCTCTCAGCCCTCGCGCTTCGCGGGGGCACCCCTGGTGACGCCGATAGTCTACCCGGCTTCGCTGCCCGAAGCGGTCGTCGGCGGGCGGCGCGGGATCCGCCATGCGGCCAGCAGCCCGGTGATCGCGAAGAGCGCTGCTGCCGCCAAGAACACCACCGCGTAATCGGCGCCGACCGGCTGCCGGCCGACGACGACCGCGGCGACGAGCGCTCCGCCCACCACGGGCGACACCGCCCGAGCGGTCGCCACGATCGCGTTGTCCAGGCCGTAGACGCTCCCGGCTTCGCCCCGGTCGGTCAGCTGCGCGAGCATCGCCGAGATCGCCGGCAGCACGCCGCCGATCGTGGCGCCGGTCAGCGCGTAGAGCGCCACCAGCTGCCAGGCCGAGTCGACGAAGGCGATCGGCACGTACACGATCGCGGTCGCGAACGAGCCCGCGATCAGGATCGGTCGGTGGCCGATGCGGTCGCCCAGCTTGCCCAGCGCGATCGACGTGAACGTGCCGGCGGCCGATGCGGCGCCGATCGCCATCCCGGTGACGATCCCCGACGTCGCGGCGCCCGCCATCAGACCGGTCACGAAGAGCGGCAGGAACGGCACGATCATCGTGCGCCCCATCCAGGCCGAGAAGCGCACCACGAACACCACGCCCACGCCGGGCGCGCGCAGCACGTGCGCGAACGCGGCCCCCATACCGCCGAGCATGCTCCGTTCGGTGCGCGGTTGGGGGACGAACGACTCGCGCACGAGCGTGCTGACCAACACGCCGGCCACCGCGAGCAGGACGGCGGTCAGCACGAAGGCGGCGCGGTACCCGAAGG